>NZ_JADWYQ010000128.1 GCF_022414575.1 Streptomyces sp. MUM 178J | reverse complement strand
TGCTTCGGCGTGGAACGCAGGGTCTTCTGGACGGGTCGGGTCGGGCACGCTGTTGGGTGTCTGAAGGCACGGGCGATATGCCTGGGTGTCTTCGGTTTTGCCGGTCCCGGTGTTCTCCAGATGTGTTGGTCTGGGGGTGACGGGTGGCTGGTTGTTGTTTGAGAACTGCACAGTGGACGCGAGCATCTGTGGCCAAGTTTTTA
>NZ_JADWYQ010000127.1 GCF_022414575.1 Streptomyces sp. MUM 178J | reverse complement strand
GGTCCGGAGGAGCACGTCCTCGTGCTGGTCCTGCACCACATCGCGGGTGACGCCTGGTCCCTCGGTCCGCTCGCGAAGGATCTCGCGGCCGCGTACACGGCGCGCTGTGCGGGCGGGGCTCCGCAGTGGGCGCCGCTTCCCGTCCAGTACGCCGACTACACGCTGTGGCAGCGGGAGCTGCTCGGCGACGAGACGGACCCGGACAGCGAGATCTCCCGCCAGCTGGCCTACTGGACCCAGGCCCTCGCGGGCCTGCCCGACGAGCTGACCCTGCCCACCGACCGACCG
>NZ_JADWYQ010000126.1 GCF_022414575.1 Streptomyces sp. MUM 178J | reverse complement strand
GGTTCAGCTGGTCCAGAAGTCCCACCAGCGGGTCAGGATCAGCATCCCGATGATCCCGATCCACAGCACCGGCGGCACCCAGTGGAACTCCAGCAGCCCCCGCCGCAGCCCCTCAGGCGCCTTCACAACCCGGTGCCGGACGTTGTGCACCGTCACGTAGCAGAACATCACGATCGTCGCGACCCACGCCAGACAGCACCACAGACACAGCGAACCGATCACATACAGCGACTGGTACTGCAGCCATGTGCAGAACCCCACCCCGAACAGCGTCCCCGCGTTCAGCCCCAGCCAGAACCAGCGCCGGTACCGCGCCCCCGCCAGCAGCCCCACGCCGATCGCGACTGCCACCGCGTACGCGGCCAGCCCCAGCATCGGATTGGGGAACCCGAACGCCGACGCCTGCTCGCTCTCCATGATGTTCCCGCAGGACACAATCGGATTCAGACTGCACCCCGGCGTGAAATCCGGATCCTCCAGCAGCTTGAACTTGTCGATCGTGATCACCCAGGCGGCCAGCAGACCCGCCGCACCCGTGACGATCAACATCCACGCGAACGCCCGACCGCCGCCG
>NZ_JADWYQ010000125.1 GCF_022414575.1 Streptomyces sp. MUM 178J | reverse complement strand
CTGCGGGCGCGGGGCGCGAGGTGCGCCCCCGCCGGCGCTGCCCGGGAGTTCGGCGCGCGGGCCGCCGGGGGCGGGAAGCTGCCGTCCCCGGTCGTCGGCGCCAAAGGAGCGGGCCTCGTCACGGGCGGGGGCGTTCTGCGCACCGCGGCCGGCTCCGGAGCCGAACGCGCCGCTCAGACCGCGGCCGCCGTCCCGGCCCTGCTGGCTGAAGGAGTCCTGACCGTAGCCGCCCTGACCGCCCTGGGGGCTCTGCTGGGTGCGGCCGCCGGGAGCGAAGAAGTCCTGCCCCGAACCCGACTGGGACTGCGGGCCGGACGACTGCCGACCCTGGCCCTGACCCTGCGCATGCCGGGCCTGCGGCTGGAGACCGCCGGAGGCGAAACCGCTGCCCTGGGAGGGGCCGCCCTGCGGGCCGTTCTGCCGGTTGCCGCCCTGGGGCGCGCCGTCACGTCCGGGCAGCGCCGCACGCGGGGCCGAGCCCGCGCCCAGGCGTCCGCCCCCACCGGCGCCGGCGCCGGCGAGTCCCTTACCGGCTCCTCCGGAGCCGCCAGGGCCGCCGGACGGACCGCCGCCGAGGCCGGGCC
>NZ_JADWYQ010000124.1 GCF_022414575.1 Streptomyces sp. MUM 178J | reverse complement strand
GAGCGGACGACGAGATTCGAACTCGCGACCCTCACCTTGGCAAGGTGATGCTCTACCAACTGAGCCACGTCCGCATGCGCCGTAGCGCGGGGACCACTATACCCAACCTCGCTCCGGAGCGAGACGATCGCGGCATGCCGACTCTCGGCGCCGGGCTTCGAGGCCGTGGAGGAGGAGTGGTTCCGTACGGCGCGCAGGGGCGGACGGGTCTGCCCGGCGATCTCCGGGATCTCCACGCCGTCGGCCGTGCGCCGGAGGACTTCGGACTTGCGTGCGGTGAGCGTCGCATCGTCCGCGGCGGTCGTGCCGAAGGCCAACTCCGGGTCCGCAGAGCGGTTTCCGCAAGCCATGGCGCAGGGGACGCCGTCGAGCCGCTGAGCGAGGCCGGTCACGGGGCGAAGTTCCCGGACGCGGGCGGCGGGGGTGTGCCGGATATGGGCGAGCGGGGCGGCCACGACGGGTGACGGCCATGCAGCGGCGATCGGGGCGGGCGACCTTGTATGCGGTGGTGTGGTGACTCTCACACCGCAGCAGCTTCGATGTGCGTTTACGTCTCCGCTGGAGAACGGTGAAGGCCCCGGTCGGATGACCGGGGCCTTCACCTCAGAGAGCGGACGACGAGATTCGAACTCGCGACCCTCACCTTGGCAAGGTGATGCTCTACCAACTGAGCCACGTCCGCAT
>NZ_JADWYQ010000123.1 GCF_022414575.1 Streptomyces sp. MUM 178J | reverse complement strand
GTGACGGGTGGCTGGTTGTTGTTTGAGAACTGCACAGTGGACGCGAGCATCTGTGGCCAAGTTTTTAAGGGCGCACGGTGGATGCCTTGGCACCAGGAACCGATGAAGGACGTGGGAGGCCGCGATAGTCCCCGGGGAGTCGTCAACCAGGCTTTGATCCGGGGGTTTCCGAATGGGGAAACCCGGCAGTCGTCATGGGCTGTCACCCGCTGCTGAACACATAGGCAGTGTGGAGGGAACGAGGGGAAGTGAAACATCTCAGTACCCTCAGGAAGAGAAAACAACCGTGATTCCGGGAGTAGTGGCGAGCGAAACTGGATGAGGCTAAACCGTTTGTGTGTGATACCCGGCAGGGGTTGCGCAGGCGGGGTTGTGGGAGTGAGCTTCAGCTGTCTGCCGGCAGTTGGGCGAGTCAGAAACCGTTGATGTAGGCGAAGGGCATGCGAAAGGCCCGGCGTAGAGGGTAAGACCCCCGTAGCTGAAACATCAGCGGCTCGTTTGTTCTTTCCCAAGTAGCACGGGGCCCGAGAAATCCCGTGTGAATCTGGCGGGACCACCCGCTAAGCCTAAATATTCCCTGGTGACCGATAGCGGATAGTACCGTGAGGGAATGGTGAAAAGTACCGCGGGAGCGGAGTGAAATAGTACCTGAAACCGTGTGCCTACAAGCCGTGGGAGCGTCGGACACGCTTTGCGTGTCTCGTGACTGCGTGCCTTTTGAAGAATGAGCCTGCGAGTTTGCGGTGTGTTGCGAGGTTAACCCGTGTGGGGAAGCCGTAGCGAAAGCGAGTCCGAATAGGGCGA
>NZ_JADWYQ010000122.1 GCF_022414575.1 Streptomyces sp. MUM 178J | reverse complement strand
GTGCGAGTCCGGGCAGCACGACGCCGCGCCAGGGGGTGAGGCGCAGCGTGCCGTCGCCGTCCTCGCGCGCCGCGGCGGCCAGTTGCCGCCACTGGGCGGCGGTCAGCCGCCCGAGCGGCACTCCGAGGGACAGCGCGGTACGGCCGTCGGGTCCGCTGACCGGGCCGGGGTCGGGGGCGGGGTCGGGGGCGGGCCTCTCGGACGCCGGCACATCGCTTTGGTACCGCGCTTCGATGCCGTGCCCGGCCAGCAGCGGAACGAGGCCGCCCGGCGACGGGGCCTCTGCTGCGGGCAGTTCCCGCATCCTCCACGCCTGTCCCCCCGCCTGCTCCACGAACATCTCGGCGACGACGAGCGCGGCACGCGCGGCATGCCGGGCGGCGATGCGGTACGCCCCGGAATCGCCCGCGATGCGCATCAGGGCGAAGGCGGCGTCGGGCCGGTCGTGAGGCGTCGCACGCCGCGCGGGCGCCGGAATGCCTCCGGACTCCCCCTCGGCGCCCCCAGGCGCACCGCCGACACGCTGGCCCGCCGTTCCGCCCACGGCGGCCGGCCGGCCAGACAGCCCGGGCGATGCCTCCGCCTGCACGCCGACGGCCGCCCCAAGGCCTTGCACCCGGGTGCCGCCGGACTCCGCGTCGGCGCCCCAAGACCCACCGCCGACATGCGGGGCCGCCGCTCGGTCGTCCTCGGACGATGCGCCGGGCGGGACGGACGAGCCGGACGAGCCGGACGGGACGGATGAGCCGGGCGGGGCGGGCGGGGCGGGCGGGGCGGGCGGGGCGGGCGCACGGTGCGCCTCCCGCGCCGTCGCCGCCGGCGTCTCGGTCGCATGCGCCCGCTGCCCGGC
>NZ_JADWYQ010000121.1 GCF_022414575.1 Streptomyces sp. MUM 178J | reverse complement strand
GCGCCGAGCTCGATCGGCACGCCGACGAGGGAGCCGTACTCGGTCCACGAGCCGTCGTAGTTCTTGACGTTCTCCACACCGAGCAGCTCGTGCAGGACGAACCAGGTCAGCGCGGAGCGCTCACCGATGCGGCAGTAGGCGATGGTGTCCTTCGCCAGGTCGACCTGCTCCTCGGCGTAGAGGGCCTTGAGGTCGTCGTCCGACTTGAAGGTGCCGTCGTCGTTGGCGTTCTTCGACCACGGGATGTTGCGGGCGCTCGGCACATGGCCGGGGCGCTGCGACTGCTCCTGCGGCAGGTGCGCCGGGGCGAGCAGCTTGCCGCTGAACTCGTCGGGCGAACGCACGTCGACCAGGTTCTGGGCGCCGATCGCGGCCACGACGTCGTCGCGGAAGGCGCGGATCGCGGTGTTCTGGGCCTTGGCCTTGTACTGCGTGGCCGGGCGCTGCGGCACCTCGGCCACCAGGTCGCGGGAGTCCAGCTCCCACTTCTTGCGGCCGCCGTCGAGGAGCTTGACGCTCTCGTGGCCGTAGAGCTTGAAGTACCAGTAGGCGTAGGAGGCGAACCAGTTGTTGTTGCCGCCGTAGAGGACGACGGTGTCGTCGTTGGCGATGCCCTTCGCGGACAGGAGCTTCTCGAAGCCCTCCTGGTCGACGAAGTCACGGCGCACCGGGTCCTGGAGGTCCTGCTTCCAGTCGATCCGCACGGCGTTCTTGATGTGGTTCTTGTCGTACGCCGAGGTGTCCTCGTCGACCTCGACGATGACGACCTTGGGGTCGTCGAGGTGGGCCTCGACCCAGTCGGCGTCTACCAGGACGTCGCTGCGGCTCATGCTGTTTCTCCTCCGGGGCAGTTGCGGCGG
>NZ_JADWYQ010000120.1 GCF_022414575.1 Streptomyces sp. MUM 178J | reverse complement strand
TCCGCCGCGCCCCCGCCGCCCCCGGCCGCCTCCCCGGCCCCGCCGGGACAGCCGGCCGCCCCCGTCGCCGGCGATGCCACCGGATGGTCCATGGAAGAGCGGCTCTACAACCAGATCTGGGGCATGTTCGAAGACCTCGCCCGGACGACCGCCGCCTACCGCAGCGCGGTCGAGTTCGCGGAGTCCCGGATGGACCAGGAGCTCGACCGGGTCCTGGACGATCCGCGCAGCCGCATCGGAGGGGCGGGCGACGCCGCCCGAGAGGCCGCCCGCGCCAAGTGCCGCAGGCTTGCCGACGAGGCCCGCCGGGTGCTCGACCGGGACCTGGCCCAGCTGGCCGCCGAGTCCGAGGTCGTCGAGCCCGCGCTGCCGCCCGCCTTCGCCCGGTGGGACAACCCCTGCTGGCACGGCTACCGGGTGCCCATGGAGGTCCCGATGGCGCTGCGCATCGGCGATCTCCATCTGCCGGAGAGCCCCGCACTGCGCATTCCCTTCCTGGTCCGGCTGCCCCTGGAACGCGGCTTGTGGGTCGACAGCGGGCGTACCGGATCCGAAGCCGCCCTGATGCTCGACGAGGCGCAGTTGCGCAGGCAGGCGCTGGACTGCGCGGTCGGACACGCCGCCCGGCTGCTCGCTGTCTATCCGCCGGGGGAGTTCTCCGTCCACGTCATCGACCCGGCGGGCGCGGGCGCGGCAGCGCTCGCCCCGCTGTCCGGCTCGGGGCTGCTCGGCGCGCCGCCCGCGCCGGGGGCGCAGGGGGTTCGCGAGGTGCTCGGCCGGCTCACCCGGCGCGTCGACCTGGTGACGATGGCGGTGCGCGGCGGG
>NZ_JADWYQ010000119.1 GCF_022414575.1 Streptomyces sp. MUM 178J | reverse complement strand
GTGCTGCCGGTCCGCAGGCGCATGGCTCGCCGGGCGACGGCCGGCGGGCGGCCGGCGGGCCACACGGCTCTGCGGCACCCCCGGCGCCCGCGACCACGCTGCCGGGTGGCCGGGTACCGGGCCCGGGGCGCGGCGACGCCTCGGAAGCGCTGTACGCGTACGAGCACGACGCGCCGCCTGCGCGTAAGCAGACAACCTCCGAGCAGGCCGTGCCGGAACAGGCCCTGCCGGAACAGGCCCTGCCGGAACAGGCTTCTCACCGGCAATGGGCCGGCCACGACCAGGGCGGCCACCGGCAGGCCACAGCCATGCCCGACCACGCCTCCCACGAGCCGACCGTGAGCGACCGGCCCCTCCGCGAGCAGCGGACCGGCCATGAGCACGGCGGTCACCGGCCGGCCGCAGCCGACCACGCCTCCCATGGACCGGCCGCGGCCGGACAGCCGTCACGCGAGCTGCAGACCGACCGCGAACCCGACGACCGCCGGAATCCGGACGACCCCCGGCGAGCCACACCCGAGCACGCCCTCCACGAGCAGAGCGCCCCCGGGCGGGCCCCACACGGGCAGCGTGCAGGCCAGGAGCAGGGAGCCGGCCGCGAGCAGGAGGGCCGCCCGCACGCCACACCCGAGCACGCCCCCCACCCGTCCGCCGGGAGCGACCGGCCCCTCCCCGAGCAGCGGACCGGCTGCGAACCCGACGACCGCCGGGATCCGGACGACCGCCGGCAAGCCGCACCTCAGCACGCCTCGCACGGCCCGAGGACAAACGACCCGACCGCGAGCGCCCCCTCGGCAGTCCGCCCGACCGCTGCCGACCCGTCCGTGCAGGACCCGACCGCGACCGAGCCGACAGTGCATGAGCGGGGCCCTGAACAGCCGCCTCCTGCCCCCGGCGCACCGGACGCCCCGGGGACGCCCGACGCCCCGCGGGCGCACAGCAGACGGCACACGACCCCGCCGCGCGGCACCCGGCTGCCGGCGGCCGGCAGCCCGGCCCGCAGGCGCGGGATAGGCGCGTGGGCGCGCCGGCTGGCCGGCGCCCGCGACGAGCCGTCCCGGACG
>NZ_JADWYQ010000118.1 GCF_022414575.1 Streptomyces sp. MUM 178J | reverse complement strand
AGCCCGAGCGGATCGGCGTCGAGCTGTCCGAGGAGTTCCAGCTCCACCCCGAGCAGTCCACCGACGCTCTGATCACCCACCACCCCGAGGCGAGCTACTTCAGCACAGGAGGGTCTCGATCGTGAGAACGGTTCGCGAGGTGCTGGCAGCGGGGGAGACCTCGTACTCGTTCGAGTTCTTCCCGCCCAAGACCGACAAGGGCGAGGCCCGCCTGTGGGACGCCATCCGCCGTATCGAGGCCCTGGCCCCCGCCTTCGTCTCCGTGACCTACGGTGCGGGCGGGTCATCGAGGGACAGGACCGTCGCCGTCACCAAGCAGATCGCCGCCCACACCACGCTGCGCCCGGTTGCCCATCTCACCGCGGTCGGACACTCGGTCGCCGAGCTGCGGCACATCATCGGCCAGTACGCGGATGTCGGCATCCATGACGTCCTTGCTGTGCGAGGTGATCCGCCCGGGGACCCGAAGGGCCCCTGGCTCGCTCACCCGCAGGGACTCACCTACGCCGTGGAACTCGTCGAACTCATCCGGGACCTGGGCGACTTCAGCGTCGGCGTGGCCGCCTTCCCGGAGCGGCATCCCCGCTCGCCGGACTGGGACAGCGACATCCGGCACTTCGCCGACAAATGCCGGGCGGGCGCGGACTACGCCATCACCCAGATGTTCTTCGACGTCGAGCACTACTTCCGGCTGTGTGACCGGGCCGCGGCAGCGGGCTGTGACACCCCGGTCATCCCGGAGATCATGCCGGCCACGGACTACCGGCAGATCAGCCGGTTCGCCGAACTCAGCGACGCGACCTTTCCCGAGGCGCTGGCCCAACGGCTGTACGCGGCCCGGAACGACCCCGAGGAATCCCATCGCATCGGCGTGGACCACGCGATCGCGATGGCGGAGCGCCTGCTCGACGCCGGCGCTCCGGGACTGCACTACATCACCCTGAACCGATCGCCTGCGACGGTGGAGATTCACCGGGGCGTACAAGAGTCGAGGAGAGTCCATGCCGTCTCAGTCCTCCGCTGAGTTCACCGACTTCAAGGTCGCCGACCTTTCCCTGGCCGAGTTCGGCCGCAAGGAGATCACCCTGGCCGAGCATG
>NZ_JADWYQ010000117.1 GCF_022414575.1 Streptomyces sp. MUM 178J | reverse complement strand
CTAGTGTCCTGAGTCGTTAATTCGTGTGCAGTATGCGGCGAGTGTGTCGAGGATGTCGTCGGCGGTCTTCGTCCACACGAAGGGCTTGGGGTTCTTGTTCCACTCGTTGATCCAGCGGCGGATGTCTCGTTCGAGTTCGACGACGCTGCGGTGGGCCGAGCGGCGGAGTTTGCGGCAGGTCAGCTCGGCGAACCAGCGCTCGACGAGGTTGAGCCAGGACGCCGAGGTGGGGGTGAAGTGCAGGTGGAAGCGGGGGTGTCGAAGCAGCCACTTCTTGACCGGTTCGGTCTTGTGGGTGGCGTAGTTGTCCAGGACCAGGTGGAGTTCGAGGTGCTTGGGGATGGCGGCGTCGATGACCTTCAGGAAGCGGAGGAACTCCTGGTGGCGGTGGCGGCGGTAGTGCTGGGCGATGACCGATCCGGAGGCGATGTCCAGGGCGGCGAACAGGCTGGTCGTGCCGTGGCGGACGTAGTCGTGGGTCATCTTCGCCGGCGTGGTCGGCGCCATCGGCAGCACCGGCTGAGTCCGGTCCAGGGCCTGTATCTGCGACTTCTCGTCCACGGCCAGGACCAGGGCGTTCTCCGGCGGGGACAGGTAAATGCCCACCACGTCGCGGACCTTGGTCACGAACTGCGGGTCGGTCGACAGCTTCCAGGTCTCCACGATGTGCGGCTTGAGGCCGAAGGCCCGCCAGATCCGCGAGACAGCCGACTGCGACATACCCTGCGCCTCGGCCATCGAACGCGTCGACCAGTGCGAATCGCCGGTCGGCGGTGTCTGGCTGAGCGTCCTGGCAACCAGGGCTTCGACCTGCTCGTCCGTGATCTTCCGCGGGGCCCCCGAGCGCGGCCGGTCCACTAGGCCCTCCAGCCGGTCCGCGGCGAACCGGGACCGCCACTTGCGCACCGTCTCCCGCGAGACACCCAGGTCGTCCGCGACCCTCGCGTTCGACAAGCCCTCCGCACACGCCAGCACGATCCTCGACCGCAGCACCAGCGCCTGCGACGCAGTCTGCTTGCGCAACCAGCCCCGCAGCACCCGGCGTTCGCGATCGGACAACTCCAGCGGCAACGGCTTCGGACCAGGCATCGCTCTACCCTATAACCGCAAGCGAACTA
>NZ_JADWYQ010000116.1 GCF_022414575.1 Streptomyces sp. MUM 178J | reverse complement strand
CTAGTGTCCTGAGTCGTTAGTTCTTTGGCGGTTGTAGGGTGGGGTGATGCCGGGTCCGAAGCCGTTGTCGTTGGAGTTGTCCGAGCGCGAACACCGCGTACTGCGGGGCTGGTTGCGTAAGCGGACCGCGGGGCAGGCTCTGGTGCTGCGCGCGAGGATCGTGCTGGCATGCGCCGAAGGCCGCCCGAACGCGCAGGTCGCGCAGGAGCTCGGTATCTCGCGGGAGACGGTGCGCAAGTGGCGGTCCAGGTTCGCTTCCGACCGCCTTGAGGGGCTGGTCGACGCTCCGCGGTCCGGTGCCCCGCGCCAGATCACGGACGAGCAGGTCGAGTCCCTGGTCGCCCGGACCCTCGACCAGGCGCCCCCTTCGGGGGACTCGCACTGGTCGACGCGGTCGATGGCCCAGGCGGCGGGCATGTCGCAGTCGGCCGTCTCCCGGATCTGGCGGGCCTTCGGCCTCAAGCCGCACATCGTGCAGACCTGGAAGCTGTCCACCGACCCGCAGTTCGTGACCAAGGTCCGCGACGTGGTCGGCATCTACCTGTCCCCACCGGAGAACGCCCTGGTCCTGGCGGTGGACGAGAAGTCGCAGATCCAGGCCCTGGACCGCACCCAGCCGGTGCTGCCGCTGGCACCGACAACGCCGGCGCGGATGACGCACGACTACGTCCGGCATGGCACCACCAGCCTGTTCGCCGCCCTGGACATCGCCTCCGGCTCGGTCATAGCCCAGCACTACCGACGCCATCGCCACCAGGAGTTCCTCCGCTTCCTGAAGACCATCGACGCCGCCGTCCCCAAGGACCTGGACCTGCACCTGGTCCTGGACAACTACGCCACCCACAAGACCGAAGCGGTCAAGAAGTGGCTGCTGCGACACCCCCGCTTCCACCTGCACTTCACCCCCACCTCCGCCTCCTGGCTCAACCTCGTCGAGCGCTGGTTCGCCGAGCTGACCTGCCGCAAACTCCGCCGCTCGGCCCACCGCAGCGTCGTCGAGCTGGAACGCGACATCCGCGGCTGGATCAACGAGTGGAACAAGAACCCCAAGCCGTTCGTGTGGACCAAGACCGCAGACGAGATCCTCGAAACCCTCGCCGCATACTGCACACGAACTAACGACTCAGGACACTAG
>NZ_JADWYQ010000115.1 GCF_022414575.1 Streptomyces sp. MUM 178J | reverse complement strand
AGGTTGTCGAGGTAGGACCGGACGTTGCGGCGGGTCTCGGCCACGCTGTCGCCGCCGAACTTCTCCGCCACCGCGTCCGCGAGGACCAGCGCGACCATCGCCTCGGCCACGATCCCGGCCGCCGGCACTGCGCACACATCGGACCGCTGATGATGCGCGGCAGCCGCCTCACCCGTGGTCACATCAACCGTCCTCAACGCCCGCGGCACCGTCGCGATCGGCTTCATCGCCGCCCGCACACGCAGCAGCTCGCCGGTCGTCAAACCGCCCTCCGTGCCGCCCGAACGGCCCGAGGCCCGCTTGATGCCCTCCCCCGTCGGAACGATCTCGTCATGGGCCTTGGAACCGGGCACCCGCGCAAGACCGAAGCCATCGCCGACCTCCACACCCTTGATGGCCTGGATGCCCATCAAAGCCGCCGCAAGCCGGGCGTCCAGCCGACGGTCCCAGTGCACATGCGACCCAAGCCCCACCGGCACCCCGTACGCCAGCACCTCCACCACACCGCCCAGCGTGTCACCATCCTTGTGCGCCTGGTCGATCTCCGCGACCATCGCCTTCGAGGCGTCCGCATCCAGACAGCGCACCGGATCCGCATCCAGCCGCTCCACATCCGCCGGCGTCGGATAGACCCCGTACGGCGCCTTCGCCGCCGCCAGCTCCACCACATGCGAGACGACCTCCACCCCCGCCGTCTCCTTCAGATACGAGCGGGCCACCGCACCCAGCGCCACCCGCGCCGCGGTCTCCCGGGCACTCGCACGCTCCAGAACAGGCCGCGCCTCATCGAACCCGTACTTCTGCATCCCCGCCAGATCCGCATGGCCGGGACGCGGACGGGTCAACGGCGCGTTACGCGCCAAAGCCGCCAGCTCCTGGGCGTCCACCGGATCCGCGGCCATGACCTGCTCCCACTTCGGCCACTCCGTGTTCCCCACCATCACGGCCACCGGAGAACCCAGCGTCAACCCGTGCCGGACACCACCCAGGAAGGTCACCTCGTCCCGCTCGAACTTCATCCGCGCACCCCGGCCATAGCCGAGCCGCCGCCGGGCCAGCGCATCCGCCACCATCGCGGTGGTGATCGGCACACCGGCGGGAAGCCCCTCCAGCGTCGCCGCCAGTGCGGGTCCGTGCGACTCCCCCGCGGTCAGCCAGCGCAACCTGCTCAACG
>NZ_JADWYQ010000114.1 GCF_022414575.1 Streptomyces sp. MUM 178J | reverse complement strand
GACCGCAGACGAGATCCTCGAAACCCTCGCCGCATACTGCACACGAACTAACGACTCAGGACACTAGCTCAACGGCCAGGTGCAGCTTGGTGGTCAGGCCACCACGGGAGCGTCCGATTCCATGGTCGTCCGGCTCACATCTGTCACCGCCTGGCGGCTCCCTTTGGAGTTCTCCCCTTTTCCTGGCGCCGGCGGCGTGCTGGTGGGCGCGCGCGATCGTGGAGTCCACATTGATTCGAGCGCTATGTCACGCCACGGTATGCCGGTGCGGACCCGGATCGTATGCCGTCAATCAGCTGGCGCCTGGCCCAGGTCGGGAGGGGCGTCCGGGCTTCTTGCCCTTTGACAACGGTTTTTCCATAACCGCCCACTGGTCGTCCGTCAGATCTCCGCGTGCCATGGCGCAAGATCGTTCCAGACTCTCGACTGCAGGCCCGTTACTCTGCGGGATCAGGTGGCCATGGCCCCAGTTCAGGCAGGTGAAGACTAGTCGAATTCAAAGGGGCGTCGGTGCTCCGGCCAGCCATCCAGGCCGCAAGGTCACGCACTGTTCCAGATATCTCGACTGTCGTGCCCACCCCCAGCGCTTTGGCGAACTCATGATCATCCGCCCGCAAGACCAGCCGAGTACCAACTGGGGCGCGATCCGACAGAAAGTCCAGAGCGTGCAGGGCGAAGTCCAGCGACCAGTCGCGAGGGTGATAGCCAACCGCGAGGTCTACGGCATGGATCTCTACTTCTCGCCACCGCGCCAGCACCGTATCCAGCACTGTGGCATGACGAAAGCGGACTGAATGATTCCACTCCGCTGTCGTCATGCGACTCCAGGTATCCTCCAGGGCCCGCTGCGCCAGTTTCAATTCCTCGTGCAGCTCCGCTGCGGGCAGGGTGGCACCGAGATCGATTGACCAGTCACGTCCTCGCTGGCCACCGTCGTACATGTCGACGAGCTCGCCCCGCAGGGCGCTCAGTGCCTGCAGCTCAAAAGCGCGAGCGTTGTCGGCGAGGTGCCGGACAACGTGCCCTCGACTCCACCCCGGCAGAGAGGCAGCCGCATCCTTCTGCTGGTCATCGAGTCGATCGACGAGTTCCAGCACCTGTGTGTGCGCTTGGGAGACTCGGAATACTAGTTCGTCAGGGGCTATAGGCGAGTTGACCACTGTCGCAGCGTAGCTGTTGATCCACTTCCGATACAGGCCCTAGTGTCCTGAGTCGTTAATTCGTGTGCAGTATGCGGCGAGTGTGTCGAGGATGTCGTCGGCGGTC
>NZ_JADWYQ010000113.1 GCF_022414575.1 Streptomyces sp. MUM 178J | reverse complement strand
TGAACCGTTCCGGGTTCGGTAGGGACTCGATCATTTGAGAGGATCGAGTCATGGCACGTCCTTCCCAGTACCCGCTTGAGCTGCGCCGTCGTGCGGTGCGGATGGTCGCCGAGGTGCGGCCCGACTACGACACCGAGTGGGCCGCGATGAAAGCGGTCGCCGCGAAGCTCGGCATCGGAACGACCGAGACACTGCGCAAGTGGGTCCGTCAGGACGAGATCGACACCGGGACCCGGCCGGGGACGACTACGGAGGAGTCGGCCGAGCTGAAGCGGCTGAAGAAGGAGATCGCCGAGCTGAAGCGGGCCAACGAGATTTTGAAGGCCGCGGCAAGTTTCTTCGCGGCCGAGCTCGACCGGCCACACACACGCTCGTAGCGTTCATCGACGAGCACCGGGACCGCTTCGGCGGAGTCGAGCCGATCTGCCGTGTTCTGACCGAGCACTCCTGCAAGATCGCCCCGTCCACCTACTACGCCCACCACAAACGCCGGCAGGCACCCTCGGCCCGCACCGTCCGCGACACCGACCTGAAGATCCTGATTCAGGAGGCATACGACGCCAACTACCGTGTCTACGGCGCGAGGAAGATCTGGCGGCACCTGAACCGACAAGGCCAGACCGTGGCCCGCTGCACCGTCGAACGCCTGATGCGTGAACTCGGTATCACCGGAGCGGTCCGCGGCAAACGCGTGATCACCACGCTTCCCGGCGGCCAGACCGACCGGGCCCCCGACCTTGTGGACCGGGACTTCGTCGCCGGCGCCCCGAACCGCTGCTGGGTCGCGGACTTCACCCACGTGAGGACCTGGGCAGGTGTCGTCTACGTCGCCTTCGTCGTGGACACCTTCTCCCGCCGGATCGTCGGCTGGTCCGCTGCCACCGTGAAGGAGACGGTCTTCGTGCTGGACGCCCTGGAGATGGCGATCTGGCAGCGCGACCGCGACCAACATCCGGTCCAGCCAGGCGAGTTGATCCACCACTCGGACGCCGGGTCGCAGTACACGAGTTTCCGGCTCGCCGAGCACCTGGACGCGGCCGGCATCGCCGCGTCGATCGGCTCGGTCGGAGACGCCTACGACAATGCCCTGATGGAGAGCACGATCGGGCTGTTCAAGACCGAGCTGATCAAGCCCCGACGGCCATGGAAGGCGCTGTCCGACGTCGAGCTCGCCACCGTCGAGTACGTCGACTGGTACAACCACCGACGACTCCACGGTGAGATAGGCCACGTCCCACCCGTCGAATACGAGAACAACCACTACCGAGCAGCCACGAAACCCCAGGTCACAACCAACATCTGAGATCTCTACCGAACCCGGAACGGTTCA
>NZ_JADWYQ010000112.1 GCF_022414575.1 Streptomyces sp. MUM 178J | reverse complement strand
GACTTCAAGGTCGCCGACCTTTCCCTGGCCGAGTTCGGCCGCAAGGAGATCACCCTGGCCGAGCATGAGATGCCCGGTCTGATGGCGATCCGCAAGGAGTACGCCCAGGTGCAGCCGCTGGCCGGCGCGCGTGTCACCGGCTCTCTGCACATGACTGTGCAGACGGCTGTGCTCATCGAGACTCTGGTCGCGTTGGGCGCGGAGGTCCGCTGGGCCTCCTGCAACATCTTCTCCACTCAGGACCATGCGGCTGCCGCTGTCGCCGTTGGTCCCGAGGGGACCGTGGACAGCCCGCGGGGTGTTCCCGTCTTCGCTTGGAAGGGCGAGACGCTGGAGGAGTACTGGTGGTGCACGGAGCAGGCGCTGACCTGGCCGAACAGTGCCACCGGGGGTCCGAACATGATCCTGGACGACGGTGGTGACGCCACTTTGCTCGTTCATAAGGGTGTGGAGTTCGAGAAGGCGGGTGAGGTTCCCGATCCCGCCTCCGCGGACAGTGAGGAGTACGCCACCATCCTGCGTCTGCTGACCCGCACGCTCGATGAGTCCCCTCAGAAGTGGACTCAGCTTGCCTCCGAGGTTCGTGGTGTGACGGAGGAGACGACGACGGGTGTGCATCGGCTGTATGAGATGCATCGGGAGGGCACGCTGCTGTTTCCCGCGATCAATGTGAATGACGCGGTGACGAAGTCGAAGTTTGACAACAAGTACGGCTGCCGCCATTCGCTGGTTGATGGGATCAATCGGGCGACGGATGTGCTGATCGGCGGTAAGACGGCGGTGGTGTGCGGTTACGGCGATGTGGGCAAGGGCTGTGCGGAGTCGCTGCGGGGTCAGGGCGCGCGGGTGATCGTGACGGAGATCGATCCGATCTGCGCGTTGCAGGCGGCGATGGACGGCTATCAGGTGACGACGCTGGAGGAGGTGGTGGAGACGGCTGACATCTTCATCACCACGACGGGCAACAAGGACATCATCATGGCGTCGGACATGGCGCGGATGAAGCACCAGGCGATCGTGGGCAACATCGGCCATTTCGACAATGAGATCGACATGGCGGGTCTGGCGGCCGTGGAGGGGGTCGTCAAGGACGAGGTGAAGCCGCAGGTGCATACCTGGACCTTCCCCGGCGGCAAGGTGCTGATCGTGCTGTCGGAGGGCCGGCTGCTGAATCTGGGCAATGCCACCGGTCACCCGTCGTTCGTGATGTCGAACTCCTTCGCGGACCAGACTCTGGCGCAGATCGAGCTGTTCACCCGGCCCGAGGCGTATCCGACGGATGTGTATGTGCTGCCCAAGCATCTGGACGAGAAGGTCGCCCGGCTGCATCTGGACTCGCTCGGGGTGAAGCTGACGACGCTGCGGCCGGAGCAGGCGGAGTACATCGGCGTCGACGTCGACGGCCCCTACAAGCCCGACCACTACCGCTACTGACCCACACCCCCGCCACCCCCGACCGGGACG
>NZ_JADWYQ010000111.1 GCF_022414575.1 Streptomyces sp. MUM 178J | reverse complement strand
GTTCTGGTCCACCGCGTTCCTGCCGCGTCCGGTCCCTTCGCCTTGCAGGCGTGGTCCGGGTACGCGGGGGCGGTTTCCCTCGCGCCCCCGGTCGCCGGGTCGGGCCTGGGCGGTCCGATGCCCGCCAGCATCGCTCTGGTGCTGGCGGGGCGGTGCCGTCCGTCGCCTGATCCGGTGACCGAGGGAACGTCGTCCGATCGCCACTGCTGCGGCGTAGTGCCGTGTTGCGGGGCGTCGCTTGGTGGTAAGCGGCTTCTGCCAATGCTCCGCGCCCCACATCGAGGTATAGGCGGGATCGACAGCGATCACGCTGATACCGGACTCCGCGCACATCGACAGGAGGCGTGCGCGGAGTCTGCTGGTGGGGATACCGGAGATGAGCTGCCGGAACTTCTTCTTCCGGCCGTGCTTCTCGCGGGTCTTGGAGTCGGTGAAGTCGAGGTCTTCGATCGCGATGGCCTGCACGCTCGTAGCCTTGGCCCAGTGCAGGAGGCGGGTGAGGGCGTGGCGGAGTTGTGCGTCACGGTGTCCGGCCGAACCGCTGAGGTCGTAGTCGAAGCGGCGCGGTGTGCCGATCGGGTTGCCGTATTCATCCAGCAGCCACGCGGCCAGGTGGTCCGCGTTGGCGTCCACGCCGATCACGCCACCGGCCCGCAGGGCGTCCAGCGGGATCACGGGCAGGTCTTTGCGGGTCCAGGACGCATCGAGGTACCAGCGGCCACGGGTCACGTCGAGGTGGATGCGGTAGGCCACGGCCCGGTTCGCGGCGACGCGGTCCCGCCACTCGTCACCCCGGTGAGGGAAACTCACCTTCGAGGCCAGGACGTACCGGCCGTGCTTGGCGTTGGCCAGGTACGCGAGCGGAGCGGGCAACTTGAGGGAGACCTCGCCGTCGGGGGTGACGCGGATCGTCTCGTTGCCGAAGCGCTTGGCGGACTCGCCGTCAGCGGTCAGGAACCAGCGGGCTGCCTCCCACTCCGCACGCCACTGCTCGGGCGTCTTCTCGGCGGCAGTGAGGTTGTGCCGCTGGTGGAGCAGGCGACGGCCACCGCGTACGACGGAGACCTTGCCGGTCTCCCGCTCAGCGCGCACGTGCGCGTGCCGCTCTTCGAGGATTGCCAGACGCCGAGTCTTCTGGAACCACTCGCCCTTGCTGCGGTAGCCACCGGGCTTGCCCCGGCTGCCTTTCTCCCCGATCGGCAGGGACAGGCGGTGCCTCAGCGTGCGGATACCAGCTTCCAGAGACTGCTGGTGCTGGTGCTGGGCGCGACGGGAAAGGCCCCACTGGTCGTGGGTGCTGGAGGTGACCGACCCGGCCCACCGCGACGACGAAGCGGCCGTCAGGTCCCGCTTACGGGCGGCCCACGTGCCGGTGGAGTGCTCCAGAGCGTCACGGCAACGCCGGACCAGATCAGCGGAGGCGAGTCGGCCCATGTGCTCGCCCACGGCGCGCAGGACTTTCTCGTC
>NZ_JADWYQ010000110.1 GCF_022414575.1 Streptomyces sp. MUM 178J | reverse complement strand
GTCAACACCGTTGACTTTGGCCTGTCGGTGATGTGTCAAGGGGGGTTGAACGACGCAACGGAACTCCGGTAGATCAACTTTCGACCAAGAGAGTTGATCAAGGAGTTCCGTTGCAGGAGCAGTCTGTCATCACCCGCGAGATCGCGGTAGCCAAGGGCGTGTTCGCGCCGGGACACCTCGGGGAGTTGACCCAGGTGGTGGACTTCGCGCTGGTTGATGCGGTGCTGGAGGAGACCGGGACGGTCCAGAAGCGGGTCAGACTGCTGCCCTCGCGGGTGGTGATGTACTTCGTCCTGGCGCTGGCCCTGTTCGAGCGGTGCAGCTACCGAGCGGTGTGGGGCAAGCTCGTGGCGAGCCTCGATGCCCTTGCCCTGGTACGGCCATGCACCTCCGCGCTGTGCCGTGCCCGTCGCCGGGTGGGAGCCGCACCGTTCCGAGCGCTGTTCGAGACGCTGGCCGGGCCGGTGGCACGACCAAGCACTCCTGGCGCGTTCTGGCGGGGCCTGCGGACGGTGGCCATCGACGGCACCAGCCTGCACCTGCCGGACAGCGAGCCGATCGCCGCCCGGCACGCCAAACGCAAGCGCAAGGGCGAGGACGTGGAGTTCGGCTACCCGCTGCTGCGGCTGCTCGTGCTCATCGAGTGCGGCACCCGGGCGGTGCTCGCCGCCGCCTTCGGCCCGGAGAGCGCAGGCGAGACCACGTATGCCGAGCGGATGCTCGACCGGCTGACCAGCGGGATGCTCGTGCTGCTGGACACCGGCTTCGACGGCGGGCCCCTTCTGCTCCAGCTCCGCTCCACTGGGGCGGAGTTCCTCTGCCGGTCCGGGGCCCGGCGCATCCCGCTGATCACCAAGCGGCTGCCGGACGGCTCCTACCTGTCGACCTTCGGCATGGGGAAACTGCCGGTGCGGATCGTCGAAGCATGGATCACCGTGACCTACCAGGATGGCGTGGTCCGTCGCGAGCAGTGGCGCCTGGCCACCAGTCTCACTGACCACACCCGCTACCCCGCCCGTGAACTGGTCGACCTCTACCACGAGAGGTGGCAGGCCGAAACCGCCTACTTTTCGATCAAGGCCACCATGCTGGACGGCCGCATCCTGCGCTCGCACCGCCCACAGGAGGTCGAACAGGAGGTGTACGCCCTGCTGACCGTCTACCAGGCCCTCGTGCGGATCACCGCCGACGCTGCCGCCAGCCGACCGCGTCTGGACCCGGACCGGATCAGCTTCACCATCGCCCTGGAGACGGCCCGTGACCAGGTCACCACCGCCGCCGGGATCCTCCCCGGCAAGGTCACGCTGGTGGGGGCTATCGGCCATGCCGTCCTGGACAACCTCCTGCCCGCCCACCGCCGGCAACGGGCCAAGGCTCGCATCCGAAAGAACCCGACGAGCAAGTACAGCAAGAACTCCCTCCAGCACCCCGCCACCACCCAGCACTACACCCTCCAAGCCGACGTCACGGTGATGGAGGAAGGCTTGAAGGCCAGGTCAAAGCGCTAAATCAACGGTGTTG
>NZ_JADWYQ010000109.1 GCF_022414575.1 Streptomyces sp. MUM 178J | reverse complement strand
CTAGCCTCGCGCTTTCATGAAGCAGGCTGTCCGACAGGCGGTCAGGTAAGCGAAAAGTGCCTCTGACCAGCGAGAATGAGGATTGCTGAGGTCCTTGTTCCCGCTCCTGTCGGAGGCACTTTCCAGGTGAAGCAGCCTACCGGGTCCTACCCCCATGTCCGTGTCCAGGATGACGGCCGAGCCGTGGTCTCCCAGGCCGGGTCGGTACTGCTGGTCGAAACGGTCCGCAAGACCGGTCTGGATCAGGCGATATCGCAGGTGCTGGCACCCTGGCGCAAACCGCGGGCCGTCCACGACCCGGGCAAGGTCCTGCTGGACGTCGCCCTGGCGGTCGCACTGGGCGGGGACTGCCTCGCCGACATCGCAACGCTGCGGTGTGAGCCGGCCGTCTTCGGCCCGGTCGCCTCCGACCCGACCGTCTCCCGCCTGATCGACACCCTCGCAGCCTCCGGCGAGAAAGCCTTGCAGGCCATCCGGTCCGCACGGTCCGAAGTCCGGCAGCGGGTCTGGTCGTTGGCCGGGGGTAATGCCCCGGCCGCCGACGGAAAGGTCACGGTCGACCTCGACGGCGTCCTGGTGGTCGCGCACTCCGACAAAGAGGACGCGGCCGCGACCTGGAAGAAGACCTACGGCCATCACCCCCTGACGGCCTTCGTCGACCACGGCCCGGGCGGAACCGGAGAGCCGGTCGCCGCTCTGCTCAGACCGGGCAATGCGGGCTCGAACACGGCCGCCGACCACATCACCACCACCCGCCTCGCCCTGGCCCAGCTGCCGAAGAAGTACCGGCGCGGGCGGCAGACCCTCATCCGCTGCGATTCCGCCGGCGGCACCCACGATTTCGTGGCCTGGCTCGCGAAGCGAGGACGCTGGCTGTCCTACTCGGTCGGCATGGTGATCACCGAGGCCATCCACAGCCACGTCCTCAAGATCCCGGCACCGGCCTGGACCCCGGCCATCGAAACGGACGGCGAGGTCCGCAACGGCGCCTGGGTCGCCGAACTCACCGGCGATGTCCTCACCGGCTGGCCGAAAGGGATGCGGCTGATCATCCGCAAGGAACGACCGCACCCCGGTGCCCAGTTGAGGATCACCGACGCGGACGGCATGCGGATCACCTGCTTCGCCACCAACACTCCCGACCGGCCGATCGCCGAGCTCGAGCTCCGCCACCGACTGCGGGCCCGGGCCGAGGACCGCATCCGGGCCGCCCGCGCGACCGGACTGCGCAACCTGCCCCTGCACCACACCGCCCAGAACAAGGTCTGGCTGGAGATCGTCCAGATCGCCCTCGACCTGCTGGCCTGGATGCCCATGCTCGCCCTGACCGGCCAAGCCCGCCTCTTCGAGCCCCGCCGGCTGCGGTTCCGCCTGTTCTCCGCGGCCGGCCAGCTCGTCACCACCGGCCGGCGCCGCATCCTCCGCCTCGCCCGCCACTGGCCCTGGACCGGCGAGATCACCGCCGCACTCGAACGGCTTGCGCTCCTACCCAACCCCGGCCGACCAGCGGATCCGCCTGTCCCTACGAGAAGAGGACCCAACCCGGAGCAGTGGAACCCGGCGTCCACCCGAGGCGACACTC
>NZ_JADWYQ010000107.1 GCF_022414575.1 Streptomyces sp. MUM 178J | reverse complement strand
GAGCGGGTGTTGCGTGCGGTGGTGGCGGATCCCGAGGTGGCCGTGGGTCGTGTGGATGTGCTGGGTGTTGGTGAGCGTGAGCGGTTGTTGGGTGAGTGGAACCCGGCGGGTGTTGAGGTGTCGGTGGGTGTGTTGCCGGTGTGGTTCGGGGAGCGGGTGGTGGGTTCTCCGGATGCGGTCGCTGTGGTGTGTGGTGGTGTGTCGTTGACGTATGCGCAGGTGTGGGCGCGTGCGGTTGGTGTGGCGAATGTGTTGTCGGGTCTGGGTGTGGGCCGGGGCTCGGTGGTGGCGTTGGCGGTGCCGCGTTCGGTGGACGCGGTGGTGGCGATGCTGGGTGTGGGGCTGGCCGGTGGGGCGTTCTTGCCGGTGGATCTGGACTTCCCGGCTGAGCGGATCGCGTTCGTGCTGTCGGATGCGTCTCCGGCGGTCGTGCTGTCGACGGCAGGGGGCGTGGGCGGCCTCCCGGCGGGTGTGGAGGCGCCTGTCGTTCTGGTGGACGAGGTGGCTGGGGCTGCCGAGTTGACGTTGCCGGTGGAGGTGTCGGCGGATGATGCAGCGTATGTGCTGTATACGTCGGGTTCGACGGGCCGGCCCAAGGGTGTGGTGGTTCCGCATGGTGCGCTGCGGAACTTCCTGTGGTCGATGGGCTCACGGATCGGTCTGACCGCGGGTGAGCGCTGGGTGGCGGTGACGACGTTCGGGTTCGACATCTCGCTGCTGGAAGTCTTCCTGCCGTTGGTCTCGGGCGCTGTGGTGGTGGTTGCGGACCGTGATGTGGTGCGTGATCCGGCGGAGTTGGGCCGTCTGGTGCGTTCCGAGGGTGTGTCGGTGATGCAGGCGACGCCGAGTTTGTGGCGGGCGCTGGTGGAGACGGATCCCGGGGCTGTGGAGGGTCTGCGGATTCTCGTGGGTGGTGAGGCGCTGGACGCCGGGCTCGCGTCTTCACTGGTCGACCTGGGTGTCTCGGTGTGGAACATGTACGGGCCGACGGAGACGACGATTTGGTCGACGGGTGCGTTGCTGGCGGGTTCGGGGACGCCTATTGGTTCTCCGATTGCGAATACGCGGGTGTATGTGCTGGATGGGCGTCTTGGTCTGGTGCCTGCGGGTGTGGCGGGTGAGCTGTATATCGCGGGTGAGGGTGTGGCCCGGGGGTATTGGGGCCGTCCGGGTCTGACGGCTGAGCGTTTTGTGGCCGATCCGTTTGCGGGTGGGGGTGCCCGGATGTATCGGACGGGTGACCTGGTGCGATGGAGCGCTGATGGCACGTTGGAGTTCGTGGGTCGGGTGGATGACCAGGTGAAGGTCCGGGGGTATCGGATCGAGCTGGGTGAGGTCGAGGCCGCGCTCGCTGGTGCGTCTGGTGTGTTGCGTGGTGTTGCTGTGGTGCGTGAGGACGTGCCGGGTGACCGTCGTCTGGTGGGTTATGTCGTGCCGGGTGAAGGCGTGGTGCCGGATGTGGAGGCTGTGCGGCGTCATGTGGGGTCGGTGCTGCCGGAGTACATGGTTCCGTCGGTGGTGATGGTGCTGGACGAGGTGCCGTTGACGCCGAACGGGAAGACGGACCGTAAGGCGTTGCCGGCTCCGGTGGTGTCGTCGTCGGTGGTGCGTCGTGAGGCGCGGTCGGCTCAGGAGGACATTCTGTGCGGGCTGTTCGCGGAGGTTCTCGGGGTCGCTCGTGTTGGGGTGGATGACGGTTTCTTCGAGCTGGGTGGTCATTCGCTGCTGGTGACGCGTCTGGTGTCGCGGATCCGGTCCGTCCTGGGAGTCGAGGTCGGGATCCGGGCGGTGTTCGAGGCTTCGACGGTCGCCGCTCTGGCGGGTCGGATCAGTGGTGGTGACACGGCGCGGCTGGCTCTGGTGAAGCGGGAGCGGCCCGCTGACATCCCGCTGTCCTTCGCCCAGCGCCGCCTGTGGTTCATCAACCAGATGGACACCGAGAGCTCGCTCTACAACATCTCCCTCGGCCTGCGCCTGAACGGCCTGCTGGACGTGGCCGCGCTGGAGGCGGCCCTCGCCGACCTCGTCGCGCGGCACGAGAGCCTGCGCACGATCTTCCCCGCCACCGACGGCAACCCCCGCCAGGTCGTCCTCGACCCCGCCGACGTCGCCGGACGGGTGCTGCGCACCGGAGCCGTTCCGGCGGACGGGATCGCGGCGTTCGTCGCGGAGACCGTGCGCCACGGCTTCGACCTCACCGAGCAGACCCCGCTGCGGGCCCGGCTGCTGGCCGCGGGTCCGGAGGAGCACGTCCTCGTGCTGGTCCTGCACCACATCGCGGGTGACGCCTGGTCCCTCGGTC
>NZ_JADWYQ010000106.1 GCF_022414575.1 Streptomyces sp. MUM 178J | reverse complement strand
AGTAGCGCGCTCAAGACCCGAAGCGGAGTGATCTAGCCATGGGCAGGCTGAAGCGCGGGTAAGACCGTGTGGAGGGCCGAACCCACCAGGGTTGAAAACCTGGGGGATGACCTGTGGTTAGGGGTGAAAGGCCAATCAAACTCCGTGATAGCTGGTTCTCCCCGAAATGCATTTAGGTGCAGCGTCGTGTGTTTCTTGCCGGAGGTAGAGCACTGGATAGGCGATGGGCCCTACCGGGTTACTGACCTTAGCCAAACTCCGAATGCCGGTAAGTGAGAGCGCGGCAGTGAGACTGTGGGGGATAAGCTCCATGGTCGAGAGGGAAACAGCCCAGAGCATCGACTAAGGCCCCTAAGCGTACGCTAAGTGGGAAAGGATGTGGAGTCGCAGAGACAACCAGGAGGTTGGCTTAGAAGCAGCCATCCTTGAAAGAGTGCGTAATAGCTCACTGGTCAAGTGATTCCGCGCCGACAATGTAGCGGGGCTCAAGCGTACCGCCGAAGTCGTGTCATTGGCACATATACCTTTAACGAGGGTGCTGATGGGTAGGGGAGCGTCGTGTGCCGGGTGAAGCCGCGCCGGAAGGCAGTGGTGGATGGTTCACGAGTGAGAATGCAGGCATGAGTAGCGATACACACGTGGGAAACGTGTGCGCCGATTGACTAAGGGTTCCTGGGTCAAGCTGATCTGCCCAGGGTAAGTCGGGACCTAAGGCGAGGCCGACAGGCGTAGTCGATGGACAACCGGTTGATATTCCGGTACCCGCTTTGAAACGCCCAGTATCGAATCCATTAATGCTAAGGCCGTGAAGCCGCCCTGATCTCTTCGGAGTTGAGGGGAGTGGTGGAGCCGCTGACCCAAGGTGGTAGTAGGTAAGTGATGGGGTGACGCAGGAAGGTAGTCCAGCCCGGGCGGTGGTTGTCCCGGGGTAAGGGTGTAGGACGTTGCGTAGGCAAATCCGCGTGACATGTGTCTGAGACCTGATGCCGAGCCGATTGTGGTGAAGTGGATGATCCTATGCTGTCGAGAAAAGCCTCTAGCGAGTTTCATGGCGGCCCGTACCCTAAACCGACTCAGGTGGTCAGGTAGAGAATACCGAGGCGTTCGGGTGAACTATGGTTAAGGAACTCGGCAAAATGCCCCCGTAACTTCGGGAGAAGGGGGGCCATTCCTGGTGATCACATTTTCTGTGTGAGCTGGGGGTGGCCGCAGAGACCAGCGAGAAGCGACTGTTTACTAAAAACACAGGTCCGTGCGAAGCCGTAAGGCGATGTATACGGACTGACGCCTGCCCGGTGCTGGAACGTTAAGGGGACCGGTTAGCTCTGATTCGTCAGGGCGAAGCTGAGAACTTAAGCGCCAGTAAACGGCGGTGGTAACTATAACCATCCTAAGGTAGCGAAATTCCTTGTCGGGTAAGTTCCGACCTGCACGAATGGCGTAACGACTTCTCGGCTGTCTCAACCATAGGCCCGGTGAAATTGCACTACGAGTAAAGATGCTCGTTTCGCGCAGCAGGACGGAAAGACCCCGGGACCTTTACTACAGTTTGATATTGGTGTTCGGTTCGGCTTGTGTAGGATAGGTGGGAGACTTTGAAGCATGCACGCCAGTGTGTGTGGAGTCGTCGTTGAAATACCACTCTGGTCGTGCTGGATGTCTAACCTGGGTCCGTGATCCGGATCAGGGACAGTGTCTGATGGGTAGTTTAACTGGGGCGGTTGCCTCCTAAAGGGTAACGGAGGCGCCCAAAGGTTCCCTCAGCCTGGTTGGCAATCAGGTGTTGAGTGTAAGTGCACAAGGGAGCTTGACTGTGAGACCGACGGGTCGAGCAGGGACGAAAGTCGGGACTAGTGATCCGGCGGTGGCTTGTGGAAGCGCCGTCGCTCAACGGATAAAAGGTACCCCGGGGATAACAGGCTGATCTTCCCCAAGAGTCCATATCGACGGGATGGTTTGGCACCTCGATGTCGGCTCGTCGCATCCTGGGGCTGGAGTCGGTCCCAAGGGTTGGGCTGTTCGCCCATTAAAGCGGTACGCGAGCTGGGTTTAGAACGTCGTGAGACAGTTCGGTCCCTATCCGCTGTGCGCGTAGGAGTCTTGAGAAGGGCTGTCCCTAGTACGAGAGGACCGGGACGGACGAACCTCTGGTGTGCCAGTTGTTCTGCCAAGGGCATGGCTGGTTGGCTACGTTCGGGAGGGATAACCGCTGAAAGCATCTAAGCGGGAAGCCTGCTTCGAGATGAGGACTCCCACCCACTTGATGGGGTAAGGCTCCCAGTAGACGACTGGGTTGATAGGCCGGATATGGAAGCACCGTGAGGTGTGGAGTTGACCGGTACTAATAGGCCGAGGGCTTGTCCTCAGTTGCTCGCGTCCACTGTGTTGGTTCTGAAACCACAACCA
>NZ_JADWYQ010000105.1 GCF_022414575.1 Streptomyces sp. MUM 178J | reverse complement strand
TTGCCGACCGCACCGCCCTCCACCGCCCGGTGCGCGTCGGCGGTGCGGTCGAGGGGAAAGCGGACCAGCGGCAGGCCGTGCTCCTCGCCGACCGGCAGCGCGCCGTCGCCCACTGCGGCGGCGACGTCCTGGGCGGCCGCCGTGCGTGCCTCCGGACCGGCCGTGTAGAGCACCAGGAACTGGAGGCGTGTGTTCAGCACCATGTTCTGCAGCACGTCCAGTTCGACCGGCTTGCCACCGTCGTTGGCGTAGGTCGAGATCGTGCCGCGGCTTCGCAGCACGGCCAGGTCCAGTGCGAGGTTCGCGCCCAGCGCCACCTCTGCGACGATGTCGACGCCGTCCGGGGCGATACTGCGGATCTCGGCGACCGGGTCGCCCTCACGGTAGTTGATCACATGGTGGGCTCCCGCGGCGGTGGCCAGCCGGGCTTTCTCCGGGCTGCTGATGGTGCTGATCACGGTGGCGCCGGCCCATCGGGCAAGCTGGATCACCGCGTGCCCGACCGCCCCGGCCCCGCCCGCGGCGAGCACCACCTTCCCGTCGAGCGCCCCGGGCCGCAGCCGGCGCGGCCCGTCCTCGGCGACGGTGAGCGCGCGGTGCGCGGTCAACGCGGGGACTCCCAGTGCGGCGCCGACGTCAAAGCCGGCCTCGTCGGGCAGCGGCACGGCCTGGCCGGCGGGCACGACGGTGAACTCGGCGGCGGTGCCGGTGGGCCGCCCGGCGGCCGCCATGAACAGCCAGACCCGCTGACCGACCCGGCTCTGGTCGACACCCGCACCGACGGCGTCGATCGTGCCGGCGCCGTCGAGGTGCGGGGTGATCTCGGAGAAGCGCTTGGGGTGGCCGACGCCGGAGCGCGCCTGCCAGTCGGTCGGGTTGACCCCGGACACGGCGACCCGGACACGAACCTCGCCCGGGCCGGGCGCCGGCAGGTCACGCTCGACGAACTGGAGAACGTCGGGGGCGCCGTTGTCGCGGTAAATGATGGCCTTCATGATCCGTCCTTGGAGCCTGGTAGAGCGGGGTTCCCGGCATGGCCTGGCGTTCCGTCAGGGTGTCCGGCGTGGGGTGCGGTCGCGGACCGGGGCCGCGTTGGTTCCGGTCAGCCGATGGGGACCTCGTTGGAGCGGGACTCGACGGCATCGAGGGCGGCGAGGGTCGCGGCGTCGAAGGCAATCTCGCTGACCGCCAGGTTGGCCTCCAAGTGGGCGGCGTTGGCGGTGCCGGGGATGAGCAGCACGTTGGGGGCGTGGTGCAGCAGCCAGGCGAGGCCGATCTGGGAGGGCGTGAGGCCCAGGGACTCGGCCGCGGCGAGCACCGCCGGCTCGTCGGTGACCTTGGGCAGGCCGGGGGTGGCTCCGCCGAGCGGGAAGAACGGCACCCAGGCGATGCCCTCGGACGCGCACAGCTGCAGCATGTCCTCGTCATCTCGGGAGACGAGACTGTACGCGTTCTGCACGCAGACGATGCCGGCCGGCAGGGCGCGGCGCAGGACGTCGAGGGTGACGCTGCTCAGACCGATCGCGCCGATCTTGCCCTCGTCGCGCAGGGCGGTCATCACCGCGAGCTGGTCGTCGAGGTCGACAACCTGGTCGCCCTCGGGACGCAGCCCGGGGCCGGAGTCCAGGCGCCGCAGGTTGACCACCGGGAGCCGGTCGAGACCGAGACTGCGCAGGTTGTCCTCGACGCTGACGCGCAGTTGCTCGGGCCGCTGCGCCAGACGCAACGGCATGGGCCCGCCCGGGTCGGGGTCGGCGCCGACCTTCGTGACGACCAGGACGCCGTCCTCGGGGCGCAGCACCTCGCGGATCACGTCGTTGGCGAAACCGAAGCCGTAGAACTGGGCGGTGTCCACGTGGTCGACGCCCAGCTCGACCGCGCGGCGCAGCAACGCGACGGCCTCGCCGCGGCGGTCAGGCAGGCGCTCGAGCTGCAACGCGCCGTAGCCGACCCTGGAAACGGTGCGGGCGGCGAACCAAGCGGTCGCGGTGGTCATGACGCGGTCTCCTCAGGCGGTGATTGCAAGGCGGTGTACAGCAGTTCGGCCTGGTAGAGCGCCATGACCCGGCGGGCGATCGGGGCGGCGCGCTCCCGGGCCTCGGCCGGCTCACGGTGTTCGACCTTGACCAGCCACGCCGTGACGCAGTCGCGCAGCATCGCGCGCATCCGGTCGGTCATGTCGACGACGATGCCGTGGATGGCCGGGTCGGTGGTCGCCTCACCCCAGGTCTGCACGCCGACCCGAGCCTCGGCGGGGTCGATCGCGGCGATCAGCCGGGAGAGCAGTTCGTCGGGGCCGGGTGGGGCGTCGGCCGCGGCGTACTCGCCGAGGACGTCGGCGCGCTTGGCGAGCACCTCGCGGGCGGCGACCCGGACCAGGTCGGCCTTGTTGCGGTAGTGCGCATAGATCGAGCCGGCCGAGAGGCCGGACTCGGCGGTGATGTCGGCGATCGAAGTCCGCTCCAGCCCGTTGCGGC
>NZ_JADWYQ010000104.1 GCF_022414575.1 Streptomyces sp. MUM 178J | reverse complement strand
CCGTCGGATGCCGCTCTGACTTCGCTACCTGCGATTTCTCGCCCATCTGATGCAATTCCCGAGGGTTCACGTACTTACGCAGGGTGAACGCGGGATCGGCGTGTCCGAGTCGGTCCGCGAGCGTGTACACGTCTACACCGCCGCTGATCATCATCGACGCGTACAGGTGTCGGAGCGCGTGCATCATCACGTCGCGGGACTTCTCCCAACGTCGTCCTTTCGCGTCGGATTCAAGGGGCTTGATGAGGCCGGCCGACGCCAGGGCGGGCTTCCAGCGGTAGGAGTTGAACCAATTCGACTGAATGGCGGTCTTCTCCCGGGTGTAAAAGATCAGCCGCACCGTGACCGGGTCGCCGCCTTTGCTGCCCCACGGCCGGGTCACCTCGGCCGGCGGGTACTTCTGCATGTGCTCGCGCAGGGGGATGGCCACGTCATCGGTCAGCTCGACCCACCGGTCCTTCGGGTCTTCGTCGTCTCCGCCCTTGGGGAGGGCGTATACGAGGAACGAGCCGTCGTGGACTACTTGCCGTTGCACGTGCACCATGGCGCCGTCCGGATGTGCCCAGTCGATATCTTCTGGTGACAGGCCGAATATCTCTCCTTGCCGAAGACCCAGGCCGCGACCACAGTCGACGAGCGCTTTGTAGCGGTCGGGAAGTTCGGCACGGATCTTCTCGGTGTCCTCCCATGTCAGGGTCAGCTCTGCCCGGCCGCCACCTCCTCGCTTCGGCTTGGCGTCCTGCACCGATTTGGCGAGGCACGGATTTTTGTGTATCAGGCTGTCGTCCACGGCCAGGTCAAAGACAGCCCGAAGGTTGTCGAAGACCAGGCGCAGTGTGGAACTTTCGAGCAGCCTGCGACGGTCGTGCAGCCAGTCCAGCAAAGATGAGGCGTTCACGTCCTTTACGCGCATCTTCCCCACTGCGGTAGGAACGACGTGCAGGAAAATTCGCTCCTTGTGGCGTCGGTAAGTTCGTGGATTCTTGTGTTCGTGCCCCTTGAGCCACGTAATGGCGAGCTCACTGACCCTGACCTCTCCGGCGCGAGGGTTGATATATGAACCGTCGTCCACTCCGGACCGCATCTTGGTCTCATGCCTGCGGGCTTCGACCTCGGTGCGGAAGAGCTCCGTCTGCTGGACATCTTCCCGGTTACGCCATCTGGCCTGCCACCGCTTCCCCGTCCCGTGATCCCGGGTCGGGACTTTGCCGTGTTCCTTGCAGGTCAACTCCCCGTCTTTCGGGCGCGACTTGTGCCAGCGGTCGTACGGCATCAACTAACTCCTAGTTTTCAATGGGCCTTTGAGTCTATTTGTGGACTCTCTTGAATCAGGGCGATCGTCGACGGCGAGATCGTGTGCCCGTTCATCGCGCCCTAAGTGAATTGGATGTTGATCCAGGCGAGCCGAAGATGTCAAATGCATTCTTGGGGTCTTCGTGACAAAGGGTGCAGAGTGGTAGAGAAGATTTCACCTAGGCAAATGCTCGCTGAGGGTTCGACGAGGTTTCGACGAGGGCTCGACGAACCCTCAGCGAAGATTCGCCTGTGCCCTTCGAGAGTTCGCAAGAGTCGTGGGTATTTCGCCGAAAGGCCCTCTGTTTGGTCCGGCCGGAATTCAATGCAAACGTTCGCCCACCACCACAGCGGAGTACCGCTCACGTGGTTCTTTCCTGCCCGCTTCGAACCGTTTTGGAGTGCCCATGCGTCGAACCACTACCCGTGCGGAAGAAGCCGCCAGTGGCGCGGGGGACCGTTGTCCCTTGATGAGCGCGGAGGAACTGGCCGACTTCCTGGGCGTACCTCTGAATACGGTCTACATATGGAATCACCGACACCAGGGGCCGCGAGCCCACAAGGTCGGCCGCTATTTGCGCTACCGCTGGTCGGAGGTAGAGGCATGGCTGGAATCTCAAGCGGTGAATCGCGCGACCTGATCGGCCAAGATTGGCTAGTGCCCTTGTCCTTGGTCGGGCGACAGAACCCGGCGTACAGCCCGCCTCGCCCGACGCCAACAGCGGCTTTGCCTTGGAAAGGGCCTCCGACGTAGGTCTGAGGCCCCTTCTAGTGACGCGCCATCCTGAAACGGCGCGGCCCCCTACGCCCGGTCGCGCCTGAGAGCCGTCTCGCCGAGCCCGAGGGCCATGCTGCCCATGAGCTGACGAGCGAAGTCTTCCAGGATCGAGGGGTTGGTAGCGAGAAACTCCATGACCCGCTGGGTTCGCTGCTCAGGCGAAAGCTCTTTCAGTTCCTGCTGCCATGCCAGGGTGGCAACACCGCCATCCTCGACCTCGGCATTCACGATGAGGCTCCAGAGCGCCTGCTGGGCGTCCTCACGAGCGAGCCAAGCCAGGAACATCTGCTGAAACTGCTGGCTCGTCACAGTGACCTTCGGGTCGCTGGGCGTGGTGGCCAGATCTTGGGAAGGCGCGTCCGCCTCGACTCCCGGGACGGCAACAGGAGGTGTTGTGGACCCAGTCCGCAAGGCTTTCTTCTGGGCTCTGCGGGCCTGTTGCTTCAGCACCAAGGCTTCGCCCTTGGCAACGAGGGCCGGCGCGGCCCGGGTGCGCCACCAGTGGGCAACGCGAGGTTTTGCGATTTCTACAAGAGCCTCAATGATCTGGCCCGTGATGTCAGCCACGGCCTGTTGGCCGGGGGTGAGCTGAGGACGCTGATCCTCCACGTACTCGGTGACGTAGACGATCTCGGGCTTGTCTGCGAAACTTGACTCCTTTTCGGCCCTCAGGCGGATCTCGACGTGCTCCGGCCCTTTGTCACTCGTCTTGGGAGTGAACCCACGCTTCCAGCCTTCGCTCTTCCGCGAGTCGGCGAGGTGCTCGCCCTTGGGGATACGAACAACTGCGGGGACCTCGTCGTACTCCTGGTCCTCGGCCATGCGTCCTCGCTAGTGTCCTGAGTCGTTAGTTCTTTGGCGGTTGTAGGGTGGGGTGATGCCGGGTCCGAAGCCGTTG
>NZ_JADWYQ010000103.1 GCF_022414575.1 Streptomyces sp. MUM 178J | reverse complement strand
GCGTCGGTGGACTGCTCGGGGTGGAGCTGGAACTCCTCGGACAGCTCGACGCCGATCCGCTCGGGCTCCAGCAGGTCGGCGATCTTCGCCCGGTCCTCCAGGTCGGGGCAGGCGGGATAGCCGAAGGAGTAGCGGCAGCCCCGGTACTCGGTGCGGAACATCCCGTCGATCGAGTCCGGGTCCTCACCTGCGAAGCCCAGTTCGGCGCGGACGCGGGCGTGCCAGTATTCGGCGAGGGCTTCGGCGAGTTGGACGGACAGGCCGTGGAGTTCGAGGTAGTCGCGGTAGGAGTCGGATTCGAAGAGTTCGGCGGCAGCTTCGCCGATCTTGGAGCCGACGGTGACGACCTGGAGGCCGACCACGTCCGTCTCGCCGGATTCCTCGGGTCGGAAGAAGTCGGCCAGGCACAGCCGGCGGCCGCGGCGCTGGCGGGGGAAGGAGAATCGGGTGCGTTCCGAGCCGTCCTCGTTGAGCAGGATCAGATCGTCGCCCTTGGACACGCAGGGGAAGTAGCCGTAGACCACGGCGGCCTGGAGCAGGTTCTGCGTCTGCAGCCGGTCCAGCCAGCCGCGCAGCCGCGGGCGTCCCTCGCTTTCGACCAGTTCCTCATAGCCGGGGCCGTCACCGGTGCGGGACTGCTTCAGCCCCCACTGGCCCTTGAACAGCGCGCCCTCGTCCAGCCAGGAGGCGTACTCCTTCAGCTGAATCCCCTTGATCACCCGGGTGCCGAGGAACGGCGGGGTCGGGACCGGGTTGTCGACGGCGACATCGGAGCGGCCGGCCGGTTCGGGCTCGGTGAGTTCGAGGAGCGCACTGTCCCGTTGCGGCACACGCCGTTGTTTCAGCGGAGGCAGGGCGGCGCCGGGGACGCCGCGTTTGACGGCGATCAGGGCGTCCATCAGCCGCAGTCCCTCGAACGCGTCGCGCGCGTAGCGGACCTCGCCCTGGTAGATCTCGTGCAGGTCCTGCTCCACATAGGCGCGGGTCAGCGCCGCACCGCCGAGGATCACCGGATAGTCCGCGGCCAGATCACGCTGGTTGAGCTCCTCCAGGTTCTCCTTCATGATCACCGTGGACTTCACCAGCAGCCCGGACATCCCGATCACATCCGCCCGGTGCTCCTGCGCCGCGTCCAAGATCGCCGACACCGGCTGCTTGATCCCCAGATTGACCACGTTGTAGCCGTTGTTGGACAGGATGATGTCGACCAAATTCTTGCCGATGTCATGCACATCACCGCGGACCGTGGCCAGCACAATCGTGCCCTTGCCCTCGGCATCCGACTTCTCCATATGCGGCTCGAGATACGCCACCGCACTCTTCATCACCTCGGCCGACTGCAGCACAAACGGCAACTGCATCTGCCCCGACCCGAACAACTCACCGACGACCTTCATCCCGCCCAGCAGCGTGTCATTGACAATGTCCAACGCCGCACGCGAGACAAGCGCCTCGTCCAGATCCGCCTCCAGACCATTGCGCTCCCCATCGATGATCCGCCGCTTCAGCCGCTCCTCCAACGGCAACGCCGCCAACTCCTCGGCCTTGCCCGCCCTCAACGACTTCGCCGTAGCCCCCTCGAACAAGGCCATCAGCTTCTGCAGCGGGTCATACCCCTCACCACGCCGGTCATAGACCAGATCCAACGCCGTGGCGACCTGCTCCTGATCAAACCGCGCGATCGGCAAAATCTTCGACGCATGCACGATCGCCGAATCAAGACCCGCCTTGACACACTCATCCAGGAACACCGAGTTCAACAAAATCCGCGCCGCAGGATTCAAACCGAACGAAATATTCGACAACCCCAGCGTGGTCTGCACCTGCGGACGACGCCGCTTCAACTCCCGGATCGCCTCGATCGTGGCGATGGCGTCCCCCCGGGACTCCTCCTGACCCGTGCAGATCGTGAACGTCAGACAATCCACCAAAATGTCCGACTCACGAATCCCCCAGTTCCCCGTCAGATCCACAATCAACCGCTCAGCGATCTCAACCTTCTTCTCAGCCGTCCGCGCCTGACCCTCCTCATCAATCGTCAACGCGATCAAAGCCGCACCATGCTCCCGCGCCAACCCCGCAACCTTCGCAAACCGCGACTGTGGCCCATCACCGTCCTCGTAGTTCACCGAATTGATCACCGCACGCCCGCCCAGCCTCTCCAAACCCGCCCGGATGACATCCACCTCAGTCGAGTCCAAAACAACCGGCAACGTCGAAGCAGTGGCAAACCGCCCCGCCAACTCCTCCATATCGGCCACACCATCACGACCCACATAGTCCACACACAGATCCAGCATGTGCGCACCCTCACGGATCTGATCCCGGGCCATCTCCACACAGTCGTCCCACCGACCGCCCAACATCGCCTCACGGAACTTCTTCGACCCATTGGCGTTCGTCCGCTCACCGATCGCCAGATACGACGTGTCCTGCCGGAACGGAACATGCTGATACAACGACGCCGCACCCGCCTCAGGACGCGGATCCCGAGACGCGGGCGCCAACCCCCGCACCCGCTCCACAACCTGCCGCAAATGCTCCGGCGTCGTCCCGCAACAACCCCCCACCAACGACAACCCGTACTCCCGGACAAACCCCTCCTGCGCATCCGCCAACTCCGACGCCGTCAACGGATAATGCGCACCATCCCTGCCCAACACCGGCAGACCCGCATTCGGCATACACGACAACGGAACACGCGCATGCCGCGCCAGATAACGCAGATGCTCACTCATCTCCGCCGGCCCCGTCGCACAGTTCAACCCGACCATGTCCACGCCCAACGGCTCCAACGCCGTCAACGCAGCCCCGATCTCCGACCCCAACAACATCGTGCCCGTGGTCTCCACCGTCACCGACACAATCAACGGCAGATCCACACCCCCCGCCCCCAACGCACGCCGCGCCCCCAGCACCGCCGCCTTGGTCTGCAACAGATCCTGCGTCGTCTCCACCAGCAGCGCATCCGCACCCCCGGCGATCATCCCCTCCGCATTCCGCTGATACGCATCACGCAACGTGACATACGGAACATGCCCCAACGTCGGCAACTTCGTCCCAGGCCCCATCGACCCCAGCACCCACCGCTGCCGACCAGACGAGACCGTGAACTCATCCGCCACCTCACGGGCGATCCGCACACCCGCCTCCGACAACTCGAACACCCGACCCGCGATGTCGTACTCACCCAACGCCGCGAAATTCGCACCGAACGTGTTCGTCTCCACACAGTCCACACCGACCGCGAAATACTCCTCATGCACCGACCGCACAATGTCCGGCCGCGTCACATTCAAGATCTCATTACAGCCCTCAAGCCCCTGGAAATCCTCCAGCGACGGATCCTGCGCCTGCAACATCGTGCCCATCGCACCATCAGCCACCACCACACGCGAAGCCAACGC
>NZ_JADWYQ010000102.1 GCF_022414575.1 Streptomyces sp. MUM 178J | reverse complement strand
CGGCCGCCGTTGGCGTGCGCGTGCGGCCGCGGCGGCCTGTCCGACCGGGCCTGCGGGCCGTCGTCGGCGCGCCCGCCAGCCCGGTGTCCGGCGTGGCGCGCGTGGAGGGCCGCCAGCGAGGGCCGGGTGGGCCGGGACGCGCCCGGGAAGCGCATCTCCAGCGCGCCCTTGAGGGTCTCCTCCCAGAAGTGCCGGAGCGGTACGAGCCACTCCTCGTCCTCGCCCGGGTAACGGTCGGACAGCTCGTCCAGCAGGGCCTTCTGGCGCGGGGCGACCTCGCGCACCAGCGTGGTGAACAGCTCCGACGGGGGTACGGGCGTGGTGGCGAGCCCGGTCGGCTGGGTGCGCATCAGCCGGTCGCAGAAGTCCTCGATGATCTGTCCCTCGTCCAGCAGCGCCCAGCGTTCGTACGCCGCGAGCAGTCCGCCCCAGCTGGAGACCGAGCCGTCGAACGGCTCCAGACGCAGCGTCATGCTGGCGGAGCCGCCCTCCTGGAGGCGGATGCGGATCAGCTCCGGGGAGGTCGCGGGTCCCTCGTAGGAGACCTGGCCGTTCCACATGGCGCACAGGATGCGGTGCAGTATCCGCTGCCGGTCGTCCTCCGTGCTGGCGAGCCAGTCGTCTCGGTAGCCGAGCCGCTGCCGCCAGTGCAGGAAGTCGTCGGGGCCGGACGCGTCGCGGGCCTCGGCCCAGAGCCTGAGGACCTGCCGCACCTCGGAGACGTCGGTGAGGCTCATCCCGCTGCGGAACAGCACGACGGTGACGGACTCGGTGTCCACGGCCCGGAACTCCTGGGTGGCCGCGGGGTCGCGCGGCAGCGCCAACTCCTGGCGCAGATACTGCTGGGCCCGTGCGTCGCCCTCGCTCTGCGGATGGACGACGAGGACCTTCAGCGGGCCGCTGCCGTCCGGGGTGAAGCCGACCGGCAGCAGCCCGGCGAGCTGGGAGCGGAACTGCTCCAGCCAGCGCGGGTCCACGGCGGCCTCGGCGTCCTCGTCGCCGGACGCGGCCCGCAGCAGCATCGCCATGGACGGCAGCAGCGGACGCTCGTTGAGCACGCTGGCCTCGCCGAACAGGCCCTTCACCCGCTGCTCAAGGACCTGCTTGATCTCCTTGACCGCGGCGCGCGGGGAGCGGCGCGCCTCGTCCAGCGCCCGATGCCAGTCCTCCGGCTGGATCAGCCGGGCGACCAGGGCGGCGGGGCTGGTGTTCTCCGCCACGCCCTCGTGCTGGAGGAGGCGGTTGAAGACGTCGTCGTAGAAGGTGCGGAGGTTGCTCTGCGGCGGCAGCAGATACGACACCCCGGTGCGGTCGTCGCGGTACAGCTCCTTGCGGCGCTCCTGGAACAGCTTGCGCTCCCCCTCCTCGTGCGCGCGCAGCGCCCTGGCCAGTTCGCCGGCCTCCCGCAGGGCCCTGACCAGCGGGGGCCGCCAGCGGGTCTCGTGCTCCTTCCAGGCGCGGTGCCACAGCCGGTTGGCGCGCCAGCGGTACCAGGCGTCCTGTTCGTCCAGGGCGTCCTGGACGTCGGGGTCTCCCCAGCGGGCGGGGACGAGGCCGCCCATCGCGCCCTTGACACGCGGGATCTGGGGGGCGGTGGGCTGGATGCCGTCGGGGCGTTCGGGGTCGTTCTTCCGGTTCTCCAGCATCCCGGCAAAGCCGGCCTCGGCGGCCCGCTTGGGGTGGCCGGGCAGCCCGCCGAGCACCCGTTCCAGCTGGAACGGGCCGACCAGGCCGAGCAGTTCCCGCGCGCCGGTCTGCGGTTTGAAGTCCTCCACCAGCCGCGGCATCTCCCGGTCCAGCTCGCGGTCGAGCCGGCCGAGCCGGTCCTCCATGTCGCCGATGCGGTCGCGCAGCGCCTGGCCGATGTTCCGGCTTCCCTTGGGCAGCGGGTCCGGCGGCGGGACGTCGGGGGCCTCACGGGTCCACAGCCGGCCGACTGCGGAGCGGTCGAACATCTCCCTGACGCGCGCCGCGCCGTCGTCGTGGGGCCGCTGGGCGTCCTCGATCATCCCGCGGACGGCGTGGGCGAGCAGCCGTCCGGCGACGATCTCGGCGAGGTCGTCGACGGGCACGGTGAGGGAGGCGGCGAGGCTGGTGGACATGCCGCGGTAGCCGATGCCGGAGCGGGCGGGGGTGGAACGCTCCACGCTCTTGTTGACGAAGCTGGCGGCGAACGACTGGTAGTCGTCCTCGGTGCGGCCCTGGACGCTGTCGTCGGTCAGTTCGGTGCCGATCAGCGACATCACCATGGCGGTGATGGAGCGGCGCAGGTCCTCTGGGCGGATGACGGCGGGCCTGCTGAACAGGAACGCGGTCTGCACGGTGGAGGGCCGCAGGGCGACGACGCCGTCCTGCGGATAGCGCACGCTGAGCGAGCCGCGCTGTTCGACGTCGCCGAAGTCGCTCAGGGCGTCCGGGACGTTCTGGTCGTCCACCAGCCGGGAGAGGTCCACCAGCGCACGGGCGGAGTTCAGTTCGGCCTCGCGTCCGCCGCCCGCCTCCAGCGGGAAGGCGGACGGCATCACGACCAGCGGGTAGATCTTCACGCCCGGCACCTTGGAGGTGCGGAACACATGCCCGATGAGGTGGATGAAGTCGTAGAAGATGCCGGCGCCGGTGCCGCCGGCCACCGAGAAGGCCACGAAGACGTCGCAGCCGCGGATCTGCCGGCCGCCGAGGTCGCGCAGGTCGCCGGCGGCGTTGCTGATGGCGCTGACCGCTTCGCGCAGCTGCCGCACCACCGGTTCCAGTCCGCCGCGGAGGGTGGCGAACAGCGCGGCCCTGCCGACCGTGGGCAGCTGCCCCGCGCCGTTGTGCAGGGGGGCGACGCGCGGCTGCCGGTCCTGGGGCGGCAGCCAGTCGCGGGTCTCCTCGTGGAGGGCGACCCGCAGCATCCGGGTCACCTCGGGCGAGCTGTCGTATCCGGTGGGCAGCAGATCGTGGATGATGCGCGAGGTGCGGGCGTAGGCCGCGCCCTCCACGCCCTTGGCGCTGAACTGCGGCAGCTTGTCGAGCTCCGCCTCGCTGAAGTCCGCGTACACGAACTGCAGATAGTCCGGCAGCTGGAAGGGCGCGCGGCGGCCGGCGGCCACCAGGGCCGTGCCGTCGGGGCCGCACAGTTCACGGCGCAGGCCGCGCTCCAGCTCGGCCCCGATCCGGCCGCCTGTTCCGCCCAGGCCGACGAAGAGCATGGGCTGGTAGATCTTCATGTCGTCTCCCACGTGGGCCGCGCCCGCGGCCCGTCGTCACTCAGAAGTCGGGGTCGAAGCGGCGGGTGCCGACGCTCTGTTCTCCGGTGTCCTCGGGGCCCGCGCCTGACAGGCCCGCGCCTGAGCCGCCCGCGCCGAAGGGGCGGGATCCGTTGGCCGCCGCGCCGCCGCGCCGGCGGTCGGACCAGCGGCGGCGCCCGGCCTGCCCCGGGCTCCGGC
>NZ_JADWYQ010000101.1 GCF_022414575.1 Streptomyces sp. MUM 178J | reverse complement strand
GCTTCCTTCGTACTCACCCCGACCAACCGGTCCAGGCTTTCCTCCGGGCGCTTCCCTTCGGTGTTTCGCTTTTCGCGTTTCCGACTCTATCAGACTCTTTCGCGTCCGATTCCCCGTCGGAAGGGGGTTCGCCTTCCGGTTCCAGCGCTTTCGCGCTTTCCCCTTTCCGGCGACTCCGACTTTATCAGAGGCTTTTCGGCCGAGCCAATCGGCCTTGAGTCCCGGATAAAGATTCGGAAGGCTCTATGGAAATTTACGTTTCCGATGAGAGCGAGGTAGATGTTAGCTGCGCCGACTGGATCCTGTCCACTCCGGGCAACCGTTTGAATCTACCTCCCCACCGCTCCCGTGTCAATGGGTCCGGCGGGCGAAGAGGAGACTAGCAGGTCAGGGGGGTCGTATGCACATCAGGCGGCTGTAGGGAGTTCCGCGCTTTGGTCGGACTCGTCCAAGTCCCCCTGCTCGCCTGCGCGGGCGGCACGGCCGCCGAGGATATAGACGTAGGCGAGAAAGGCCAGCTCAGCGGCGATGCCGATCGCAATGCGCGCCCAGGTGGGGAGGCCGGAGGGTGTGACGAAGCCTTCGATCACTCCGGAGACGAAGAGGACCAGGGCGAGGCCTATCGCCATACCGATGGCTGCTCGACCTTGCTGGGCGAGGGCCGCACGACGGGTTCGGGGACCTGGGTCGACAACCGTCCAGCCGAGGCGGAGCCCGGTTCCCGCCGCGACGAAGACGGCGGTGAGCTCGAGCAGGCCGTGCGGCAGGATCAGGCCCAGGAAGGTGTCGAGACGGCCGGCCGACGCCATGAGACCGATCCCGACTCCCAGGTTGAGCATGTTGAGGAACAGGATCCAGAGCACCGGGACGCATAGGAACGCCCCCAGGACCAGGCACATGGCAGCCGCCTGGGCGTTGTTCGTCCAGACCTGGGCGGCGAACGAGGTCGCCGGGTGACTGGAGTAGTACGCCTCGTAGCCTCCGCCCGGCCGGGTGAGCTCGCGGAGTTCCTGCGGGGCTGCGATCGAGGCCTGGACCTCCGGGTTGGTGCCGATCCACCAGCCGATCACCGCGGCGAGGAGCGTGGAGAGGATCGCGGTGGGGATCCACCAGTGGCGGGTGCGGTAGACGGCGGCAGGGAAGCCCGCGGTGAGGAACCGGACCGCGTCGCGCCAGGAGGCGCGGCGGGTCCCGGTGACCGCGGCGCGTGCACGTGCCACGAGCTGGGTGAGCCGGGCGGTGAGCAGCGGGTCGGGCGCACTGGACTGTATGAGCGACAGGTGGGTTGCGGTGCGCTGGTAGAGGGCGACGAGTTCATCGGCCTCGTCGCCCGACAGCCGGCGGCCTCGCTTCAGGAGGGCGTCCAGGCGTTCCCATTCGGCACGGTGGGCGGTCACGAAGACGTCGAGGTCCATGATCGGCGATTGTTCCAGGCACTGGGGGCATACGGTCCGTACGGCTGCGGCGCTCTGTCGGCCAGCTTGGCAGACTTAAGGATCGAAGAGCGAGGTTCCAGGGGCAGGGAAGGCCGACGCGAAGGGCGGGCGGACAACGGTGAGTGGGCTTGTGACGGGGGACGCCGTCGTGCTGGGGCTTCAGCCGGCCAGGCTGCCCAGCCGTGCGCTCGCCATCGTGATCGATCTCGTTGTGGTGTGGACGGTCTATCTGATGGTGGCGCTGGGCCTGGCGGTGGCGACGGCGTCGCTGGACGACGCGGCCATTGCGGCCGTGTCGGTGGCGACTTTCCTGCTGATACTGGTGGGCCTGCCGATAGCGGTGGAGACACTGAGCCATGGGCGGTCCCTTGGAAAGCTCGCCTGCGGGCTGCGGGTTGTTCGGGACGACGGCGGGCCCATCCGCTTCCGGCACGCGCTGGTGCGGGGGGCGGTCGGGATGGTCGAGATCCTTATGACGTTCGGGGTGGTCGCCTGCATCGCCTCTCTGGTTTCTGCACGAGGGCGGCGGATCGGCGATGTGCTCGCGGGGACGCTGGTGGTCCGGGAGCGGGTGCCGTCGGCGTCGAGGGCGATGGGCGTGCCGCCTCCGCCCCCCTGGCTCATCGGTCGGTTCGCCCAGCTCGACCTGTCGAATGTGCCCGATGAGCTGTGGCTCGCCATACGTCAGTACTTGATGCGCATGCGCCAGCTGGACCCGGCGGTCAGCGGGTCGATGGCTGGGCGGCTCGCTGCGGATGTGGCGGGGCGGACAGGGGCTCCGGTGCCCCAGGGAGTGCCGCCGGCCGAGTATCTGGCCGCGGTGGTGTATGAACGGCAGTCGCGTGAGGCGCGGCGGACGCTGGGGGCTGGTGGGGCGGGCTCGTCGCATGTGCCGGTGGGTGGTGTGGCCGCGGCGGCGGAGAAGTCTGCCCGGCGTCCCGCTGCCCCTGCGGGACAGGCGGCGCCGGAGGCGGGAGCAGGGGCGGAGAAGTCGCCGACCACGGGGTTCGCGCCGCCTGCTTGACGCTGCTCGGGGGCCGGCTGCCGGGCGGCTCAGGGGAAGTGGGACGGCGGCGATTCGAGGTCTTCGAGCTCGATGCCGGGTGCGGCCAGCACCACGTCGCCGGCAATGTGCACGGTGTGCTGTTCTCCGGTGTCCAGGAGGCTGACCTGGTACTCGTCCACCGTCAGGGCCCCATTGTCAGTGGCGTGCGCTTCACTCTTCACCAGGGCCCACGACTGGTCGACGGTGAGGGGGGCGAGGACGGGATCGGTGAAGGCGACGAGGCGTACGCGCGTCGCCGGGGAATCGGGGGTGAGGCGCAGCAGGCGGGCGATCGCGACAAGGAATGCGGGGGATCTGCCGGTGAAGGCATGGGCGCGCACATTGCCTTCAGTGGCGTGGGCGCCGGTTGGGTCGGTCCTGACCCAGGTGACGCCGTCGAGGGCGGCGCCACGGACCTGCCAGTCGGCGGTGTGCAGTTCAAGGCGGAGGGGGCGGCCGAGTTCGTCGAGGGCGAGGTCGACCGAGCCGGAGTGGTCGCCGGAGGGGGTGGTGATCTGGGAGACGTAGCGCCAGCCGGAAGGGCCGGGGGCGCACTGGAAGTGTTCTTCGCCGAGGGGGGTGTGATCGTGCGGATCGTGGAGCGAATAACGGCCGCGGGGCATGGGGGCGTGTCCTTGTGCGGTGGCGCTCGCCGGCGGGTCTTCCCCGCGCCGGCGGTCTTCCCGGAAGCGGTACGGGACCTGTACGGCGCATCGGGTGCCGGGTAGCGGCAGGCCCCCGACACGGGGGTGCGGGGGCCTGCCGATACCGCCGACGGCTGGATGGTGGTTCGTCTTCTGCCGGCAGGCCGCCGGCAGAAGACGGGGCGGGGCGGGACGCCGCGGCCGGGTTCAGCCGCGGCGTATGTCGACGACACACCTCGAACGGTGTGCGTCACAGCTCCGGCCGGCCCGGCGGGGCGGTGCGGCGTGAGCCGTCGACGGCGCCATCGTGCCGAGGGCGCTCACGGCGTCGTGCGTGCCGTCCCGGTCGGGGGTGGCGGGGGTGTGGGTCAGTAGCGGTAGTGGTCGGGCTTGTAGGGGCCGTCG
>NZ_JADWYQ010000100.1 GCF_022414575.1 Streptomyces sp. MUM 178J | reverse complement strand
CACCCAGCACATCCACACGACCCACGGCCACCTCGGGATCCGCCACCACCGCACGCAACACCCGCTCCAGGCGGGCCACGATCTGCTCGACGGTGACGCGGTCGAAGAGGTCAGCGGAGTAGTCCACGACACCTTCGAGGCCGTTCGGAACACCACCCGCGGTGTGCCGCTCGCCCAGGCCGAAGGACAGGTCGAACCTGGCCCACGAGGACTCGCCGGCCTCGGCTGCCACGGACAGGCCGGGCAGTTCGAGGGAGGCGTTGCCCGTGTTCTGGACGGTCAGCGTCACCTGGAAGAGCGGGTGGCGGGTCAGGGACCGCTGCGGGTTGAGCGCCTCGACGATCCGCTCGAACGGGAGGTCCTGGGCGGCGTACGCGGCCAGGTCGGTCTCCCGGACCCGGGCGAGGAGCTCGCGGAAGGTGGGATCGCCGGAGGTGTCGGTCCGCAGCACGAGCGTGTTGAGGAAGAGGCCGACCATGTCGTCGAGGCTGTCGTCGGTCCGGCCGGCGATGGGGGCACCGATCGGAACGTCGGTGCCAGCGCCCAGCCGGGTCAGCACCGTGGCGAGACCGGCCTGGACGACCATGAACAGGCTGGCCCCGGAGGACGTGGCCAGAGCCAGCAGCCGGCGGTGGAGCTGTGCGTCGAGCGTGAAGCGCACCTTCGCCCCGTGCTGGGCTCCGGTCAGTGGCCTCGGTCGGTCGGTGGGCAGGGTCAGCTCGTCGGGCAGGCCCGCGAGGGCCTGGGTCCAGTAGGCCAGCTGGCGGGAGATCTCGCTGTCCGGGTCCGTCTCGTCGCCGAGCAGCTCCCGCTGCCACAGCGTGTAGTCGGCGTACTGGACGGGAAGCGGCGCCCACTGCGGAGCCCCGCCCGCACAGCGCGCCGTGTACGCGGCCGCGAGATCCTTCGCGAGCGGACCGAGGGACCAGGCGTCACCCGCGATGTGGTGCAGGACCAGCACGAGGACGTGCTCCTCCGGACCTGCCACGAGCAACGTGGCACGCAGCGGGACGTCCCGCGTCAGATCGAACCCTTCGCCGAGCAGCGGGGCGATCCGCGCATCTGTGTCGGCTCCGACATGGGCGTCGACCACGGTCAGGCCGACCGCCACCGCCAGGGCGTCGCACACGACCTGCCGCGGCTCGCCGTTGGTGGCGGGGAAGACCGTGCGCAGGCTCTCGTGCCGGGACACCACATCGCCCAGGGCCGCTGCCAGGGCGTCCCGGTCGAGGCCGCCGCGCAGCCGCAGGACCATGGGGATGTTGTAGAGCGGGCTCGCCGGGTCCATCTGGTTGATGAACCACAGGCGGCGCTGGGCGAAGGACAGCGGGATGTCAGCGGGCCGCACGCCGGCGGCGGGGGCCGGACGGGCCTTCTCGGCCCGGCGCACCAGCCCGGCCAGTCCGGCGACGGTGGGGGCCTCGAACAGGTCCCGGATGCCGAGCTGGGCGGACAGGACGGAGCGGATGCGGCTGAGCAGCCGCATGGCGAGCAGCGAGTGGCCGCCCATCTCGAAGAAGTTGTCGTCGATGCCGACCCGGCCGACGCCGAGCACCTCGGCGAACAGGCCGCACAGGATCGCCTCCTGCGGGGTGTGCGGCTCGCGGCCCAGCACGGCGGTCTGCTGCGGGGGTGCGGGCAGCGCCCTGCGGTCGGTCTTGCCGTTGGGCGTGAGCGGCACCGCGTCCAGGGCGACGACCGCGGACGGGACCATGTACTCCGGCACCACCGCGGCGACCTGGCGGCGCACCGCCTGCACGTCGAGGGCCACCCCGTCGAAGGGCACGACGTAGCCGACGAGACGCCGGTCGCCGGGGGTGTCCTCGCGGACGGCCACGACGGCACGGGCGACTCCGGGGACGGCGGCGAGCGCGGCCTCGGCCTCGCCGAGCTCAATGCGGTGACCGCGGACCTTGACCTGGTCGTCGGCGCGGCCGACGAACTCCAGCGTGCCGTCGGCGGTCCAGCGCACCACGTCACCGGTGCGGTACATGCGGGATCCAGCGGGGCCGAACGGATCGGCGACGAAACGCTCGCCGGTCAGCGCCGGGCGGCCCAGGTAGCCGCGCGCCACGCCACTGCCGGCGATGTACAGCTCGCCGGGGACCCCGGCCGGGACCGGGCTCAGCCGGGAGTCCAGCACGTAGGTCCGCGTGTTGGCCAGCGGCCGCCCGATCGGGACGGCGGCGCCTTCGGGCAGGACCTCACCCGGGGCCACCCGGTGCTGTACGGCGCTGACGGTGGTCTCCGTGGGGCCGTAGACGTTGAACACGGCGCCCTGCGGGTGGCTGCGGCGCCACGGCGCGAGGGCACCGGAGGTGAGCGCCTCGCCCGCGACGAGGAGCTCGGCCCCGGCCACGGTGCCCTCAACGGCTTCAGTCAGCAGGGGCAGGTGGCTCGGGGTCACCTTCAGCAGGTCGAAGGGGCTCTCGACGGCGTTCTCCAGGAAGTCGGTCAGCTGGATGTGGCCGCCGGCGGTGAGCACGGCGTGCAGTGAGGTCACCGTGGTGTCGAAGGACACCGAGGAGTGCAGCAGGACGGTCCCGGAGACGCCCCGGTAGTCGGCGACGGCGCCCACGAGGTAGTCGGCGAGGCCGCCGTGCCGGACGACGACGCCCTTGGGGCGGCCGGTGGAGCCCGAGGTGTAGATGACGTACGCGGGGTGGTCGGGCAGCAGGGCGCCGCCGCGGTACGCATCGGTCAGGTCGCCGTCGTCGTGCCGTGCGAGCTCCGGGGCCGTGGCGGGCGAGTCGATTACGAGGAGGGGCTGCCCGACGCCCTTGGGCAGGTGCGGTACGACGTCCTGGGTCGTGACCACGAGGGCGGGGGCCGCATCGGCCAGCATGTAGGCGATGCGGTCGGCGGGGTACTCGGTGTCGACCGGCAGGTAGGCGGCGCCGGACTTCAGCACGGCCAGCACGGCCGTGATCATCTCGGGGGAACGCGGCACCGCGATCGCCACGACCGACTCCGGACCCACACCGCGCCCGGCCAATAGCCGGGCCAGCCGGTTCGCACGCCCGTTCAGCTCCGCGTACGACAGCGTCACCTCACCGGCCGACACGGCAGGGGCATCCGGCGTCCGCGCCACCTGGGCCTCCACCAGCTGCGGGACCAGCAGCGCCGGCAGCTCCCGCTCGGTGTCGTTCCAGCCGGACAGCAGCTGCTCGCGCTCGCCCTCCGCCAGGATCTCCAGATCCTCGATCCGCCGGTCCGCATCGGCCACCACGGCCCGCAGGACCGCCACGAACCGGCCCGCCATCGACTCCACCGTCTCCCGGTCGAACAGGTCGACCGCGAATTCCGCCAGGGCGTCCACGCCCTCGGGGGTGCCGTCCGCCGCGACCCGCTCGCTCAGGCCGAACGACAGGTCGAACCGGGCGACGCCACCGCTGACGGGCTCGCCGCCGATGGTCATGCCCGGCAGCTCCAGGGTCGGCTGCGCGGTGTTCTGCAGCGCGAGCACGACCTGGAAGAGCGGGTGCCGGGCCAGCGACCGGGGCGGGTTCACCGCTTCGACGATGCGCTCGAAGGGGACGTCCTGGTGGGCGTAGGCCGCGAGGTCGGTCTCCCTGACCCGGGCCAGCAGCTCACGGAAGGTGGGATTGCCCGCCGTGTCCGTCCGCAGCACCAGTTCGTTGATGAAGAAGCCGACCAGCTCCTCCACGGCGTCGTCGGTGCGGCCCGCGATCGGCGTGCCGATGGGGATGTCGGTGCCGGCGCCGAGCCGGGTCAGGACGGTGGCGAGGGCCGCCTGGAGCACCATGAAGAGGCTCGAACTGGATTCCCGGGCGAGGGTCAGCAGCCGGCGGTGCAGCGCCGCGTCCAGGGTGAAGCGGATCCGCTCGCCCTGGTGGGAGGAGGCCGCGGGCCTCGGTCGGTCGGTGGGCAGGGTCAGCTCGTCGGGCAGGCCCGCGAGGGCCTGGGTCCAGTAGGCCAGC
>NZ_JADWYQ010000099.1 GCF_022414575.1 Streptomyces sp. MUM 178J | reverse complement strand
AACCCTCGGGAATTGCATCAGATGGGCGAGAAATCGCAGGTAGCGAAGTCAGAGCGGCATCCGACGGGGGCTCCGTCCTCCTACAACTTGGTGGCCTGATCAGGGCGTTTGGCGATCAGATCCCATCTGATGCAGGATTTGCCCTCTGGAAGGGAGGGCGGGAGTGGGTCAACAGCGACGTGCCGACCTGGCCGGGGCGGCTCATCTGGAACTGGTTTCCGGGGTGGTCCAGTTGCGTCCGCAGGACGCGATGGTCGAAGCGATGCTGCGGGGGTGGCGGGCCCAGCAGGCCGCCCGCGGGCTGCGCGAGGACACGGTCACCGCCCGCGAGCGGCTCGTGCGCCGGTTTCTGGAGCACACCAACGAGTACCCGTGGGCCTGGACGCCGGGGCATGTGGACGAGTGGTCACTGTGGCTGACCAGCGAGAAGCACCTGGCGCCGTCCACGATCCGCAGCTACCAGGGCAGTCTGCGGCTGTTCAGCGAGTTCCTGATCGACGGCCGCTACGGCTGGGCGGTGGCCTGCGAGGACGCCTTCGGCACCCATCCGGTGGCGATCTGCCATGAGTGGAACACCATTGCCCACCTCAACGACTACGAGGGCAGGCCGGAGGCGAGGCCGTTCACCCGGGAGGAGATCCAGCGGTTCCTCGACTACGCCGACGATCAGGTCGATCGCGCGGTGCGCGCGAAGCGCAAGGGAGCCCTCGCCGCCTACCGGGACGCCACCCTCTTCAAGGTCATCTACGGGTGGGGCCTGCGCCGCACCGAGGCGGCCAAGCTTGATCTGGTGGACTTTGGCCGCAATGCCTCGGCTCCGCAGTTCGGCCGGTACGGCACGCTCAACGTCCGCTACGGCAAAGCGAAGAAGGGTCAGCCGCCCCGGCGCCGGAACGTGCTGTCGGTGATGGACTGGGCAGTGGAGGCAGTCGCCGACTACGTCGAGAACGTCCGGCCGCGGTTCGGCTGCGAGGACCACCCTGCTCTGTGGGTGACCGAGCGGGGCGGCCGGATCAAGCCGGCGGAGATCAACGCCCGGTTCGTCGCCTACCGCGACGCGCTGAAGCTCCCGAAGGAGCTAGTCGTGCACTCCGCCCGCCACGCCTACGTCACCCACCTCACCGAGGACGGCGTCGACCGCCGCTTCATCCAGCAGCAGGTCGGTCACGAGAACGACAGCTCCACCGCCATCTACACCCACGTCAGCGACGACTTCATGAACACCATGCTCCACAAGGCGCTCGCGCCCGTGCTCGCCCCGACCACCTCCGCAGATAAGGACCGCTGATGGCCGCCAAGCTCGACTACCACTGGCACCTGCGCAAGGTCATGGCCGACCGGGGGCTGTTCTCCACCACCGACCTCATCCCACTGCTGGACAAACGCGGCATCGCCCTGTCCTCCAGTCAGGTCTACCGGCTCGTCGTCGAACGCCCCGAACGGCTCAGCTTGAAGATCCTCATGGCCCTGCTCGACATCCTCGACTGCGCCATGGACGACCTCATCGAACCCGTGGCCGCGGCCGGCACCGGAGCAACCGGCCAGACGAAGAAGGCAGTTGGCGCCGAGGCTGGTGTCGGTGATCTTCGACCCAAGCGTGCCCGCATCCGTGGTGTCGAGCGACCGTGACCACACCGAAACACCCTGACCGGGCTATCTCCGACCCGATCGGAACGATCGTGGACCTGGTCGCGGCCATCGAACCTCAGCTGGCAATCGAGCAGGTCCGCACCATGGTCACCAGCCTCGCGGGCGGCCGGGCGAAGGCCCGCCGCCTCGCCTCACACCTGGCCGAGCGTCCCGGCGTGCTGACCGACGGCCGGTCACCGGCGCCCAGGGCCCTCGGTGACCTGCTCATCGCGCTCCGCGAGGCAGGCGCCTCGCACATCTCGCTCCCGTGTTGCGCCGACTGCGGCAAGCCGATGCGAACCTTCCAGCGCCGCGGGCAGAACTGGTACTGCTGGAGCCACAAACCGCAGCCCGAACCCTGCGCCGCCTGCGGAAACACCCGCCGCATCACGGCGCGGGACCGCGCCGGGCGACCGCGCTGCAAGATGTGTCCGGACCTTGACGACCGGGATCCGATCACCGTCATCCACAGGGTGGTCACCGCGCTAGACCCGGCCGCCGATCGCGAGGCGATCGCCAATGCGGTCCACCGGTCGACAGCACGCCCCTCCTACCAACAGAAACTCGCCTGGGCGCTGGAAACCGACCCCGGCCTGCTCACCGGAGACGGGCACCTCTCACCCCTTCGCGCCATTCTGCGACTGATCGACCTCCTGCACACTGCGGGCATCGCCGGAGTCGTCCCACCCGCCTGCCCCCGGTGCCACAGAGTCGTCCGCATCGACAAGCCACTCGACGGACAGCGGGTCTGCCGCACCTGCATCGCCCACAGCCGCCTTGAGGACTGCTCGCGCTGCGGAGCCCACCGGGAACCCGCCACCCGCGACGACCAGGGCCGACCGCTCTGTCCCAACTGCCTGATCACCGACCCCGCGAACCTCGAACCCTGCATCAACTGCGGCCGCCGACGCCTGGTGGATACCCGCACGCCAGACGGCCCGATCTGCCCGAGCTGCCCCGCTCTTCGCACCGCGACCTGCTCCGTATGCGGCGAGAACAGGCCCTGCGGCACCTCCCGCACCACCAGTCGCCCGTGGTGTCCTACCTGTCAACGCCGCACCGCCTCCTGCTCGGCCTGCGGCCGCATCGCAGCGGTCATCTCCGGCACCCTCGCCGAACCCCTCTGCATCGACTGCACCGCCCCCGAGGTCTGGCACACCTGCCCCACCTGCACCGATCCCGACCATCCGCACCCAGGCCAATGCGCCCGCTGCCTGCTCAACCAGCGCCTCAACAAACTGCTGGGGCCTCCAACGGAGACCCTCCACCCCGGACTCCAGGCCCTCCGGCACAACATCGCCACCGCCGAATACCCCCTCACCGCCAACCGATGGCTGAACAAGCCGTCCGTTGCCCCGGTGCTCGCCGATCTCGCCGCCAACCGACGGCCACTCACCCACCAGGCCCTCGACGAACTGCCCAACAGCCAGCCCCTCGCGCATCTGCGCCAAGTACTCGTCAGCGTCGGCGCCCTGCCCGAACGCGACGAGCACATGGCCCGCATCGAACGCTTCCTCGCCAGCCTCCTCGCATCCCAGCAAGACCCTGACCAGTGCAGCCTCCTTCATCGCTACACAACCTGGCACCTCGTCAGACGCCTGCGCGGCAGGAACAACGGCCGACCCGCCACTCCGCAGCAGTTCAATTCCATTCGCCAGCACACCCACGCGGCCGTCGCCTTCCTGGGCTGGCTCGCCACCCATAACCTCACCTTGGCCACCTGCGGACAGGGCGACCTCGACCACTGGCTCACCGACGACTCGGCCACCTACCGCTGGACCGCCGGCCACTTCATCCGCTGGGCCCGCACCAACAAGCTGACCACCATCCACGCCCCCGCCCACCGCTGGAGCGGCCCGACCCAACCACTGGACGACCAGCACCGATGGGACACCGCACGGCGACTCCTGCACGATGGCACCCTCAAATCCGAGGACCGGCTGGCCGGCCTGCTTCTCCTCCTCTACGCCCAAAGACCGGCAGCGATCAGCCGACTGACCACCGCAGACATCGAAGCCGACGCGCAAGGAGTGCGCGTCCACCTCGGCCAAGCCCCCATCCGGCTACCCGACCCAGTAGCCGCGCTCGCACGCGCCGTCGCAGCCAACCGCAAGGGACACGCGACCATCGGGGCACTGGCACCGTCGCCCTGGCTCTTCCCCGGCGGCCAACCCGGACGACCGATCAGCACCACCCAGCTGACCCAGCGGCTCAACAACCTCGGAATCCGCCCCAACCAGGCCCGCAGCACCGCACTGTTCCAACTCGCCACCGAAATCCCTGCCGCGATCCTCGCCCGCACCCTGGGCATCCACACCGACGTCGCCGTCGCCTGGCAGCGCCTCTCCGCCGGCGACTGGGCCAACTACGCCGCCGAAGTCAGCCGCCGCTCTCGAAAGGCCCCCACGCCGTGACCTTCCAGGACCATCTCCGAGCCCTCGCCACGCAAGCAGTTGCCTCGATCTCGACTGCCGAGGCGGAGGGCATCTACGTCGTCTCGTTCTTCATCGACAACGAGAGGGACGACCCACGACAGCCCACTCTGACCATCGGATACAACACTGAGGCTCAGTTCCGACGCAGCATCGGGGACGCCTCCGACGAGGCGGAGGCTCGCTGGAACTACGCCTTCTGGCTCCAGAACGAGCTGACGGTCATCGGCGACCTCACCCGGGACCCAGACGGAGCCGCTGCACGCCGTCGGTGGATCAACGAACTCGGACTTTGGTACGACGAGCCCGCCAATCCCGAGGACTGGGTAACAACCGTCGGGTCAACCGCCGCGCGGATCGAAGCCAACTTCAACCATGCCTGCGTCCAACTCGCCCGTGGTCTCCACGACGACGGCGTCATCGCAACCATCCTCGGCAGGCCAGTACCTGTGGTCCTCCATGAGCTGGAGTACTACGAGGCAATCGCCCGCCGCACCGAGGCCGCCAACCCACCCGGACTCGCCGACGACTTCACGGCATGGGTCCGCACAGGGTGAGGCATTCCGAGAGTTCCAATATCCGACTGCACCATTACAC
>NZ_JADWYQ010000098.1 GCF_022414575.1 Streptomyces sp. MUM 178J | reverse complement strand
CGGCGCCGACGAACGTGGTCTTGCCCACGCCGAAGCCGCCCGCCACCACGATCTTCGCACTGGTGGTTGAGCGGGATGCACCGCCGCTAGAGCTTGCGAAGTCCACTGAGCACCCTTTCGAGCAGTGTCACATCTGGCTGACCGCCGGCGGACTCTTCACCGCCGGGCTGATGAATGGCGACAAGTCCGGCCTCGGCCAGGTCGGCTACGAGGATCCGGGCCACGCCGAGGGGGATGGAGAGAAGCGCCGAGATCTCGGCGACCGATTTGATCTCGAAACACAGTCGGCAGATCCGCTGGTGCTCGGGCAACTGCCCCTGCAGCCTCGCGGGATCAGCCGTCGTCGACACCAGCGCCTCGATGGCGAGCTGGTAACGCGGCCGCGTACGGCCGCCAGTCATGGCATAGGGACGTACCAGTGGGTTGTGCGCGCCCGAGGGACGGGCTCCCGCGGCCCCCGAACCGCCCGCGGACTGCGGGGCCCGCTGCTGCTGCGGCTGCTCTGCCGGCCGCCGCGCCTGCCGGTCGAAGGTGCGGTCATACGGCGACTGGGGTGCCTGGGGCTGCTGGTACGGCTCCTGGCCGCCCCCTCTGCCCGTCGGTGCCGAAGGGAAGTTGAAACGGCTCTGAGGGTGTTCACCAGAGGCCTGATGCCCACCGTCATACGGGCGTTCGCCCGGGGGTGTTGCCACGTTTCCTCCTCCGACTGCCGGTCGCCGGTCCATGTCCCTGTGGAGCCGCGCCACCGCACCTTACGGTGCGGTGGCGAGAAACGCACCGTTCGTCTGCTAGTTGAGAAGACTTCCCTGGAGTTCGGCGCGCAGGTCCGGGGTGAGAACACTGCCCGCGCGGTCCACCAGCAGGGCCATCTCGTAGCCCACCAGGCCGATGTCGGCCTCCGGGTGGGCGAGCACCGCAAGCGAGGAACCGTCGGAGATGGACATGATGAAGAGGAACCCGCGCTCCATCTCGACCACGGTCTGGTTGACCGGGCCGCCTTCGAAGATCCGGGACGCCCCCGCGGTCAGCGAGGTCAGACCGGATGCGACGGCGGCCAGCTGATCGGCCCGGTCGCGGGGGAACCCTTCGGACATCGCCAGCAGGAGTCCGTCGGCGGAGACCACCACGGTGTGGGACACCCCAGGGGTGTTGTCCACAAAGTTGGTGATCAACCAGTTCAGATTCTGCGCCGCCTGGCTCATCGGGCTCACACTAACGCTCCTGGTTGTAGGTACTACCCGGGCCGAGGCCCGATCCGTTCGTGTCCGTACCCGCGCTGCGTCCCCTCTGGACGCCGCGGCGCAGGTTGCTCAACCTGCCCCGGACATCCTCAGGGGCGCGGGACACCTGGGGGCCGGCCTGCGGGGTCTGCTCCGCCGTGCCCTCGACCAGATTGGCCTTGGGCACTCGCCGGGGAAGACCGGACGGGGTCACTCCGCCCGCCTTCGGGTCTCGGAGTTTCTCCGCCCGCTGCCAGCGCTGGTCGTTGACCGAGCGCCAGCCCTCGGGATCGGCACCGCTTACGCTCCCGTTCGCGCTGCCGTTCGCCTCGGTCCGCCCGCTCTGCGCGGCTCCAGGGGCCTGCTCCGCGGGCTGCTGCCACTGCTGCTGGTCCTGCGCCTGCTGAGGCTGCTGCTGAGGCGGCGGCGACTGCTGGCTGCTGCCGCGCCGCGGCAGACCTGCGTCGGTCAGCTCGTGGCCGCTGCTCGGAGCGGTTCCCGGATGGTTGAAGCCTACGCGGTCCGAGCCGTCGGCGGGAGCGCCGGGACCAGATTCCGATTCGGTGCGGTAGTCAGGCTCGTAGCTGTCCTGATAGCCGCTCTGATCCGGCCACTTGGCCTGGTGGGGATCGGAGTCGTACGAGCCGGAGTACTGACCGTCGGAGTCCTGCGGGGCCTGGAAGTCAGCTTCCGCATATGCGGCCTGCTGTTGCTCCTGGTACGCGCCACCCTGACCGGGGCCGGAGCCGTTGGGGCTCGGGAGGCCGTCGTACGGCTGCTGCGGGGACTGTCCGCCCTGGTACTCCTGGTACTCCTGCTGGCCGTAGTCCTGCTGGTACGCCTGGTACTGCTGCTCCGGAGCGAAGGACCCCTCCTGGCCGAAGGACTGCTCCTGGCCGAAGGACCCCTCCTGGCCGTACTCCTGGCGGCCGTCGGGATGCGGGGACTCCTGGTACGGGGACTCCTGGTACGAGGAGCCCTGGTACGAGGAGTCCTCGTATGAGGCGTCCTCGCCGTACTCCTGCTCCTGTCCGTACTCCGCGTCGCCCGCCTTGGCGTGGGCCTGAGCCTCCAGCGCCGCGCGGCGCTCCTCACGGATCAGCGAGCGGCCCACCGGGTCGAGCTGACGCTCGTCCCCGTCCGCGTTCTCGTAGCGGGAGTCGTCGAAGCCCAGCTCCGCGGCGGTGCGCATCGGCTCGGTCTCGTAGGAGTGCTGCTCCGGAATCATCTGCGAGACGGTGAAGTCGTCCTCGGGGAGCTGCATGCCGCCGCCACCGTGGGTGATCTCGTCCGGAAGCATCACCAGCGAGGTGGTGCCGGCCTGCTCGCCCGAGGGGCGCAGCTGGACGCGGATGCCGTGCCGGTCGGCGAGCCGGCCGACCACGAACAGGCCCATGCGCTGGGAGACGGCGGCGTCCACCGTCGGCGGGTTGGCCAGCTTGTGGTTGATGTCGGCGAAGTCCTCGGCGGTCAGACCGATGCCCTTGTCATGGATCTCGATCATGACCCGGCCGTCGGGCAGCCGGGTGGCCGTCACCCGGACCTTGGTCTGCGGCGAGGAGAACGTGGTGGCGTTCTCCAGCAGCTCGGCCAGCAGATGCACCAGGTCGGTCACGGCCCGGCCGTGGATGTCGGCCTCGGGGACGCCGGACAGCTCGATGCGCTCGTACTGCTCCACCTCCGAGGAGGCGGCGCGCATCACGTCGACGAGCGGGACCGGTTGGTCCCAGCGGCGGCCGGGCTCCTCGCCCGCGAGGACGAGGAGGTTCTCGCCGTTGCGGCGCATACGGGTCGCCAGGTGGTCCAGCTTGAACAGGTTCTCCAGCTGGTCCGGGTCGGCCTCGTTGTTCTCCAGATCCGTGATCAGGGTCAGCTGGCCCTCGATCAGCGACTGGTTGCGGCGCGAGAGGTTGGTGAAGATCGCGTTGACGTTGCCGCGGAGCATGGCCTGCTCGGCGGCGAGCCGCACGGCCTCGCGGTGGACCTGGTCGAAGGCGCGGGCGACCTCGCCGATCTCGTCCTGGGAGTCGATCGGGATCGGCTGCACCCGGGTGTCGACCCGGCCGGGCTCCGTACGGGAGAGCTGGTCGACCAGCATCGGCAGCCGCTGCTCGGCGATGCCGAAGGCGGCGGTGCGCAGCTCGCGCATCGAGCGGCTCATCTGGCGGGCCATGAGGCCGGCCAGGATGAAGGCGGCCAGGAGGGCGATCACGACGGCGGAGCCGATGACGATGGCGTCCCGCTTGGCGTCGTCGGCGATCGCAGATGCCTCGGACACGGCCTTGTCGACGAGCTCCGCCTCGACCTGCGAGTAGCCCTCGAACTTGGCGGTGGCCGCGCCCATCCACGTCTCGGGCGTGATGTCCTTCGCCTTGAGGTCCTCCGGCGTCTGCCCCTGGCCGATCTGGTTGGCCATGCCGGTGAGGACGGAGCCGTCGGCGCCCTTGGGCGGGTTCAGACCGGCGGCCTTGAGCTGCTTCTCACCCGTGGCGGTCTTCGCCGCCATGACCTGCTTGAGGCGGTCCTCGTCCTCCTGGGTGCCGCCGGAGACGTACTCGGCGATGGCGATCTGCTCAAGGTAGTTGTACGAGTTGAAGGCGACGGTCTGCTTGGCGAGGACCTTGGGGTCCTCGGACGGGCGGACCAGTAGATGCATGCCGATGGAGCGCTGCAGCGATCCGGCGGCCTTGGACAGCTGGATGGCGTACAGGGTCCGGCCGAAGCTGGTGACGTTGCCGGTGCCGAGCCCCAGCTCGTTGGAGAACTCCATCAGGGAGTGCTGGACCTGGACATAGCCTTCTTCGGTGGCGACCGGGTCGAGCGCCTTGCCGTACGCGGCTTCGCGCAGCTTGGCGAGCTTGGGCTCCTCCTCCTGGAAGAGCCTCAGCCGGCGCTCAAGACCCTGCCCCTCGGGCATGTCCCTGATGGCGTCCTTGAACTCCGCGGCGGCCGCGTCCGTGGCGGAGTAGGCGTCGGTGACGACCCTGGTTTTGCGCTGGTCTTCGCTGGTGGCCGTGAGCAGGGGCTGGGCGGTGAGGTCGCGCTCGTTGAGCAGCGCCTGGCTGTACTTGGAGGCGGCGCGCACGATCAGCGCCGTCTTCTCCGCCTGCTCCGCCTCGTCCCAGGTGTCCACGGCCTGCTTCACCTGGAAGCCGCCCATCACCAGCCCGACGAGCACGGGTATGAGGAGGATGGCGTTCAGGCGGGTGGGCACGCGCCAGTTGCGCGGGGACAGCGGGCTCTGGCTGCCGCCGGCGGCGGGCGTCGCGGGCGTGCTGGGCTCCTCCGCGGGCGACGCGGCCGCACGCTGCGCCGGGGTGAAGTTGCCCCGCGCCTGCTGCTCTGCGGAGCTCGTCATGCTTCGCCTCACTCGACCAACAACCTCTCGGCGTCGGCACCAACGTTGTGCCGTGTGTTTCGTTCAGAGCCGTACTACTCGGGAGTTCGTCGAATTCCAGCACGTGGACCGGCCCCGATCCAAACACCTGGAATCAGTCATTCCGAGTAGCACTCACCCCCGATAAAACGGGCATAAAGAACGAGGCCCGTCAAAAGACGGGGGCAATGTCAGCACAGTGGCACCGATCGGATGCGATGGGTGTCCGTTGTCCGAGAATTCTCTGTCGAAACGTTATGAACCCGCGGGGCGGACCGTGTCCTACGACACAGTCCGCCCACGCTTCCTCTACGACAACTGTCGTATTGCCGTGTCGACTTGGCGATCACTACTTCAGGCGGGCCATGAGGGCGTGTTCGACGAGGGTGATCAGGGCGCTCTTGGCGTCGGCGCGGTGGCGG
>NZ_JADWYQ010000097.1 GCF_022414575.1 Streptomyces sp. MUM 178J | reverse complement strand
TACCTGGACTCGAACCAAGACTAACTGAACCAGAATCAGTCGTGCTGCCAATTACACCATAGGCCACCAAAACGCAACCCCCAGTGGGGATTTTGTTTGGCTTACGCTTCCCGCCGGACCTCTCGGCCCTCTCGGGCGGCGCAGGAAGAACATTACCCGAAGGTGGACGGCGCTCCAAAACGGGTATCCGCCCGCAACAGGCCGGGCAGCTCGTCGAGGCCGGTGATCCGGACCAGCTCCGGACGCCCGCCGATAGCGGCGCGGTCCAGCCAGATGCCGGTGAGACCGGCCGCGACCGCCCCGCCGGCGTCGATGTCCGGCTGGTCTCCGACGTAGGCGACGTCCCCCGGGGGCAGCCCGAGCTCCTCACAGGCGGCGTGGAAGGCCTCCGGGGCGGGCTTGGCCACCCCCAGCTCCGCCGCGCACAACACGGCCTCGAAGCAATCGCGCACCCCCAGGACGGTGAGCTTCCGCTGCTGGTTGTGCAGGGAGGAGTTGGACAGCACGCCCTGCCGGTACTCCCCCGCCAGCGCCTCCAGCGCCGGCAGTGCGTCCGGGAACAGCTCCCAGGCCGCCTCGTAGTGCGCGACGTACCGCCCGAACCAGCCGTCGGCCTCGGCGTCGGTCATCCCCTGCACGCCGAGGAAGTCCCGGACCCGGTCCCTGCGCTGCTCCTCAAAGCCGACGCCGCCCGCCTCGAAGCGTCTCCAGTGCAGGGCCGTGGCCTCCCGCCACCGGGCGAGCGCCTCCTCCACGCAGCCGTACTCCCCCGCCAGCCCCTCGGCCGCGAGATGCCGCTGCATGCCCGCTCGGTCCGCGCTCGCATAGTCGAAGATCGTGTCGTCGATGTCCCAGAGAATCCCGCGGATGGCCATAGCGCGACCGTACCGCCGGGGCGAGCCGCTCGCGGGGGAACCGCTAAGGGCCCGGAAGCCATGGCGGCTTCCGGGCCCTTCGTGCGAACGGGCGGTTATCCGGCCAGCTTGGACAGGGCCGCGTCGATCCGGGCCAGGGTGCGGTCCCTGCCGAGGATCTGGAGGGACTCGAAGAGCGGCAGCCCCACCGTGCGGCCGGTGACCGCGACACGGACCGGGGCCTGGGCCTTGCCCAGCTTGAGGCCGTGCTCCTCGCCCGCCTTGAGGACGGCGTCCTTGAGCGAGTCGGGGCTGGACCAGTCGGCCGCCTCCAGCCTGGCGCGGGCCGTCGTCAGCAGGGCGGCCGGGTCGCCCTTCATCGCCTTGGTCCAGGACGCCTCGTCCGCTGCCGGCTCCTTCAGGAAGAGGAAGTCGACATTGGCCGTGATGTCCGACAGGACGGTCAGCCGGGTCTGCGCGTACGGGGCGATCGCCTCCCAGGCCGCCCGGTCGAAGTCCTCGGGGGCCCAGTCGGCGTACGGGGCCTTCAGCCAGGGCTCGCAGGCCTCGACGAATGCCTTCTCGTCCAGGCGTCGGATGTGGTCGGCGTTGATCGCCTCGGCCTTCTTGACGTCAAAGCGGGCCGGGTTGGCGTTGACGTCCTCGACGTCGAACTTCTCGACCAGCTCGGCGACGGAGAAGACGTCCTGGTCGGCGGAGAAGGACCAGCCGAGCAGCGAGAGGTAGTTGAGCAGGCCCTCCGGCAGGAAGCCGCGCTCCCGGTAGAGGTTGAGCGAGGACTGCGGATCGCGCTTGGAGAGCTTCTTGTTGCCCTCGCCCATGACGTACGGAAGGTGGCCGAAGGCGGGGATCTCCTTGGCGATCCCCAGCTCGATCAGCGCCTTGTAGAGCGCGATCTGCCGCGGGGTGGAGGACAGCAGGTCCTCGCCGCGCAGCACGTGGGTGATCTCCATCAGCGCGTCGTCGACCGGGTTGACCAGCGTGTACAGCGGGGCGCCGGTAGCGCGGACGATGCCGTAGTCGGGCACGTTGTCCGGGGTGAAGGTCAGCTCGCCGCGGACCAGGTCGGTGAAGGTGATCGGCTCGTCGGGCATCCGGAAGCGGATGATCGGCTGACGGCCCTCGGCGTCGTACACCGCCTTCTGCTCGGGCGTCACCGTTCGGCACTGGCCGTCGTACCCGGAGGGCCGGCCCTCGCGGCGGGCCAGCTCACGGCGGGCGTCGAGTTCCTCGGCGGTGCAGTAGCAGGGGTAGGCGTAGCCGCCGTCGAGCAGCTTCTGCGCGACGTCCCGGTAGATGTCCATCCGCTGCGACTGGCGGTAGGGCGCGTGCGGTCCGCCGACCTCGGGGCCCTCGTCCCAGTCCAGGCCCAGCCAGCGCAGCGAGTCCAGGAGCTGCCGGTACGACTCCTCCGAGTCGCGGGCCGCGTCGGTGTCCTCGATGCGGAACACCATGGTCCCGCCGTGGTGCCGGGCGAACGCCCAGTTGAACAGGGCGGTGCGGACCAGGCCCACATGGGGGTTGCCGGTCGGCGAGGGACAGAAACGTACGCGGACGTTCGCGTTAGCCACGCTTGATCACCTTGTTGGTGAGAGTGCCGATGCCTTCGATGGTGACGGCGACCTCGTCGCCGACGTTGAGGGGGCCGACCCCGGCGGGGGTGCCGGTGAGGATGACGTCGCCGGGGAGCAGCGTCATGGCCTCGGTGAGGTGGACGACCAGGTCCTCGATGGAGCGGATCATGTCGCTCGTACGCCCCAGCTGGCGCTGCCGGCCGTTGACCGTGCACTGGATGGTGAGGTCGTGCGCGGCCGCCAGGTCGATGCCGGTCTCCACCCAGGGGCCGAGCGGGCAGGAGGTGTCGAAGCCCTTGGCCCTGGCCCACTGCTTCTCGCGCTTCTGGACGTCGCGCGCGGTGACGTCGTTGGCGCAGGTGAAGCCGAACACGACGTCCTTGACCCGCTCGCGCGGGACATCGCGGCACATCCGGCCGATCACGACGGCCAGCTCGGCCTCGTGGTGCAGCTCCTGGGAGAAGGAGGGGTACTCGATGGAGTCGCCGGAGCCGATCACCGATGTGGTGGGCTTGAAGAAGGCGACGGGGACCTCGGGCACCTCGTTGCCCAGCTCGGCCGCGTGCTCCGCGTAGTTGCGGCCGATGGCGACGACCTTGTTGGGCAGCACGGGCGGCAGCAGACGGACCTTGCTCAGCGGGACCTTGGTGCCGGAGAGTTCGAAGTCGGCGTAGGGAATGCCCTTGATGATGTCGAGGACGAGACCGGCCGGGTCGCCGGTGCCGTCGCCCTCGACCGCACCGAAGGCGACATTGCCGTCGATGGAGAACCTGGCGATGCGCACGGGATGCGGATGCCCCTCTTCTTGTCTTCTTGCTGCTGCGGCCCGCGCCTGCGCGAGCGTTGAAACTGACGCTCCAGGCTAACGTGCTGTACATCCGCCGGTACTACCGCGGCTCGCCCGGACCACCAGCTCACAAGCTACGACTCGCCCATGGGCGAGTGAGCCGAAGGGGCGCGCGGATGTCGAAAGGCAGGGGCACCGCCCAGCGGTGGCTGGGGGAACGCGCAGGTCCCGAGGAACGTGGGGGGACCCCCGGACGGAGTCCGGGGGAGGACCGAGCCACGTTACGAAACAGGCGCGTCCATGAGGACCGTGCGGCGGGGGTTGGCCGTCTGGGTGGGAAGATCGAGCGGGTGCTCCGGCTGCTCCGGCGTCTGCAGTTCCTCCGCGTCCTCAAGGTGCGCGAGGGTGGTGCGACGGGGGTTGGCTATGTTGCGGAACATCATCGTCGTCTTCATGTGCGCTATCGGGCCTTTACAGAGAGCGGGCAATCGTAAAGCGGCACCAGGCTAAACATCCGGTTGCCCGCCAATACCTGGAAGAGGCGACGATCGGCGTGTGAGTTTCCTCACGAATTATTGAGCGATCCCGGCAATTCCGACACTGGATCTTCACCGGCGAATCGGACATTGCACACCTGAAGCCAGCATTCCGCTCCTGATCATGGCGACTGGGACACCCCGCGCGCCCTGCTGGCTCGTAGGGAAAAGTCCGCTTTCGCCCATGAACGATTTACACTGCTTGTGACATATCGATCACATCGCGTCACCCAGGTCACAGACGGGTCCCCGGCTCTTGTTGGAGATCCGGCACTGTGCTGGAATTCCACGCACCGCCGCAGGTCTCAGATCGGCGCGCAAGAGGCGCAACGCAGCGCCGAGCGGCGGCGGGAAAGGGGGAGCTGCGCCGGTCACTCACGACCACCGATTGGGGCGCGCACCGTCGCCCCACGACGCCGACACCGTCCCGCCGTTCGCGCGGGGGGACGCCTGGTCCAGAGGTTGCGACGCTAGTGCAGGGACGTTTCAAGAGGGATGGCATGGGTTCCCCCCAGGCCCGCCAGAGTCGAGGAGACGCTGCGGCGGAACAGGAGCCGCGCGGCGGTGCCGACCGCGGCACCTCGCCCCAGCACACCCAGAACCAGGGTCAGTCAGCGCCCGGCGACGGCGGCGAGCGCGCCGCCCGCCCCGGAGCGTCGGCGCCCCAGGGAGCCCAAGGAGGCCAGGGAGACGGGCCCGCTGAGGCGTCCGCTCCGAAGCGGCCCGCGGACACCGGGTCACGAATAGCCCTGCGCAACTGGCGCATCAGCACCCGTCTGGTGTCCCTGCTCACCCTGCCCGTCGTCGCGGCGACCACGCTGGGCGGACTCCGTATCAACGAGTCCATGGAGGACATGAAGCAGCTGGACCATATGCAGCTGCTCACCACCATGACCAAGGAGGCGACCCAGCTCGCCCAGGCGCTCCAGACGGAGCGTGACCTGTCGGCCGGTCCCCTCGCCAACGGCGCCAACCCCAACGACTTCAAGGTCACCGGCCCCCGCACCGCGACCGACCGCGCCAAGAAGAGCTTCCTCGACGCCACCCGCGACATCCCCAACGCGGGCGACGACGCGGCGCTGGAGGCCATCCGCGCCAACGCCAACCAGATCGCCGTCCAGGTCCGCGGCCTGGAGAAGATCCGTCAGTCGGCATACACCGACGACACCCCGCCGTCGATGACGGTGGAGAGCTACAGCCGGCTGGTCGAGTCGCTGCTGAGCCTCTCGCAGGACATGGCGCAGGCCACCTCCAACCCGGAGATGATCAAGCGCACGCGTGCGCTGGCGGCCTTCTCCGCCGCCAAGGAGTACGCGTCCATCCAGCGCGCCATCATCGCCGCGGCCCTCCCGGCGGGCAGTGACTCCAACGGACCGGGTCTGAGCGAGAACGACCGCCTCTACGGCAAGGCGGCCCTCGAGAACGGCGACACCCAGCTCAAGGCGTTCAAGTCCATCTACGAGTCGGTCGGCGGCAACGCCGAGGAGCTGACCGCGACGCTGGACAGCGGCAACCCCACCATCACCGCGTCCGAGCTGTACGCCAAGCGTGTGCTGGACAACCGGAACGGTCTGCTGAAGCAGCAGGACCAGAAGAAGCGTTCGCACCTGGACTGGACCGACGACTACTCGGTCCGCATCAACGCCATGCGGACCATCGAGGCCACGCTGCTGGGCCAGATGGAGGCCAAGGCGCGTGAGCTGCGCGAGCAGTCGCAGCAGGAAGCGATCATCAACGGTGCGCTGATCCTCGTCGTCCTCGGCGTCTCCCTCGTCGGCGCGTTCGTCGTCGCCCGGTCCATGATCCGCTCGCTGCGCAGGCTGCAGGACACAGCCACCAAGGTCGCCCAGGAGCGACTGCCCGAGCTGGTCAAGCAGCTCTCGGAGGCGGACCCGCAGGACGTGGACACCTCCGTGGAGTCCGTCGGTGTGCACTCCCGTGACGAGATCGGCCAGGTGGCCGCGGCCTTCGACGACGTGCACCGCGAGGCGGTCCGCCTCGCCGCCGAGCAGGCCCTGCTGCGGGGCAACGTCAACGCGATGTTCACCAACCTCTCGCGCCGGAGCCAGGGTCTGATCCAGCGCCAGCTCTCGCTGATCTCCGAGTTGGAGTCCCGCGAGGCCGACCCGGACCAGCTGTCGTCGCTCTTCAAGCTGGACCACCTCGCGACCCGTATGCGCCGTAACGGCGAGAACCTCCTCGTTCTGGCCGGTGAAGAGCCCGGCCGCCGCTGGACGCGCCCCGTCCCGCTGGTCGACGTGCTCCGCGCCGCCGCCTCCGAAGTGGAGCAGTACGAGCGCATCGAACTGTCGTCGGTCCCGGCGACCGAAGTCGCCGGCCGCGTCGTCAACGACCTCGTCCACCTCCTCGCCGAGCTGCTGGAGAACGCGACGTCGTTCTCCTCCCCGCAGACCAAGGTCAAGGTCACCGGTCATGCGCTGCCCGACGGCCGGGTGCTCGTCGAGATCCACGACACCGGCATCGGCCTCTCCCCCGAGGACCTGGCCGCGATCAACGAGCGGCTGGCGTCGCCGCCCACCGTGGACGTCTCGGTCTCCCGCCGCATGGGTCTGTTCGTGGTCGGCCGGCTGTCCCTGCGACACGGCATCCGCATCCAGCTCCGTCCCTCCGACTCGGGCGGCACGACCGCGCTGGTCATGCTCCCCGTCGACGTCGCCCACGGTGGCAAGAAGCCCGGCGGCAAGCCCGGTGCGGGCGGCAAGGGCGGCCCCGGCGCGCCCGCCGCGCCCGCGGGCGGCGGCCGGCCCGGCC
>NZ_JADWYQ010000096.1 GCF_022414575.1 Streptomyces sp. MUM 178J | reverse complement strand
CCCCCGCGCCCCCCTCGCCGCAGACGGCCGCGCCCGAGCCGCGCCCCGCCTCCCAGGCAGGGGCCCGGCCGGCGGCGGCGCCTGCGCCCGCCCCGGCGCCGTACACACCTGCGCCGCCTCCCGTCTCCCTTGAGGACGACGTGCCGGAAGAGGACGATCCGGACTTGGTCGACTCCGCGCTCTCCGGCCATGAGCTGATCGTCCGGGAGCTCGGCGCGACGGTCGTGGAGGAATATACGAACGAGTAGCGGCCCGGTGGTCGGAGTCCCGTACGAAGGCATGGGCCGTCGGCGGTTAGGCTGCATGGCGTGAAGGTCCTCGTCATCGGCGGCGGCGCCCGCGAACACGCCCTGTGCCGCTCACTCTCCCTCGACCCCGACGTCACCGCGCTGCACTGCGCGCCCGGAAACGCCGGCATCGGCGAGGTCGCCGAGCTGCACACGGTCGATGCGCTGGACGGCGCGGCCGTGGCCGGGCTCGCCACCCGTCTGCAGGCCGACCTGGTCGTCATCGGCCCGGAAGCCCCGCTGGTCGCCGGCGTCGCCGACGCAGTGCGCGCCGCGGGGATCCCCTGCTTCGGCCCCTCCGGGGAGGCGGCTCGGCTCGAGGGCTCCAAGGCCTTCGCCAAGGAGGTGATGGCGGCCGCCGGGGTGCCCACGGCGCGGAGCTATGTCTGCACGACACCCCAGGAGATCGACGAGGCCCTCGACGCCTTCGGCCCTCCGTACGTCGTCAAGGACGACGGCCTCGCCGCAGGCAAGGGCGTCGTGGTCACCGACGATCTCGACGCCGCCCGAGCGCATGCGCTCGCCTGTGGCCGGGTCGTCATCGAGGAGTATCTGGACGGCCCCGAGGTCTCCCTCTTCGCCGTCACCGACGGCACGACCGTCCTGCCGCTCCAGCCCGCCCAGGACTTCAAGCGGGCGCTGGACGGCGACGAGGGCCCCAACACCGGAGGCATGGGGGCCTACTCGCCGCTTCCGTGGGCCGACGCCTCGCTTGTCGACGACGTCATGGAAACGGTCCTCCAGCCCACCGTGGACGAGTTGCGCCGCCGGGGCACGCCGTTCACCGGTCTGTTGTACGCGGGCCTCGCCATCACCTCGCGCGGCGTACGCGTCATCGAGTTCAACGCCCGCTTCGGCGATCCGGAGACCCAGGTGGTCCTGGCCCGGCTGAAGACCCCGCTGGCCAGCGTCCTGCTCAACGCCGCGAACGGCACCCTCGACGCCGAGCCCCCGCTGAACTGGCGGGACGACGCCGCCGTCACCGTGGTCATCGCCTCGCACAACTACCCCGGCACGCCGCGCACCGGCGACCCGATCGAGGGACTGGACGAGGTCGCGGAGAAGGACGCGCCGCACGCGTACGTCCTGCACGCCGGCACCAAGCGGTCGGAGCGCCGGCCCGGCGGCGGGGGCGACGCCGGCGGGGAGGTCCTGAGCGCGGGCGGCCGGGTTCTGTCGGTCACGGCGACCGGCGAGGATCTGGCGCAGGCCAGGGAGCGGGCCTACCAGGCGGTGGCGCGCATCCGGCTGGACGGTTCGCAGCACCGTACGGACATCGCACGCAAGGCCGCTGAGAACGCCACTCAGGGCTGAACAGCCGACGTCAGCACCTTTGCCCAAAGCCATTCCATCGAGTGAGTGCTCAGCCATCCGGATGACGCTCGGCGGTGCCCCAACTAGTGTGCGGCGCAAGCGTTCCGGCGCATTCCGGCACTTGGCCCACTGACATTGCGATGTCAGTGACGGGTGCCACAGTGGGGGAGTGAGCAAAGCCGTCGCAGGGCAGAGGGGGTGACGTCCGGCCATGTCCGTTTCCGGTTCCGGCTCTGGCTCAGGTCCAGATCCGGGTTCTGCATTCGTCTCCGGCGAGTCGGTGGGCGCACAGGGCGCGCGCTCGCGGGCTCTTGCCGTGCTGCGGGTCCGCAGCAGAGCGCTGGCCGTGGCGCTGCTGCCCGCGGCCGCCGCCGTCGTGCTGCTCGCGGGCGGTCCGACAGGTCATATGACGGGCCCGGGCTGGGACGCCGCCCGCTGGGGGGTGTCCGGCTTCGCGGCAGTCGTGCTGCTGGTCGCGGCGGCGGTCGCCGCCGTGATCGCCCGGGCCACCCCCGCGCTCACGCCCACCGTCGACCTGCCGGAGCGGGCCGCGCCCGATCTGTACCGGCTGGTGCGGGATCTGGCCGACCGGCTGGATGTGCCCGCGCCCTCAGCCCTGGCGGTCACCCCGGACTGCGACAGCTGGCTTGAGGACCGCTCCCATCCATCGCATGCGATGCGAGGCCGGCGACGCGGCGGCACGGGTGAGGCCCCGGTGCTGGTGATCGGCTCGCCCTTCCTGTGGTGGATGCGGGTCGCCGAGCTGAGGGCGGTCCTCGCCCCGGTCGTGGCCGGCACCGGGCCGTCCGCCCACCCCGACATAGCCGCGGCCCGCCGCTTCGTCCGAGGTCTGGACGCCGCGGTGGGCGACGCGGCCCGCGTCGGCGATCCTGCCGGGCAGCAGGGCTTCGGTCGGCCGGGTGGAGGCCAGGGCGACCTGCCGCCGCGTCTCATACGACATCGGCTGATACGACACCTGCTCGTGCAGCCGATACGCGCCATATCGCTCCGCTGCGTCGGCTGGACGGCCCGGGTGATGCTCCGCAGCTGCCGGGAGCACGCCGCTGAGATGGAGCGGGGCGTCGCCGCCGCCGCCTCCGAGCGTGCACAGGCTGTGGACTACGGGTTGCGGATCGTCGCCCAGGAGCAGGTCGGCCTGGCCTACGCCGGCTGGGACAGGCTGCTGACCAGAGTCGCGCTGCCCGCGTGGCGGATGGGCCGCTGGCCTTCCCGCCTGGACGCCGGGGTGGTGTCGGCGCTGACGGAGCTGTCCCGGCGTGACCGGCTCGCCGAGGGCTTCGCCTCCCGGCTGGGCGAACGGCCCGCGTGCGATCTGCTTGAGGAGCCCGGCGCGGTCGACGAGGCCGCTTCACTGCTCGCAGCCCGGCTCTTCCACGGCGGACCGGCCGAGACCGGGCCTGACTGGTCGCCGGTGGACTGGCAGCAGTATCCGGAGGAGGTCGTGGACCGCAAATGGCGTACGGAGGCGGCCAGGCTCCACCGGGTGCTCGACGAGATGGGCGTACCGCGGTCGGGCGGACCCGAGGGGCCGACGCTCGCACGGGTGATAGGCCACCTTTCAGCACCGCCGACCACGCCGCAGCAGCAGGTGTCGGAGGCATCGTCGGCGTCCGCGGCGTCCGCGGCCGCGTCACGCGTGGCGTCGACGGCGGACGCGTCAGGAGAGGCATCCGAAGCCTTCAGTGCCTCACCCGGCCCAGGAGTCCATGACGGGGCCCATGACGGGGCCGGCGAGCGGAGTGAGGCGCTCGCGGCCGGGATCACCGCGGAGGTCGCCCGCGAGGAGGCGGCCCGTGACGCGGCCGCCAGGCGAAAGGCCGCGGCTCTGGGCGCGCCCGGAGCGCCGCCCGGCCCCGGGGGCGCTTCCGGGCCGCCCGGCGCGGCTCACCCCCCCGTTCCGGCGGGAGGCTCTGCGGGCGACTCGCTCGCCTTGTGGGACGCGGAGCCGCTGCCGCTCTTCCCGCTCCAGCCGCCCCGCAGCGGGCGAGAGCTGCTGGCCGACCATGTCACGGCGATGGTCTGCTGCGCGGCGGTCGACACGGCGGGGGCCGTCCCTGGGCTGGACTGGCTGGACGGCCCGGCCCTCCTTGTCGGCGGCGAGCGCACGGCTGATCTGAGCAGCACGGTTCTCAGCCTGGTCGAGGACGGTGACGCACAGCCGCTGCGGGTCTGGCTCGGCTCCCTGGGCATCCGCCCCGAGAAACCGGTCAGGCTGGTGTGACCGACGGTCCCACCGCTCGTATGACCGACGGCAGGCCAGGCCCGTGACCGGCAGTCGGCCCGACGGCCCGACCGTCAGTCTGCCCGATAGACCGGAATGATTCGTTCCGTTCGTATCTATTCACAACAAATGGTGACGGGTCGCATGCGTGTTGTGATGTGCTGGGCGTCGCGTCGAGGGAAACCGGCGCGGGACAGTCGTTGACCCGGGGGAGCCGAGGGAGGGCGCAGCATGGGGGCGGAGCACATCCGGCGATGGGAATCGGGAGCCCTCGCCCATGCCGTCACGGACCCCTTCGGCCAGGGCCCGCTGCCCTGGCTGCGCGGGAGCGAGCACTACTTCGACGACACCGGCCAGGTCGTCCCCTGGTACGCGGACCCCGCCCTGGCGGCGGGCGGCACGGGCGGCCCTCGCCCCGCCGACGATGTGCGCCGTCAGATCAAGGGCTTCACCTCGACCGGCGCGGCGGCGCCGGGAGAGTCGCTCGACTTCCACATCACGGTCGACCCGCCCCAGCAGTTCTTCGTGGACGTCTACCGCATCGGCCACTACGCGGGGGACGGCGCAGCCAAGATCAGTACAAGTCCCCGGCTGTCCGGCATCGTCCAGCCGCCGCCCCTCACGGCCGACCGCACGGTCTCCTGCCACCACTGGTGGCTCTCCTGGCGGCTGCAGATTCCGTCGTACTGGTCGGTGGGGGCGTATGTCGCCGTGCTCACCACGGTCGACGGCTACCGCTCCCATGTCCCTTTCACGGTCCGCGACGACCGCCCCGCCGATCTTCTTCTGCTGCTGCCGGACATCACCTGGCAGGCGTACAACCTCTATCCGGAGGACGGCCGCACCGGAGCGAGCCTGTATCACGCCTGGGACGAGCAGGGGCGGCTGCTCGGCGAGAGGGACGCGGCCACCACCGTCTCCTTCGACCGCCCCTATGCGGGCGCGGGGCTTCCGCTGCACGTGGGCCACGCCTACGACTTCATCCGCTGGGCCGAGCGCTACGGCTACGACCTCGCCTACGCCGACGCCCGCGATCTGCACGCCGGCCGCGTCGACCCCGCGCGCTACCGCGGACTGGTCTTCCCGGGCCATGACGAGTACTGGTCGGTCCCGATGCGCCGCACGGTCGAGTCCGCCCGGGACGGCGGGACCTCGCTGGTCTTCCTCTCCGCGAACACGATGTACTGGCAGATCGAACTGGGCGACTCCCCCTCCGGGGTGCCCGACCGGCTCCTGACCTGCCGAAAACGCCGCGGGCCCGGCAAACCGGCGCTCTGGCGTGAGGTCGACCGCCCCGAGCAGCAACTGCTGGGCATCCAGTACGCGGGGCGGGTGCCCGAGCCCGCCCCGCTGGTCGTGCGCAACGCCGAGCACTGGCTGTGGGAGGCCGCCGGGGCGGGCGAAGGGGACGAGCTTCCGGGCCTGGTGGCAGGGGAGGCGGACCGGTACTTCCCGCGTACTGCGCTGCCCGAGCACCAAGGCAGGATTCTGCTGGCGCACTCCCCTTACCGGGACGGCGAGGGAGCCGTCCGCCATCAGGAGACCTCCGTCTACCGCGCCCCTTCGGGGGCTCTGGTCTTCGCTTCCGGGACCTTCGCCTGGTCGCCCGCGCTGGACCGGCCCGGCCATGTCGACAGCCGCATCCAGCGGGCGACGGCCAATCTCCTCGACCGCATCTGCAAGCGGGACTGAACACGCTCGTCCCCGGGCGGTCCGCTCCCCGGGCGGTCGCTTCCCCGGGCGGTCCGCTCCCCGGGCGGTCGCTTCCCCGGGCGGTCGTTTGCTCGGGCGCCGAGCGGCCCGCGCCGTGCACGGGTCACTCGATACGAGCCCCCTGGTCAGGCCGATCACCACCGCGTACGGGACAATCGGCTTACTCGTACAGAACCACGGGGAGGAACCGTGTCCGGATTTGTCGAAAAGCCCGAGCCGCAGCAGGTGCCGGGCCTGGTGCATCTGCACACCGGCAAGGTGCGCGACCTCTACCGGAACGAGGCGGGCGACCTGGTGATGGTCGCCAGCGACCGCATCTCCGCGTACGACTGGGTCCTGCCGACCGAGATCCCCGACAAGGGCCGGGTGCTGACCCGGCTGTCCCTGTGGTGGTTCGAGCGCCTGGCGGACCTCGTCCCCAACCATGTGCTGTCCTCCGAGCTGCCGCCCGGCGCCCCCGCCGACTGGGAGGGCCGCACCCTGGTGTGCCGCTCGTTGTCCATGGTCCCCGTGGAGTGTGTGGCGCGCGGCTATCTGACGGGCTCCGGCCTGGCCGAGTACCGCGAGTCCCGCACGGTCTGCGGGCTGGCGCTGCCCGAGGGCCTGAGCGACGGCTCCGAGCTGCCGGCTCCGATCTTCACCCCCGCCACCAAGGCCGCCGTCGGCGACCACGACGAGAACGTCTCGTATGAGGAAGTTGCGCGGCAGGTCGGCGCGGAGACCGCGGCCCAGCTGCGGCAGCTGACGCTCGCCGTGTACGGGCGCGCCCGCGACATCGCGCGCGACCGCGGGATCATCCTCGCGGACACCAAGTTCGAGTTCGGCTTCGACGAGGACGGCCGGCTGGTCGTCGGGGACGAGGTGCTCACTCCGGACTCGTCCCGCTTCTGGCCCGCCGACCAGTGGACGCCGGGCCGTGCCCAGCCGTCGTACGACAAGCAGTACGTCCGTGACTGGCTGACCTCGCCCGCCTCCGGCTGGGACCGCAGGAGCGAGCAGCCGCCGCCCGCGCTGCCGGACGACGTGGTGGCGGCGACCCGGGCCAAGTATCTGGAGGCGTATGAGCTGCTGACGGGGACGTCCTGGTCGTAGCAGCCTCAAGGTGGCACGAAGAAGCCCCCGGCCGGTCGGCCGGGGGCTTCTTTCACCGAGCGGACGACGAGATTCGAACTCGCGACCCTCACCTTGGCAAGGTGATGCTCTACCAACTGAGCCA
>NZ_JADWYQ010000095.1 GCF_022414575.1 Streptomyces sp. MUM 178J | reverse complement strand
GCCCCGCCCAGCGCCCCGCGGCCGGCAGGCCGCGCCCGTCCGCCCGCCCCGCCCCCCGTCCGCCGCGCACCATCCGCCTCGGCCGGCCGCGCCCCCGGCTGCGGCTGGTCAGCCTAGGACTGACGCTCGTGATGCTGGCGTTCACGGTGCGGCTGCTCCAGGTGCAGGCCGTCGATGCCAGCGCCTACACCGCCAAGGCCGAGAAGAACCGCTACCTCAGCCACACCCTCGCCGCGGAGCGCGGAGAGATCACCGACAGGTCTGGCGTCTCCCTCGCCACCAGCGTCGACGCACACGACATCACCGCCGACCCGAAGATGTTCACCCCCGAGGAGTCCAAGGCGCAGGACGCCCCCGAACAGGCGGCGGCGCTTCTCGCCCCGATCCTTGACGAGGACGTGGACGTCCTCGTCAAGAAGCTCAAGACCCCCAAGTCCCGCTACACCGTGCTCGCCCGCCGCCAGACCCCGCAGGTGTGGAACCAGATCAAGGACCTCAAGAGCGTCTACGCGCAGAAGGCCAGGGCCGACAAGCGCGACGGCGGCCCCGGGGCGAACGTCCTGGCAGGTGTCTTCCAGGAGGCGAGCAGCAAACGCGTCTACCCCAACGGCGATCTCGCCGCCGGGATACTGGGCTTCGTCAAGGCCGACGGCCACGGCGGCGGCGGCATCGAGTCCATGCTCGACAAGGCCCTCGCCGGCCAGGACGGAAAGATCACCTATGCCCAGTCCGGCGGCCGCCGCGTCCCCACGGCCACCTCCAGCGAGACCCCCGCCGTCCCCGGTTCCGACGTCGAGCTGACCATCGACCGCGACATCCAGTGGGCCGCCCAGCAGGCCATCAGCGACCAGGTGGCCGAATCCCGGGCCGACCGCGGCTATGTGATCGTGCAGAACACGCGTACCGGCGAGGTCCTCGCCATGGCCAACGCCCCCGGGTTTGACCCCAACGACCTTTCCCAGGCCAATGCCGCCGCCCTCGGCAACGCCGCGCTCCAGGACGCCTACGAGCCCGGCTCCACCGCCAAGGTGATGTCCATGGCCGCGGTCCTGGAGGAGGGCGCGGCCACCCCGGACACCCATGTCGTGGTGCCCAACCGACTGCACCGCGGCGACCGGCTCTTCAAGGACGACATCGACCACCCCACCTGGTACCTCACCCTCAACGGCGTACTGGCCAAATCCAGCAACATCGGCACCATCCTGGCCACCGGGCAACTCGGCAAGACGCAGCGGGAGGCCAACCAGGTCCTCTACTCGTATCTGCGCAAATTCGGCATCGGCTCGCCGACGGGACTCGGCTATCCCGGAGAGACCCCGGGCATCCTCGCCAAGCCGCAGGACTGGTCGACCTCGAAGCAGTTCACCGTCCCGTTCGGCCAGGGCTTCTCGATCAACGCCCTGCAGGCCGCCTCCGTCTACTCGACCATCGCCAACGGCGGAGTGCGCGTCGAGCCCACGCTGGTGCGCGGCGCCAAGGGGCCCGACGGGCGCTTCACCCCCGCGCGCGCCCCCGAGGAGACCCGGGTGGTCAGCGAGAAGACCGCCCGCACGCTTGCGGCCATGCTGGAGTCCGTGGTGGACGACGAGGAGGGCACCGGCAACAAGGCGCAGATTCCCGGCTACCGCGTCGCCGGAAAGACCGGCACCGCCAACCGCGTCGATCCGGAACTGGGCCGGTACAAGGGCTACACCGCCTCCTTCGCCGGCTTCGCCCCCGCCGACGACCCGCAGATCACCGTCTACTGCGCCATCCAGAACCCCACCAGGGGAAGCTACTTCGGCGGTCAGATCTGCGGACCGATCTACCAGAAGGTCATGCAGTTCGCCCTCAAGACACTCAAGGTCGCACCCACGGGCAAGGATCCCGCCCGGCTCCCGGTTACATTCGAACCAAAGGGAAAGCCGGAGAAAACCGTCAAGCCAGGCACGTGACTCGAAAGCGCCCCCCAGTGACAACGATCACCAACGATTCCGGGAACCAATCGCACCGCCCGGTCGCCTCCGCCCCCTCCTTTTCGCCCGAACAGGGTGCGCCCGGTACGCTCACCGCCGTGCCCCACCCTGATCAGTACCGAACCTCCCCGCCCCGCCCCGCCGAGGTCGGCCCCACGCCTCTCGGCGTCCTGGCCGAGCAGCTGGGCGTTGAGTCCCCAGGCCCCGGTGAGGTCACCGGCATCACCCACGACTCACGGGCGGTGCGGCCCGGAGACGTGTACGCCGCGCTCCCCGGCGCCCGGTTCCACGGCGCGGACTTCGCCCCCCAGGCAGCCGACCTCGGAGCCGCGGCCGTGCTGACCGACCAGGCGGGCGCCGCGCGCGCCGCCGCGACCGGCCTGCCGGTGCTGGTCGTCGGGAACCCCCGCGGGCGCATGGGCGAGCTCGCCGCCCGGATCTACGGACGCCCCGGCGACGAACTGCTCAAGATCGGCATCACCGGCACCTCGGGCAAGACCACCACCGCCTACCTCGTCGAAGGCGGCCTCAAGGCCGCGGGCCGCTCGACCGGGCTGATCGGCACGGTCGAGATGCGCATCGGCGAGGAGCGCGTCAAGTCCGAGCGAACCACCCCCGAAGCCACCGACCTCCAGGCGCTGTTCGCCGTGATGCGCGAGCGCGGCGCCGACTCGGTGGCCATGGAGGTCTCCAGCCACGCCCTGGTGCTCGGCCGGGTCGACGGCTGCGTCTTCGACGTCGCGGTCTTCAACAACCTCAGCCCCGAGCACATGGAATTCCACTCCGACATGGAGGACTACTTCCAGGCGAAGGCGCAGCTGTTCACCCCGCAGCGCAGCCGGGCGGCGGTGGTCAACTACGACGACGAGTACGGCCGCCGGCTGATCAAGGAGGCCACCGTGCCGGTGGTCTCCTTCTCCACGGAGGGTCACCCGGACGCCGACTGGCGCGCCGAGGACGTGCAGGTCGGCTCCGTCGGATCGCGCTTCACGGCGGTCGGTCCCGCAGGGGAGCGCATCCGCGCCGAGGCCCCGCTGCCCGGCCCGTTCAATGTGGCCAACGCCCTGGCCGCCGTGGTCACCCTGGCCGTCGCGGGCGTCGACCCGCAGACCGCCGCGGACGGCGTCGCCGCGGTGCCCGGCGTCCCCGGCCGGCTGGAGCGCGTCGACGAGGGCCAGCCGTACCTCGCCGTCGTCGACTACGCCCACAAGACCGACGCCGTCGAATCGGTGCTGCGATCCCTGCGCAAGGTCACCGAAGGCAGGCTGCACATCGTGCTCGGCTGCGGCGGCGACCGCGACCAGACCAAGCGCGGCCCCATGGGCGCCGCCGCCGCACGCCTCGCCGACACCGCGGTCCTCACCTCGGACAACCCGCGCTCCGAGGACCCCCTCGCGATCCTCGCGGCGATGCTCGCGGGCGCGGCTGAGGTGCCGGTCCACGAACGCGGAGACGTGCTGGTCGAGGCCGACCGCGCCGCCGCCGTCGCCGCCGCCGTGGCCCGCGCCGAGCCCGGCGACACGGTGCTGGTAGCCGGCAAGGGCCATGAGCAGGGCCAGGACGTCCACGGAGTGATCAGGCCGTTCGACGACCGTCAGGTACTGCGCGAAGCCATCCGCGCCACCCTCCACCGGAACCCTCAGGGATGACCCAGTGATCGCCCTCTCCCTCGCCGAGATCGCCGAAATCGTCGGCGGGCAGCCGCACGACATACCGGACCCGGAGCAACGGATCACCGGACCCGTCGTGATCGACTCCCGTGCCGTGGAAGCAGGCGCACTGTTCGCCGCCTTCCAGGGCGAGCGGGTCGACGGCCACGACTACGCCGAACGCGCCGTCGCGGCCGGAGCCGCGGCCGTGCTGGCCGCCCGCCCGGTCGGCGTCCCCGCCATCGTCGTCGACGACGTCCAGGTCGCCCTCGGCGCGCTGGCCCGCGCCGTGGTCGCCCGGCTCGGCGTCGACGTCGTCGCCCTCACCGGCTCGGCCGGCAAGACCTCCACCAAGGACCTGATCGCCCAGGTCCTTCAGCGGCACGCGCCCACGGTCTTCACGCCTGGCTCCCTCAACAACGAGATCGGACTGCCGCTCACCGCACTGCGCGCCGACGCCGACACCCGGCACCTCGTGCTGGAGATGGGCGCGCGCGGCATCGGCCACATCCGCTATCTCGCCTCACTGACCCCGCCGCGCATCGGCCTCGTGCTGAACGTCGGCACCGCCCACATCGGAGAGTTCGGCGGCCGCGAGCAGATCGCCGAGGCCAAGGGCGAGCTCGTCGAGTCCCTGCCCGCCGCCGACGCGGGCGGCGTCGCCGTGCTCAACGCCGACGACCCCCTCGTACGCGCCATGGCCGCCCGCACCGAGGCCCGCACCCTGCTGTTCGGAGAGGCCGACGAGGCGCACGTACGCGCCGAGAATGTCCGGCTCACCGAGCACGGTCAGCCCGCCTTCACGCTTCACACACCCACCGGGTGCAGTGACGTGACCATGCGGCTGTACGGTGAGCACCACGTGTCGAACGCGCTCGCCGCGGCCGCCGTCGCCCATGAGCTGGGCATGTCCGTCGACGAGATCGCGCTCGCGCTCTCCGAGGCGGGCGCCCTGTCCCGCTGGCGTATGGAGGTCACCGAGCGTCCGGACGGTGTGACGGTCGTCAACGACGCCTACAACGCGAACCCCGAGTCCATGCGTGCCGCGCTGCGTGCACTGGCCGCGATGGGCCAAGCCGCGCGGGCAAGGGGGGGACGGACGTGGGCGGTGCTCGGCCATATGGCCGAGCTGGGCGGCGCAGCGCTCGCCGAGCACGACGCGGTCGGACGGCTCGCCGTCCGGCTCAACGTCAGCAAGCTCGTCGCGGTCGGGGGCAGGGAAGCGTCCTGGCTGCAACTGGGCGCCTATAACGAGGGTTCGTGGGGTGAGGAGTCGGTGCACGTGTCCGACGCACAGGCGGCGGTCGACCTGTTGCGCAGTGAGCTGCGGCCAGGCGACGTCGTGCTGGTGAAGGCTTCCAGGTCGGCCGGGCTCGAGCGGGTCGCAGCGGCCCTGCTCGAGAACACGGCGACGGCCTCGGAAGGTGAGGTCGCCGGCCGATGAGGCAGATCCTCTTCTCCGGAGCCATCGGGCTCTTTCTGACGCTGATCGGCACGCCGCTGCTGATCAAGCTGCTGGCGCGCAAGGGATACGGGCAGTTCATCCGGGACGACGGCCCGCGCACGCACGGCAGCAAGAAGGGCACGCCCACCATGGGCGGCATCTCCTTCATCCTGGCCACGCTCATCGCCTACGCGCTGGCCAAGGTCATCACCGGTGAGGACCCGTCGTACTCGGGTCTGCTGGTGCTGTTCCTGATGGCCGGCATGGGCCTCGTCGGCTTTCTCGACGACTACATCAAGATCGTCAAGCAGCGTTCGCTGGGCCTGCGGGCCAAGGCGAAGATGGCGGGCCAGCTGATCGTCGGCATCGCCTTCGCCGTGCTGGCGCTGCAGTTCTCGGACAAGCGGGGGCTGACGCCCGCGTCCACCAAGCTGTCGTTCATCACCGACTTCGGCTGGACCATCGGCCCGGTGCTGTTCGTGGTCTGGGCGCTGTTCATGATCCTGGCGATGTCGAACGGCGTGAACCTGACGGACGGTCTGGACGGTCTCGCGACCGGCGCGTCCGTGATGGTCTTCGGCGCGTACACCTTCATCGGCCTCTGGCAGTTCCAGGAGTCCTGCGCCAACGCCGAGACCCTCACCAACCCCAGCGCCTGCTTCGAGGTGCGCGACCCGCTCGACCTCGCGGTCGTGGCCTCCGCGCTGATGGGCGCCTGCTTCGGCTTCCTGTGGTGGAACACCTCCCCCGCGAAGATCTTCATGGGCGACACCGGCTCCCTCGCCCTCGGCGGCGCGCTCGCGGGTCTGGCGATCTGCTCCCGCACCGAGCTGCTGCTCGCGCTCCTCGGCGGCCTCTTCGTGCTGATCACCATGTCGGTGGTCATCCAGGTCGGCTCGTTCCGGCTGACCGGGAAGCGGGTCTTCCGGATGGCCCCGCTCCAGCACCACTTCGAACTCAAGGGGTGGTCGGAAGTCCTGGTAGTGGTCCGGTTCTGGATCATTCAGGGCATGTGCGTCATCGTGGGTCTTGGACTGTTCTACGCGGGCTGGGCGGCCGACAAGTGAGTACGCGGAACTGGCAGGGCAAGCACATCACCGTCGCGGGGCTCGGGGTCTCCGGGATCCCGGCGGCGAGAGTGCTGCACGGCCTGGGCGCGGTCGTCACGGTCGTCAACGACGGCGACGACGAGCGGGCCCGGGCCCAGGCCGCGGAGCTGGAGGCGGAGGGGATCGCCGTCCGCCTCGGCGACGGGGCGACCCTGCCCGAGGGCACGGAGCTGGTCGTCACCGCGCCCGGCTGGAAGCCCGACAAGCCGCTGTTCGCCGCGGCCGCCGAGGCCGGCGTCGAGGTGTGGGGCGATGTCGAGCTGGCCTGGCGGCTGCGGGGGCGGGACGGCCGAGAGGCAGCGCCCTGGCTCGCGGTCACCGGCACCAACGGCAAGACCACGACCGTGCGGATGCTCGCGTCGATCCTTCAGGCAGCGGGCCTGAAGACCGCGGCCGTCGGCAACATCGGCGTATCGCTGCTCGACGCGGTGCTGGGCGACGAGAAGTACGACGTACTCGCCGTGGAGCTGTCCAGCTACCAGCTCCACTGGGCGCCCTCGCTGCGCGCCCACTCCGCCGCGGTGCTCAACCTCGCGCCGGACCACCTCGACTGGCACGGCTCCATGGAGGCCTACGCCGCAGACAAGGGCCGCGTCTACGAGGGCAACACGGTCGCCTGCGTCTACAACGCCGCCGACCCCGCCACCGAGGACCTGGTGCGCGCGGCGGACGTCGAGGAGGGCTGCAGGGCGATCGGCTTCACCCTCGGCACACCCGGCCCCTCCCAGCTCGGCGTCGTCGAGGGACTCCTCGTCGACCGCGCCTTCGTCCCGGACCGGCAGCGGCAGGCGCAGGAGCTCGCCGAGGTCGCCGACGTCCAGCCGTCCGCCCCGCACAACATCGCCAACGCCCTGGCCGCGGCCGCCCTCGCCCGGGCCTTCGGCGTCGAGCCCTCGGCCGTACGGGACGGACTGCGGGCCTTCCGCCCCGACGCGCACCGCATCGAGCATGTCGCCGAGGTCGACGGCGTCGCCTATGTCGACGACTCCAAGGCCACCAACACGCACGCCGCCGAGGCGTCGCTCGCGGCATACGAGCCGATCGTCTGGATCGCGGGCGGCCTGGCCAAGGGCGCGACCTTCGACGAACTCGTCCGGAAGTCGGCGAAGCGGCTGCGCGGCGTCGTCCTCATCGGCGCGGACCGGGAGCTGATCAGGGACGCCCTGGCGCGACACGCCCCCGAGGTCCCGGTCGTCGACCTCGACCGGACCGACACTGGGGCGATGCCGGCGGCGGTCCGCGAAGCGGCCGGGCTCGCCCGGCCGGGCGACACGGTGCTGCTGGCCCCGGCCTGCGCCTCGATGGACATGTTCGTCAACTACAACAAGCGAGGCGAGGCTTTCGCGGACGCGGTCCGCGAACTCGCCGCCGAACGCGCCTGACGGCCCGTCCCGCGCGGGCCGCCGTCGTCGCAGATGCGGGCCATCATCTTCAGCTCTTCGTCGACGACCATGTTGAGCTCGTC
>NZ_JADWYQ010000094.1 GCF_022414575.1 Streptomyces sp. MUM 178J | reverse complement strand
GCCTGTACACGTTCAACGGTGGGCGGATCGTGGCCCGTCGCGCGTGGGACGGCCGTACCGGGTCCCGGTATGAGCGGATGATCCGGGCGGCGGAAGCTGCGGGGAACCTGGAAGCGGCTGAGGAGTGGGAGGAGCGGTTGCAGCGTTTCCGTGCCGCCCGCCACCACCGCCGCATGGACCTCCTGCACTCGCCCGTGGAGGCCGCCAAGGGCGTGGCCGTCGGCGCGGGGATGAGTATCGGTGTCCTGGTAGCCCTCGGCGTCGTGATGGCCCTCAACACCGGCCACGTCGGGGACGTCATCACCCCGCTGTCGGCGACCGTCGACTTCATCGCCCTGCTGATCCGGATCGTGCAGATCGTGTGGGGCCCGGCGCTGACGATCGGCCCGTTCCTCGCCCTGCTGGCCCTGTGGTCGGTCGGCCGCAAGCAGCAAGCCGCCCCCGCGTGGGCGCTGCCCGCCAACGTCCGAGGCAGCGAGGGGGAGCCGATCACCCCGTCCATCGTGGTCAAGGCCCTGCGCGACCTCGGTGTGCCCGCCCTGCGCAACGCCATCAAGGAGATGGGCGACGCCGGCGCGAGCATGCTCGGTCCGATCCGGATCGCCGGATGCGGTGTGGAAGTCGATGTGACCCTTCCCTCCGGGGTGGCCACCAACGAGGTGCAGAACAAGCGCCGCAAGCTCGCCGAGAACCTGACCCGGCACGAACACGAGGTGTTCATCACCATCCCGGAAGCCGCACGGACGGTCAGGTTGTGGATCGCCGACTCGGGCGCGCTGGATGAGCCGATCGGCCCGTCCCCGCTGGTCACGGACGAGACGCTGACCGCGAACTACAAGACCGGCCGCGCCCCGTGGGGCCAGGACCTGCGCGGCGACGCGGCGGAGTTGAGCGTGTATCAGCGCCACCTGCTGGTCACGGGCCTGTCCAACCAGGGCAAGACCGCCGCGCTGCGGGCGCTCGCCCTGTGGCTGGCCCTGGACCGCACGGTGCAGTTCTGGATTGCCGACCTGAAAGGGATCGGGGACTGGGCCATGTTCGACGGCATCGCACAGGTCCTGATCGAGGGCCCCTCCGACGAGCACGTGATCCAGGCGACCGAGATGGTTGAGGCCGCGGTCGAGGAGATGAACCGGCGGATCGAGGCGCGCCGCAACGACCCGACCGTGGTGTTCGAGCCGTTGATCGTGGTGGTGGATGAGGCGCAGTTGGCGTTCATGTGCCCGGTTGTCGGCGAGGACAAGCGGCCCTACGGCGGTTCCAAGGCCACCTCCCGGTACTTCATGGCCGTGCGCAAGCTGCACAACCAGGGCCGTGCGGTCGACGTGCTGATGTGGCAGGGCACGCAGGACCCCACCGACCAGAACCTTCCCAAGCTGGTCCGCGAGGGCGCCCACACCCGCGCCTCCCTCGTGGTCGGCACCGAATCGCAGGCTGAGATGGCGCTCGGGGCCAAGGCCGTCAACGCCGGTGCCGCCCCGCACCTGCTCCGGCAGGGTCTGGACAAGGGCACCCTCGTCGTCGCCTCCGACGGCATCGCCATCCCCGCCGGGCAGGCGTCCATCACCGTGCGCACCCACTTCATCGACGACGACCCCGCCGCCGAAATCGCCGCCCGAGCCAAGGCCCTGCGCGAGGGGGCCACGACCCTGCGCGTCATCGAACGAGACGAGGAGCGCGACCCGCTCGCCGACGTCGCCACCGTCATCGGCGACGCGGCGCGGCTGCGCACCGACGAGGTCCTCAAGCGGCTGCACGCCCTGGACACGGCCGTCTACCGCGAGTGGAACAACGGACGGTTGAAGCGGCTGCTGGAGGAGCACGGCCAGGAGCCCAAGAAGTCCCACGGGGTCATGGTCGTACGCCGAGACGACGTGGCACGCGCCCTCGCCAACCGCGACACCATCGGTTCCGCTTCCGCCTCCCAGTAGCGGGGAGGAACCAGAGTCCGGCCGGGGGAGGCGGGGAGAACTCCCCAACCCCCTCCCCGGGCCCGCCTCCCCGCCCTGATCAGCACAAACATCGCTTCAGGGAGGCGGGGAGGCTACCTGCTCAGACCCCCGAAACACCCCTCCACACCGCACCCCGAAGGGAGTGCCGCTGCCTCCCCCACCGAGCACCGGAAGGGATTCCGCATGTACCTCGACCACACCCCGCATGCGCCCGCACAGCGGGCCGTGGAAGTGCACCAGCCCACCCCGCTCGCGCCCGCCACGGCCGTGCCAGCGCCCCTCGTGCCGGTGCAGCCGGGCACCGTTCCGGCGGTCGCGAGCATCGTCCTGCCCGACGGCCGGGTCGTCACCGGCTACGCCATCGAGCCCGCCCAGCCCGAACCGGTCGCGGTCAAGCCGGTCGTCTCGCGCACGGCGGTGAACGTCGCCCTCGGAGGCGTCGGGTTCCTCGCCGTGTGCGGCGGGCTGATCCTGCTCACCTCGTTCATCGCCGCACTCACCGCGCTCATCACCCAACTCATCATCCTCGCCGCTGTCATCTTCGGCGGATGGATCGCCGTGCAGCTCTTCAGCACACGCGGCCGCCAGGGCGGCACGACCGTGAACATCCGCAAGGCCACGTTCAAGCGCAACCACTTCCACGGCTGACCAGCCAGAACAAGGAGCCCTGAGTGTTCGAGATCCGTGTCATCTGCGACCCCGCCGACACTGAGCACGTCGTCGCCGCGCTAGACCGCACCTTCACCACCGGCAACGTGACCGTCTACCCCACCCGGGACGGCCAGCGGAACCGGCTCTACCTCCGGGCCGACCACCGCAGCACCCCCGAACCCTCGTGGCCCACACCCGAGCAGGCCTACGCCGACGCCCCGAGGATCAGCAACGAGATCGGCTGGACCACCGAAACGAGCGCACACACGCCGATCGGTCAGGGCCTGGACCGGGAGTACTTCCTACGCAAGGCCGCCGTGCTGGACCGCATGGCGCTCACCGCCGACAGCCGCGACGCCGACGACATCGCCTGCGCCGCGACTGAGGCCGCCCGCCACCTCATGGCCCTGGACGACACGCCCGTGATCTGCGACCCGCGCCACTACGTCCGCCAGCAGTACGCCCACTGGGCCACGCACCACTAGCCACGCCAAGGGCGGCCCCCATCGTCTCGCCAAAGCCGTGGGGCCGCCCTTGCCCAACCAATCCACAACAGACCTGTTGGAGGCATCCAGCATGACCCAACCCACCACCATCCGGCGAGTGCCCGGCCCATGGCCGCGGCTGCCTGAGCATCTGCGGACCGCGTTGACGCTGGCCGCGACCGGTGTGCCGGTGCTTCCCCTGCGACAGGGGAAGGTGCCGTTCGGCAACTGCCGCTCCTGCGCGGGCAACGCATGCGGCGGCCGGCCGAACATGAAGACCCCGGGCCCGTGCCGGTGCCCGGGCCTCTGCCACGCGTGGGCCGCCGCCACCACCGACCCGGCCGTCCTCACCTCTCCGGCCTGGACGGCCGCATGGCGGCGGGCCGTATCCATCGCCTACCACCCCGGCGGCGCCCGTCTGACCGTCGTCGACCTGGACGACGCAGACGCCATCGCGTGGGCTCGTACCGCCCTGCCCGCCACGCGGACCGTGCCCACGACGCGCGGCGAGCACTGGATCTACCGGGGCCCAATGACGTCGCACAACGCGGTTCGCTCCGGCGTCGACATCAAGTCGACCATGTCCTACGCCCGCTACCTCGGGCCCGGCACCGGCACCATGACCGCCCTACCTGATGCTGTCCGCGCGCTGGCCGTGAAGAACCCCGCCCAGGTCCGCCCGGCACCGCAAGCCATCACCGTGCCCGCTGGAGTCGAGAGCGGAGAGTGCCCTCACCGCACGCCCGCCTACCTCGAGCGTGGCATCGCCATGGCGGAGCAGCGCATCGCCGAAGCGTCCAGCGCGGTCCACGCGACCGTGTACCGGGCGTTCCTCGCCGTGCTGTCCACGCACGGCCGGTGCGGCTGCCTCACCGACGCCCACATGGCCAGGCTCTTTACCGCCGCTCAGGCCAAAGGCGAGACCCTGCGGCACTGCACCGACGCGTGGACCAACGCCCGCACCACGTTGGGACTGTGACCATGTCCGACGACGACAAGGCTCCCGCACGCGAAGTCATCGCGGACTACGCGCAGACGCACTTCCGGTACTTCCGCACCGCCGACGGGACCGTGTATGCGCAGAAGAACGGCCACCCCGTGGCCCGCCCGATCCGCTCCCAGGGCACCTCAGGCAGCCACCGGCAGGAACTCATGGTCGGCCTGTTCAACGACGGACACGGCGTGTTCAACGGAACCGCCCTCAAGGAGGCACTCGACTTGATCGAGGCACTGGCGATGAGCCAGGACGTCCAGCCTGTCCACATCCGGGTAGCGCCGGGCTTCGACGGCGCCACGTGGCTGGACCTGGGCCGCAACGACGGACAGTCGGTCCGTATCCACCCCACCGGGTGGGACATCGTCACCCCCGACCCGCGGGAGGTGTGCTGGCGACGCACGCAGCTCACCGGCGAACTGCCCCTGCCCGCCAAGGACACCGACGGCAAGGGCATCGATCTCCTGCTGAGGCTGTGCAACTTCGCCACCGCGGAAACCGAGTGCCTCGCCATTGCCTGGCTCATCGGCTGCCTTGAGCCTTCCGTGCCCGTACCCGCCCCGTTCCTCACCGGCCCCCAGGGCGCCGGCAAGTCCACCGGCGGCCGCATGCTCGTACGGATCATCGAGGGCATGAGCGGCGACCTGCGCCGCGCCCCCAAGGACGAGGAGAACCTGATCGCGGCCGTGGCCGCCGGATGGGTCACCGCCCTGGACAACCTCTCCCACCTGGCCCCCGACCTGTCCGACCTCATGTGCTGCATCGTCACCGGCGCCGAAACCATCAAACGCGCCCTCTACACCGACGGCGACGTGGTCCGCGCCCGCTACCGCCGCCCCCTCCTCCTCACCGGCATCGACGTGGGCGTCATCCGACCCGACCTCGCCGAACGTCTCCTGCCGCTGCGCCTGGAACGCCCCCGCACCCGGCGCACCGAAGCGGAGCTGTGGGCGGAGTTCGAAGAGGTCCTGCCCTTGATCCTGGGCTCTCTCCTGGACCTCACCGTGCAGGTGCGCGCGGCGGAAGCGGATATCCCCACCGACCTGCGCATGGCCGACTTCGCCCACCTGTGCGCGCAACTGGACGCGGCGACCGGTCTCGGAGCGCTGGGCGCCTACCGGGCCGCCCTGGACGACCTGAACGACGACGTCATCGAGGGTGATCTCCTGGCGCAGACCGTGTTGAAGCACGCCGCAGGTCTGGACGCCGGGGCGGAACAGCGGATGACGTCCACCGAGTGGCTGCACTGCCTCACCGGCCTCTACAGCGGTGAGGGGTGCCGTCCCCTGCCCAAGGGTTGGCCGACCACGGGCAAGGTGCTCTCCGACCGTCTCAAGCGCCTTCAGCCCACCCTCGCTGCCCGGGGCGTCCTCGTCGACTGGGGCCGCACCAGCACGGCCCGCTACATCGAGATGACCCGACCCCCGGCCCCACCGCCCCCGCACGAGCAGGCACCGGCGTTCTGACCTGCGCCGCCACGCCCCTGCACAAGCAAGAGGAGCACCCCCGCCCGGCGTGCTCCTCTTGCTGTTCGGCGGCGCAGCCGCCCTGCGATGGTCGCGCCGCGAAGCGGCTCCTTCTTCACGCTTTGAGCCGCGCACCACAACAGAGACCACCACCTTCCCTTGTCCGAAGGAAAGAGAGGCTGCGTCACCCGCGTCACCCAAGAACGGCAAGCGCCCCGCGACCTGCCGTAACAGCGGTGACACAGGCGCTCAGAAGCTGCGTCATCCCACGTCATCTGCGTCGCCCGGTGACGAAGCCCAGCGTCATCAGATGACGCGCGCAAGAGCCCTGCGTCACCTTGAAACCGCTGGTCAGCGCGACGAGTGCCGCAGGTGACGCGATGACGCAGAGTTCCGCACCTCGGACAGACGGCCATGCCCTCCTTTCTTGGAGTCCCTATGGCACAACCGAGAAACCCCGACCTCCGCGCCACTCTCCGAGGCGGCCTCCCAGACCGCTACCTGACCCCGGACGACTTAGCCGAGATCTTCGACGTGCCCAAAGAGACCGTCTACCAGTGGCGCAAGAAGCGCATCGGCCCGCCCGGCTTCCGTATCGGCAAGCACCTCCGCTACGACCCTGCCGACGTGCACGCCTACGTTGCCCAGCGCAAGGCCACCGAAACCGCCGCCTAAACGCATACCACCGCAAGGCAGGGAGAGCCGCACAGCGCGCTCTCCCTGCGTCATGTCAGGAAAGGACCGTCGTCGCATGGCAGGCCACATCCAAGACCGGTGGTACAAGACCGTCACCGGGTCTAGCGGCAAGCCCGTCAAGGCCAAGACCGACCGCCACGGAACCGGACTCCGCTACCGCGCCCGGTACGTCGGCCCGGACGGCACCGAGAAGAGCAAGTCGTTCCGTGACAAGGAACTGCGGCTCGCCAAGCAGTGGCTCGCGCACATCGAGGCGGACATGTCCCGCGGTCAGTACGTCGACCCTCGAGCCTCCCGGACGACGTTCCGGCAGTACGCGGAACGCTGGGTGCAGACGCACACCGGGGAGATCAACAGCCGTGAGGCTGCGGAGCGTCGGCTCCGGCTGCACGCCTATCCCCACATCGGCTCGCGCCCGCTCGGCTCCTTCAAGCCTGAGCACATCCGCGCCTGGATCGCCGCCCTTGAAGCCACGGTGCCGGCGGAGTCGCACCGGCGCATCATCGTGGGCACCGTTTCCGCAGCGCTGAGCGCGGCGGTCGACGATGGGCTGCTCAGCAAGAACCCCTGCCGAGCCCGCACGGTGCAGCTCCCGAAGCCGGGCAAGCCGCGCATCGTCCCGTGGACGGCAGCGCAGGTCTTCGGCGTACGCGCCGCCCTCCCCCGGCGCTACCAGGCCGCCGTGGATGCCGGGGCAGGTTGTGGACTGCGGCAGGGCGAGATCTTCGGTCTGGCCATTGACGAAATCGACTTCGAGGGCGGGTGGCTGACCGTGGGCCATCAGCTCAAGCGCATCCGGGGCAAGTATGTCTTCGCCCTGCCAAAGGGCGGCAAGATCCGGGACGTACCACTGCCCAAAGCCGTGGCGACCGCGCTGCGGGACCACTCGAAGGAGTTCGAACCGATCGACGTGACGCTTCCGTGGCGCACGCCCGACGGTCCTCCTGCGACGAAGCGGCTCATCTTCAGCGGAGTCGAGGGACGGCACGTGCGCGTAAGCCACTTCAACGACCACTACTGGAAGCCCGCCCTCGCCGCGGCCGGCATCATCCCTCCCGTGGAAGCGGGCGAACGGTACGCGTCGGCGCGCGAGCACGGCATGCACGCTCTCAGGCACTTCTACGCGTCCGTTCTGCTGGACGCCGGCGAGAGCATCCGGGCCCTGAGTTCGTACCTCGGTCACAGCGATCCGGGGTTCACACTCCGGACCTACACGCACCTGATGCCGAGCAGCGAGGGACGCACTCGGAAGGCGGTCGACGGCCTCTATCTGGCATCAAATCCTCAAGATCACGGCCCACAGACGGCCCAAGCTGCCTGAACCGGCCCCGACCAGGGACAAACGCCCTGGCCGGGGCCCCACAGGGCCGGACCGGGCAAAACTTCATCTACTTCTGGCCGCTGTATACGGGGACGCCGATTCCGATAGAGGAATGGCGCAACCGAATGTGGCTCGATACGTGGGTGTGACTTCTCACCCATCGGTTCCGGTCCGGTAACACCCGTCTCATTCTTCGCTGCTGTCCCGTAGAGTTCCCCGGGCTCATTGCTTGAACATGTTCAAGTTATGCAACGGGGTTGAGCGAAGCTCTAGCGGAGGGGGAACTGCCAGATGCACGACGGAACCAAAATCGCCATCATCGGGGGCGTGTTCGCGGTCGCGACCGTGGGGATCGGATACGGCGCGTATGCGACGTTCCTGGACGGCGGAGCGAACGACGGCGGGAGCGACGGGGCGAGGACCACGTCCCAGTCGGCTCCCGGAGCGTCCGGG
>NZ_JADWYQ010000093.1 GCF_022414575.1 Streptomyces sp. MUM 178J | reverse complement strand
CCCGCGGCGGGAAGCTGCGCAGCACCGTCTTCTCGCCCGGCTCCATCCGCACGACGACCTCGGCGCGGACGCGCTGGCGACGCGCGAACTGCTGGCGACGGCCGCCTGCGAGGTGGAGCGCACACGTGCCGCGCTCGCCGTCGTCGATACCGGGAACTGCCCCTCCATCGCCCGGCTCTCCGGCGACAGCCGGGTGCTGCTGTCCGCCGCGCTCCGCCAGGAGCTGGTGCGCCATGTCGACGACTGCCCGCGCTGCCGCCGGGTCGCCGAGCGGGTGGGCGCGGGCGGTCCATGGCCGGGCGCCGTCGTCACCCCGGCGACGCTGCCGCTGGTCGCCGCACCGCGCTCCGCCGTGTACGCGGCGATGCTGCGTGCCCCCCGGGCACGCGCGAACGCCCCGCGCTTTGGCCCCGGCGGGTATCCCATGGACCCCAAGGACTGCGCCGCCCGGCGGGAGCGGCTGCGGGCGCGCGCCCTGACCACCACGGTTGTGGCGACCGTCGTCGCCGCGCCGGTGCTGGCGCTGTGGGCCGCGTACCGGGGCGCGCCGCTGACCGGCGAGAGCCACGGCGGCACGTCGGTCTCGGCACGGGAGGCGGACGGCCCGCGGGGGCTGGACGGCGAGCCGTACGACCACTACGAGAACGCGGGCAGCGTCCAGTCGCGGCCGGACCACCGGTTCACCGCGGGCGGGGCGCCGCCGGACGTCTCGGCGGAGGTCGCCAGCTCGGGCGCCCCCGAGTCGCCGACCGGGCCGGGGCAGGCGGGGCCCGGGCGTCTCACGGTCGAGGCGCAGCCCGCCGGGGACGGCACGCGGATCACCCTCAGCGCCTCGGGCGGCACGCCGGTGTCCTGGTCGCTGTGGTCGGACGCGCCCTGGCTGCGGGTCAGCCGGGCGTCCGGGGTGCTGCAGCCCGGGGACTCGGTCACCGTGTACGTCACGGTGGACCGGCGGCTGGAGCCGGAAGGGCCGTGGAGTGCACGGGTGGGGGTGGACCCGTCGGGCGCGGTGGTGGAGATCGACGGCCGCGGGCCGGCACGCCCGCCCGCTTCCGATCCGCCGCCGCCGTCCTCTTCGGGCCCGGATCCGGACCCGACGCCGCCCGCTTCCGATCCGCCGCCGCCGTCCCCTCCGGGCCCGGATCCGGACCCGACGCCGCCCGCTTCCGATCCGCCGCCGTCCCCTCCGGATCCGGCTCCGGATCCGACCCCGCCGCGGTCCTCGGGCACCCCGCAGTCGGACCCCCCGTCCGCGTCCGAGCCGTCGGCATCGGGCTGAGGGGCTTTCCCCGCCGCCCGCCCTCGCCCGGCTCAGTCCGCCGGGTGCGGGGCCACCAGCGGGAGCGAGGAGGCCAGGCGGGCCTCGCAGAGGGAGACGAGGACGTCGTACGCCGCCTTGCCCATCAGTTCGGTGAGCTCCGGGCGGTACGTCACATACACCGGCTCCCCCGCCCCGTGCGCCGACGTCGCCGATGTGCACCACCAGTGGAGGTCGTGCCCGCCCGGCCCCCAGCCCCGCCGGTCGTACTCGCCGATTGAGATCTGCAGGACACGCGTGTCGTCGGGGCGGTCGATCCACTCGTATGTCCGCCGCACCGGCAGCTGCCAGCAGACGTCCGGCTTCGTCTCCAGCGGCTCCCGCCCCTCCCGCACCGCCAGGATGTGCAGGGCGCAGCCCGCCCCGGCCCCGAACCCGGGGCGGTTCTGGAAGATGCAGGAGCCCTCCCAGCGGCGTGTCTGGCGATCGCCGTCGTCGTCCGTCTGCACCCAGCCGGACCGTGTGCCCACGTCGTGGAACTGCCACAGGTCCGGTGTGAGCCGTTCCACATGCTTGGCGACCCGCTTCTCGTCGTCCTCGTCCGAGAAGTGCGCGCCCAGCGTGCAGCAGCCGTCGTCCGCCCGGCCCGCCTCGATCCCCTGGCAGCCGCTGCCGAAGATGCAGTTCCACCGTGAGGTGAGCCACGTCAGATCGCAGCGGAAGACCTGCTCGACGTCCTCCGGGTCCGCGAACTCCACCCAGGCGCGCGCAAAGTCCAGCCCGCCCTTCTCGTCCTGCTCAACCTGCTCTTCAGCCACATCGTGCACAGGTTGCTGGGGGACCTTGCCCTGGTTCGTCTTTTTCGTCTTAGGCACGAGTCCAGCCTAAGCGCGCAACCGCAGTAGCGTTTCGGTCCATGAGACTCGGAGTCCTCGACGTCGGTTCGAACACGGTTCATCTGCTGGTGGTGGACGCCCACCCGGGCGCACGGCCGCTGCCCGCCCATTCCCACAAGGCGGAGCTGCGCCTCGCCGAGCTGCTCGACGAGCACGGCGCCATCGGCTCCGCCGGCGTCGAGCGGCTCATCGGCACCATCCACGACGCCCTCCAGGCGGCCGAGGACAAGGGCTGCGAGGAGGTCCTGCCGTTCGCCACCTCGGCCGTCCGGGAGGCGACCAACGCCGACGAGGTCCTCGACCAGGTCCTGGACGCGACCGGCGTCGACCTCACGGTCCTCAGCGGAGAGGAGGAGGCGCGGCTGACCTTCCTCGCCGCCCGCCGCTGGTTCGGCTGGTCCGCCGGCCGGCTCCTGGTGCTCGACATCGGCGGCGGCTCGCTGGAGATCGCGTACGGCACCGACGAGGAGCCCGACGCCGCCGCCTCCCTCCCCCTCGGCGCGGGCCGGCTGACCGGGTCCATGCTGCCCGGCGATCCGCCCGACCCGCAGGACGTGCGCATACTGCGCCGCCATGTACGCGCCGAGATCGCCCGTACGGTCGGCGAGTTCAGCCGCTTCGGCAAGCCCGACCACATCGTGGCCACCTCCAAGACGTTCAAGCAGCTCGCCAGGATCGCGGGCGCGGCGCGCTCCGCCGAGGGCCTGTACGTACAGCGCGAGCTGAGCCGCCCGGCGCTGGAGGACTGGGTGCCCCGGCTCGCCGCGATGACGGCCGAGCAGCGCGCCGAACTCCCCGGCGTCTCCGCCGGGCGGGCCCGCCAGCTGCTGGCCGGCGCCGTGGTCGCGGAAGGCGCCATGGACCTCTTCGGGGCCGAATCCCTGGAGATCTGCCCCTGGGCGCTGCGCGAGGGCGTCATCCTGCGGCGCCTCGACCACCTCCCTGTCGAATGACGCGGGACCGTAATCTGTTTCCCGTGGCTCAACCAGCGGCAGACCCAGCGGTGCGCATCCCGGATGCGAAGGTCGTCCTGTCGACGGCCTCCGTCTATCCGGAGTCCACGGCGACCGCCTTCGAGATCGCCGCACGCCTCGGCTACGACGGCATCGAGATCATGGTGTGGACGGACCCCGTCAGCCAGGACATCGAGGCGCTGCGCCGCCTGTCCGACTACCACCGGGTGCCGATCCGCGCCATCCACGCGCCCTGTCTGCTGATCACCCAGCGGGTGTGGTCCACCGACCCCTGGGTGAAGCTGCAGCGCGCCCAGGCGGCGGCCGAGAAGCTCGGCGCGTCGACCGTGGTCGTGCACCCGCCCTTCCGCTGGCAGCGCCAGTACGCCCGCGACTTCGTCTCCGGCATCTGGCGCATGGCGGACGAGACGGACGTCCGGTTCGCCGTGGAGAACATGTACCCCTGGCGCTACCGCGACCGCGAGATGCTCGCCTACGCCCCCGACTGGGACGTCACCAAGGACGACTACCGGCACTTCACCGTCGATCTGTCCCACACCGCCACGGCCCGCACCGACACCCTGGCGATGGTGGACCGGATGGGGGACCGGCTCGCCCATGTCCACCTCGCCGACGGCAAGGGCTCCGCCAAGGACGAGCACCTGGTGCCCGGGCGCGGCGACCAGCCGTGCGCGGAGCTGCTGGAGCAGCTGGCCCGCACCGGCTTCGACGGGCACGTCGTCATCGAGGTCAACACCCGGCGTGCCATGTCGGCGGCGGAGCGTGAGGCCGACCTCGCCGAAGCCCTCGCCTTCACCCGGCTGCACCTGGCGTCCACGACCCAGGTTCCCCGCTCATGACCGGCGGCGAAGACCGGGGCAGCCCCAAGACGCCCCGCCGACGCGGGCGTCCCGCCCGTACAGAGGCGGCCAGTGGGCCCGGCGCACGTGAGCGGATCCTCGAAGCCGCTCGCACGGAATTCGCCGAGCGCGGCTACGACAAGACGACGATGCGCGGCATCGCCAGGGCCGCCGGGGTCGACGCCGCCCTCGTCCACCACTACTTCGGGTCAAAAGACGACGTCTTCGCCGCCGCCATCGAGGTCTCCTTCGAGCCCGCCCTGGCCGTCCCGGCCGTGCTTGGCCAAGGCCCGGAGGGCATCGGGGAGCGGCTGGCCCGCGTCTTCATCGGCGTCTGGGAGAACCCGGCGACCCGCGGCCCGATGCTGGCCGTGCTGCGCTCCGCGCTCACCCACGAGGCGGCGGCGAAGGTGCTGCGCACCTTCGTGCTGCGGCGGCTGCTGGAACGGGTGGCGGCGGAGCTGGATGTGCCGGACCCCAGGTTCCGGGCGGAGCTGGCCGCCTCCCACATGATCGGCATCTCGATCCTGCGGTATGTGGTGCAGGTGGAGCCGCTGGCGTCTGCGGACCCGGAAGAGATCGTACGAATGGTCGCGCCGACGCTGCAGCGGTATCTGACCGAGGAGTGAGTCCGGCGTTCCGCATGCCGGACGGACTGTCCAGATCTTGGGCGTGAGGCGTAGTCTCGACACCAGACCCATCTCTCCAAGGTCCGTCTAAGGAGCGAGCGCGATGCCCCAGCTGAGGTCCCGCACTGTCACCCACGGCCGCAACATGGCGGGCGCCCGCGCCCTTATGCGGGCGTCGGGCGTAGCGAGCGAGGACATCGGCAAGCCGATCATCGCCGTCGCCAACTCCTTCACGGAGTTCGTGCCCGGGCACACGCATCTCGCACCGGTCGGCCGCATCGTCTCGGAGGCCGTCAAGGCGGCCGGAGCGGTGCCGCGGGAGTTCAACACCATCGCCGTGGACGACGGCATCGCCATGGGCCACGGCGGCATGCTCTACTCGCTGCCGTCCCGCGATCTGATCGCCGACTCGGTCGAGTACATGGTCGAAGCCCACTGCGCCGACGCCCTGATCTGCATCTCGAACTGCGACAAGATCACGCCCGGGATGCTGATGGCCGCGCTGCGCCTCAACATCCCCACCGTCTTCGTCTCCGGCGGACCCATGGAGTCCGGCCGTGCGACCCTCGTCGACGGCACGGTCCGCACGCTGGACCTCGTCGACGCCATCTCCGACGCCGTCAACGACGCGGTCTCGGACGAGGACATCCTCCGCATCGAGGAGAACGCCTGCCCGACCTGCGGTTCCTGTTCCGGCATGTTCACCGCCAACTCGATGAACTGCCTCACCGAGGCCATCGGCCTCTCCCTGCCCGGCAACGGCTCGGTCCTCGCCACACACACCGCGCGGCGAGCGCTGTACGAGAACGCCGCCCGGACCGTCGTCGAGCTGACCCGCCGCCACTACGAGCAGGACGACGACACGGTCCTGCCGCGCTCCATCGCCTCCTTCGCGGCCTTCGAGAACGCCATGGCCCTGGACATCGCCATGGGCGGCTCCACCAACACGATCCTGCACCTGCTGGCAGCGGCCCAGGAGGCCGGCGTCCCCTTCGGCCTCGCCGAGATCGACGCCGTCTCGCGACGCGTGCCGTGCCTGGCGAAGGTCGCACCGAACGTCGCGAAGAACCGCACGTACTACATGGAGGACGTGCACCGCGCCGGCGGCATCCCCGCCCTCCTCGGCGAACTGCACCGCGCCGGACTGCTCAACGAGGACGTGCACGCCGTCCACAGCCCCTCACTCGCCGACTGGCTGAAGACCTGGGACGTGCGCGGCGGCTCCCCGTCGGCCGAAGCGGTCGAGCTGTGGCACGCCGCTCCCGGCTGCCGGCGCTCCGCCGAGGCGTTCTCGCAGTCCGAGCGGTGGGAGGCCCTGGACGAGGACGCCGAGGGAGGCTGCATCCGCTCCGCCGAGCACGCCTACTCCAAGGACGGCGGACTGGCCGTCCTCAAGGGCAACCTCGCCGAGGACGGCTGCGTGGTGAAGACCGCGGGCGTCGACGAGTCGATCTGGACCTTCGAGGGCCCGGCGGTCGTCTGCGAGTCCCAGGAGGAGGCCTGCGAGAAGATCCTCAACAAGCAGGTCAAGGACGGCGACGTGGTCGTCATCCGGTACGAGGGACCCAAGGGCGGGCCCGGCATGCAGGAGATGCTCTACCCCACGTCCTTCCTCAAGGGGCGCGGGCTGGGCAAGACCTGCGCGCTGATCACCGACGGGCGCTTCTCGGGCGGCACGTCGGGGCTGTCCATCGGACACGCCTCCCCGGAGGCGGCGTCCGGGGGGACGATCGCCCTCGTCGAGGACGGCGACCGCATCCGCATCGACATCCCGGGGCGGTCGGTCGAGCTCCTCGTCGACGAGGCGACGCTGACGGCGCGGCGCGAGGCGCTGGGCGGGGCGTACGGGCCCAAGGGGCGGGAGCGGAAGGTCTCGGCGGCGCTGAGGGCGTACGCGGCGATGGCCACCAGCGCGGACAAGGGCGCGGTGCGCGACGTCACGAAGCTGGGCTGACGCCCAGGCCCCGGGGTTTCCCGGGTGCGGGCCCCTTTCCCGCCCCTCCCTCGCGGGTGCGGGGGCTTCGCCCCGCACACCCCGGGCGGCGCTGCGCGCGCGCCGTGCGGCCTCTCGGGCGTGCCCGTCTCCGCGGGTGCGGGCCCTTTCCCCGCCCACCCGCCCTTTTTGGCTGTGCGGGGGCTGCGCCCCCTCACACGCCCCGGCGGCGCTTCGCGCCGTAAAGGTTCCCCGGCTTCGCATTCCCGGGCCCCGGAAACCCGCATGCGCGGGGGCGGCGACTACCAGCCCCCGGGATCCCCCGTCCCCTGGGCGAAGACCGAGCCGTCGGGCGCGGTGCCGGCGATGCGGTCGGGGCCGGTGGTGACGGGGGCCGGAAGCACGGAGGGGAAGGTGTGCGGACCGTCCGCCATCCGCGGGCGGGTCTGACCGAGCAGCACCCCGCTCCCCGCGTCCACCGCGAGCAGCCGCCCGTCCCCGGCGGAGACGTACACGCCGTTGCCGTCGCCGGCGGGCCGGGACAGATGGGTGACGCCGAGCTCCCGCCGCCAGAGCTGCTGCTCGCCGCGGACGGCGAGGAGCGAGCCACCCGCCCCGCTGAGGTACACGGTGCCGTCGACCACGGCGGCCTGGGCCTGGTCGAGCGGGGCGGTGAGCGGGATTCTCTCGATGTCCCGTCCTTCGGACGGGACATCGAGGCGCACCACCGCGTCGGTGAAGCCGTCCTTGTCGGCTGCCAGCAGGAACAGCGTGCTGTCGGCAAGCCCCGCCGGGCTCAGTGCGCCGGGTGCCCGCCGCTGCCAGAGGGTGTCCCCGTTGACCGGGTCGACCGCGGTGATGAGCGTGGACGCGCCGTCCACGGCCGGGGTGGCGGCCACGAGGGGCCCGCCGCCCGCCGGGGCGGCGGTCCACTGGGTGCCGACCCCGCCGTGCCGCCGGGCCCAGCGCTCCCGGCCGGTCGCCGCGTCGAGGGCCCGCACCAGCCCGTCGGCCGTGACCAGCAGTACGGTGTCGTCGCCCGCGTACTCGACGGTGGCGTACGAGGCGGTCTCCAGCTGCCAGCGCACCGCGCCGGACTCCGGGGCGAGCGCCTCCAGTCGGCCGCCCCCGGGGGCGGCCACCAGCAGCAGTCCGCCCATCCGCACGGGCGCGCCGTCCTCGTCGGTCTGGGCCGCCGCGCCGCCGTTGGCCTTCAGGGACCACAGGACGCGCCCGTCGGCCGCGCTGAGCCGGGCCGCCTTCACGCCGGGGGAGGCGCAGTACAGCGCGTCTCCCGAGCCGGAGCACACGGGCGTCCGGTTTCCTTCGCCGTCACCGCCCAGCGGGACGCTCCAGGGCCGGAGGCCCTTCCCGGGAGCCGGTTGCCCGGCCGAGGGGCGTCCGGCCGCCCCGCCGCCGCTGGCGTCGCCGCCGCCGTCGCCGTGCAGCGTGGCGAGGGCGACCGCTCCGGCCGCACCGAGTGCGAACGCCGCGGCGGCCGCCGCGGCCC
>NZ_JADWYQ010000092.1 GCF_022414575.1 Streptomyces sp. MUM 178J | reverse complement strand
GTTTCGGTGGTCATTGCGTTAGGGGAACGCCCGGTTACATTCCGAACCCGGAAGCTAAGCCTTTCAGCGCCGATGGTACTGCAGGGGGGACCCTGTGGGAGAGTAGGACGCCGCCGAACGATTTTTAGCCGTAGGCTCCTGGACTGTTGGTCCGGGAGCCTACGGCCTTTCTGCGTTGTGCACCCCAACAAGGTGTCGGCACACGCCAATCTCCGGACAGCACCAGATAACTCATCTCCGTAAGCCGGGATCTGATGCCCCGCTGGTTCGGAGCACACGTCAGTTCGGGGTATCATTCTTGATGTTGCCGCGCGGGAAGCCGCGAAGGTGGACAGGCCCCTATAGCTCAGTCGGCAGAGCGTCTCCATGGTAAGGAGAAGGTCAACGGTTCGATTCCGTTTGGGGGCTCGGACAGAATCGACGAAGGCCCCCCGCCGTACGGCGGGGGGCCTTCGTCATATGCGCAGACCGTGCTCAGATGGCATGCGGCTCCGGGACGCGCATCGCCAGGATTGCCATGTCATCGGAGGCCGGCTCCGCGGCGAAGCGTTCCACGGCACGGAGGACACGGGCGGCGACCGCGCCGGCTGTCAGGCCCGTACAGGTCTTCAGGACATCGACCAGACCATCGTCCCCCAGCATGCGGGTGCCCTCGCGGCGTTCGGTGACGCCGTCCGTGACACACAGCAGCACATCGCCCGGATCAAGGGTGACGGTCTGCTCATACAACTCCAGGTCGTCCATGACGCCCAGCAGCGGCTGCGGTTCGGCGGCCGGGGACACCGTGCCGTCCTGGCGCAGCCGGAGAGGCAGCGGATGGCCGGCGCAGACCACCTTGAGGACCGCACTGCCGTCCTCCTGCGGCCACAACTCGCCGTACAAGAGCGTGAGAAAGCGGCTCCGCGCACCCTCGTCGAGGATTGCCGCGTTGAGGCGCTCGAGGACCGCAGGGCCCCCGAAGCCCTCGCGGGCGAGGAGCCGCAGGGCGTGCCGGGCCAGGCCGGTGACGGCCGCCGCCTCCGGTCCCGTACCGCACACGTCGCCGATGGCGAAGCCGTACGCGTCGTCGCGGATGGGGAAGAGGTCGTAGAAGTCGCCGCCCACCTCATTGCCCTCGCCGGCCGCGCGGTAGATCACCTCGACCTCGACGCCGGGGATCTGCGGCAGACCCGGCGGCAGCAGACTGCGCTGCAGGGACTGGCTGATGGCCATGCGCTCCGAATAGAGGCGCGAGTTGTCGAGGGCGAGCGCCGCTCGCCGGGAAAGGTCCTCGGCGAGTTCCAGGATCTCCTGACGGAAGTGGTCGTCGGTCGGTTTTCCGAGAGTGAGCATGCCGATGACGCGGTTGCGGGCGACGAGCGGCAGCACCACTGTCTCACCGCCGACCGCGGCCGCGGTCGCGAGCGTGACACCGATGCCGGAGGAGACCGGGCGACTGGAGCCGTAACCGAGCTCCCGCTTGGAGACGAGCAGAGCGGCCTGCCGCGCCGCGTCGTTGGGAGAGGTCCATACGCGGGCGCCGGGGGTGGGGACCGGGTCGGGCGGATCGATCCGTGACAGCAGGTCCTTGAGACCGTCGATACGTTCCTCGTCCTCGTGCAGCACATAGCTGAGGTACGGGTCGGAGGACTGGTCGGCGATCGTGTACACCGCGCACCAGGTGGCCAGGGTGGGAACCGTCATCTGGGCCATCAGCGCCAGCGTCTGGTCGCGGTCGAGCGTGCCGGCGAGCAGGTCCGACGCCTCGACGAGGAAGCTGAGAGAGCCGCGGCGCAGCCGCTCCAACTCACCCAGGCGGGCGGACTCGACGGCCAGGGCGATGCGGTCTGCGGCGAACTGGAGGCGCAGGGCCTCCTCGTTGGAATAGCGGCCGGCGGCTTCGGCGGCGACGCCGAGGGAGCCGGTGAGACGCCCTTCGACCTTCAGCGGCACGGTGACGACGGAGCGCATCCCCGTCGAGTTGAGCAGCGGGACGGCGCCGGGCACCGCGGTGAGGTCCTCGTGGACCGCCGGCATCCGGGCGGAGCCGTATCTACCGGTTCCGGCCTCCACGGGTACGCGGGCGAAGCGCTGGCGGGCCGAGGGCAGACCCGTCGTCGCCCGCACCTCCAACTCCGTCTCGTCGTCGGTGGCCAGCAACAGAAAGGCGGCGTCGCCGTCGAGCATGTCGCGGGCGCGCTCCACGGTGCGCTGGAGCAGCCCGTCCAAGTCGTCCGGCGCGGGCGAGCCGATGAACACCTCGAAGGGGTCTGTGGTGCGGCTCTCTCTGCCCGCGTCGCTCACAGCGGCGCGCTGTGGGGTCTGGAGCACGGCGCGCTCGTCGTCGCGCACCAGCAGGCAGACGGTCGACGGTTCGCCCTGCGTATCGCGTACGCGCAGATGAGAGGCGTAGACGGGGACGACACGGCCGTCGGCGCCGCGGATTCCGTAGCTGCCCTCCCAGCGGGAGAGCTGCAGGGCCTCGGCGATGCCGGTGCCCGTGCCAGGGGTGTGGGGCCAGGCGGCGAGGTCGGTGAGCGGCTTGCCGACGACCTGCTCCGACGCGTAGCCGAAGACGTGCGCGGCGTCCTCGTTCCAGGCGGAGATGGCGCCGGTGCGGTCGATCTGCACGACGGCCACGCGCACGTGTTCGTCGGCTACCGGGAGCAGGGCCGCGGGGAGCGCGGGGCCTGCGGAGCGGGTGCCCACGGGACGCTGCGGAAGGTCGAGCTGGAACCAGACCTGCTTGTGGGTCGGGGTGTAGTCGACACCCCAGCGGGAGGCGAGTGCCGCGCACAGCAGCAGACCGCGGCCGTTCTCATGGTCGGGGTGGCCCAGGACGTGGTGCGCGCCGTGGATCGGGACCTCGCGCTCCGGGTAGCGGTCGCCGACCTCCACCCGTACCCCCTGGTCCGTGCGCAGGCACAGGACGTCGGCGGCGGTACCCGCGTGGATGACGGCGTTGGTGACCAGCTCGCTGGTGAGGACGACCGCGTCGTCGACGATGTCGGAGTAGCCCCACCCCTGGAGAGTGTCGCGGACGAACGCACGGGCGGCCGCGACGGACCGTCCGACCGGGTCAAAGCTGGCAGCCGCCCGCGCGGTGATCACAGAACTCCTCGTACGCGTCTCGACGCCCGGCTCTGCCATGGTCTGGCCCGCCCCTCCCGGTGCCCGGTGGTAGATCTCGCCCCACTCCGCCCCCGCCGGGCGGACCGGGGCGGTTGGACAGCCGGATGCCAGGTTACTTACCTTCGCTGTCCGAGCGGATGCCGGTCGGCGCTGTTTCCACCCTTCAGGGGCGGGGACGTTATGCGAAGCTGCCGAACTGTTATGGCCTGGTTCGGCCATGGTGAAACACTGGGCAGGCTTCCCGGAACAGCCCGGGCAGTACGGTCAACCCCTGCGGGAGGGACACGGTGGAGTCTGACGTGGCGGCGCGTGGCACGAGCACGCGCGCGAAGGGCGGACGGTCCCGGAGCCAAGGGACCACCGAAGTGGATACGGCGGCCCTGAACCGCCTGATGGCCGCTTTGGTGTCGATGCGGGACGGAAACTTCCGGCGTCGTCTCACCGTTTCCGGCGACGGCGTCATGGCGGAGATCGCGGCCGTGTTCAACGAGGTCGCGGACCGCAATCTCCATCTGACCGGTGAGATCGCCCGGGTACGGAGGGTGGTCGGGCGTGAGGGGAAGCTGTCCGAGCGCCTGGAGCCCGGCACCCTGGAAGGCTCCTGGGCATCGGCGATCGATGCGGCGAACGCCCTGGTGGACGACCTGGCGCGGCCGGTCTCCGAGGTGGGGCGGGTGCTCTCGGCCGTGGCCGACGGCGACCTGGAGCAGCGCATGGAGCTGCGCTCGCACAGCGCCGACGGATCGGAAGGCTCCGTGCGGCCGCTGCGCGGCGAGTTCCTGAAGGTCGCGCGTACGGTCAACAACCTGGTCGACCAGCTGTCGGCGTTCACCGACGAGGTGACGCGCGTGGCGCTGGAGGTCGGCACCGAGGGCAAGCTCGGCGGCCAGGCCCAGGTACGCGGCATGTCCGGGTCGTGGAAGGACCTCACGGACTCCGTGAACACCATGGCGTACCGGCTGACCGCCCAGGTGCGCGACATCGCGCTGGTGACCACGGCGGTCGCCAAGGGCGATCTGTCGCAGAAGGTGACCGTGCATGTGGCCGGCGAGATGCTTGAGCTGAAGGAGACCGTCAACACGATGGTCGACCAGCTCCAGTCCTTCTCCTCGGAGGTGACGCGGGTCGCCCGGGAGGTCGGCACCGAGGGCGAGCTGGGCGGGCAGGCCACCGTGCCGGGCGTGGCCGGTGTGTGGAAGGACCTGACCGACTCCGTCAACACGATGGCCGGGAACCTCACCAACCAGGTGCGCGGCATCGCCGAGGTCACCACGGCGGTCGCCAACGGCGATCTGTCGCAGAAGGTGACTGTGAGCGCACGCGGCGAGGTCGCACAGCTCGCCGAGACGATCAACCAGATGACGGAGACGCTGCGCACCTTCGCGGACGAGGTCACCCGGGTCGCCAGCGAGGTCGGCGCGGAGGGGCTGCTGGGCGGCCAGGCGCAGGTCCCCGGGGCCGCCGGCACCTGGAAGGACCTCACGGACTCCGTGAACACGGTCTTCCGCAATCTGACCACTCAGGTGCGGGACATCGCTCAGGTGACGACGGCGGTTGCGAACGGCGACCTGTCGCAGAAGGTCACGGTGGACGTGGCCGGGGAGATGCTTGAGCTGAAGAACACCGTCAACACGATGGTGGACCAGCTTCAGTCGTTCGGCTCCGAGGTGACGCGCGTGGCCCGGGAGGTCGGCGTCGAGGGCCGGCTCGGCGGCCAGGCGGCGGTGCCGGGCGCAGCCGGGACCTGGAAGGACCTCACCGACTCGGTCAACACCGCGTTCCGCAACCTCACCGGTCAGGTGCGGGACATCGCTCAGGTGACGACGGCGGTTGCGAACGGCGATCTGACGCAGAAGGTCACGGTGGACGTGGCCGGGGAGATGCTTGAGCTGAAGAACACCGTCAACACGATGGTGGCGCAGCTGTCCGCCTTCGCCGACCAGGTCACCAGGATGGCGCGGGACGTGGGCACGGAGGGCCGGCTCGGCGGCCAGGCGCGTGTGCCCGGAGTCTCCGGCACCTGGAAGGAGCTGACGGACTCCGTCAACTTCATGGCCGGGAATCTGACGTCCCAGGTGCGGCAGATCGCTCAGGTGACCACGGCGGTTGCGCGCGGCGACCTGACACAGAAGATCGACGTCGATGCGCGCGGTGAGATCCTCGAGCTGAAGAACACGATCAACACGATGGTGGACCAGCTGTCCGCCTTCGCCGACCAGGTCACCCGGGTGGCCCGCGAGGTCGGCACGGAAGGCCGGCTGGGCGGCCAGGCGCAGGTGCCGGGCGTCGCCGGCGTGTGGCGCGATCTGACCGACTCGGTGAACGGCATGGCCGGCAATCTCACCGAGCAGGTCCGCAACATCGCCCAGGTCGCCACGGCGGTTGCGCGCGGCGACCTGTCGCAGAAGATCGACGTCGATGCGCGCGGTGAGATCCTCGAGCTGAAGAACACCCTCAACACGATGGTGGACCAGCTCTCCAACTTCGCCGAGCAGGTCACGCGCGTGGCCCGCGAGGTGGGCACCGAGGGCATCCTCGGCGGTCAGGCGGAGGTGCAGGGCGTCTCCGGCACCTGGAAGGACCTGACCCAGTCCGTCAACTTCATGGCGAACAACCTGACCTCGCAGGTCCGCAATATCGCCGACGTGACGAAGGCGGTCGCCCAGGGAGATCTGTCGAAGAAGATCACGGTCGACGCCAAGGGCGAGATCCTCGATCTGGTGACCACGGTCAACACGATGGTGGACCAGCTGCTGGACTTCGCCGACGAGGTGACCCGGGTGGCCCGCGAGGTGGGTACGGAGGGCGTGCTGGGCGGTCAGGCGCGAGTGCGGGGCGTCACCGGCATCTGGAAGGACCTCAGCGACAACGTCAACCTGATGGCCAACAACCTGACCAGCCAGGTGCGCAACATCTCCCGGGTCGCCACGGCCGTGGCCAACGGCGATCTGACGAAGAAGGTCACCGTCGAGGCGCGCGGCGAGGTCGCCGAACTCGCCGACACCGTGAACACAATGGTGACGACGCTCTCGTCGTTCGCCGACGAAGTGACGCGCGTGGCGCGTGAGGTGGGTACGGACGGTCGCCTCGGCGGTCAGGCACGTGTGCCGGGGGTCTCGGGCACCTGGAAGGACCTCACCGAGTCCGTGAACAACATGGCGTCCAATCTGACCGGCCAGGTGCGTCAGATCGCCACGGTCACCACCGCCATCGCCAAGGGTGATCTCACCAGGAAGATCGACATCGATGCCCGGGGCGAGATCCTGGAGCTGAAGACCACCATCAACACGATGGTCGACCAGCTGTCGTCGTTCGCCGAGGAGGTCACGCGTGTGGCCCGCGAGGTGGGCACGGACGGACAGCTGGGTGGTCAGGCGCGGGTGCGGGACGTGGACGGCACCTGGCGCGATCTGACCGAGTCGGTGAACGAGATGGCCGGGAATCTGACCCGGCAGGTGCGCGCCATCGCGGCCGTTGCGACCGCGGTGACCCGCGGCGATCTCAACCTCAAGATCGACGTGGATGCGGCCGGTGAGATCCAGGTCCTCCAGGACAACATCAACACGATGATCGCGAACCTGCGCGACACCACCCTCGCCAACGAGGAGCAGGACTGGCTCAAGGGCAATCTGGCCCGGATCTCCGGTCTGATGCAGGGCAGGCGCGACCTGGAGGACGTCGCCTCGCTGATCATGAGCGAGCTGACCCCGGTGGTCTCCGCCCAGCACGGGGCGTTCTTCCTTGCGCTGCCGACGGGCGACGCCTCGGATGTGTCGGCCGGCGGTGAGAGCGGCTATGAGCTGGTCATGCGCGCCAGCTACGGCTACTCGGCCGGGCTGATGCCGACGTCCTTCCGGCCCGGCGAGACGCTGATCGGCACGGCGGCGGAGGAGAAGCGGACCATCCAGGTCAATGTGCCGCCCGGCTATCTGAAGATCTCCTCGGGGCTGGGGGAGGCCTCGCCCGCGTATGTGATCGTGCTGCCGGTGCTGTTCGAGGGACAGGTCCTCGGGGTGATCGAACTGGCGTCGTTCCAGCCGTTCACCCAGATCCAGCGGGACTTCCTCAACCAGATCGCCGAGATGATCGCGACGAGCGTCAACACGATCAGCGTCAACACCAAGACCGAGCAACTGCTCAAGCAGTCGCAGGAGCTCACCGAGCAGCTGCGGGAGCGCTCCGCGGAGCTGGAGAACCGGCAGAAGGCGCTGCAGGCATCCAACGCGGAACTGGAGGAGAAGGCCGAACTGCTCGCCCAGCAGAACCGCGACATCGAGGTGAAGAACACCGAGATCGAGGAGGCCAGGCAGGTGCTGGAGGAGCGGGCCGAGCAGCTCGCCGTCTCCATGCGCTACAAGTCCGAGTTCCTGGCGAACATGTCGCACGAACTGCGTACGCCGCTCAACTCGCTGCTCATTCTGGCCAAGTTGCTGGCGGACAACGCAGAGAACAACCTCACGCCCAAGCAGGTGGAGTTCTCCGAGACGATCCACGGAGCGGGCTCCGATCTGCTGCAGTTGATCAACGACATCCTCGATCTGTCGAAGGTCGAGGCGGGCAAGATGGACGTCAGCCCCACCCGGATCGCCCTGGTCCAGCTCGTGGACTATGTGGAGGCGACGTTCCGGCCGCTCACCGCGGAGAAGGGGCTCGACTTCTCGGTGCGGGTCTCGCCGGAACTGCCCGTCACCCTGCACACCGATGAGCAGCGGCTGCTGCAGGTGCTGCGCAATCTGCTGTCCAACGCGGTGAAGTTCACCGACAGCGGGGCCGTGGAGCTGGTGATCAGGCCTGCGAGCGCCGATGTGCCGCAGTCGATCCGTGAGCAGTTGCTGGAGGCCGGGTCGCTGCAGGACGCGGACGCCGAGCTGATCGCGTTCTCGGTGACCGACACCGGAATCGGGATCGCGGCGAGCAAGATGCGGGTGATCTTCGAGGCGTTCAAGCAGGCCGACGGCACGACGAGTCGCAAGTACGGCGGTACGGGGCTGGGGCTCTCGATCAGCCGCGAGATCGCGCGGCTGCTGGGCGGCGAGATCCATGCGGCGAGCGAGCCGGGCCGTGGCTCGACCTTCACGCTGTATCTGCCGCTGCACCCCGCCGAACTGCCGCCGCAGGGATACCCCCAGCTGACGCCGAGGCCGCAGCTGCCGCCGGTCGAGGACATGGTGACTGCGGAGGAGACGCCGCAGATCGAGGCGCCCGGCGAGCCGCGACCGGCGGATGCGGCGACTCCGCCGGCAGCGGCGTCGCCGTCCTCGCCAGCGCCCGCCGCGGCCGCGACGCCGCCGGCGGAGGGCGCGCAGCCGGGACC
>NZ_JADWYQ010000091.1 GCF_022414575.1 Streptomyces sp. MUM 178J | reverse complement strand
GGTCCGGTCCCGCCCTCGGCCGCGGGACGCGCGCCCCCGCATCCGGGCCTCGCGGGGGCGGGACGCCCGCCCGCGCGTCCGGCCCCCTCATGCCGACACAGGCGACCGCGCCCCCGTCGCGGTCCGCCGTCCGCCGCACGCCGCCGCGCGTTCTCGTCCTCGGCTGCGAGGAGTTGATGTACGCACCGCTGCGGCTCGGCATGGCTCTTCAGGAACGCCTCGGCGACGGAGCGGAGATACGTTTCTCTACCACGACCCGCTCGCCGGTGCTCGCGGTCGACGACCCGGGCTACGCGATCCGCAGCCGACTCGTCTTCCCCGCCCATGACGACCCGGCGGACGGCCCCGGCGACCGCTACGCCTACAACGTGGCGGGCGGCGGCTTCGACGCGGTCGTCGCCGTCGTCGACTCCACCGCCGACACCCCCGGGCTGCACGCCCCGGACGGCCTGCTGTCCCAGCTCGCCGCCCATGCGGGGCGGGTGGGGCTGGCGGTGGTCCCCGCGTACCAGCCCCGCCCCCACCGCCCCGTCCACATCCGCCGCACGACCACCGAAAGCGCCCCCATGCCCGTACCCGGCCGGCCCGAACCCCTCCGCGGACCCGCGTTCTCCTCGTACCCGGCCGAGGACGTCGGCTGGCTGCTCCAAGATCTCTCGGACGCGGAGCTGGAGGCCCCGACCGAGGAGCGCGAGGAGGCGATCCAGAGCGGCGGGGCGCACTACGCGGAGTCGCTGCCCGTCGAGTACCAGCCCTCCGCCCAGTACCAGCGGCTGTTCCGGGACGCGCTCGACGCCTCCGCCGCCCGGATCGCCCGCGCCGTCGGCACGGTCACGGAGACCGTCCTCGCCGAGCGGTCGCCGCGGCCCGTGCTCGTCTCCCTCGCCCGCGCGGGAACCCCCGTGGGGGTGCTGATGCGCCGCTGGGCGCAGCACCGCCACGGACTGGACCTGCCGCACTACGCCGTCTCCATCGTCCGCGGCCGCGGCATCGACGCCAACGCCCTGCGCTGGCTGGCGCGCCACCACGACCCGGCCGACGTCGTCTTCGTCGACGGCTGGACCGGCAAGGGCGCCATCACCCGCGAACTGGCCGCCGCGCTCGCGGAGTTCGCGGAGTCCCACGGGGTCTCCGGCTTCAGCCCCGACATCGCGGTGCTGGCCGACCCCGGCGGCTGTGTGCGCACCTACGGAACCCGCGAGGACTTCCTCATCCCCTCCGCCTGCCTCAACTCCACGGTCTCCGGGCTGATATCGCGCACGGTCCTCCGCTCCGACCTCGTCGGCCCGCACGACTTCCACGGCGCCAAGTTCTACCGCGAGCTGGCCGCCGACGATGTCTCGGGCCTCTTCACCCAGACGGTCGCCGCCCGCTTCGGCGAGGTCGCCGAAACCGTCGCCACGGACGTCAAGGAACTCCTCGCGGCGGACCGGGAGCCGACATGGGAGGGCTGGGCCGCGGTCGAGCGGATCAGCGAGGAGTACGGCATCCACGACGTCAACCTGGTCAAGCCGGGCGTCGGCGAGACCACGCGCGTGCTGCTGCGCCGCGTCCCGTGGAAGATCCTGGCGCAGCGCGGTGCGGGCGACGACCTCGCACACATCCGGCTGCTCGCCGCGCAGCGCGGCGTGCCCGTCGAGGAGGCGGACGGCCTTCCGTACAGCTGCGTCGGACTGATCCACCCCCGCTACACGCGCGGCGCGACCGGCGCGGACGGCAAGGCGGTGACGGCCCCGTGACCCCGCGCAGCACACCCACGCTGATCGCGAGCGATCTCGACCGCACGCTGATCTACTCCTCCGCGGCGCTGGATCTGCGGATGCCGGACGCCCGCGCCCCGCGGCTGCTGTGCGTCGAGGTGTACGAGTCCCGGCCGCTGTCGTATATGACGGAGACGGCCGCCGGGCTGCTCGGCGAGCTGTCGCACGCGGCGGCTTTCGTCCCCGCCACGACCCGCACCCGCGAGCAGTACGCACGCATCCGGCTGCCGGGCCCGGCCCCCCGGTACGCGATCTGCGCCAACGGCGGGCATCTGCTGGTGGACGGGGTCTCCGACCCGGACTGGCAGCGGCAGGTCGCCGCCCGCCTCGCCGCCGCGTGCGCGCCGCTCGCCGAGGTGCGGACCCGGCTGACCGCCGCGGCCGACCCGGCGTGGCTGCTGAAGGAGCGGGTCGCCGAGGAACTCTTCGCGTATCTCGTCGTCGACCGCGCCCTGCTGCCGGACGGCTGGGTGAAGGAAGTGGCGGAGTGGGCCGACGGACTCGGCTGGACGGTGTCCCTCCAGGGCCGCAAGATCTACGCCGTGCCCAGGCCGCTCACCAAGAGCGCGGCCGTGCTGGAGCTGGCCCGCCGCATGGGCGCGGAGCGAATCCTCGCCGCCGGGGACTCCCTCCTCGACGCCGATCTGTTGCTAGCCGCGCACCGCGCCTGGCGGCCCGGCCACGGCGAACTCGCCGACCAGGGCTGGACCGCCCCGCAGGTCGAGGCGCTGACGGAGACGGGCGTGGCTGCGGGGGAGGAGATCCTGCGCCGGTTCCTGGCCGGGACCTGACCTCACTCCTGGCCGGGACCTGAGCTCATCCCTGGCCGGGACCTGACCTCATCCGCAGATGTCCCCGTCCCCTGCCCCCGATGCCCTCGTCCGCTGACACTCGTCCCGGCCCCGGCGCGCGGGCTCCGGCGCGCGAGCCCCGGCGCGCGGGCTCTGGCACGCAGGTTCGTTCCGGCTCGGCAGCCGCCCGGTCAGCCGCAGCAGCCGCCGCCGCAGCAGCCTCCACCCCCCTGGGGCGAGGGTGCGGGCGAGGGCGCGGCGGATCCTCCCGCCACGGCGACGGTAGACAGGAGCTTGACCGTGTCCGTGTGACCGGCGGGGCAGTCGGCCGGGTCGGACGACTGCGCCATCGGCCGGCTGACTTCGAAGGTGTCGCCGCAGCTCCGGCAGCGGTACTCATAGCGAGGCATGGCCCTAGATTATCGGCCCGGTGACGCTGCCGGCCGCGACGCTACCGGCCGAGTGCCCGCCGCCGCTCGGCCTCCGCCCTCTCCGCAAGATCGTGCTCCGCCTGCTCCGCACGCTCCCGCTGCTCGCGGATGCGCTGCTCCATCCGCCGCTCCTCGGCGGCCTGCTCCGGGTGGCGGGCCTTCCAGTACGGATTGTCGTGCGGCAAGGTCGAACTCACTCTCCCGTACATGCCGAAGAACATCAGCATGATGCCGACCACGAAGCTGAACATCACGTTCTGGATGTGGAAGGCGAGGAAGTTGTAGCTGGTGTCGAGGAGTGCGAGGTTCACAAAGCCGCTGACAAGGAACGCGATGCCGAGGATCATGTTCAGCGTGGAGGCGAAGTTGCCGCCGATGACCATCCCGACGAACAGCAGTGCGCCGACGCAGATGGACAGCACGCTCAGGGCGCCGTTGGTGTTGAGACCCACGACGGTGTCGCCCGCGGTGTCGAAGAAGCCGATGTTGTCCGTCAGGCCGAGGACGCCGAAGGCGACCAGCAGCAGACCCGTCAGCCCCGCCCCGACGCGGTAGAAGTTGCTGAGGCGGTGATCGACGGGGAGATGCTCGTCGAGCTTGGTGTGGTGGGTCCTGGGGTGCAGCGCGTGTCCGGCCATGTCGGCCTCCTTCCCCACGTACTACCAGCATCCGCCAGCGACCGTAACGGGACAACCCATGGGGAAAGCGGTCCTCTGGGTGTAACCGGTTGGCGTGCCTGCTTCCCCGCACCGGTCGGCGTGCCCGACTGTCCGCACCGGTCGGCGTGCCCGACTGTCCGCACCGGTCCGCGTGCCGGCCGCGCACCGGTCAGCGTGCCTGTCCGCCGCCGCCCCGCTCCCCGCGGATCTGCTCCACGACCCGGCCGGCGGTCCCGCGCACGGCCTCGGTCTCCTGGAGGAAGTGCCAGTAGTCGGGGTGACGGCCCTCGAGACCTGCGACGGCCCGGTCCAGCCGGGCCACGGCGTCGTCGAGCGGACGGGCGTGGCGCGGGTCGGGCGTGTGCCGGCCCGCCATCGCCAGCCGCTGGGCGTCGCGGATCGCGAACCGGGTCCGCTCGATCTCCTGCTGCGGGTCCTTGGACACCGCGTTGAGCTGCTGAAGCCGGTCCCCGGCTGCCGACACGGCCTCGTCGGTGGCGTTCAGCAGGGCGCGTACGGCGCCGAGCAGGGCCGCCGCATCGGGCCAGCGCTGCTCGTCGCGCGCCTTCGCCGCCTCGCTCAGCTTCTCCTCCGCCTGGCGGACGCCGGTGACGGCCTGCTGCGGGACCGGCTGGAGATCCTGCCAGCAGGCCGCCGAGAAGCGGCGGCGCAACTCGCTGAGGACCGGCTCCACGCCCGCGGCACGGGTGGTCAGCGCCTGGGCGCGGGTGCGCAGCGACACCAGGCGCTTGTCGATCTCGGCGGCACGCTCGGGGAGCCGTTCTGCCTCGCTGCGTACGGCCTCCGCGTCCCGCAGGACGCGGTCGGCGCGGTGCAGGGTCTCCGTGAGGCCGTGCCGCCCTGCGCCCTCGTTGAGTTTCGTCAGCTCAGGCGCGAGAGCGGCGAGCCGGGCGGCCAGATCGTCCGCCCGCAGCCCGGAGCCGCGCACCGCGTCCAGAGCGCCGCTCGCTGAACGAAGGGCCGCTCGCGCACGCTCCACGGCGGGGGCGAGCCGGGCGAGCTGCGTCTCGGCCTTGTCGAGCAGCGGCCCGAGCCCCTGCGCGAACCGGTCCAGCTCACCCTTGATCCGCACCAGCTCGTCCCTGGCGCCGTTGAGCTCGCCGCGCGCCCGGGACGCGGCCGACGGCTCCAGATCGTCCCGGTCCAGATCATGTGCGTCGACCGCGGTGATATAGCGGTGGCTCACCTCGTCGATGCGCCGCCCCAGCGCGGCGAAGTCGTCCGCCGTCCGGCGCGCGGCGGGGGAGTCGTCCACCGCGGTGATCGTCTCGATGGAGATCCGCAGCTCGCGCTGGGCCGTGTCCAGCTCGTAGAACGCCGCGGCGGCCGCGTCCTTCGCCGCCTGCGCATCGGCGCGCCGGCTCTCCCCGCGCCCCCCGAACCAGCGGCGGGTCCCACCGCCCGCGAAGGAAGCGGACAGCGCAGCGGCTGCCAGCGGCACCGGCAGCAGCATCAGCCCGAGGACATCGCGGACGGCACTCACTTTCGCCTGCTGCGCGTGTGTCCCCGTCACATCCCTCTCCCGTGCCGTGTGCCCGCCCTGCCCGGTTCATTCTCCCATCCGGTGCGGACGAACACACGAGCCGGTCAGTTCGCGCTGCGCACGGTCACCTCACCGTTCTCACTGCGGGCGCTCACCACATGGGCACTGCCCGGGTCCGTGGGGACGTCCACGTCCGCGGTCCCGTTGTCGGCGTCGGCGGACACCGCGTACGGCCCCTTGGAGCGGGGCAGCTCCACTACGATCTCGCCGTTGTCGCTGACGGCCTCGACCCGGTCGGGCGCGGCGGTGAGGGACAGCGTCACACTGCCGTTGTCGGCGGCGGCCGTCACCTGCCGGGAGCTGACGCCCTCGGCCCGCACCGCGCCGTTCTCACTGGTCAGCTCCAGCGCCCCGCTGGAGTTCCGCACGACGACCTCGCCGTTGTCCGCGCGCAGGGACAGCGCGCTGCCGAACCCGCTCGCGCTGACGCTGCCGTTGTCGTCCGTCACCGTCACACCGACCCCGCGGGGCACCGTGACCCGATGTCGCGAGTCGCAGCTGCTCGCCATGGCCTCACAGCTCACCTCCAGCGTGAGCCTCCCGCCCTCCAGCTGCCACACGGTCTCGGGCCCGCTCCCCATGAACACCCACCCGTCGACCTGCCGGGCCACCTCGACGCCCTGGACGTCGCCCGTCACCAGCTCGATGTCGGTGTTCCCCGCGTCGATCTCCAGCGCCTGCCCGCCGAACGCAAACGTCTTCCGCTCCACCGGCGCGTCCCCGGCCTCGGCGCTCCCGCACCCACCGACCCCGCCGACGGCGAGCACCATCCCGCTGCCGGCGACGACGACACGCCTCCACCCCGACCGCACTCCCACCCTGATCCTCCCCCCTGCCCTTCTCTGCCGCCGTCCACGCTATGCGTCCCCGCCCCCACCCTTAATCCGGCGGCCCACCCCCTTGAGGTGGGGCTATCCCCCGGCCCACCCGGGAACGGGTTTGCGGCCCCGCCCAGTGGGCCATGTACGCTGTTGCCTCATCCACGGGTGCGTAGCTCAGGGGTAGAGCGCTGCTCTTACAAAGCAGATGTCGGCGGTTCGAAACCGTCCGCGCCCACCAGTGCAAAGGCCCCCAGCCGATCATGGCTGGGGGCCTTTGACATCCGCTTCTGACATCAACGCAGGCGGTCACTCACGGCCCGGCCGCCTCCTCAGCAGCCGGTCCATGTGGCTTACAGCTTCGCGTTGCGTGTCCTGGACGACGTGCGTGTAGACGTTCATCGTGACGGCGATCTGACTGTGCCCGAGGATCTCCATCACGACGCGGGGCGCGACCCCGGCGGCGGTGAGGAGGGTGGCGCAGCCGTGCCGGGCGTCGTGCAGCCGGATCACGCGGAGGCCGGCGGAGTCGGCGACGCGAGTGAACGAGCGATACAGGTTTCGCGGCTCGATCGGCAGCCCCGTGCGCGTGGTGAAGACGTAGCCGGTCTCCTTCCAGTCGGCTCCGGCCCGCTCGCGTTGAGCAGCCTGCCGCATGCGCTGCCAGCGCAAGGGAGCGATGCAGATCGCAGGGAGCGGCAGGGTCTGTTTCCGGCGACGTCCCTTGGGGTCGTCCTCGTACGCCTCGCCGCGGACGCGCTGACGCTGAGTGCGCACCCGGATCTCCCTCTTGTCCAGGTCGATGTTGTCCCAGTGGAGACCGACGATCTCGCCACGACGGAAGCCGAGCGCGATGGCAAGGACGAAGGCCGCGTACAGCGGGTCCTTACGAGCGGCGCTCAGGAAGTCGAGCGTTTCGTCCAGGGACCACGGCGAGAGGTCGCGCGCGTCGACCGAGGGCGGCTCGACCAGCGTCGCGACGTTGCGCATGACGAGCTCTTCCCGGCAGGCCGCGGTCAGTGCCGTGCGCAGCACCCGGTGCGACTCCTTGGCGGTCGCTGCGGTGGTCTTCTTCTCCAGCTGGACGAGGAAGCGTCGGACGTCAGCGACGCTGAGGGATTGGAGCCGCTTGGAGCCGAGCATGGGCACCAGGTAGAGCCGGATGTGCACCTCGTACTTGGCGTAGGTAGTGCGCTTCCGGCGGGGCTTGATCACGTTGTCCAGCCAGTAGGGCAGCCACTTGGAGAGCTTGGCAGACCGGGTGGGGACGGGTATGCCCTTGTCCGCCTTGTCGAGCAGTTCGCGGCGCTTGGCGTCGCACTCGGCCCAGGTCTTGCCGTAGGCGAATTTGCGGGCGCGTGTGCCGTCCGGCTGGGGGACGTACACGGCGGCTTGATAGCGGCCGTCCTTGCGCCTGGTGATGGTGCCCGCGCCGTTGGGGTTGCGCTTGCGCTGCGAGGCCATCAGGCAGCCTCCTCGATCTGGCCGAGTACGAAGGCGCGTACGGCGTCGACGGGGATGCGGCGGCAGCCGTCGATCTTCAAGGAGATGAGGCGGCGCGAGCGGATCAGGTCGTAGACCTTGGAGCGTCCCAGCTTGAGCCGCGCCATGACCTCGGGGACGGTCAGCAGTTCGGCGGGGGCGGTGGTCATGGCGTGGCTCCTTCCTGAGCGAGTTGGTCGTGCAGGGCTTCACGTGCTGTCTGGCGGTTGAGCTGGATGTCGCGGGCGATCGACGCGGCGAGGGCGGATTCGCCGGGGGTGTGGCCGTGTCCGGCGTACTGCCAGTCGGCGAGGACGAGAACCGTGTCCGGCTCGATGTCGTCGAGGCCGAGCGCTTCGCGTTCTTGCGCGGCGCGGAAGTCTGCCCGGACCTGACGCAGCGTGGTCAGGGTCGTTGAGTATCGGCGTGACTTGGACGAGAAGTGGCCGCGGAAGCCGAGCATGTGCGCCCAGGCCCAGAGCCGCCGCTCGGGATACAGCGGATCGAGTGCCTTGCAGGCTTTGATGAGGTGGCGGGCATGGTCGGGGACGCCGTTGCGGTCGAGGTCGGCCAGTTCGACGATCCGCCGGTCCAGGGTGCCCGTGCTCTCTGCTGCCTTGGTTGCGTACTTCGCGACGTAGGCGGCAACCGCCTGCTCCGTGATCTCCGAGCCGCCGCTGAAGGCCCGTATGGGCCGGATGTCGAGTTGCAGGCTCACAAACCTGCCCGATCCGCTGGCTAGCGTAATGGGCCATGATCGCTCGCGCCAAATCAGCTCCAGCCCAAAGCCGCTCCGCCGACCTTATTGATGGGAAACTCTTCGACTTCCATCGCGCAAGCCGCTGACCTGCGGCGACGCATCGCGAGAGGCAGAACCGCAAGAGTTTCTCATCAATAGCTGCAACTAGTGTCCTGAGTCGTTAATTCGTGTGCAGTATGCGGCGAGTGTGTCGAGGATGTCGTCGGCGGTC
>NZ_JADWYQ010000090.1 GCF_022414575.1 Streptomyces sp. MUM 178J | reverse complement strand
CCCGCCGCCCGCCGCCCCCGCCGGGCGCCGGCGCGGCGGCCGAGGCCTGCACGACCTCCCCCGGCGGCTGATAACCCGCCCCGCCGTCCCCGGGCCACACGGTCACCGGGGGCGTGGCGCTCCGCGGCTCGTACGCGGGCTGGTACGGCGGCGGGGGCGGAGGCGGGTATCCATCCTGGCCGTACGGCTGCCGCTGCCGACCCTCGCTGTGCTCGTCGCCGCTTCGGCGGTAGTAGTCCGTCATGGCGGCAAGTCTTGGATTCGTAGATGAGAGCTGTCTGAGTCCGTCCTGAGAAGCGGTGCAGAAGCCTGTATGTCCCATATAAGGGCGACGGGGAGGGCTTGCGGCTCAGCGGGACGGATGACGGTGTGCGGCTCCCGCCTAGAGGGCGAACCCGAGCGTCAGCAGCTCCGTCGGGTCCAGCCCGGCGGCGCGGGGCCGGGCGGTCGTCCCCTGCTCTCACTTCCTGTCGTGGTCGAGCGCATGCGCGATCGTCAGCGGCAGCGCGGGCACTGGCAGGGTGGGAACACCAGCGAGTGGATGGGCGTGGCGCTTCCTTCGGGAAGGTCGGCCGCGGTGAACTCCTTCTCTCCCCGGGCCAATCCGTCACGGCCCGCCATAAGCTGCCGCAGCGTCTCCCGAGACGAGGAAGGGCGTGAGTGCTCGCTGTTGGTCATGGTGCGACTCCCTGAGCTATCGCGGCGACGCCGCCTGATCGACGTCTGAGCTGTGGACGCACCGTATGGCGGCGCACAGTCACGCGGCAGTGACGCTGTGTGCCACTTCCCGGTGGGAGTAGGACGTCGCGTCCTACCGGTCCAGGTGCAGCCGGTCCGCGAGTTCGGTCACCGGGGAGACGCGGCGGCGCTCGCGGGCACGGAGGTCGGCGACGAGGCGACGAGCGGTTCCGTGGTAGCGCATCCATTCGGGGGCGTCCCGCTCGGCCCGCAGCAGTGCGTGGGTGGAGTGCTCGTCGCGGTCGAGGTCCGCGTAGGCGAGGGCACGGTCCAGATGGAAGCGGGCCCGCCAGGTCGGCGGAAGCGAGGGGACATCCGGAACGGTCCGGGCCGCAGTGATCGCCTCGTGGCTTCTCGCCATCTCGACAAGGAAGTTCACCTTCGCGACGCCTGTGTTGGTCGGGCCGAAAGGGGTGGCGTAGTCGAGCCGGTCTCGGCCGATTCCGGCGGCCGCCGCTGTTGCCATGCGTAGCAGTTCGTCCACGCGGTCGTACTTGCGCTCGCCTTGGCGCACAGTGGCCGTCGCCGCGCGCAGCAGCAGAATCCCCCAGAGGGAGAGGGCGAGCGGCTGGGAGCGGAAACCTGGTTCGCTCCGGTTCGCGTAGTGGAGCGCGAGACGTTCGGCATCCTCCAAGCGGCCCTGTTTGGTGAAGATCCAGGCAAGCGTGGAGGCGCCGACGGTCTCCAGGTGGGGGTCGTCCGAGCGCCGTGCGGCATCTGAGGCGCGTTCCATCGCGGTGAAGGCGGCGTCTTCCTTTCCGAGTGCGGTGAGAGTTGTCGCGGCGACCTGGTATGCCTCCGCGAGCACGGCATAGGCCGACTTCTGTGAGGCTCCGTGGTGTGATCGGGCCGTCGCCCGCGCGTCGCGGATCAGTTGGGGCAGGAGCGCGCCGATTTCGCCCATCCGACCCTCACGACGGATGCGCTCCGTCGAGCGGAGTGAGGCACGCAATGCGCCTGTGGACGGCGGTTCCTCAGGGTCTGGTTCTTCGCCGAGGATGTCGGAGACTGGTGAGACGGCCCGCCGCAGGGCCAGCACTGACGGTTCATCTCCGTCGGCACCGGCCTCGAAGGTGTTCGGCTGGCCGACCAGGGCGGACGTCTCGACGTCGAGCGCGTGCGCAAGCTGGTTGAGCGTGGACAGCCGAGCCGTCAGCCGCTGGTTCTGCTCCAGCTTGCGCACGGTGTCCACGGATACGCGCGCGCGTTCGGCGAGCTGCTCCTGGGTGAGTTCGCGGCGCAGACGCAACCGGCCGATCCGGTCGCCGATGCTTGTCTCGTCCTGGTACGGCATAAGCACCCCCGCCAGGTGATGTCGCCTCTACGCTACGACAGTTGTGGGATGCATGGTCAGCGGTCCGGACGCGGAACCATGAGGTGCCCATGGCCCCGTCACTGTCCTGGAGCCGATGCAGCTGACCCTGGCCGTCGGACGGCCGTACGACGTGATCTGCGGCGGCAGGGTGTAGCGGGGACGTCGTACCGAAGGCTGGTTCAGCCGGGTGAACTCCCGGCGTGTCCGCTTTCGCGGGGGCGATGAAGTGGCACATGTCAGACATCGGATATTGCCCTCGTACCGGGAGAACACCGTGCCTCTGCCCACCATGACCCCTGAACAGCGCAAGGCCGCGCTGGCAAAGGCCGCCGAGGCCCGCAGGGCCAGGACGCAGCTTCTGGAATCCCTCCGCTCCGGCAAGAAGAAGCTGAGCCAGGTGCTGAAGAAGGCGCAGGACGACCCGGTCGTCGGAAAGACGAAGGTCTCCCAGCTGCTGAGGGCCATTCCCGGAATGGGCCCGGCCAAGGTGACCGCCCTGATGGACGAGATCGGGATCGACGACAACCGGCGGGCCGGGGGGCTAGGCGACCGGCAGCGTCAGGAGCTGATCCAGAAGGTCGGCTGACGCCCGAGCGGGACCGCCTCGGCTGACGCCCGGCGGGAACGCCCGCCCGGGCTGGTGAGCCGCTCCCGGGCGGGAACGCCCTCCCGGGCTGGTGGGCCGCTCCTGGGCGGGAACCCCGCCCCCGAGCGGGAAGGCCCCCAGGTGGTGAGCCGTCCCCGGGCCGGATTCCCGTCCCTGGGCGGGACCGCCCCCGGCTGGTGAGCCGTCCCCGGGCCGAGCCCCTCAGCATGGAAACCCGCCCTCGGGGCGGACCGCCCCCGGAGGTGCGCCGCTCCCGGGCCGGAAGGCACCCCGGTCGGAAACCCGCCCTCCGGCCCGAACGCCGCGGGCCGGAGGTGTCAGCGGTGTCGCCGTGTCATCCGTCGCAGCCGCAGGAGCGGCGGATGACCAGGCCCGAGGGGAACTGCTTGACCCGGATCCGGCGTGAGCCGGAGACCTTCAGACCGTCGTCCAGGACCAGGTCGACCGCCGCACGGGCCATCGCCGGGCGGTCGGAGGAGACCGTCGTCAGCGGGGGGTCGGTCAGCGCGGCTTCCTTCACATCGTCAAAGCCGGCCACCGCCAGCTCCGTCGGCACGTCGATCCGCAGCTCGCGGGCCGCCCGCAGTACGCCGATCGCCTGGTCGTCGGTGGAGCAGAAGATCGCCGGAGGCCGCTCCGGGCCGGAGAGGAGCTTCAGGGCGATGCGGTAGGCGTCGTAGCGGTTGTACGGGGCCTCGAAGAGCCGCCCCTCCGTCTCCTGGCCGGATTCCAGCATCGCCCGCCGCCAGCCCTCGACGTGGTCGGCCACCGGGTCGCCGACCGCCGGGGTCGACTCGACCCCGCCGAGACAGGCGACGTACGGGTGGCCGTGCTCCAGCAGATGGCGGGTGGCGAGCTGCGCGCCGCCGATGTCGTCGGTGACGACGGCCACGTCGTCGATCGCCTCGGGACGCTCGTGCAGCAGCACCACACGCGCGTCCCACGCCTCGATCTCCGCCGCGGCCCGCTCGCTCGGGCCCTGGCTGACCAGGATCAGCCCGGAGACCCGCATCCCGAGGAAGGCCCGCAGATAGTGGACCTCGCGCTCGTCTCGGTAGTCCGAGTTCCCGACGAGGACCATCTTTCCGCGCTCCGCCGCGGCCTGCTCCACGGCATGCGCCATCTCCGCGAAGAACGGCTGCCGAGCGTCGGGCACGATCATGCCTATGAGGTCCGTGCGCCGTGACGCCATCGCCTGGGCCACCCGGTCGGGCCGGTAGCCCAGCTCCTTGATCGCAGCGAGGACACGCTCGCGCGTGGCCGGGGCGACCGGCCGGGGTCCATTGTTGATGACGTAGCTCACGACGGCGGTCGACGTACCCGCCAGTCGCGCTACATCGTCCCGCGTCACCTTGGCCACGGGCGGCAGTCTACGCGGGGTGACCTATCTCTGGGCAGGGCGTACGCTCGCTTCCTGCTTCTCATGGGCACTCCCGGGTGTGTCCTCCGAACGGGCCAGCGCGGCCGTCTTCGCCTCCTCGGCGGCCCGTTCGACCTTGTCCGGCACCACGAAGCGGTAGCCGACATTCCGGACGGTGCCGATGAGGGACTCGTGCTCCGGGCCCAGCTTGGCCCGCAGCCGCCGCACATGGACGTCGACCGTGCGGGTGCCGCCGAAGTAGTCGTATCCCCAGACCTCCTGCAGCAGCTGCGCCCGGGTGAAGACCCGCCCCGGGTGCTGCGCCAGGTACTTCAGCAGCTCGAACTCCTTGAAGGTCAGATCGAGCACCCGGCCCTTCAGCTTCGCGCTGTAGGTCGCCTCGTCCACCGACAGATCGCCGTTGCGGATCTCCATCGGCGAGTCGTCGGAGCCGATCTGCTGCCTGCCCATGGCGAGGCGCAGCCGCGCCTCGACCTCGGCGGGGCCCGCCGTGTCCAGCAGTACGTCGTCGATGCCCCAGTCCGCGGTGACGGCGGCGAGCCCGCCCTCGGTGACGACCAGGACCAGCGGGCAGCCGGGCCCGGTGGACCGCAGCAGCTGGCACAGCGACCGCACCTGCGGAAGGTCGCGGCGGCCGTCGATCAGGATGACGTCGGCTCCGGGGGTGTCGACGAGGGCCGGGCCCTCGGCCGGCGCGACGCGGACGCTGTGCAGCAGCAGGCCGAGCGCCGGAAGCACCTCCGTCGACGGCTGGAGGGCATTGGTCAGCAGCAGCAGAGAACTCATCCCCGACCACCTGCCCGGGTCGGTTTCGAGTGGTGCGTGATCAGCTCGCCCATAACGTCGTTTCCTCCTCGGTCCCTGCGAGGACGTGGATCGGCGGCACTGCTTCGTACGGTCGTTCCTTCGGTCGCTCCGCGGTGGCTCTCCGCGCCCTGAGAGCCATTGTGAGCCTTTGTTCACCTGCCTGTAACAACGGCCGGAAAACACAAAAGGACCCGGGGGCTGCGCTGCCCGGATCCTCTGCTGTGCAGGATAGCCCACCAGTGTGAGAAGGACAGAGGGCCGATTTCACACTCTGGACGTATCGCAGATCACTTTCCGTTCCCTTAGGGCTCCTTTCTGGATCCCTCCGGGTTTCTTCTCGATCATTTCCGGTTGGCTTCTGTCGTTTCCGATCCGTCGCGCGCCACCCCTTCTGCCCCGCCCGGCGGCGGAGAACCGGGGGCGGCCGGTAGCACCGGGGGCGCACGGGTGCACGGCCGCACGCGGGCCCCCAGGGCGCATGGCTCATCATGGAGGGCGACGAGGCGACGAAAGGAGTGCCGCTATGGCAGCGGGCACGATCCGCTACTGGGCCGCGGCCAAGGCCGCCGCCGGGGTGGCCGAGGAGCCGTATGCGGCGGAGAACCTCGCCGAGGCCCTCGACGCCGTCCGGGAGCGGCACCCGGGAGAGCTCGTCCGGGTACTCCAGAGGTGTTCGTTTCTCGTCGACGGCGACCCCGTGGGGACGCGCGGGCATGAGACGGTACGGCTGGCCGAGGGCGGCACGGTCGAGGTGCTCCCGCCGTTCGCAGGAGGATGAAGCGCGCAGCCATGAGCAGCAGCGATCAGCAGTATCCGTACGACGCGTACGACCCCTACACCGCGGCCGGCGGCCGGCCCGACCCCCAGGCCACGCAGACGTGGCAGGGCCAGACCTGGGACACGCACTACCAGCCGACGGTTCAGCCGCCGGTTCAGCCGGAGCAGCCGGCGCAGGGCCACGAGCCGTATCAGCCGCCTGAGCCGTACGAGCCGCAGCCGTCGCATCAGCATCAGATGCAGCAGGCGTACCAGGGATACGAGACCCACGAGGCGTATCAGCCCGTGCAGCCGACGCCGCAGCACGCGGCTGCGGACACCGCCTATCTGCCGCCGCAGGCGTACCCGGGCCAGGCGTACGCGGGGCAGGCGTACCCGGATCAGACGCACGCGGGCCAGACGCACGCGGGGCAGGCGTACCCGGATCAGACGTACGCGGGCCAGGCGTACGCGGGGCAGGCGTACCCGGATCAGACGCACGCGGGCCAGGCGTACCCGGACCAGGCGTACCCGGGCCAGGCGCGCCCGGTCCAGTCGTACGAGCCGCAAGGCTTCCCGGCCCACTCCCAGCCGCTGCCCCCCGAGGTCCCGGCCCCTGCCGCCTCCGCAGCCCCCGCCGCCACGGCCGCGCCGTCCTTCGACGCAGCGGGCTACAGCGCCCCGACGACCCTCGGGAACGCCCGGATCACCGACGCCCAGCGCGCCCGCGCCGAGGGGCGGTCGCCGATCATCCCGCCCGGCATCCAGCCCGCCGGGCTGACCGCGCTGCTCGGCCTGCTGCTCGCCGGCGGTGCGGCCCTCGGGACGTACGGACTGCTCCTCCCGCTGGTACTCCTCCAGGCGGTCACCGCCGCCGGCTGGTTCCGGCTCAACGGCATGTGGCCCGCCCGGCAGGGCATCGCCCTCGCCTTCGCCGGAGGACTGGCGGCGGACGCCGTACTGCTCGCTGTGGGCCGTGCGCACGCCACCGCCGCGATCACCGGCACGCTCGGAGTGTGGGTGCTGATCACCCTCGTCCTTCAGCTCCGCAGCCGCGCCGCCGCGGACGAGCGGGTGTACGGGCTGATGGCCACCGTGGCCTCCGCGGCGCTGACCATCCTGGCGGCCGGGCATCTCGCGGCGGAGACGGAGGCCGTGACGATCGGCGCGATCGCCGTCGCGGCCGGCGTCGTGGCGCGGGCGCTGCCGCTGCCGCTGCCCGGTGCCGCGTCTGTCGTCGTGTCCCTGCTCGCCGCCGTCGCCGCGGGCGCCGCCGCGGGCGGGCTCGCCGGAGCAGCGGCCGACGGGGCGCTGCTGGGCTTCGCCGCGGGTGGCTGCGCGCTCATCGGACTGCGGGTGGCCAGCTACGACTACCCCTCACGCTTTGTCCACTTCACGGCGGGCGTGGCGCTGCCGCTGGCCGTCGCCGCACCGGCGGTGTATGTGCTGGGCCGCGCGCTGGGGTAGCCGGGCGGCTGAGACAGGCCGGCTGCCGCCCGGTGTCGCACGGGGCGGGCCGTTCGGGTGGGCCCGGTGGGCCCGGTGGACTCGGCGGGCCAGCCGCCGGAACCATTCACCCCCCGCGGACGTCGATCATTGAGCGGGCGCGCAATGGGCGTACGCACGGTGCGGACGACACGTGGGGGACGACAGGGAATGCGAGCGCTGCGAGTACTGCTGATCATCGCGGTCATCCTCGGCGGGCTGTTCGTCGCCGCCGACCGCCTCGCGGTCTATGCCGCCGAGTCGCGGGCCGCGGACCGCATCTCCCTCCAGCAGTCCACGGCCGCGTCGAAGGACGTGTCCATCAAGGGCTTCCCCTTTCTGACCCAGGTCGCGGACAAGCGGCTGGACGAGGTGGAGGTCACCCTCACCGGCATCCGGACCAGCGCCTCAGGCCGACCGGTCCGGATCAGCGAACTGACCGCCGACCTCTACGACGTACGCCTGGGCGACGGCTACGGCAGCGCCGTCGCGGCGCGCGCCCAGGGCGAGGCCCGGATCTCGTACGAGGACCTGTCGGCGGTCGCCGAGGAAGGCGTCTCCGTGGCGTACGGGGAGAACGGCAAGGTCAAGGTCACCGGCTCGGTGGAGGTCCTCGGCCGCACGGTGACGCGCAGCGTGACCTCCACCGTCAGCCTGGTGGGCGACGACACGGTCCGCGTGCGGGCGGACAGCGTCCCCGGCGAGGGCATCCCGGGCATCGAGGATCTGGTCCGCAAGAAGACCGACTTCGACCGGCGGCTCGGCGGACTGCCCGCGGGCCTGAAACTGGAGAAGGTGGAGGCGAAGCCGGACGGCGTGGTCTTCACCGTGACCGGCGAGAACATCTCACTGGCCGGCTGAGCGCGGCGAGGGCCGCAATCCGTCGGTGCGAGGGCCGCAATCCCGCGACGCGAAGGCCGCAAGTCCGCGGTCGGCCCAGCGCACGGCGCTGCCGGGTCTGCCCCTGCCGGGTCCGCCCAGCCGGCCTTGGCCGTATGGTGAGACGCCCCCGTCCGCTGGATAGAAGGTCATCCGCGGCGGAGCGGTGCGGAGCCCGCGGGGCAGGGGTCCGGGGTGATCCTTATCCCGCATGTCGGACGATCGCGTCTCAGAATACGACACACCGGTGACACGGCTGCCGAGTCGTCCCTACGATCTGACCCATGAAGCAGCGACAGGCGGACCTCACGAAGCGGCGGGCAGTAGACCTGTGCCGCGTCGCCGCCATGCTCTGTCGCGCCGTCTGAGCGGGAGCCCGGCTCCCGTATCCCCGGCCCTTCGACCGACCGAGTCAGGGCCGCCGACCGTGCCTGTACGACACGCACTTCCGCGTCCCCGCACAACGCACACCGTTCTGCCCGCGATCGACGACACGATCCGACACGACACGCTCCGACTCGGTTCGACTCGGTCGACTCGACTTTCCATCCGCACCACCACCGCCGCAACTGCCCCGGAGGAGAAACAGCATGAGCCGCAGCGACGTCCTGGTAGACGCCGACTGGG
>NZ_JADWYQ010000089.1 GCF_022414575.1 Streptomyces sp. MUM 178J | reverse complement strand
CCGTGGGCTCGGCGCGCGCGGTGGGCTCCGCCGCCCCGGGTCGGGCGGTCTGCTCAGCGGCACCGGGGCGGGGGCGGTGGCGACCGGCGTCCTGTTCGCCGTGGTCTGCGCCGTCGTCGCCGGACTGCTCGTCCGCGGCGGCCCGGACGAGGACGTAGACGGGGGAGGCGGCGGCCAGGCGGGCCCCGCGGGCCCGAGCGGTCAGGTCACCGGCTCCGCGACGCCCGCCCCCGGCGGGCAGCGGCAGCCCAGGCCCTCGCCTTCCGCACCGGAGCCGTCCCAGCCGTCGTCCGGCACTTCCGCGGCCGCCCACCCCGGCGGCCCGCTGCAGACCAGGCTGCGCAACGCGGGCACCGGCCTCTGCCTCGACGTCCACGGCCGCACGGCGCGCTCGGGAGTGGAGGCCGCCATGGCCCACTGCACCTCGACCGCGACGCAGCGCTGGCTGTACGAGGACGACGGGCTGCTGCGCAGCTTCGCCGCCCCTGGACTCTGCCTCCGCTCCCACGAGCTGGACGGGGTGGCCCGGCTGGGCGGCTGCTCCGGGGCGTCCGCCGACGACGCGGAGGACGTGCGGTACGACCTGACGATCCAGGGCCTGATCGTTCCCCGCTGGAACGAGGCGCTGGCCCTGGTCCCCGCCTCCGACGACGTGGGGACCAACGTTGTCATCAGGATCCGCGACGGCTCCGTGGAGCAGCGGTGGTTCACGGACTCCCCGGGCTACACGCCGAGGCTGAAGCCCGATTCGGGCGCGGACACGCCGACCGCCGAGGAGGTCAGCACTGCCGAGGACCGCGCCGCCGCCGGCGGAAGCCGAGCGCCGCGCCCGACACCCTCCTCGTCGTCGTCCTCGTCGGGTGTGACGGCGCCGCCCGCCGCCGTTCCGCCTGCCCCACCGTCGTCCCCGGCGTCCCTCCGGGCGGGGGAGGGGGAGCGGTCCGCGGGGCCCGCTTTGGGGGAGCCCCGGCAGGAGCTCCGCCGGGTGAGCGGCGCCGGGCGCCCCGCCGGGCCGGGGCGCGGTTCTCTGCCGGGCTGACCCGGCGGGGGCCGCCTCCCCGCTGAGGACGGCCCGCGGGCTCAGGACAGATCCGGCGGCTCGCCGACGGTCGTCGCCGTGTCGATCACGGAGAACACCGCCCCCTGGGGGTCCTTGACCGTGGCATGGCGCCCGAACGGGCTGTCCGTCGGCTCATGCCCTTGGAGCACCTGACCGCCCAGCCGCCGCACCGTCTCCACCGCGGCGTCGCAGTCCGCCACACCGAAGTACACATTGATGAACGGGTGCACGTCCGGGGGGAAGTCGTCCGTCATATGGTGCCGCCCCGCCACCGGTCTGCCCTGCACCTTCCACACATGGAAGTCGGCCGGTCCGCCCTCGCCGCCCCGCGCGTCGCCCAGCGGCCGCACTTCCAGGGGGAAGACGGCGGGATAGAAGGCGTCCGCCTTCGCCGCGTCCCGCGCGGTCACCTCCGCCCAGCAGTAGGCGCCGGGCTCGCCCGTTCTGCCGAACCCCTCGTGGGACGCAGGCTGCCAGGCGCTGAAGTACGCCCCGCTGGGGTCCTCAGCGGTGACCATCGTCCCGTAGTCGCCGACCTTCATCGGGTCCATCAGCAGCGCGCCGCCGCTGTCGCGGATCTTCGCCGTCGTCGCCTCGATGTCGGACGTCGCGAAGTACAGGTTCCAGGACGGCTCCCCGCCGAGACCGGGCCGCATGGTCTCGACCGCGGCGACGGGCCGTCCGTCCTTCAGGGCCTGGGTGTAGCCGCCGAACTGCGCCAGGGCGTCGGTGTAGGTCCACCCGAACAGCTCGGCGTAGAAGTTCTTCGCGGCCTCCAGGTCCGGAAACGCCGCATCCGCCCAGCAGGGGGCGCCTTCCGGTAGTGCGGCCATGATCTATCTGCCTCCCGTGGGTCTGGTGCGTTTCACGCTATGCGCCCCGGCCTCGCGCCGCCTGTCGAGCGCGGTCATGCGAAGGACGGCGGCCGGGACGCGCCCGGTGCGCACGACACCGGGGCGGCGGCCTGCTTCGGGGCGGGGGCCTGTTCCGGCCCGGTGTGTGCTGCTTCGGGGCGGCGGCCTGTTCCGGCCCGGTGTGTGCTGCTTCGGGGCGGCGGCCTGTTCCGGCCCGGTGCGTGCTACTCCGGCGCGGAGGCCTGCTCCGGCGCGGCCCGCGGGACGATGCCCCGTACGACGCCCAGCTCCACCAGATCCTGTGGGCGCAGCCGCAGCTGGTCCGCGGTGCGCGGGATCCGGTCGGGGGAGCGTTTGAGGATCGCGGCGGCCGACTCGGGCGCGATGACGGAGAAGTAGCTGTCGGGCGTCGCCCAGGTGTTGCCCGGAGCGGCCAGCGCCAGTGCCCCGCCCGAGCCGCCCTCGCCGATGAGGAGGCTGGTCAGCGGTGTCCGGGCGGCGGCCATCGCGGAGAACGCCTCGGCGATGGACCCGCCCGCGCCCGCGCGTTCCGCCGCGGCGTCGTTGGCCGCGCCTGGAGTGTCCACGAGGGTCAGCACGGGCAGCCCGAACCGGTCGGCGAGCCGGATGACGCGTGCGGCGGTCCGGTAACCGGCGGGCCGGGTCGCCGTGCCGCGCTGGGCGACGTACACGACGGCGCGCCCGTCCGCCGCCCGGACGCCGGCCCCGCACAGCAGCCCCGGGTCCACCCCGCCGCCGCGGTCCCCGCCGAGCGGCTCGCGCCGGGCGAAGTACCGGTCGAGGTAGGCCTCGGCGGGTGCGCGCCGTGTGTCGCGGGCGCGTAGGACGGCGTCCCAGCCGGTGCGGGGAAGCGGCATCTCGCCGCCCGGCGGCAGGGCATCGGGCGGCGGCGCCGGCTGCGGGTCGAAGACGCCGGGGGCCAGGGCGCGCGCCCAGAAGCCGACCGTCTCGCGCAGCCGCTCGGGGCGTACGACCGCGTCGACATGGCCGTGCGCGAGCTGCGACTCCGCCGTGTACGCGGCCGGGTCGGCGTCCTGGGGACGCACCCGGGAGCCCGCGAAGGCGACCTGCGCGCCCGGCAGCGCCAGGATCACATCCGCGCCCGCGCCCAGGGTCGCCCAGCCGCCGCCCGTGGTCGGGTCGCGCACCACCGCTATATGCGGGACGCCCGCCTCGCGCAGCAGGACCCCCGCGCGGGCGGCGCGCTGCAGCTGGCCGAGGGCGACCATTCCCTCCTGCATCCGGCTGCCGCCCGTCGCGATCAGCGACACCAGCGGCAGTCCGCGCTCGCGGGCGTGGGTGTACGCGGCCTCCAGACGGTCCCCGGCGCGGCGGCTCAGCGAACCGCCCAGAAAGGCGAATTCGAAGGACAGCAGCACACAGCGGCGATCGCCGCCGAGGGTCCCCTCGCCCCACAGGACCGACTCCGTCGAGCCCGTGGCCTGTTCGGCACGGGCGCGGGCCGCGTCGTAGCCCTCCCAGCCGATCGGCCCGTCGGCCTCTCCGGAGGGCTCCTCGCACCTCGTGTGCTCGGTGAAGTCGTCGCAGAGCAGCGCGATCGCCTCGCGTGCCGTCCACCGCCCGGACTCAGCCATGCCGCGTCGCCCGCCCGCCCAGCGCCGACTTTATGACCTTGCCCATGTCGTTGCGGGGCAGGGCGTCCAGACACCGCACCGCACGCGGCCGCTTGTGCGGCGCGAGCTGCCCGGCCACATGCTCCGCCAACTCCTCGGCCGAGGGGGGCGTCCGGGGATCGGCCGGCACGATCCAGGCGACGACCCGCTCGCCCAGATCCGCGTCCGGCTCGCCCGTCACCGCCGCCTCACGCACGCCGGGATGGTCCAGCAGCGCGTTCTCGATCTCACCTGCGCCGATCTTGTATCCGCCGCTCTTGATCAGATCGGTGGCCTTGCGCCCCACGATCCGTACACAGCCGTCCGGGTCGCGGACCGCCATGTCGCCCGTGCGGAACCAGGCTCGGGGCCCTGTGCCGTCGAAGGCGGCGAAGGTGGCGTCGGGACGGTTCAGATACTCCGTGAAGAGGTTGTCGCCGCGCACCTGGATCTCGCCGATGGTCTCCCCGTCGTACACGCTGATCTCCGTGCCGTCGTCGGCGACCAGCCGCAGCTCCACGCCGGGCAGCGGCAGCCCGACGGTCCCCGGCCGGGCCGGGCCGTCCGCACGGACAGATGCGGGGGTCTGGGGGGCCACCCTCGGAGAACACAGCATCAGCGTCTCGGTCATGCCGTAGCGTTCGACCACCCGGCGGCCCGTCGCCGCCGCCATCCGCTCGTGGTCGTGCAGCGGCAGCGCGGCCGAACCCGACACCAGCAGCCGCGCGTCGGCCAGCGCCGTGGCCAACTCGCCGTCCTCTTCCGCCGCCTGGGCCAGCCGGTGGTACATCGTCGGCACGCCGAAGAGCATCGTGCCGCCGGACGCCAGCTCACGCCCTGCGGCCCGGGGGGTGAAGCTCCCCAGGTGGCGCAGCTCCCCGCCCCGCCTGAGCGGCCCGAGCACGCCCAGGATCAGCCCGTGCACATGGAACAGCGGCAGCCCGTGCACCAGGACGTCGTCCGCGGTCCAGGCCCAGGCGTCCGCGAGGGCGTCCAGAGTGGCGGCGACCGCCCGGCGCGGCAGCACCGCGCCCTTGGGCGGGCCCGTGGTGCCCGAGGTGTAGACGACGAACGCGGGCAGCGCGGGCTCGTGCGCCGTGTCGAGGTCCTGCGCGCCGCCGCCGGGTGGCTCGGCGGTGACGCCGACGCGCGGCAGCGCACCGAGCGCGTCGGGCAGCGCCTCGCCGGGCGCCGCCAGTACGGCTGCCGGTGCGCTGTCCTCGATGACATGGGCCAGTTCGCGCTCGCCGGACTTCGGATTCAGCGGCACCACGGCCGCACCCGCCAGCAGCGCCCCGACGACCGCGATCGCCGTCTGAGGCGTCGGCGTGGCCCAGACGGCGACCCGCGCCCCCTTCTCCAGCCGTTCGGCCACCGGGTGTGCCGCGGCCGCCAGTTGTCCGTACGTCAGCGAGCGGCCGGGGAAGCGCAGGGCGACGCGGTCCCGGTCCGCGCCGACTGGCCTGGGAAAGAGGGAACTCACGGGCGACTCGTCCTCTCCGGTCGGTGCGGTCGCCGCGGTCCGCGCGACCACGGCGATCGTTGCATGGGACATGGGTGCATGCCCCTGTTCACTCATGCTTCCAGGCCGCAGCATTCCCCTCCCTACTCACGCGTAACAACTTGGGGGTGCCCGTGGCCGGTCTGCTGCGGTCCGGGCGGCGCAGGGGGTGCGGGTGTTCCCGCGCGCCTGAGGCCTGCGCACCCTGAGGCCTGCGAGCCTGAGGCCTGCGCGTCTGAGCGGCGGCCCGTGCTAAGGCAACGGCAGCGCGATCTTGACCGCGTATGCGGCCACCAGGCCGTACCCGATCCGGAAGGTCCACGCGCGGGCGCGTGCGGAGATCCGGGCCCCGGCGAAGGAGGAGCCCGCGACCAGCAGCTGCTGCCACAGCAGGGAGGCCAGGAACACCCCGGCGACGAAGACGCCCCCGGCGGCGGGCCCGCTCAGCGCCGCCCCCTGGGCGGTGGTCAGCGCGGCGAAGTAGAGCGCGGTGGTGGGGTTGACCGCGGTGAGCCCGGCGAACGTCCAGAACGTACGGGCGGTGCCGGCGGTCCCGAGGCCCCGGTCCGCGGCCGCTGCGGGCGGAGGCGTACGCGAGGCCAGCAGCCCGCGGACCGCGATCGCCAGGAGGACGGCCGCGGCGACGAGCCGCACCCACGCCTCGACGCCGGAGAGGGCGGCGGCGACGAGCGGACCGAGGGCGGTGGCCGCGGCCGCGTACACCAGGTCTGTCAACGCGACGGCGGTGGCCGCGGCGACCGCCCCGCGGCGTCCGCGCATGCCCTCCTGGATGAGCAGCACGCCCATCGCTCCGAGCGGCATCGCCACCCCCAGCCCCGCCGCCGCGCCCGCTGCCGCCGCCGTCCACCACTCGCTCATGGGCCCCACTGTCGGGCCGGGAGGCCTCCGGCGGCGACCGAATTTCGACGTAGGGGACGGCGTTCCACCGCTCCCCGCAGCGGCGGGCCGCTACGGGGAGGACTGCCGGGTGACCACCGTGCCGCCGGGCGCGCCGTTGTCGCGGACGTCGTCGCGGACGCCGTCGCGGACGTCGTCGTCCGCGCCCCCGGGCGCAGCATGCGGCGTCCGACCGACGGCCGGGCAGCGCCTCCGCAGCGGCAGCATCATGGTCGGCCCGAACCGGCGCCGCACCTGGTGGCCGGGGAACCGGGATCTCACTCCACCGCGGCGGGCTGGGCGGTTGCCCCCGCGGTCTTGGCGGGGGCGGCCCGCTCGGGCTTCTCCCGCCGCCGCTCCGCCTTCTCCTTCCTGTCGCTCACGAGGATCGTGTCGGTCAGCAGGTCGAGCATCATGGGCTGGATCTTGCCCTCCAGCATCGCGCCGAGGCCGAGGACGGCACAGACATCGGGCCGCTCGGCGATTTGCACCGGCATTCCGGTCGCGTTGTGCAGCATCTGGTCAAGCCCCGGCAGCAGCGCACTGCCGCCGACCATCATGATCCCGCGGTCGGCGAGATCCGCGACCAGGTCCGGCGGGCAGTCCCGCAGCACCTTGCCGATGCCGTCGAGGACCGCGGTCAGCGGAGTGTGGATGGCGTCCCTTACCGCGGCGGTGTCCACCTGCACCGAACGGGCCAGACCGGTGGCCACGTCCCGGCCGTGGATCTCGGTCGAGGCGGGGCCGTGCGGCGTGAGGCCGTTGCCGTGCAGGGCGAGCTGGAGCGGCCGGACCGACTGGGTGGGCAGCATCAGCTCGTGCTGGTGGCGGAGATGCTGGATGACGGCGTGGTCGATGGCGTCGCCGCCGACGGGAATCCGCTCGGCCGTGACGATCGAGCCGAGGGAGAGCACGGCGACCTGCGTGGTCGCCGCACCGCACACCATGATCATCGTGGCGGTGGGCTGCTCCACGGGGAGCCCGCAGCCCACGGCCGCGGCGATCAGGGTGTCGACGAGCTCGACCCGGCGGGCCCCGAGGCCCACGAGGGTCTCGACGGCGGCGCGCTGGGCCAGCGGATCGCTGTCGTGCGGGGTGCAGGCGGCCGCACGCAGCCGGGGTTTGCGGCGCAGTTGGCGACGGAGCTTCTCGCCCAGGAGATGGCGCAGCATCCGCTGCGCCATCTCGATGTCGACGACGGTGCCGCCGGAGACGGGGCGGGCGACGCGGATGTAGTCGGGCGTGCGGCCGGTCATCTTCTCGGCGAGCGTGCCGACCGCGATGAGCGCGCCGGTGCGCGTGTTCACGGCGGCGACGCTGGGCTCGTCGACGACGAGCCCCACGCCCCTGACGAAGACACGGGTCCTGGCGGCTCCGAGGTCGACGGCTACATGGCAACGGCGCAACTGCTCAAGGTTGACGGTCACGACGGGTCCTCCCGAATGGGTTCTCCTCGCATCCTCCGATCACGACGGCGGCGGCGCGCGCTGAACTCCGCCGCACGGGCGTACGCCCCCTGACACCCCACCAGCTGGCCGGGCCCCGGGGAGCGCCCCGGGGGCCGTTGCCCCTGTCCCGCTCTTCGGGCGCGCGGGCGGGCGGGCGTGGGGATGGCACGCTCCGGCCTTCTCCCTTCACGGCAGCCGCTGCAGCAGCCCCCACGTGAACTCCGCCACCCGCTCGCGGCCGTCCGGCATCGTCAGGCCCAGCCGCCACCGCGTCGGCGCGGACCCCTCCAGGGGCCGCGCCGGAGGAAACGCGGCGGCGGCCTCGTCGACCGTGCAGGACCAGGGGAGCAGGTCCGCCTCGGTCCGCAGCGCCGGCCCCGGAGTGCCCGGCGCGCGCACCAGCCACTCGTTCCACACGGCGCCCTTGTCCCCGGCCAGGACCTCGAACCGCAGAGCCGGCCAGAGCGGCAGCGGCCACAGCAGCGCATCGCACTCCAGGTCTCCGATGCGGCGGCGGACGGTCCGCTCCGGCGGGCCGAGCACCGACCGGTATCGGGCCAGTGCGCCCCGGCTCCGCGGGGCGCGCACCATCGCCTGCCAGCGGCGGTTGGCTTCGCGCATCTCGGTGACCGAGGCCCCGAGCTCCCGCCGGGCGTCCTCGACCAGCCCCGGCTGGAAGTCGGCCATGCGGCGCAGCAGCACCAGCTGGAATTCACGCGACCCGAACGGTGTGGCATCGGCAGACATGCCGACATACTGCCGTTCCCGACAACCGCCGCCGTACTCCGGACGTGGGGATTCCACACAGGATCCTCACGGCGCGGACCGGCCGGCCTCCCCTTAGGGCGCATAGCCTGCGGGCGCCATGGATTACTGCCAGCCGTGCCGACGGCACCTCAACGGCGCTCTCGCCTGTGCCGGGTGCGGTACGCCCGCCGAGGAACTGCATCGCCACACCGGCGACCTCGGCGTGCCCGAAAGCGACCAGGTGTTCGAGCTGTCCGAGGCGCCGGAGCCGTCCGGCGACGGCCGCCAGGGAGGTCACCGGCGGGCGCGCCGGGACGCTCCGCGCCGCCGGCGGCCGAACGGCCGCCGGGCCCGCAAACGGCGCGGCCGCAAGGCGGTGATCGGCACGTTCGGGCTGGCCCTCGCGGCCGGCGCGCTCAGCCTGGCCGAGTTGGCGACGGAGTACGGCGACGACGGCCCCGCGGACCTGGTGAAGGAGAAGGCGTCCTACGAGTCGGAGACCGCGCCGCTCCCCAGCGAGCCGGACGGCGACCCTGACGGGCCGGCCACGCCGACCGGGCCCGCCGTCGCCTCGTCGGGCTCCCCGGAGCCCTCCGCAAGCGGCGGCCCCGGCGCGGGTGGGCCGACGGGGCCCGGCACGGGGA
>NZ_JADWYQ010000088.1 GCF_022414575.1 Streptomyces sp. MUM 178J | reverse complement strand
GGCCGAGCGCCAGTGGCCGCACGGGCCGAGCGCCGGTCGCCGCACGGGCCGAGCGCCAGTGGCCGCACGGGCCGAGCGCCGGTCGCCGCACGGGCCGAGCGCCGGTGGCCGCACGCGCCGCCGTCAGTGGCCGATGTCGTGGACGCCCGCCTCGACGAGGCCGCTCTCGTAGGCGAAGATCACCACCTGGGTGCGGTCGCGCAGCCCCAGCTTCACCAGGATGCTCGACACATGCGACTTGACGGTCGCCGCGCCGATGCGGAGGTCTGCGGCGATCTCCGAGTTGCTGGCCCCGCGCGCGACGGCGGCCGCCACCTCGCGCTCCCGTTCGGTGAGCCTCTCCAGCCGGGCGGCGACGGCCGCGTTGACGGCGGGGCGCTCGCTGAACCTGCCGATGAGACGCCGGGTGATGGACGGCGCCAACAGGGCTCCGCCGTCCGCCACGGTGCGGACCGCGTCGGCGAGTTGCTCGGGAGGGATGTCCTTGAGCACAAAGGCGCTGGCTCCCGCGCGCAGCGCCCGGTAGACGTACTCGTCCGGGTCGAACGTGGTCAGGATCAGCACCCGGACGTCCCAGTCCGCTTCGGCGAGGATGCGGGAGGTGGCTTCCAGCCCGTCCATCTCGGGCATCCGGATGTCCATGAGGATCACATCGGGCCGGTGCCGTCGTGCCGCCTCGACCGCTTCGAGGCCGGTTCCGGCCTCGGCGACCACCTCGATGTCCTGATGGACCCGGAGGATCATCGCAAAGCCTCCGCGGACCAGTGCCTGGTCGTCGACGACGGCGACGCTGATGGTCACGCCGGCTCACCTCCGGACGGAAGTCGGGCGACGATCCGGAAGCCCCCGCCGGGGCGTCGGCGGGCGTCCAGGGAGCCGCCCAGCAGCAGTGCCCGCTCCCGCATCCCGACCAGCCCGTGGCCCGGGCCGTCTCCCTGGACGGGGCCTGCGCCCTGTGTGACGGCCGTGCCGCGCCCGTCGTCCAGCACCTCGATCACGATCGCCTTGCGGTCGACGCCGAGCCGCACCTCCGCGCGGGCGCCGGGGCCCGCGTGCTTGAGCACGTTGGTCAGCGCCTCCTGGACGATGCGGTAGGCGAACAGGTCCACGCGCGCGGGCAGGCCCGAGAGCGCGGTCTGCGCCTCCCGGCCGCCGTCCGCGAGCGAGACGTCCACGCCCGCCGTGCGGATCTGTTCGACCAGCCGGTCGAGGTCCGCGAGCCCCGGCTGGGGGCCGAGAGCGTCCAGGCCGGTCTCCGGCCGCAGAACGCCGAGCAGATGGCGCAGCTCGTCCAGCGCCTGCCGCCCCACTTCCTCGACCGCCGCCATCGCCTTAAGCGCGCTCTCGGGGTCCTGTGCCGCCACGGTCTTGGCGGCGCCCGCCTGCACCGTCATCATGCTCACCCGGTGGGCGACCACGTCGTGCAGTTCGCGTGCGATGCGGGTCCGCTCCTCGGCGACGATCCTGCGGGCTTCTGCGGCCTGTTCCTGGAGCAGCCGGTCGGCGCGTTCCCCGCGCAGCCGCATCCGTCGCCCCACGTACCACGCGCCGAAGAGGACCACGACGCCCGCGACGGCCTGCTCCGCCCACGGCGCCGGTTCGAAGAGACCGTCGACGCCGACCACGACGAGGGCCGCGGCCACGCCGGTGTGCGCCCACCGGTCGTCGTCGGCGTACCTGCCGGTGCTGTACAGGGCGATGATGGTCCCCCAGCCGAGGTCCGCGTGACCGCTTCCGAGCAGGGCGGCCCAGCCCGCGAGGTTCACACCGAGGGCGACCAGCGGGGCGCTCCGGCGCCGGTACAGCGCGGCGGCGGCCGCGGCGAAGACCAGCGGAGCGATCAGGGGGAGGTCGCCGAAGGACCGGATGACCAGGGAGTCTCCCGGGCCTTCCGTCACGAGCAGCGTGGTGAGGAAGACCGCGACGGCGAGGACCCCGTCCGCGGCACGGGGCCAGCGGGCGAAGGGCCCCCTGTATCTCCTCGGGGCGGTCCCCCGCGGCGTCGGGGACGGCCGCGCCGTGCTGTCCAACGCCGTGCTGTCCAGCGCCGTTGTGCTCACCTTCTCACCGTCGCTCCGCTTCTCACCGTTGCTCCGCGCAGGACGTTCCGTGGCCCCGGGCGGGCCGCCGAAGCAGTCCGCACACGATAGGTCAAGCCCCGCGGGGCGGTCATCAGCCCGGAGGCGGATGCGGGTCTCCGTCGCGCGGGGGGAGACGGCGGCCCGGACCGGGATGCGCCGTCCGCCGCGAGGGGGGTGAACGGGTGCGTCCGCGGGCGGGCGACCTGCGGGGCCTTGGCGAGGAGAGTGATGCGGGCGGCGGCCGCCAGGGAGGCGTCCGCCGTTCGAACCGCTTTCTCGGCCGTTTCCGCGGCCCTTTCCGCAGCCGTTTCCGCAGCTGTTGTCTCGGCCGTTTCCTCGGCCGTTCGATCCGTTTTCTCGTCCGCACCCTCGAAGGAGCACCGACGTGCATCGCTTCATCCGCCGCATCGGCGACGCCAGCGCCCGCAGACCCTGGGCCGTCATCGGAGCGTGGCTGACGGCCGCGGCCCTCGTCCTGGGGCTCGCGGGAACCGTCGGCGGCGCGTTCAGCGACGATCTCGTCGCCCCCGGCAGCCAGAGCGAGAGGGCGATGCGGCTGCTCGAGGAACGCTTCCCCGAGGCCGCGGGCGGCAGCGCCAAGGCGGTGTTCGCCGTCCCGGAGGGCGGACGGCTCGAGGACAGCCGGTCCGCGGTCGACGCCGCGGTGGCCGAGATCGCCGGTGTGGAGCACGTCACGGCGGTGGCCGATCCGTTCGCCGCGGGCACGGTGTCGGCCGACGGCCGCATCGGATACGCCGAGATCGCCTTCGACACGCCGTCGGCGGAGCTCGGCCCCGAGCCGCTCGACGCGCTCACGGCCGCGCTGGAACCGGCACGGGCGGATGGGGTGACGGCGGAGCTCGGCGGGGACGCGGCCTTCATCAACGCCGAGACGGAGACCTCCGGCGCGGAGGCCGCCGGCCTGCTGGCCGCGCTGGCCGTGCTTGCGGTCGCCTTCGGCACGGTCGTGGCCGCGCTGGTCCCGGTCGTGCTGGCGCTGGTGGCGGTGGCCGCCGGGCTGGGCGGCATCCTGCTGCTGGCCGGGGCGATGGACGTCTCGAGCGCGGCGCCGACGATCGGCGCGATGATCGGGCTCGGCGTCGGCATCGACTACGCCCTGATCATCGTGGCCCGCTACCGGGAGAACCGAGCCGCGGGCCGGGACAACGCCGTCGCGCTGTCGCAGGCCATGACGTCGTCCGGCCCGTCCGTGGTGTTCGCCGGAGGCACGGTCGTGGTGGCGATGGCCGCCCTGGCCTTGACCGGGCTGGGCTTTCTGACCTCGATCGGCCTGAGCACCTCGCTGGTCGTCCTGTTCGCCGTGGCCGCCTCGCTCACCCTGCTGCCGGCGCTGCTGGCCCTGCTCGGCGACCGGGTCGACGCCGGGCGGCTGACGGGCCGCCGCCGGGCCGGCAAGCCCGAGGCCACGGCATGGTGGCGGTTCGCCCACCGCGTTGCGGGCCGGCCGTGGCCGTATCTGGTCGTCGCCGCTGTGGCGCTGCTGGCGCTGGCCGCTCCGGCGCTGAAGATGCAGACGGGGTTTCCGGACGCCGGAGACGACTCGGTGAGCACGACGCACCGCCGCGCCCACGATCTGCTGGCGGAGGGCTTCGGCCCCGGCGCGAATTCCCCGCTCCTGATCGTCGCCGATCTGCGCAGCCCCGGCGTGGACGCCTCGGGCATCCCCGCGCTGTCCGAGCGGATCGCCGCCGACCCCGGCATCGTCGAAGTGAAGGCGGCGCAGGAGTCGCCCGCCGGGGACACGGTAGTGCTGCCTGCGGTGCCGGCCACGGCCGCCGCGGACGAGGAGACGTCCCGCACCCTTGAACGCGTTCGCGGTCTGGCGCCCGCCAATGTCGCGGTGTCGGGTCTGACCGCCATGACCGTCGATCTGACGACGCAGCTCACCGACACGCTGCCTGTCTTCATCGCGGCGATCCTGGCCATGTCGTTTCTGCTGCTGACCTTGGTCTTCCGCTCCGTCGCAGTGCCGCTGAAGGCCGTCGTGATGAATCTGCTGTCCATCGGCGGGGCGTACGGGGTGGTGGTCGCCGTCTTCCAGTGGGGTTGGCTCCAGGGCCTGTTCGGCCTGGAGGAAACGCTGCCGATCGCGTCCCCGCTGCCGGCCATCTTCTTCGCCGTGCTCTTCGGCCTGTCCATGGACTACGAGGTGTTCCTGCTCTCACGCATCCGCGAGGAGTACGAGGCCACCGGGGACAACGCCGAGTCGGTGGCGCGCGGCATCGCGGGCACGGGCCGGGTGATCACCTCGGCTGCGCTGATCATGACGGTGGTGTTCCTCAGCTTTGTCGTCCATCCCTCACCGCTGGTGAAGATGATGGGCCTCGGGCTGGCGACGGCCATCGTGCTCGACGCGACGGTGGTGCGGATGGTGGCCGTACCCGCGGCGATGGCGCTGCTGGGCCGCGTGAACTGGTGGCTGCCGCGCTGGCTCGACCGGCGACTGCCCCGGCTGGGCACGGCGGGCGGCACACCCGTGCGACGCCCCGAACCGCTCCCGGAGGAGGCGTCGGCACACGGCTGACGGCATCCGGGGACGTCGCGGAGCGCGCCTGCGTCCCTCTGCGGTGCATGTCGCCTTCCAACCACTGCAACCCTAGACGACTGGTCTACTCTAATGCTACGGTCCATACATGCCGGTCACCACGCGCAAGCCAGACACCCGTCGGATCATCCTCGACACCGCCCAGCGGATCATGGCCCACAAGGGCTACTCCGCCGTCGGCATCAACGAGGTGCTCGCGGAGGCCGGCGTGCCGAAGGGGTCCTTCTACCACTACTTCGCCTCGAAGGACGCCTTCGGTGAAGCGATCTTGAAGAGCTACTTCGCGGACTACCTCGCGGACATGGACGGCACTCTCGCCCGGTCCGGCCAGTCGGCGGCCGAGCGGCTGATGGCCTACTGGCAGCAGTGGCGGGAGACGCAGAGCGTCGAGGAGTGCCAGGGCAAGTGCCTGGCCGTGAAACTCGGCGCCGAGGTCGCCGACCTGTCGGAGTCGATGCGTCTGACCCTGAAAGAAGGCACGAGCACCATCGTGGACCGCATCGAGCGCACCATCGCCAGCGGCCTGGAGGATGGATCCCTCTCGGTCGACGGTGATCCCCACGACGTCGCACAGGCCCTGTATGACATGTGGCTTGGCGCGAGCGTCATGTGCAAGATCCATCGCAGTCTGACGCCGCTCGACACCGCGCAAGCGGTGACCCGCAGGCTGCTGCACCTGTAGAGGACTCGTGTCCCATGACCACCCCGGTCATGGGAGTCCTCTTCACTTCAAATAGTAGACTGGTCTACTGAATCCCAAGGAGCATGTCATGAAGGTTCTGATTGTTCTCACCTCGCACGACGAGCTGGGCGACACCGGCCGCAAGACCGGGTTCTGGCTGGAGGAACTGGCGGCGCCGTACTACCGCTTCAAGGAGGCCGGCGCGCAGCTTGTGCTCGCCTCACCCAAGGGCGGGCAGCCGCCGCTGGACCCCAAGAGCAACGAGGTCGGATTCCAGACCGACGACACCCGGCGCTTCGAGGCCGACCCTGAGGCGACCAAGGCACTGGCGAACACCGTGCGCCTGGACTCGGTCTCGGCCGACGACTTCGACGCGGTCTTCTACCCCGGCGGCCACGGCCCGCTGTGGGACCTGGCCGAGGACAGCGTCTCCGCCCGGCTGATCGAAACGACCCTGCGCTCCGGCAAGCCGGTCGGACTGGTGTGCCACGCCCCCGGCGTGCTGCGGCACACCGTCAACGAGGACGGCACCCCGCTGGTGCGAGGCAAGAACGTCACCGGCTTCGCCAACACCGAGGAGGAGGCCGTCCAGCTCACCGACGTCGTCCCCTTCCTGGTCGAGGACGAGCTCACCGGGCTCGGAGGCGTCTACTCCAAGACCGACGACTGGCAGCCCTACGTCATTGAGGACGGTCTGCTGATCACCGGGCAGAACCCGGCCTCCTCGGCTCCCGCAGCCGGCGCCCTGATCGAACTGCTCACCCAGGGCGGAGTGTGAGCGCCTACGTCGTCATGCTCCGCGAGCGCGTGGCCGACCCGGCCGAGCTGGCTGTTTGTGCCAGCTCGGCCCGGGCGGCCCGGGCAGGCCACGGGGTGACACCGGTCGTCGGACACGGAGCGATCGAAACCCTGGAGAGCACGCCGTTCGAGGGTGTGCTCATCCATCGCTTCCCGAGCGTCGAGGGCACGCGGGCATGGCACCAGAGCCCCGCCCACCAGGCAGCGCTGCCCCACAGCCAAGCCGGTGCGGACTACCGCGTCCTCATCGTCGAAGGAGTCGACGACACCCAGGGCCCCTGAGACTGCCTGGCCGGCGGCCACCCGCGCCCTCCTCCACAGGCAAGCCGAGGAGAGACCATGAAGGTATGCCAGAACGGCACCGCCGGAGCGGTCGGCTGCCGGCTCGCCCAGCAGCTCGCTGCCCGCGGCGACAAGGTGGCCGGCCTGCAGCGCAGTCCGGCCAGACCGACACCATCCGAGCCGCGGGGCGCTAACCGGTCAGCGGCGACCTGATCGCCGACTCCGTCGGGAAACTCGCAGCCAAGTCGTCGGCCTCGCCGCATGACGACGTCGCCGCGTTCATCGCTGCCGTGCTGCACCAGCCCTCCCGCAACCGGGTGATCGTCGAACTCACGACGGCGACACCCCCATCGCCGGAGCCGTCATCGCACTGACGACGCCGCGCCACTGAGCCCGCTCGGCGCCCGTCGCGGCCTCGGCCCCGCCGAAGACCCGAGGCGGGGGGGGCGGCCGGACAACGAGCAGGCGCTCCGCTGCACAGGCGAAGCCGTGCCCGGGAGGCCAGACGCCCCGCTTTCCACCCTGCTGAGGCCGCCCATGGGCCGCGAAGGGTTTTCGCGGCGACTCGGCAGCGTCAACGCACTCGTCGCAGCGACTGCCTTCGGCGGCACGTTCGTGGGCATCACCTCCCTCGCACTGCCCTTCGGCGAGCATCTCCAAGTGCCGCGAGCCGTCGCGCTGTTGACGGCGGGCTGCGGAATCGGGCAGATCACCGGCCCCCTGATCTCTCGACCACTGCCGGCAACCGGCTACTCGGCACCCCTGCTGCGGGCCAGCGTCGCCGTGACACACATCACTCCATAACCTTCTATCATCGTTTCGTCACGCACAGCGATGTACAGCTGGCGCTGGTCAGGGGTTCCCAGCGGGGAGGGCTTGGTGTGAACGGATACCGGCGGAGAAGGCAGTCGACGCGGCGAGACCATCCACCGACCGGATGGCGGGACCGATGGCTGGGACCTGCAGGGGTCCTCACCGGCGTGGGGGTGGCCGTCTTCCTATTGGTGGCGGACGATGTCACTTCGCGCGCCACGTCGTTCGTCTTCGGCCTGTTCGACGATCGGGGCCTGATTGTAAGTGCGGCATGGCCGTCGGAAGCCCAGGGGTGCGGTACGGAGGCCGCCGTGGCAATGCCCGCCGGCGGCTTACCGCTTCGCTCGTTGGAGCTGGACGACTTCGAGAACGACCCACGCGACACTGCTGCGGCCGAGGGGGCTGCCTCCTGGGAAACCGGCACCTTGACGCTCTCTTTCTCCACCAACGGTGACGATGCCATTCACATCGACTCGGCGCAGCCCCGGATCGTGAGTCAGCAGGAGCACATCCCCCTCGACTGGGTGCTCTACAAGACCAAGGGCTGTGGCGGCGGCAGCAGTGCCGGCGGCACCGTGAAGTCACACTTGTTCGACCTCGACCACAAGCGCATGGTGACCGTTGTCAACGGCAAGGAACTTCGCCTCGACGCCCCGGGCGGGTCCTTGCTGACAGGCACTGCCGTGACCAAGGACAAGCCGCTCTACGCCAGCTTCAGCGTACGCAGTTGCACTGCCTATTACGAGTGGGTGCTCGACGTGGCCTACACCGAGAACGGTGAACGCAAGACACACCGCGAAGGACCGTTCCGTTCGGTGGGCGGCGTCCGGGACGTCCCGGTCTACGACATCCAAACCGTGGGCGGCGGCCGGGAACTCCTCAAGACGGGATCGGTCACCGACGGCTCCTGCTCTATGACGGAGGCAAAGCCATGACCGCCACTCCGAACAGGTTCAGGACACGGCGGGCCGTCGGTGTCGGTGTGCTGCTTCTCGTGGCCGTGCTCGCCGCAACGCTGTACGCGTGTAACGGGCTGAGCAGGAATGAGGAGCCCGCAGCGCGGAAATGGGCCTACCTCCCGGTCGAGGAGGTACCCGTCCAGGGAGCCAGCTTCCACCCGCAGTTCCTGACCAGCGACGGGCAGACCATGGTGGCCGTCGGAAACACCCGCGACGAGGTCGCCAACGGCATGAATCTGGACGCCTGGTATTCCACAGATGGCCTGCATTGGCAGACCGGCGACCTCGCCGAGCACAGCCGATCCCCGGGTCGCTGGGCCGAGGTCTCCGGACTGAACCGTTGGGGCGGCGGGTTCTTTGCGGTGGGCGTGATCAGCAACACAGAGGGAATCACGCGCATGCTGGGGGCAGTCGCCTGGCGTTCCACGGACGGGAAGAGCTGGCAGTCCGTCGATGTTCCGCCGCATGACAGCTCCCTGTTCACCCTGCCCGACCTGTATTCCGACGGCGTCAACGTCTACTCGCATATGGGCGGCGACACCATGTGGCGACTCGCACCCGACGGTTCGGAGTGGCAAGAGTTCCCCCTGGACGGCGCCGACGACTGCTCCTATCGAGACGGTGCTGGCCCGGACGGGCCCGGTCTGGTCGTCTACGGCCACTGTTCGGACGGTTCCATGGACCAGAACGGGAAGCCTTCGACCCGACCCGGCATCCTGACCATCGGGAAGCGGGGCGAGGTCGAGGAAGTGAGCTCCCGGATCAGCCCGCAGCTCCTCTTTATGACCCTGGGAGTCGCCAGGAACGGCGAGACGCTGGTGGCGGCGGCGCCAGCGAAGGGGGGCGACCGTGAGCCGTCCCCTGGCAGCGCCCCCTCCGACGCCATCGAGACGGTCGTCTCCCGATCGACCGACGGCGGCGGAAACTGGTCTCCCGGGGTTTCGCTTCCAGTAGAGCGGCCCGTCCGATCCGGATCGTCGACGATCAATCGTATTGTGCACACTGACGGCTCCTTCCTGGCCCTGGGAAAGGTGCACATCCTGAGCAAGGTCCATCCGGCTATCTGGGAGTCGGCGGACGGCGTGGAGTGGTCCTACCGACGACTCCCGGCCTTCGCCGAGGAGGGGCTGCTCAGTTCAGCCGCCACGGTCAACGGCCGCACGGCGGTGCTCGCGGTCCACGGCACCAGAGGAGCCACGGCCAAGGGGCTCTTCGTAGACTTCACGGTCCCCGCCGACGCCTCCGCCCCGGCCACTTCCCCCTCTGCCGAGACGGCTCCGTCCACCGACCCGGCTTCGCTGCTGGGCACCTGGGAGGGCACCGTCCGCAATGCCGACAGTTCCCTGGAGCGCAACGTCTCCCTGACCATCACCCCTCGGCCGGGTCGGGGGCCGGTCACTCTCGATTCGCTGACGGGAGAGATCACCGTCGGGAGCCTGGCCACCTGCACGGCCCAGCTCGGCAAACCTACTCAGCCCCGTGACAGGGGTGTGACGTTCGCCGTTCCCTCGCCCTCCTTCTGGCCCAAGACCGCTGTCTTCGAACGCCCCTACTGCCCAACCGTCTTCGAGGTACGGCTCAATGGCGACGACCGAATGCTCTGGTCAGGTGATCGCGGCTTCGAAGGCACGCTGACACGCTCCGAACCCGGCACTGAGGACGGGCCCGAACCCCTGGGCGGGTATGCCTCTCGCTGAATCACAGCAGGCTTCCCACCCTGAGCCATTTCCACCCTCACTCTGAGCTGGTCAGATGAAGGGGGAGGACTGCCTGGACGAGGCTGATGATCCGGTTGGTCGAGCACCGCAGTTTGCGGAGGAGCCGCCAGGACTTGAGGGTGGCGACGGCCTCCTCGACGAGGCCGGATCATTGCGTGGGACCGGTTCACCGCCTTCTGGCCTGCTGAGAGGGTCTCCCACCGTCCCCAGCACGGCATGCGGACCGTGCCGCCGTCCCCTCGGTAACCCTTCGGCAGGAGCGTGCCGTCCAGGATCAGATACGCCTTCACCGACGCGGTCCGCACCGCGTCGGTGAAGGCTGGGGGCGAGAGCGGCCAGGAGCTCGACCGCCTCGGTGACATAGCGGTAGGCCGTCGTGGTACCGACGCCGAACCCGGCCGCTAGTGTCCTGAGTCGATAGTTCGCTTGCGGTTATAGGGTAGAGCGATGCCTGGTCCGAAGCCGTTGCCGCTGGAGTTGTCCGA
>NZ_JADWYQ010000087.1 GCF_022414575.1 Streptomyces sp. MUM 178J | reverse complement strand
GCTGTGGATCGGGATCATCGGGATGCTGATCCTGACCCGCTGGTGGGACTTCTGGACCAGCTGAACCACGGGCGGCGCACGGCATTGTCAGTGCCCTGACCTAGGCTTCATCGCGTGGAGCCCGATCTGTTCACCGCAGCAGCCGAGGAGCGCCGGGAGAAGGACCCGTCCAGCAGCCCCCTGGCGGTCCGGATGCGCCCGCGCACCCTCGACGAAGTCGTCGGCCAGCAGCATCTGCTGAAGCCCGGGTCGCCTCTCCGCCGACTCGTCGGCGAGGCCCGAGGCGGGCCCGCCGGAGCGTCGTCCGTGATCCTTTGGGGGCCTCCCGGCATCGGCAAGACGACGCTGGCCTACGTCGTCTCCCAGGCGACCGACAAGCGCTTCGTCGAGCTCTCCGCGATCACCGCGGGGGTCAAGGAGGTGCGGGCCGTCATCGACGGCGCGCGCCGCGCCTCCGGCGGCTTCGGCAAGGAGACCGTCCTCTTCCTCGACGAGATCCACCGCTTCAGCAAGGCCCAGCAGGACTCGCTGCTGCCCGCGGTGGAGAACCGCTGGGTGACGCTGATCGCCGCCACCACCGAGAATCCGTACTTCTCGGTGATCTCGCCGCTGCTGTCCCGCTCGCTGCTGCTGACCCTGGAGCCGCTGACGGACGACGATCTGCGCGGGCTGCTGCGCCGGGCCCTGACGGAGGAGCGCGGCCTCGGCGGGGCGCTGGAGCTGTCCGCGGAGGCCGAGGCCCATCTGCTGCGGATCGCCGGCGGCGACGCACGCCGGGCGCTGACCGCGTTGGAGGCCGCCGCCGGGGCCGCGCTCGACAAGGGCGAGCAGGAGGTGTCCCTCGCCACCGTCGAGGAGACGGTCGACCGGGCCGCGGTGGCCTACGACCGGGACGGCGACCAGCACTACGACGTGGCGAGCGCCCTGATCAAGTCCATCCGCGGCTCGGATGTGGACGCGGCGCTGCACTACCTCGCCCGCATGATCGAGGCGGGGGAGGACCCGCGGTTCATCGCCCGCCGTCTGATGATCTCCGCCAGCGAGGACATCGGCCTGGCCGATCCGACCGCGCTGCCGACCGCGGTGGCCGCCGCGCAGGCCGTCGCGATGATCGGGTTCCCCGAGGCGGCGCTCACGCTCAGCCACGCCACCATCGCCCTGGCGCTGGCCCCCAAGTCGAACGCGGCGACGACCGCGATAGCCGCGGCCCAGCAGGACGTGCGCAACGGCCTGGCGGGGCCCGTGCCCGCCCATCTGCGCGACGGCCACTACAAGGGCGCGGCCAAGCTCGGTCACGCCCAGGGCTATGTCTATCCGCACGACGTCCCCGGCGGCATCGCGGCACAGCAGTACGCGCCGGACGCGGTGCACGGCCGCCGCTACTACGAGCCCACGCGCTATGGCGCGGAGGCGCGGTACGCGGACGTGGTGGACCGGGTCCGCGAGCGCCTGCGCGGCGAGTTCCGCGAGGACCCGCGCTGACGCCCTTGGGGCTCTGCCCCCGCCCCGTTTCCCGGGGGCTCCGCCCCCGGGCCCCGGCGCCTCAAGCGCCGGCGGGGCTGGGTTTCGGCACCGGGGTCGGGGGCGAAGCCCGTATTCCCCTTTCAGGCCGCCGCCGCCTCGAACAGCGCGTGCATCGCGCGCCGCAGCCCGGTGATGTCGCGCACCGGCTCGGGAAAGTCGAAGCGCGCATCGAAACAGCGTTCCCCCGTGATGCGCACCCGCAGCCCGAACCGGTCCAGCGCCAGCGGCACCGCCCGCTGTGACGGGCCGCCGGGCGCTTCCGCGCGCTCGCCCAGCAGTCCGCACAGCGACTGCACCTGGTCGCTGTGCGCGGCGTGCAGATGCTGCAGCAGCTCCGCCTCGTGCGCCACGAGCGGGTCGACGGACGCCCGGGCGAACTCCTCGGGCTCGACCTGCTGCGCGCCCCACAGATCGTCCACCGACGCCTCGCCGACTTCGAGACGGAGCATCATCAAGCCTGGTTCGGCCACTTTGGGGGCCGTTGTGAGCCAGCCGGAGAGCCAGGCGCGTCCGCGGATGCGGTGGGGGACGGACACCGGCGCCACATCGGTGATCTCCAGCACGGCGGGCAGCTCGTCGTCCTGGGCGTGGGTGGCGGCTCGCACGGCGGGGGAGTCTGCGGGATACAGCAGGAACACCTCGCCCTCCGGGCCCGCCACACGGGCCTGAGGCATCAGCAGTTCGGGAGGCACCCCGTCCACCCCCGGGATGAGCAGCACCGCGGAGCATGTACTCTGTACGAGAGTTCGTGTGCGCTCGGCTGCTGACGGCATCCGGGCGGTTTCAAGCCCGCTGGGGCGCGGCTGACCGCGATCTGATCGGACCTCCGTCATGATGTCGATGCTCTGGGCGTCGGCGTTGTCTGTGCTGTCCGTGATGGGTGTGGTGTTCCCAGGGCGAGACATGCGATCTCCTTTACTAAGGTGAGCCTAACCTAACCTATATCGGAGGTCTGGAGAACGTGCCTAACCAGTCGCGTCCCAAGGTCAAGAAGTCTCGTGCGCTCGGCATCGCCCTGACGCCGAAGGCCGTCAAGTACTTCGAGGCCCGCCCCTACCCGCCGGGCGAGCACGGCCGCGGTCGCAAGCAGAACTCGGACTACAAGGTGCGTCTGCTCGAGAAGCAGCGTCTGCGCGCCCAGTACGACATCAGCGAGCGCCAGATGGTGCGCGCCTACGACCGCGCCCGCAAGGCCGAGGGCAAGACCGGTGACGCCCTGGTCATCGAGCTCGAGCGCCGCCTCGACGCCCTGGTCCTGCGTTCGGGCATCGCCCGCACCATCTACCAGGCCCGTCAGATGGTCGTCCACGGTCACATCGAGGTCAACGGCGGCAAGGTCGACAAGCCGTCGTTCCGCGTCCGTCCCGACGACGTCGTGATGGTCCGCGAGCGCAGCCGTGACAAGCACCCCTTCCAGGTCGCGCGTGAGGGCGGCTACGCCCCCGAGGGCGAGACCCCGCGCTACCTGCAGGTCAACCTGAAGGCCCTGGCCTTCCGCCTGGACCGCGACCCGCAGCGCAAGGAGATCCCGGTGATCTGCGACGAGCAGCTGGTCGTCGAGTACTACGCCCGCTGATCGAAGCCTTCGGGCCAAGGCCTTCGGGCCGTCGGAGCGAGCGCGCTTCAGCCCGCCGCCTCCCCGACCTTCCCGGTCGGGGAGCCGGCGGGCTCGCGCGTTCCCGGGCCGACGCCGGCCTCGGCGCCGGTTCCGGCGCATGTCGTCGTCCGGCTCCCGACGGCGCCCTCCGTGCCGCCGGAGGTCTCCGCAGCCGCGCGAGCTCGGCCGGCTCTTCGGCCCGTCCGACGCATCGGTTCAGCTCGGAGGGGAGGCCGCGGGGGCTGGTCGCATAAGGCGCGGAGCGTACCGGCGCGTATGCACTGCGTACAATCCGCTTGCGCAACCGCCTTCCCTGGCAGGGCAAATGCGGTATGGGGTGCGACCTGAGGCGCGATAGGGTCGGAGGGCGACTTTTTCCAAACACAGAGAGCGGTGGAGAAGTGTCCGGTGGAGAGGTGGCCGGGATCCTGGTGGCCGTTTTCTGGGCGATCCTGGTCTCCTTCCTCGCGGTGGCGCTCGTGAGGCTGGCCCAGACGCTCAGGGCGACTACCCGGCTGGTGACCGAGGTGACCGACCAGGCGGTGCCGCTGCTCGCGGACGCCTCGGAGACGGTCCGCTCCGCCCAGACGCAGCTCGACCGGGTCGACGCCATCGCATCGGACGTCCAGGAGGTCACCTCCAACGCCTCCGCGCTGTCCACCACCGTCGCCTCCACCTTCGGCGGGCCGCTGGTCAAGGTCGCGGCTTTTGGCTACGGAGTGCGCCGGGCCATCGGACGCAGGACGCCCGCCGAGCCGGAGCGCCGCACCGTGCTCGTCGGACGCACCGTGCCGTCCGCACGCCGCAAGAAGCGGAAGGGCTGACACTGCGATGTTCCGCCGTACGTTCTGGTTCACCGCGGGCGCGGCAGCCGGCGTCTGGGCCACGACCAAGGTCAACCGCAAACTCCGGCAGCTGACACCGGAGAACCTGGCGGCACAGGCCGCGGACAAGGCCCGGCACAAGGCCGTCGAGACCGGCCAGCGGCTCAGGGACTTCGCCCTGGACGTGCGTACGTCCATGAACCAGCGCGAGGCCGAACTCGGCGAGGCGCTGGGTCTGCACACGCCCGTCGACGCGCCGCCGCCGGCGCGGGCCCTTCCGCCGCAGCGGAGCCAGGCCGCCCTCGAGCACAGCAAGCCCTCGCATCCCCAGCACCCCAAGCAGACATACAACCGGAATGAGGACCACTGATGGAGTCGGCTGAAATTCGCCGCCGCTGGCTGAGCTTCTTCGAGGAGCGCGGGCACACCGTCGTGCCTTCGGCGTCGCTCATCGCGGACGACCCGACTCTGCTGCTGGTCCCCGCCGGCATGGTGCCCTTCAAGCCCTACTTCCTCGGCGAGGTCAAGCCGCCCTTCCCGCGCGCCGCCAGCGTGCAGAAGTGCGTACGCACCCCGGACATCGAAGAGGTCGGCAAGACCACCCGGCACGGCACGTTCTTCCAGATGTGCGGCAACTTCTCCTTCGGCGACTACTTCAAGGAAGGCGCCGTCAAGCTCGCCTGGGAGCTGCTGACCACCCCGGTCGAGCACGGCGGCTACGGCCTCCCCGAGGAGAAGCTGTGGATCACCGTCTACGAGGAGGACGACGAGGCCGAGCGGATCTGGCGTGATGTCGTCGGCGTGCCCGCCGAGCGCGTCCAGCGCCTCGGCAAGAAGGACAACTACTGGTCCATGGGCGTCCCCGGACCCTGCGGCCCCTGCTCCGAGATCAACTACGACCGCGGTCCGGAGTTCGGCGTCGAGGGCGGCCCCGCCGTCAACGACGAGCGGTACGTGGAGATCTGGAATCTCGTCTTCATGCAGTACGAGCGCGGCCAGGGCACGGGCAAGGAGGACTTCGAGATCCTCGGCGAGCTGCCGAGCAAGAACATCGACACCGGTCTCGGCCTCGAGCGTCTGGCGATGATCCTGCAGGGCGTGCAGAACATGTACGAGACCGACACCCTGCGGGTCGTCATCGACAAGGCCACCGCGCTGACCGGCGTGCAGTACGGCGCCGCTCACGACAGCGATGTCTCCCTGCGCGTGGTCGCCGACCACATGCGCACCTCCGTCATGCTCATCGGCGACGGCGTCACGCCCGGCAACGAAGGCCGCGGTTACGTCCTGCGCCGCATCATGCGCCGCGCCATCCGCAATATGCGGCTCCTCGGCGCTGCCGGGCCGGTCGTCGGCGAGCTCGTCGACACCGTCATCAAGACGATGGGCGAGCAGTACCCGGAGCTGGAGACCGACCGCAAGCGCATCGAGACGGTCGCCCTCGCCGAGGAGACCCGCTTCCTCAAGACGCTCAACGCCGGCACCAACGTCCTCGACGGCGCCGTCAGCGAGGCCAGGGGCGCCGGCTCCACGGTCCTGTCCGGCGACAAGGCCTTCCTGCTCCACGACACCTGGGGCTTCCCCATCGACCTCACCCTGGAGATGGCCGCCGAGCAGGGCCTCACCGTGGACGAGGACGGCTTCCGCCGCCTCATGAAGGAACAGCGGGAGCGCGCCAAGGCCGACGCCAAGGCGAAGAAGACCGGACACGCCGACGTCTCCGCCTACCGCGAGATCGCCGACAGCTCCGGCGCCACCGAGTTCACCGGCTACACCAACGCCGAGGGGGAGACCACCGTCGTCGGCCTCCTCGTCAACGGCGTGCCGTCCCCGGCCGCCTCCGAGGGGGACGAGGTGGAGGTCGTCCTGGACCGCACCCCCTTCTACGCCGAGGGCGGCGGCCAGCTCGCCGACACCGGCCGGATCAAGCTGCACAGCGGCTCCGTCGTCCAGATCCGCGACGTCCAGCAGCCGGTCCCGGGCGTGTCCGTGCACAAGGGCTCCGTCCAGGTCGGCGAGGTGACGGTGGGCTCCACCGCGTACGCCACGATCGACGTCAAGCGCCGCCGCGCCATCGCCCGCGCCCACAGCGCCACCCACCTCACCCACCAGGCGCTGCGCGACGCCCTTGGCCCCACGGCCGCCCAGGCCGGTTCGGAGAACTCCCCGGGCCGCTTCCGCTTCGACTTCGGCTCCCCGTCCGCCGTGCCCGGCACGGTCCTCACCGACGTCGAGCAGAAGATCAACGAGGTGCTCGCCCGCGAGCTCGACGTGCACGCCGAGGTCATGCCGATCGATGAGGCCAAGCGGCAGGGCGCCATCGCCGAGTTCGGCGAGAAGTACGGCGAGCAGGTGCGCGTGGTCACCATCGGAGACTTCTCCAAGGAGCTCTGCGGCGGCACGCATGTCCACAACACCGCCCAGCTGGGCCTGGTGAAGCTGCTCGGCGAGTCCTCGATCGGCTCCGGCGTGCGCCGTATCGAGGCTCTGGTCGGCGTGGACGCCTACAACTTCCTCGCCAAGGAGCACACGGTCGTCGCCCAGCTCCAGGAGCTGGTCAAGGGCCGTCCCGAAGAGCTCCCCGAGAAGATCTCCGGCATGCTCGCCAAGCTCAAGGACGCCGAGAAGGAGATCGAGAAGTTCCGGGCCGAGAAGGTTCTGGCGGCCGCCGCCGGACTCGCCGAGGGCGCCCGGGACGTCAGGGGCACGGCGCTGGTCACCGGTCAGGTCCCGGACGGCACCTCCGCCGACGATCTGCGAAAGCTGGTCCTCGACGTCCGCGGCCGCCTGGACCGACTGTCGGGGGCGAGCGACCGCCCGGCCGTCGTCGCCCTGTTCACCGTGGCGGGCGGCCGCCCGCTGACAGTGATCGCCACCAATGAGGCCGCCCGGGGGCGTGGACTCAAGGCCGGCGACCTGGTGCGCACCGCCGCCAAGACGCTGGGCGGCGGCGGTGGCGGCAAGCCGGACGTCGCCCAGGGCGGCGGCCAGAACCCGGACGCCGTCGCCGACGCCATGGCCGCCGTCGAGCGTCTTGTCGCCGAGACCGCGTAAGAGGGCAGAGAGATGACCGCCGCGATGCGCAGAGGCCGCCGCCTCGCGATCGATGTCGGGGACGCCCGTATCGGGGTCGCCTCGTGCGACCCCGACGGGGTCCTCGCCACACCGGTGGAGACCGTGCCGGGACGCGATGTCCCGGCCGCCCACCGGCGGCTGCGTCGGCTGGTGGAGGAGTACGAGCCGATCGAGGTCGTCGTGGGCCTGCCCCGCTCGCTCAGCGGGCGGGAAGGCCCCGCCGCGGCCAAGATCCGCACCTTTGCCCAGCACCTGGCCCGTTCCATCGCCCCCGTGCCCGTCCGACTGGTCGACGAGAGGATGACCACAGTGACGGCCAGCCAGGGACTGCGGGCCTCGGGAGTGAAGTCCAGAAAGGGCCGTTCTGTCATCGATCAGGCGGCCGCCGTGGTGATCCTCCAGAACGCCCTGGAGGCCGAACGGGCGTCAGGGGCCCCACCCGGCGAGGGCGTCGAAGTGGTTGTCTGATCGCGATACGGTAACGTTCCGCGCCAAGCGGCTGTGTTCGAACAGCCGTCGTGCAGTGAAGAGGGCGGCTCGTCGGACGGCTGCCTCGCGGCCCTAGGGGATCGATGACTGAGTATGGCCGGGGCCCCGGCTCCCAACCATGGCATCCCGAGGACCCCCTGTACGGGGACCAGAGATGGTCAGGACAGCAGGCCTCGGCCGGTCAAGCCCCGTATGCCGATCAGCCGCAGCAGGGCCATGACCAGTACCAGCAGCAGCCGCAGCAGTACGGCGACCGGCAGGATCCGTATCAGCAGTACGGGCAGCAGCAGTACAACGAGCAGCAGTACGGCCACCAGCAGTACAACGAGCAGCAGTACGGGCAGCAGCAGTACGGCTACCAGCAGTACAACGACCAGCAGTACGGGCAGCAGCCGCCACAGGGCGGTCCGGTGCAGTACGGCCAGGGCTATGGCCAGCAGCAGTACGGGCAGCAGCAGTACGGTCAGCAATACGGCGCCTGGGACGCCGGACAGCCGACGGCCATGCCGTACGGAGCGGGCGCGGCCGACACCTACGGGGGACAGCAGCCCGGCTACGGCGGGGCGGAAGCCGACCCCTACGCCACGGCCGAGGCGTACCCTCCGCCGCAGCCCCCGCGCCGACGCCGCAGCGAACCCGACCCGGAGCCCGCCCCGCAGGCCGGGGCGGACTGGGAGGCAGAGGACCCGGAGGAAGAGAAGCACCCCTTCTTCACAGGAGCCGGCGACGACGGTGACGACGACGGTGACGACGACGCCTCCGCCTCGTCGCGGCGCAGCGGCCGTGACGGCCGCGGCAAGGACAAGGGCGGCGGCGCGGGCAAGAAGAAGAGCCGCAACGGACTCGCCTGCCTCGTCGTCGCAGCGGTGCTCGTGGGCGGCCTCGGCGGCGTCGGCTACTACGGCTACCAGTTCTGGCAGGGGCGGTTCGGCGCACCGGAGGACTACTCGGGCAGCGGCACCGGTCAGGTAGAGGTCGAGGTCCCGGAAGGCGCGGGCCTGGGCGAGATCGGCTCCATCCTCAAGAAGGCCGGCGTGGTCAAGAGCACCGACGCCTTCGTGTCGGCCGCCAACGCCGACCCCAAGGGCAAGACCATTCAGGCGGGCATCTACCTCCTCAAGAAGGAGATGTCCGCAAGAAGCACCGTCGAGATGATGCTCAGCCCGGCCAGCCGCAACAACCTCGTCATCCCCGAGGGCAAGCGGAACGCCTTCATCTACGAGCAGATCGACAAGCGGCTCGAAGTGAAGGCGGGCACCACTGCCGCCGTGGCCGAGAAGGAGGCGAAGAACCTCGGCCTCCCGGAGTGGGCGAACGACGGCAAGGACATCAAGGACCCGCTGGAGGGCTTCCTCTTCCCGGCCAGCTACCCCGTCGCCAAGGATATGAAGCCCGAGGACGTCCTGCGCAAGATGGTCGCCCGCGCCAATGCGGAGTTCGGCCAGAAGGACCTCGAAGCGGAGGCGAAGCGGCTGGGGCTCGACTCCCCGCTCCAGGTGCTCACCGTGGCGAGCCTCGTCCAGGCCGAGGGCAAGTACAAGCACGACTTCGACAAGGTGTCCAGGGTCGTCTACAACCGGCTCAAGCCGGACAACGCCGAGACCGTCGGACGTCTGGAGTTCGACTCGACGGTCAACTACCTCAAGGACCAGAGCAGGCTGGACATCGGCGCGGTCGACGATCTGCGCAAGATCGACGACCCGTACAACACCTACGACATCAAGGGCCTGCCGCCCGGCCCCATCGGCAATCCCGGTCTGTCCGCGTTCAATTCGGCGCTCAACCCCACACCGGGACCGTGGTACTACTTCGTCTCGATCACCGAGGACGAGACGCTGTTCGCGGTCACCAACGAAGAGCACGAACGCAACCGGCAGAAGTACGAAGAGGCACAGGAGAACAAGGGCCAGTGAGCAGCAGCACAGCCAAGCGCGCGGCGGTCCTCGGATCCCCCATCGCCCACTCCCTCTCCCCGGTCCTCCACCGCGCCGCATACGCCGCGCTCGGTCTCGACCAGTGGTCCTACGACCGCTTCGAGGTGGACGAGGCGGCGCTGCCCGGCTTTGTCGCCGGACTCGACGACACCTGGGCCGGCCTCTCGCTGACCATGCCGCTGAAGCGGGCGGTCATTCCGCTGCTCGACTCCGTCACCGAGACCGCGGCCTCCGTGGAGGCGGTCAACACGGTCGTGTTCACCGACGACGGCCGCAAGGTCGGCGACAACACCGATATTCCCGGCATGGTCGCCGCTCTGCGGGAGCGGGGTGTCGACAAGGTCGACGGAGCCGCGGTGCTGGGCGCGGGGGCCACCGCCTCCTCGGCGCTGGCCGCACTGGCCCGGGTCTGCACCGGCCCCGTCACCGCCTATGTACGCAGTGAGGCCCGCGCCGACGAGATGCGCGGCTGGGGCCGGCGGCTCGGCGTGGAGGTCCGCACCGCCGACTGGACCCGGGCCGCGGATGCGCTCGCCGCCCCGCTCGTCATCGCCACCACGCCCGCGGGTGCCGCGGACGCGCTCGCCGAGGCCGTCCCCGAGACCCCCGGCACGCTGTTCGACGTGTTGTACGAACCCTGGCCGACCCCGCTCGCCGCCGCCTGGTCCGCACACGGCGGAGCCGTCGTCGGCGGTCTCGATCTGCTCGTCCACCAGGCCGTGCTCCAGGTCGAGCAGATGACCGGACGGACCCCTGCACCGCTGGCCGCCATGCGGGAGGCCGGAGAGCGGGCGCTCGCCGCCCGCTGACGGGTGGATTCCGCCCGGACCGTCCGCTTACTGGACCACGGACCGGGTCGCGGGTCGGGACGTGGGAGGATCAGAGGGAGAGGCGGGCCACGGCCGTCCTCCCTCGGGAGGCGCAGCCGGGCCGCGCCGTCGCAGTTCCAGGCGCGAGCGAGCATGAGGAGCACCGTTGAGCAGGTTGCGCTGGCTGACCGCGGGGGAGTCGCACGGACCCGCACTGGTGGCGACGCTGGA
>NZ_JADWYQ010000086.1 GCF_022414575.1 Streptomyces sp. MUM 178J | reverse complement strand
GACCGCCGACGACATCCTCGACACACTCGCCGCATACTGCACACGAATTAACGACTCAGGACACTAGCTGGGCATACGTGTGTCCCACCCACAGATGGGCGAGGGCGAGTAGGGCCTGGCGGCCGGCGCTCAGTCGTCGCCACCGGTGAGCCGATCGCGCGGTGGTGCCGCCGCAACTGCTGTGCGAGGAAGTGAAAGGCGGAGCTGGACACGTCGACGCCCGCCGGGTAGACAAGCACGTGAAGCCGCTGGTGGAGACGGTTCTCTTGGTCGAAAACCCACCTACCAGGGGCTTCACCACATGGTCAGCCCAACTGCCGCACTCCAGAAGCAGGGTGGAAAAGACTCAGCGCCCCACAAAGCCCATCGGCCATGCAAAGAATTTGACTCTTTCGCCGCCAACTGTGCCCCTCCCAGCGCTTGCGAGCGCTCCACCGAAATGCAACTCTGAGTGTGAGCGCGCACCGCGCTAGGGCGAAGGAACGCCCCTTTCAAGAGTGGCGACAGCGTTAGTTGTGCACATTACTGAATGCCGCCATGCCAAATGGTTACCCGACAGCTTCATTTGCGTGATCGGAGCTGAAATGACTTCCAAGAAGTCGACAGATGCCGAGACCTCAACACCTCCAGCCGCCACACTTCACGCCCCCAGCGAGATAGAAGCGGCGGCCCGATCCTCAAAATCCACCCTAGCGGGCTGGACTATAACAGGATTTTTCACTCTCCACTTTTCTTTCAATGAACCGGGAGGTGTGGATCATCTCAAGCCAGGGCGCCCTTTGAAGGATTCACAGAAGATAGATATTGGCGAGCAGGAGGATGCCGTTGTTGCGATAACGGCACTCAGTGGCGCATACACAGACGGCGGGAAAACCATCCGCCAGCGGCCTCTTGGGCAGTTCATGGTGCGTGTGAGATTCGAGAAACCTGACATTGTGGTCTGCGAAGTCCGCCTCACCGACGACAACTCAGATGACCCGATAAACATCTGGGTCAACGTTCTAGCCATAAGCTTCGCTTGACCAGACTGCGTCAATACTCGCTGTGGTGGACTTTGTCTCACCCAGGTCAGAAATCAGCGGGAATTACCGCCACCCGGCGGGATTCCGTCGCAACGATGCCCAGGCGCATACGCGCTTCAGGACTGAAGCCAATAAGCGACTCTGTCGGGGATCTTCGGTTGCCGGGTTACTTGCCTTGCCGCCACCAGCACTCCCAGCTCAGGCTGCGGAAGTCGAGGTACTTCTGGAAGGCCGTCGGGACTCTGGGACTGTAGGCATGGATGGGTGCGCGTGAGGCGAGGCGCTCGATGTTGATGGCGATGCCGGTCAGCACGTGCTGGACGTGGGTTTTGCGGAGGCCGTGGTAGCGGCTGCGGCGGGCCTGGTGGCCGTTGACGAGTTCGCAGATGGTGCCTTCGACTCCGGACCGGGTGGCGTAGAGCCGTTTCCACCGGCGGTCCTGCTGGTCGGTGCGGTTGCGGGCCTGGAGTTCGTGCAGGTGGCGGGGGAGGAAGTTCACCGTGCGCGCTGAGGTTCCCCGTGTGCAGGCAGGCCTCGGGGCACGGGTTGCACTGGGTGGGATGGAACCGGGCAGCCGTGTAGGGGGCCATGGCCGGGGCTTCGATCCAGTTTCTGCTGGTCTGACCGTTCGGGCAGGTGACTTGGCGCCGGTCGAAGTCGATGGTGATGTCGTCCCTGGTGAAGCCGGTCTGTGCTTTGCGCTGCCAGGCGCCGCTGGCCTTGACCGGTCCGATGAGGTGGACCTGGTGGTCTCGTGCGGAGCGGTCGAGCAGAGCGATGGAGACGTAGCCGCCGTCGATCAGGTGCTGCCCGGGCAGCAGCCGACGGTCATGGAGCCTGTGGTGGATGCCGGGCAGGGCTTCGGTGTCTCTGGTGGGGGTGGTGGTGGCGATGTCCGTGATCAGGTTGACGTGGGTGTCGGCGTCGCAGGTCTCGGTGACATGGACCAGGTAGCCGCTCCAGCGTGTGTTGCCGCGGATGGCGCGACGGGCTTCGCGATCGTAGGGCGAGACGATCCGGAGAGCTCCCTTGGGCTGTCCGTCTTTCTCGCAGCGGGGCGCGGGGGGCCGCGGGTGTCGAGGAGGAAGTTCTGCACCGTGATCTGCCGCAGGGCCTCTGCGCGGGGACCGCGCTGGTGCGGCGGCAGGCGTTCAAGGAGCCGGTGGGCGTCCGTCGCGGCCTGCTTGAGACGGGTGACGGATGACTCGGCTGGCTGGGAAGGAGGACAGGCCGGCCGTGGCGGATGGCCCACTCGGCGTCCACGAGCTCGTCCAGGCTCTCGGGGGCGCGACCGGCAGCTTCTTCCAGCGCGGCGCGTACCGCTTCGAGGACGAGTTCCAGGCGGGTGAGTTCTCGTTCTGCGGCAAGGACCTGGGTGGAGTCGGTTCGCTGTCTTCCGCGTTCCTTGACCAGGCCGGCCTGCCGATGGCGTCCCTTGGTGTGGTGTAGCCGTTCTTGGCCGATGCGCGCCCCCAGCTCGCCACCGCGTTGCCCCTGGTGGACCGCTCGTGCGCCCTGAACGAGGACGGGCCACCGTGCAACTCTCCGCGGTGAACGGTGAATCCGACCGGGAGGTGCACGATGGCCCTGGCCCATGATGACCTGAACCTGTGCGGCAACTACTGTCCGTCTTGATGTTGCTGGGCCGCGTCGATGCGGGCCTGCAGTTGCTTACGGGTGCGGGCCTTGGGGCCTTCGGCCGGGGAGATGTAGATGTCGTGGCGTGCGAGGAGTTCGGCTGCTCCGTCTGCGCATCGGTTCAGGTAGGTGCGGTGGCAGTCGAGGATCTCGGTGATCAGGACGGTTGTGGCCACCCGGCGGGCCCGTAGGACTGCGGCCAGTACGCGGATGTGATGTTCGAGTTGGCCGGTTCCGTGGGCGGAGGGGCGTTGACGGGGATGGCCGGTGCGGCGGGTCAGGTCGCGGTCGGCGAGCCACTGCCAGTCGTCGGCGACCAGCTCGACCAGGGAGTCCAGCTCCTGGCGGGGCATGCCGGTCAGAGCCGGGTCCGACAGCCAGGCGGTGGCGGCGGGATCGGTGCGGCGAGGTGGCGTTCGCTGCGGTTCCGGGGCCGGATGCAGGGTGTAGTTCCAGTCTCCGTGGAAGGCGTCGCGGCTCAGCGGGAGGGAGGCGACCTGCCAAGGGGTGGGGTTCTGCCCGGTGGGGTAGCGGTGGGTGTCCAACTCGGCCCGGACGACAAGTCCGGTGCGGGTGTGAGCCGAGGCGATCGCCTTGACGGCGACCTCGTGGCTGGTCAGCGGGATGCCGCGCCATGCGCAGGTGATCCGGGAGAACAGCCGGTGTTCGACCTTGTTCCATTTACTCGTGCCGGGCGGGAAGTGGCAGACCGTGATCGGAATGTCCATCTCGCGGGCCAGGGCGGCAAGTTGCCACTTCCAGGTGTGGAAGAGAACGCCGTTGGGTCCGCCGGCATCGGCGGTGATCAGTAGGGCGGTGGCGTGGGGGTGGTCGAGGTGACCGCGGTCGTACCACCAGCGGCGGATCGACTCCACTGCGAAGGCGGCGGTGTTGCGGTCGGTTCCGACGTTGACCCAGCCGCTGTCCTTGCCGAGGTCGTAGATTCCGTAGGGAGTGATCAGGTCGGTGTCGGCCGGGAAAGCGTGGTCGTCGACCTCGATCGGAGTGCCCTTGGGGCGCCAAGTGCGGCCCGGACGCTGATAGTTGCCAATGGCTTCCTTCTTCTTCGCATCCACGCTGATCACCGGCTGCCCGTCGGTAAGAAAGGCATCGACGGTGGCATGGATGTGCCGGAACTGTGCATCCCGGTCGGGGTGGTTGCCCCCGGAGCGGGTCTGCGCGGCGGCCTGCAGCGAGTAGCCCATCTGGTGCAGCAGCTTGCCCAGAGTGCTCGCGCCGACCCGATGCCCCGTGGCGGTCAGCTGCTCAGCCAGGTCACGGAGCGAGGCAGTGGTCCAGCGCAACACCGAGGCCGGATCGCCCAGCTCGGTCGGCTCGATCAACGCGTCCAACGCCGACTGCAGCCCGGCATCGGTTGTGGTCAACGGCTTGCGACCACCACCTGGCGCGCGTTGTCGGCCCAGAACGGAAGGGCTCCCACGTAACTGGTGCAGCCCGCGACTGACGGTGGCGGTGGACACACCGGCCGCCGTGGCCACCGCGGTGATCCCGCCGTGCCCCAACGCCTGCGCTTCCGCGCCCAGATACAGACGACGCTGCCGCTCGTCCAGATGCGGCAGGACCGCCTCGAACTTGCCGCATAACGTTGCGACGGTTCCCGACGAAACCTTCATGCCGTGCGCCTACCCGCACGCCGGTCCGAAACCGGCAGAACCAGCAGTAGTTGCCGCACAGGTTCAAGTCATGCTGGGACAAGGCCATCGCGTCACCTCTCTCAACGAGCTTCGCTACTCGGAGAGTTGCGCGATGGTCGCCTCATGACCAGGGGCTATGCGGAGATCGCTGCTACACCACTCGGCGGGACACCATCGGAGTTGACGGGGCGGTCGCCCATGAAGTCGCCGGGACGGCCCTCGACTCGGCGGGAGGTCGAGCCCGCCGCTCGACGCTCTTGCGCTCGGCCCGGGTGAAGTGCGCGGCCGGTGGGGTACGCGTTTCGTCCAGCACGGCCTGGACGGTCGATCCGGTGTTGGTGCGGGTGGCTGAGTTGGTCTGCTGCAGATCCTCGTGGCTGGTCAACGGCTGTCCGCGCAGGCTGTGGGGATCCGGGAGAACAGCCGGCGTTCCAACACCAGGCCCGGTGTCAGCCAACCCTGCAGTAGTCTCCTGAGGCGACGTCAGTCACGAGCTCAGGGCGCGCGGCGGCGCGGGTACACCAGATGATCGACGCCACGCGTTAGATTCCCCGGCATGACAATGGACGGAGCCACCTGCGTCGTCAGCTCCCTCGCAGCCGAGGGCGTCGATCACCTCTTCATGGTCCCGGGCGGGCTGAACGATCCCTTCATGCCGCCGATGACCGAGACTGAGGGCGTGCGTACTGTCGTGGCCGCCCACGAAGCCGGAGCGGCCTACATGGCCGATGGCTACGCCCGTGCTTCTGGTCGGCTCGGAGTCGCCTTCGGTATCGGCGGACCCGGTGTCACAAACATAGTGACCGCGCTTGCCGCGGCACGAGCCGACCGCTCCGCGCTTCTCGCCATCAGCGGCGAGGTCGCGACCGGTACGGAGGGGCGCGGTGCCTTCCAGGACGGAAGTGGCGCCGCACTGGATGACGTTTCCGTCCTTAGGCCGGTCACGGCCCGTAGTCTCAGCGTGAACTCGCCTGCCAACCTCCAGCCCTACCTGAGGGTTGCGGCACTCACCGCGCTGCGCGAGCGGGCGCCCGTACATCTGTCAATCCCGCTGGACGTTCAGCGTAGTGAACAGCTTGTGGACTGGACGCCGCTGCCCGAGGCAGCATATCGACCCCTGGCGATCGACCGGGAAGCGACCGACGCCGCTCTGTCCGTTTTCTCCATGGATGCCCATGGGCAGCCTGCCGCGAATGTCATCATCCTCGCGGGACCGGGGGTACGCCACGCGAGAGCGGAAGCGGCTCTGATCGCCGCGGCGGAGCGCTTCGACATCCCCATTGCGACCACCCTCAGCGGGAAAGGGCTGGTGCCCGAAGACCACCCCCTCTCACTGGGCGTCTTCGGCTACGGCGGTTCGCGCTGGGCCAGCGAAGCGATTCTCGATCCCGCCGTCGAAGTACTTGTCGTCATTGGTTCGGGGCTGTCCCAGCGGGATACGTTGAACTGGGATCCGAAGATGTTGCCGGCGAGAGAACTCGTCCATGTCGAAGCTGATCCGGCACTCATCGGACGGACTTGGCCCTCGAGCCGGCCGGTCACCGCCAGCCCGCGGGCCTTCCTCGAACTGCTCACCAGCGTCGACGGGTCGATCGCCGCCGGATTGGAGAGCGGCCGTTCGGCCCGGCAAGCGTTCCTGGGTGACGTGCGCGGCCGTGGGCCGCACGCCTACGAAGCGGAAGACGCCACCCGAGACACCGAACCAATGCACCCGGCCCGTTTCGTCACGGAGGCCCGCGCTGCCTGCCCGCGCGAGACCGTGCTGTCAGTGGACTCCGGCGCTCATCGTGCCTGGTGCTCGCAGTACTGGCCCAGCTACGGTAGCGGGGACTACGTGTCGCTGGCGAACCTGGCCCCGATGGGCGGCGCAATCCCACTGGGAATCGGCGCCAAGATCGCCAGGCCCGAGCGTCCGATAGTGGTTGCCACGGGCGACGGCTGCATGCTGATGCATGGTATGGAGCTCCATACGGCTGCCCGCTACAGCATCCCTCTCGTGATTCTCGTCTTCGACAACCACTCCTATGGAAACATCTGGTATCGGGCAAAAGAGATGGGCGCCGGGCCTGAGGCGCTTACTGATATCCCCGGCCTCTCATGGCCGGAGTTCGCGCGCGCCATGGGCGCCGACGGTGTGGCGGTCTCCCACCCCGGCGAGGTGGGCGAGGCAGTGGCCCACGGGCTCACACAGAGCAAACCGTTCCTTGTATCGGCCCGGATCGACAAGCACTATCCCACGCCTATCGCCCCGTGGCGTCAGGCCGTGGCGGAATGGGAGGACAGCCACTGATGGCCCGGCTTCCAGACCCTGCCTCGCAAGCGAACCGCGAAGACCGCGCTGAAATGCAGCGAATGGCAGCTGTGCGCAGCCACGCAGACGGCCGACCGCAGCTCGCCGAGATCTATGTCGCCATGTTCAACAACCCGAAGGTCGCAAGAGCTGTCGGTGAGCTCGGTGAGCGGTTGCGGTTCCAGGGGCTTCTTCCGGACGACCTCCGCGAGACGGCGATCCTGCGCTTCTCCGCTCGCCGAGGCGCGGACTACGAGTGGGCGCACCATGTACGCCCGGCAACCCAGGCAGGTCTCACTGCGGCACAGATCGAAGCGCTGGCCGGTGACGCCGTGCCCGCGAACACGACACCTGCCCAGCGCGCTGTCGTGCAGGCGGTCGACCACATCGCCGCCGACGACGAGATCCCTGCCGAGGTCCAAGACGCACTGGTCAAGGTCGTCGGAAATGCAGGGGTTGTGGAAATCGTGGCGCTCTGCGGGCTGTATTCCCTCATGGGTTATATGGCTACCGCATTCGACGTTTCCGTCGAACCCGGATTGCCGACGCCTCCTTGGCGGAAAGAGGGTCACGAGACACATTGAGCGACTCTGTCGGGGATCTTGAGCGTGACCTCATTTGCCTTGTCGCCACCAGCATTCCCAGCTCATGCCGCGGGCGTTGAGGTATTGCTGGAAGGCCGTCGGGGAGCGAGAGCGGTGGGGGTGTCGAGTTGTGCGTGAGGCGAGGCGTTCGATGTTGATCGCGATGCCGGTCAGGACGTGCTGTACGTGTGTTTTGCGGATGCCGTGGTAGCGGCTGCGTCGGGCCTGGTGTCCGTTGGTGAACTCGCAGATGGTGCCTTCGACGCCGGATCGGGTGGCGTAGAGCCGTTTCCACTGGGTGTCTTGCTGGTCTGTGCGGTTCCGGGCCTGGAGCTCGTGGAGGGGTCGGGGGAGGAAGTTCACGGTGCGGGCAGCGGTGCCGCGGGTGCAGGCAGACCGGTCGGGGCACGGGTTGCACTGGTGTGGGCGGAACCGGGCGACGGTGTAGGGAGCCATGGCCGGTGGCTCGAGCCAGATGTGGCTGGTCTCGCCGTTGGGGCAGGTGACCTGGCGCTGGTCGAAGTCGATGGAGAAGTCGTCCCGGGTGAAGCCGGACCGTTCCTTGGTCATGTCCCCTGTGGTGGTGTAGCCGGACCGATCTGGTCGTTGTTGGGGTAGATCTTGTCCATGCTGCCTTCGGGGAGGTAGCGGCGTGGGAAGGCGATCCACTCGTCGTGCATCTCGATGAGCACGGCGGTGGTGAGTCGTTCGAGGGCGTCGGGGTTGGGGAAGATCTGCACGACGTCGGTCCGGCGTTTGATCTCGCGGTTGATCCGCTCCAGCGGGTTGGTCGACTGGATCTTCTTCCAGTGCCGATCAGGGAAGTCCGCGAACGCGGTCAGGTCCTCCTTCGCCTCCAGGAGCATGGCCCTGACCTTGGGGAACTGGCGGCCGAGCATGTCGGCGACGGTGTCGAGCTGGGCCCGGACGGCCACGGCGTCAGGCTGGGCGAAGATCGTGCGGATGGTCGCGGCCACCATTTCCGCGGAGTCCTTCGGGATCACCGCGAAGACGTTGCGCAGGAAGTGAACGCGGCATCTTTGATAGCCGGCGCCGAGCATGACTTTGCGCACGGCCTTGACCAGACCCGAGTGGTGGTCGGCGATGACCAGGCGGACCCCGTTCAGGCCCCGTTCGCGCTCACCGCCTTCCGCAACCGCCCCCTGGACCACACCCGCTTCCCCTACGTCTACCTCGACGCCACCTACCTCAAGGCCCGCGTCGACCACCAGATCGCCTCCCGCGCCGTCGTCATCGCCACCGGCGTCACCGAGGACGGCGGCCGCGAAGTCCTCGGCATCATGGTCGGCGACAGCGAGAACGAGACCTTCTGGACCACCTTCCTGCGTGACCTGCGCAAACGCGGTCTGAACGGGGTCCGCCTCGTCATATCCGACCAGCACCTCGGCCTGGTCGCCGCCATCGGCAAGGTCATGATCGGAGCCGCCCACCAGCGCTGCCGCGTTCATTTCGTGCGCAATGTCTTCTCGGTGATCCCGAAGCAGCACGCCGAGATGGCCGCCGCGACCATCCGCACGATCTTCGCCCAGCCCGACGCCGTCTCGGTCCGCAACCAGCTCGACACCGTCGCCGACGCCTTCGGCAAGCAGTTCCCCAAGGTGAAGGAGATGCTCCTGGACGCAAAGGAGGAGCTGACCGCCTTCGCCGACTTTCCCCACCAGCACTGGAAGAGGATTCAGTCGACCAACCCGCTGAAGCGCTTGAATCGCGAGGTCAAACGCCGGGCCGACGTCGTCCAGGTCTTCCCCAACGACGCCGCCGTCGAACGCCTCGCCACCGCCGTCCTGATCGAGCTGCACGACGAGTGGATCGCCTTCCCCCGCCGCTACCTGTCCAACGAGAGCATGGACAGCCTCTATCCGGACAAGAACACCCTGCTGCCCGCCACCGACGAATGATCGCCTACACCACGCCAAGGGGCACGACCGGCCTGCCGCATCCGGTCCAGGGCCAGGGACATGAGCCGGTCCGCCCGGTCGCCCTGGGATAGCCGGTCCCGGAAGTCGGTCAGCACACTGTGGTGGAAGCCAGGATCGTCCAGTTCCATGGCCAGGGCGTACTTGAAGTCGATACGGCACCGGACGGCCTCGGCTGCTTGCCGGTCCGAGAGGTTGAGCAGGAACTGCAGCACGCATACGGTGGCCAGCTGAGCCGGCGAGAGGCCGGGGCGGCCATCGCGCGGATACCAGCAGACGAAGTCCTCGTCGTCCCAGAGCCCGGCGAGGTGGTTACGCACCCACATGGCCGTGGTCCCACGAGGATTGCTGGCCCGCGCCATCCGAGCCGTGAGCTCCGGCACCACCACAACGGACAGGGGACGAACGAACACTGGCCACCCCAGAACTACAGGACTACACCGAACCACCCAGAGTGCCCCGAACCCCCAACAGCCCTGTCCCTGGAACCTCAAGATCCCCGACAGAGTCGCTCACTGATGACGGCAGTGTGTGTTCGCTCAGCCGCGGCCTCGCGGCGGCGCCTCGCCGAACAGGTCGACCGCCTGGCGCACCTGCATCAGCGCGGACCCCAGCGCGCTCACCGACCCCACCGCACCGGCGATCAGGAGCAGTGAGCGCCGCATCCGCAAAACCTCCGGTTCCCCGCTGGACACCATCGCGGCCAGCACGGCCAGTTCGTCCTCCGCGATGTCCCGGTCGGGGAAGTCGACCGGGTGGCCAGCCAGTTCACGGCGGAGCCGGGAGACGGCAGCGCGCAGCTCCGTCGCCCTCGGGTCCTCGCCGCTCCCTGTCAACCGCGTCTGCCCCACGCTCCGCAACAACAGCCCTCCCCCTCACACGTCGTCGTGCCCGGTACACACACCGGCCCGCGACCCTCGGGTGATGGTCGGTCACCAAGGGTCGCGGGCCAGTTAACGCCATGGGCGCAGTGCGCGCCACTCCGCGGACGGAATTCAGGACGTCGGCTCCACCGGGTTGAGCGCGTTGCGCCACACGGTCACATCGAGGGTGATGTAGCGGCTGGGGTCGGAGTCGGGGGACTTCCCCTGGTACGTGACCACTCCGACGTGCCCGGAGTTGGTCAGGACGCAGAACCTTGACCCCTTGGACAGGCCGTTGAGCCTGAGCTTGGTCGCGTAGCGCGTCTCGTTCCGGCAGGTGTCGAGGTCTCCGGTCTGGCCGTTGCGCAGCAGGATCAGCCGGGCATTCTGGACCTCGATCCAGCCCACGCTCCAGTCGTAGACGACATCGGCGTTGGAGTTGTCGCCGACCGGCTTGATCGGGTCGTCGTCGAAGGTGAGGTGGTAGTCGTCGACGACGTTGAGGTTGTTGTACGTCGCGGGTTCCGGATCGGCGACGGGTTCGGCGGGCGGGTCGGAGGAGGCGTCCTGACCGTCGGCCTGGGACCCGTCGCCGTCCTCGCCGTCCGTGCCGTCCTCGCCGTCCCCGGTCGGGCCGGGCGCGGGCGTCTGTTGCCGCTGGGAGGAGGACTGCCCGCCGGACGGCTCGTCCTGGCTCTGGGCGGAGGTCTTGTCGTCCTTGTCGCCGTCGGAAAGGGCGAGATAGGCGCCGCCTCCGGCGAATCCGGCGATGACGAGGACGGCCAGCACCGCGAGGGTGACGTTGCGGCCCGTTTTCTTCTTCTTGGGTGCGGCCGGAGGCGCGGGCGCCGGCATCGGCGTGGGCGTGGGCGTGGGCGCAGTCTGGTACGGCTGCGGCTGCTGCGGATAGCCGTACGCGGCCTGGGGCGGCGGGCCGAAGCCGGGCGGCGGGGTCGCGGGGGCGGCCGCCTCGGTGGGCGGGGGCGCGGGCGTCGGAGCGGCAGCCGGGCTCGGAGCCGTTGCGGGGCTCGGAGCCGGAG
>NZ_JADWYQ010000085.1 GCF_022414575.1 Streptomyces sp. MUM 178J | reverse complement strand
CGCGCCGAGATCGTCGTGCGGATGGAGCCGGGCGAGAAGACGGTGCTGCGCAGCTTCCCGCCGCGGGATCTGGGAGAGGGCTGGCAGAAGCGGTTCAACGGGGGCGACGACACCTTCGACGTACTCCAGCTGAGGGCACACCGGGAACTGCGTCCCTCACCCCAAGTCCCGGACCGGCTGGGTGAGCTGGAGTTGCCGGATGCCTCCGACGCGGTCCGCGGGCGGTTCTTCGGGCTGCGGACGTCGGGCATCAACGGCAGGAAGATGGACATGGCCCGGATCGACGAGACGGTCACGCGTGGTGAAACGGAGATCTGGACGGTGCGCAACGAGCACGGCACTCCGCACAACTTCCATGTGCACGATGTGCAGTTCCGGGTTCTGGAGGTGGACGGCGAGCGTCCACCGGCGGAGCTGCGGGGCGCGAAGGACACGGTCTTTGTCCCCGGCCGTACGACCGTGAAGCTGGCGGTGCGGTTCGACGGACCCTCGGATCCAGACGTTCCGTATATGTACCACTGCCATCTGCTGTACCACGAGGACCTGGGGATGATGGGCCAGTTCGTGGTGGTCGACAAGGGTCAGAAGGCGGGCCGGGTCCATGTCCCGGACGGTCACCTGGGGCACTAACGTGCCGCCTATGACGACTGCACTGATTACGGGAGCGACCGCGGGGATCGGCGCCGCGTTCGCCCGGCGGCTCGGGTCGCAGGGCCACAACCTGGTGCTGGTGGCCCGGGACACAGAGCGCCTCCAGCGACAGGCCACGGAGTTGCACGACCGGCATGGCATCGAGGCGGAGGTGCTGACGGCCGATCTGGCGACGGAGGAGGGCATCGCGGCAGTCGAGCGCAGGCTCGTGGACCGCAGGGAGCCGGTCGATCTGCTCGTCAACAACGCTGGCTTCGGCAACAAGGGGCGCTACCTCGAGGTGCCCATGGCCGATGAGCTGACGATGCTGAAGGTGCACTGCGAGGCGGTGCTGCGGCTGACCTCGGCCGCGGCCGAGTCGATGCGGGAGCGCGGCCGGGGCGGGGTGGTCAATGTGGCCTCGGTCGCCGCCTTCGTGCCGCGCGGCACCTATGGCGCGTCCAAGGCATGGGTGGTGCAGTTCACCCAGGGCGCGGCACGGGACTTGGCCGGCTCCGGGGTGCGGCTGATGGCGCTCTGCCCCGGACTTGTGCGGACCGAGTTCCACCAGCGGGCCGGGATGGGAATGGACAACGTCCCGGGGTGGATGTGGCTGGACGCGGACAAGCTGGCAGAGGAGGCGCTGGCGGACCTGGCGCGCGGCAAGACGCTGTCGGTGCCGGACCCGCGCTACAAGGCGCTGATGGGGGTGGTGAAGCTGACGCCGCGCGCGCTGCTCGGCGGGATCACCTCCAGGACAGGCCGCAAGTACGGGCCTCGGTAGCGATGTCGGCCGCGTCGCCGTCCAGGGCAGGGCGGCCGGCGGGCAGGGTCAGTGTGTGGCGGACGCCGTCCGGCCAACGGAAAGCAGCAGTTCATCGGCGGCTGCCTCCCCGTGTGCGCGGGTCCAGCCGCACGCTGCACGCGGCGGTGACGTCCGGCCGGGTGATGGAGCTGCTGCGCAGCGGAGGACGGAGAGGAAAGCCGTGAGGCCCGGCGCCCCGTAAGCGGGGTGCCGGGCCTCATCTGCGTGCGCGACGTGCCTCACAAGCGCGGACTCACAGGCGTGTGCCGCAAGCTCGCGTCGGAAGCGCGTCAGTGGGCGTGGCCGTGACCGTGGCCGTGGCCCGCGTCGGCCTCCTCCTCTTCCTTCTTCTCGACGACCAGGGTCTCGGTCGTGAGCAGCAGGGAGGCGATGGAGGCGGCGTTCTCCAGGGCGGAGCGGGTGACCTTGACCGGGTCGATGACGCCCGCCTTGACCAGGTCGCCGTACTCGCCGGTCGCGGCGTTGAAGCCCTGGCCCTTGTCGAGCTCGGCCACCTTGGAGGTGATCACGTAGCCCTCCAGGCCGGCGTTCTCGGCGATCCAGCGCAGCGGCTCGACGACCGCGCGGCGGACGACGGCGACGCCGGTGGCCTCGTCGCCCTCCTTGCCGAGGCTGTCCTCGAGCACCTTGGCGGCGTGGACCAGCGCGGAACCGCCACCGGAGACGATGCCCTCCTCGACCGCGGCGCGGGTCGCGGAGATGGCGTCCTCCAGGCGGTGCTTCTTCTCCTTCAGTTCCACCTCGGTGGCGGCGCCGACCCGGATCACGCACACGCCGCCGGCCAGCTTGGCGAGGCGCTCCTGGAGCTTCTCGCGGTCCCAGTCGGAGTCGGTGGTCTCGATCTCGGCCTTGATCTGGTTGACGCGGCCCTTGACGTCCTCGGCGTTGCCGCCGCCGTCGACGATCGTCGTGTCGTCCTTGGTGACGGTCACGCGGCGGGCGGTGCCCAGCACGTCGAGGCCGGCCTGGTCGAGCTTGAGGCCGACCTCCTCGGCGATGACGGTGGCGCCGGTCAGGGTGGCCATGTCGCCGAGCATCGCCTTGCGGCGGTCGCCGAAGCCGGGGGCCTTGACGGCCACCGCGTTGAAGGTGCCGCGGATCTTGTTGACGACGAGGGTGGACAGGGCCTCGCCCTCCACGTCCTCGGCGATGATCAGCAGCGGCTTGCTCGCGCCTGCCTGGATGATCTTCTCAAGCAGCGGCAGCAGGTCCTGGATCGCCGAGATCTTGCCCTGGTGGATCAGGATGTACGGGTCGTCGAGGACGGCCTCCATACGCTCCTGGTCGGTGACCATGTACGGGGAGAGGTAGCCCTTGTCGAAGGCCATGCCCTCGGTGAAGTCCAGCTCCAGACCGAAGGTGTTGGACTCCTCGACGGTGATCACACCGTCCTTGCCGACCTTGTCCATCGCCTCGGCGATCAGCTCGCCGACCTGCTGGTCCTGCGCGGAGAGCGCGGCGACCGCGGCGATGTCGGTCTTCTCCTCGATCGGGCGCGCGGTGGCGATCAGCTCGTCGGAGACGGCCTTGACGGCGGCGTCGATGCCCCGCTTCAGCGCGGCGGGGGAGGCGCCCGCGGCCACGTTGCGCAGACCCTCGCGGACCAGCGCCTGGGCCAGCACGGTGGCGGTGGTGGTGCCGTCGCCCGCGATGTCGTTGGTCTTGGTCGCCACCTCCTTGACGAGCTGCGCGCCGAGGTTCTCGTATGCGTCCTCGACCTCCACCTCACGGGCGATGGTCACGCCGTCGTTGGTGATGGTGGGCGCGCCGAACTTCTTGTCGATGACGACGTTGCGGCCGCGGGGGCCGATGGTCACCTTCACGGTGTCGGCGAGCTGGTTGACACCGCGCTCAAGCGCGCGACGCGCGTCCTCGTCGAACTTCAGGATCTTCGCCATGGGAGCTTCTCAGTCCTCTCAATGGAACTGCGCCCCCGGCGCCCGGCTTACATACGTACGCGGGGGGCCAGGGGCGCAGATCACGGCAATGCCGGGTGAATTACTTCTCGATGATCGCGAGCACGTCGCGAGCAGAGAGGACGAGGTACTCGTCGCCGTTGTACTTCACCTCGGTGCCGCCGTACTTGCTGTAGAGCACGACGTCGCCGACCTTGACGTCGAGCGGCAGGCGCTCGCCGTTCTCGAAACGGCCCGGGCCCACGGCCAGGACAGCGCCCTCCTGGGGCTTCTCCTTGGCAGTGTCCGGGATGACCAGGCCAGAGGCCGTGGTCTGCTCGGCGTCGAGCGGCTGGACCACGATACGGTCCTCGAGCGGCTTGATGGCAACCTTGGAGCTGGTGGTCGTCACGATCCGACCTCCCCCTTCGGAGATCTCACGGGGTTAACTGATCTGAGGTGGCGACCAGGTGGATCCGTCGTCGCGGGTGCCGGACCTGCCCGTCGCTGTGTCTGGCACTCTCCTGTGGGGAGTGCCAGAGCCGAGACTATGACCGCGATTAGCACTCGGTCAAGCGGAGTGCCAGTAGAGCACCCGTTTCGGCCGTGCGGTGTCCGAAGGCCGTCGGCCGTGCGGCCCGCCGGGCAGCGGCACCCGGCGGCGTTCCCACTGCTCTGACCGGGCGCAGGCGCAGACTCAGAGGCACCCGGAGGCGGCTCAGATGTAGTCCTCCAGCCTGGCGACGGCGTAGCCCTTCGCCGTCACCGTGTTCATCACCCGACGGATCATGTCCGGCATCGTGCCCTTCCAATCCCCCCGACCCCGGAAGTGCGTGAGGATGATGTCGCCCGGGTGCAGATCCCGGTCCCACTCCCGCCACTCCATCCGGTCGGGGAACCCCTCGGCCGCCCAGAGGGGCACCGCCTTGATCCCGCACGACTGGGCGGCGCGCAGCGTGTCCTTGTTGTAGTTGCCGTACGGCGGCCGGAACAGCCGGGGCCGGGCGCCGTAGCGCTTCTCCAGCTTGTCCTGCTGACCGCAGATCTCCCGCTTCTGCTCGGCGTACGACAGGGCGGGCAGATAGCGGTGGTTCAGCGTGTGGTTGTGCAGGGCGACCCCGCGGTCCTGCATCCGCTTGAAGTAGCCGTAGTCGTCCTCGATCAGATAGTCGCTGAGGAAGGCGCTGTACGGGATCCGCAGCTCGGACATCATCCGCAGCAGATCCGGGTCCTTCTCCATGCCGTCGTCGATGGTCAGGAAGACGACCTTCTCCTTCACCGGCACCGTGGTGAAGACCGGCGGCAGCGAGGCCCCGCCCGCGACCTCGAACCCTTTGCGCGTGGCGATCTCCGGCTTGGCCGCGGGGGGCGAGGGCGCGGTGAGCGGCGTCTGCTTCAGGCCCCACCTGCGGGCCGCGGCGACGCGGGCGGCGTGCTCCTTCTTCACCCGCTCGACATACGCGGTGAGGGCGCCGGCTGCACCCTGCTGCGCGTCCTGGCCGGCGGCGGGCGGGGAAGCGTCGCCGTCTGCTACCCCGCAGCCGGAGCCGAGGGCGGCGGCCAGCAGGACGACGAGCGCCGCGCCGGGCCGCGACACTCTCCCCCCTTGCCGATATGACCTAATTCTTACTTTTTGTCTGACAAGCTGCATGGCGTCGCATCCTGACAGCACGGCGCGCCGCACCCGGCGCGACACCCCGTCGGCGCCGCCGCCGCGAGCGGACCATCCCCCGCCTGGCCGACAATGTCCCGGTGAACGCCCCTGACCCCGCCGCCCCGCCCCCTTCCGATGCCTCCAACGCCTCAGGCTCCTCCGCCCCCTCGGCCTCCTCCGACCCCCTCGTCTCCTTCGCCGCGCTGCGCACCGAGGAGGGCGCGGCGCTGCTGGCGGGCCTGGCCTCCTACGACCCGGCGCAGGAGCTGGCCGTCGCCACCCGGCTGCGTCGCGACCACCCGGCGGAGCTCGTCTCCGCCGCCCTGGGGCAGGCGCGGCTGCGGCAGCGGGCCGCCGCGAAGTTCGGCGCGGACGACGCCCAGCGGATGTTCTTCACCCCGAACGGCGTCGAGCAGGCGACCCGCCGCTCCGTCGCCGCCTACCGCGCCGGCCGCCTCGCCGCTCTCGGCGTACGCAGCGTCGCCGATCTGTGCAGCGGCATCGGCGGCGACGCGATCGCGTTCGCCCGCGCGGGCATCCGCGTCCTCGCCGTGGACCGGGACCCGCTGACCGCCGAGGTCGTGCGGGCCAACGCCGAGACCCTGGGTCTCGCGGGCCTGATCGAGGTCCGCTGCGCGGATGTGACCAAGGTCGACGTCTCGGCGTACGACGCCGTCTTCGTCGACCCCGCGCGGCGCGGCGGAGCGGGGTCGGCGTCCAGCGGCGGCCCCGGTGCGGGCAGCGGGCGCGGCCCCGGTGCTGGCGGCGGGCGGATCTTTGACCCGGAGGCCTACTCCCCGCCGCTGTCCTGGGCCGTCGGCGTGGCACGCACCCGCCCGCACGCCGCCCTGAAGGTCGCTCCGGGCATCCCCCACGAGGCGGTCCCCGACGACGCCGAAGCCGAGTGGATCTCCGACGGCGGCGAGGTCAAAGAGGCCGTGCTCTGGTTCGGCGCCCGCCCGGGCACGGTGACGGCGACCCTGCTGCCCGGCCCCCGCTTCCTGACCGGCCGGGGCCTGCCCGATCCGCCCGTACGGAAGGTGGGCCGCTATCTGTACGAGCCCGACGGCGCGGTCATCCGCGCACATCTGGTCGCCGAGGCGGCCGAGGAGCTCGACGGCGGGCTGATCGACGAGACGATCGCGTACATCACCGCCGACGAGCTCCGCCCCACGCCGTATGCGACGGCCTATGAGATCACCGACGAACTCCCCTTCAACGTCAAGCGCCTCAAGGCGCTCCTGCGCGAGCGCGGGACCGGGGTGCTGACGGTGAAGAAGCGCGGCTCGGCGGTGGAGCCGGAGGAACTGCGCCGCAAGGTGAAGTCCGCGCTGGGCCGCGGCCCGCACGCGGTGACGGTGTTCCTGACGAGGGTGGCGGGGGCCCCGACGATGCTGCTGGGCCGGCCGGCCGGTTCTCCCCTGCAGCCCTGCCCGTGACTGGGGCTCCACCCCGGACCCGTACGGCCTTGGCCGTGTCCTCAATCGCCGGACGGTCTGAAGTCCAGCCCCGCCTGGGGGTACCGCCCAGCGGCAGCCGGGGGAGCTTGACGCGCGGGGGTACAGGGGGCGGGGCCCCCGGTTACGGAAGGGCTGCGGCTTTCGCCCGCAGCAGCTCCCGCTCGCGTTCGTTGCGGGTGAGCGAGGCTGCGCGCTCGAACTCCGCGCGGGCCTCCGCGATGCGTCCCAGACGGGCCAGGAGGTCGCCGCGGACGCTCGGCAGCAAGTGGTAACCCCTGAGGGCGGGTTCCGCGGAGAGCGCGTCCACGAGGGCGAGGCCCGCTGCCGGGCCCTCGGACATCGAGACGGCGACGGCGCGGTTCAGTTCGACGACCGGGGACGGGGCGAGGCGCGCCAACTGCCCGTACAGTGCCGCGATCGCCGCCCAGTCGGTGTCCTCGTAGCGCACCGCCTGCGCATGGCAGGCGGCGATCGCGGCCTGCAGGGTGTACGGGCCGTACGGCCCGTGCCCCGCCCGCTGGAGCGCCTCGATGCCGCGGTGGATCAGCAGCCGGTTCCACCGGGCGCGGTTCTGGTCGGCGAGCAGCACCGGCTCGCCGTCCGGCCCGGTGCGCGCCCGGAGCCGTGAGGCCTGGAACTCCAGCAGGGCGGCCAGGCCGTGGGCTTCCGGCTCCTTCGGCATCAGACCGGCCAGGACCCGCGCCAGGCGCAGCGCGTCCTCGCACAGCGCGGGACGAAGCCAGTCGTCCCCGGCGGTGGCCGAGTAGCCCTCGTTGAAGATGAGGTAGATGACTTCGAGGACGGAGTCCAGACGCGCGGCGCGGTCCTCTCCGTACGGCACTTCGAAAGGCACTCCGGCTCTTCCCAGCGTCCGCTTGGCACGCACGATCCGCTGGGCGACCGTCGCCTCGGGCACCAGGAACGCCCGGGCGATCTCATCGGTCGTCAGCCCGCCGAGCAGCCGCAGTGTGAGAGCGATCCGCGCGTCCGGGCCCAGCACGGGGTGGCAGGCGGTGAAGACCAGCCGCAGCACGTCGTCGTCGATGGCGTCCGGGTCGGCGTCCTGCGGGCCCGGTTCGCACGGCGCGGCGGTCTCCAGGTCTCGCCCCACCTCCGCGAGCTTGCGCGCATAGGTCTCACGCCGCCGTACGAGGTCGACGGCGCGGTGCCTGGCCGTGGCCATGAGCCAGGCGCCCGGGTTGTCCGGGACACCCGACTCCGGCCACTGCTCCAGTGCGGCGACCAGCGCGTCCTGCGCCAGCTCCTCCGCGATGCCGACGTCCCGCACGATCCGCGCCACCGCGGCGATGATCCGCGCGGCCTCGATGCGGAAGACGGTCTCGACGGTACTCGGCACGGTGTCGGTCGCTGCTGTCACGGACACCCATCAGAGCATCCGTCCGGCGCGCGGGCCAGCGGATCGTACGGTCAGTCCTCCGCGATCTGCCGGATCTCGCAGGTGACCGGCAGATCCTCGTCGTGGACCTGCAGAAAGCGCCTGCCCCACTCAAGGGCCTCGGCCATGTCCTTGCACTGGGTGATCGCATAGCCGCCGACGACCTCCTTCGCCTCGGTGAAGGGGCCGTCCGTGACGGAGACCTTGCCGTCCTTCCAGTTCAGGCGGACGCCCTGGGAGGACGGGGTGAGGCCGGCGGTGTCCAGCATGACCCCGGCCTTGGTGACCTCCTCCAGGAGCGCCTCCATGCGCTGCATCATCTCGGGGCTGGGGCCGCCGGCGGGGATGGCGGACTCGTCGACGCGGACCATGGACAGAAAACGCGGCATGGTGACTCCTCGGGTCGCAGGAGGGCGGGGCCGTTCCCCGCCTCTCACCCCATGCGTCGAACGGGACGGCCCCGGATCGACACCCCGGGAGAAATTCTTCTCAGAAATTCTCCGGCCCGGCCGCATCGACCGACTCGAAGCGCCAGCGGTGCACCGGACGGGTGATCAGATCCGCGTCCGGCTCCGGAAGCTCGGGCGGCTGGGCCCCTCCGTCGTCCGTCTCCCACCAGGTGATGACCAGCACCCGGTCCCCGGCCGCCCGGAACGTCTCACGGCGCAGCGGATCGCGCGCGAGGCGCTGCGCCCGGGCCCACTCCAGCAGTTCCGCGCCGCGCCCCTGGACGGCCCGGGCCTCCCACATCAGCGCCAGCCTCACGAGTAGAGGTTCTCCTTGCTGATCTCATGTACATGATCGTGGCTGTGCTGGTGATTGTGCGCGGGTGACGGCACATGGGGGTCGGTCACGGGAAGCGAGGAGTCCGCGGAGAGTTCGAAGTCGGAGGCCGGCCGGTTGCGGGCCACCATCTCCGCCCCGAGCGCCGCGACCATCGCGCCGTTGTCCGTGCACAGCCCGGGCCGGGGCACGCGCAGCCGGATGCCCGCGCGCTCGCACCGCTCCTCGGCGAGCGCCCGCAGCCGGGAGTTGGCCGCGACGCCGCCGCCGATCATCAGATGGTCGACGCCCTCGTCCCTGCATGCGCGTACGGCCTTGCGGGTCAGCACGTCGACCACCGCCTCCTGGAAGGACGCGGCGACATCCCGCACGGGCACCTCCTCGCCGGCCGCGCGCCTGGCCTCGATCCAGCGGGCCACAGCGGTCTTCAGGCCGGAGAATGAGAAGTCGTACGCGGGGTCCCGCGGTCCGCTCAGCCCGCGCGGGAACGCGATCGCCTCGGGGTCGCCCTCCCTGGCCAGCCGGTCGATCACCGGACCGCCCGGGAAGCCCAGGTCGAGCACGCGCGCGATCTTGTCGAAGGCCTCGCCCGCCGCATCGTCGATCGTCGCGCCCATCGGGCGCACATCGCTGGTGATGTCCGGCGCGAGCAGCAGCGAGGAGTGGCCGCCGGAGACCAGCAGCGCCATCGTCGGCTCGGGCAGCGGGCCGTGCTCCAGCTGGTCGACGCAGATGTGCGAGGCCAGGTGGTTCACCCCGTACAGCGGCTTGTCCAGCGCGTACGCGTACGCCTTGGCCGCGGACACGCCGACGAGCAGCGCGCCCGCGAGACCGGGGCCCGCGGTCACGGCGATGCCGTCGAGGTCCCGGGCGCCGACGCCCGCCTGCTTCAGTGCGCGCTCGACGGTCGGGACCATCGCCTCCAGGTGCGCGCGCGAGGCGATCTCCGGGACCACTCCGCCGAAGCGGGCGTGGGTGTCCACGCTGGAGGCGACGGCGTCGGCGAGCAGCGTCGTGCCGCGGACGATGCCGACGCCGGTCTCGTCGCAGGAGGTCTCGATGCCGAGTACGAGGGGTTCGTCAGCCATCTTGTCGATTCTCGGTTCCTTGTACGGTCAGGCGCATGACGAGGGCGTCGACATTGCCGGGCTGGTAGTAGCCGCGGCGGAAGCCGATGGGTTCAAAGCCGAAGCGCTCGTACAGCTTCTGGGCCCTGGTGTTGTCCACCCGCACTTCGAGGAGCACCTGGTCGCACTCGAAGGCGGTGGCGTGGCGGAGCAGTTCGGTCAGCAGCCGGGAGCCGAGGCCGCCGCCCTGCTCATCGCGGGCGACGGCGATGGTCAGCACGTCGCCGAGGCCGCCGGCGGCCCCCAGTCCGGCGTAGCCGACGATACGTCCGTCGGCCGGCTGCTCGGCCACGACGTAGCGGCGGGTGGCCAGCGGACCGCGCGCATGGGCCAGCTCGGACCAGAACATGCCCGGCGACCAGGCGTCCTCGGGGAACAGCGCCCGTTCGAGATCCAGCACCTGTTCCAGGTCCCACCAGCGCATCTCGCGCAGCACAGGGGCGGTCACTTGGGGGTGACCACCTTGTAGTTCTTGGGCACCTGCGCGTCGGGGCGGCGCAGATACAGCGGCAGCGGCGGCAGGAACTCCTCGCCCGCGGCCAGCTTCCGCGCGGCCAGGTCCGCCAGCGCGGCTGCCGACACATGCTCGGGTCCGCGGATGTCGGTGAACACCTCGGGATACAGGGCCGCCCCCGCGCCCACCGCCGGGAGTCCGGCGACCTGCCCGTCGATCTCCGCGGGGCGGTCGACCGCGGGCTCGGTGACCCGTCTGCGCTCCGCGTCGTACCGCGCCCAGTAGACCTCCTTGCGGCGCGCGTCCGTCACCACCGTGAACGGCTCGTCCAGGCCGGAGGCGTGTGCAAGGCCGTCCAGCGTGCACAGGCCGTGCACCGGCACCCCGAGAGCGGAGCCGAACGTCGCGGCCGTCACGAGGCCGACGCGCAGCCCGGTGTACGGGCCCGGGCCGACGCCGACGACCACACCGGTGACGGCGGCCGGTTTCACCCCCGCTTCGGCGAGGACGCGGTCGACGGCGGGCAGCAGCAGTTCCCCGTGCCGCCGCGCGTCGACGCGAGTGGACTCGGCTACGACGGAGCGGCCGTCGTGCAGAGCGGCGGTGACGGCGGGGGTGGCGGTATCAACGGCGAGCAAGAGCACGCAAACAGCCTACGGCCACGGCGGGGGGTGCAAGGCGTCCCGTCGGAGGCGACGGCGACTGCTACCGTCACCCCCGAACGACGGGTACGCACAGGTGCGCGGGGAAAGGTGGGCGGACGGGTGGCACGGAGCAGCTCGGGGATGGTGGCCGGGCTCACGGCGGCCGCGCTGGCGGCGGTCGGCTTCCTCGCCTACCAGGCGTCAGCGAGCGCCCCCGACGATCTGGGCGAGGCCCGTACGCCGAGCGTCTCCCCGTCCCCCGGGGCGTCCGGCGCGCCCGGCGGTCCGGCAGCCGGGAAGCCCGACCCGACGGTGCTGCCCGCCGACTCCGGGACGGGTGTGCGCGTGGTGTACGCGCTGAAGGACCGACGGGTCTGGCTGGTGGACGACAAGAACGAAGCCATCCGGACCTTCGAGGTCATGCCGTCCACCGTGAGCCCGCAGCCGGGCGCCTACTCCGTCACCTCCCGGTCGGGCAGCGTCACCGGATCGGACGGCGTGCCGATCGAGCATGTGGTCCGCTTTGCGAGCGTCGACGGCGTGACCGTCGGCTTCAGCGCGGCCGTGGACGGGTCGACGGCGGCGCCTGACCCGTCGAAGAAGACGGGCGGGGTGCGGATGGCGCGGGCG
>NZ_JADWYQ010000084.1 GCF_022414575.1 Streptomyces sp. MUM 178J | reverse complement strand
CGTCCGGGGCGTACCGGCCGGTGCAGACGTCTGTGGAGCAGCCGGTGACGGTGAGCGTGCCGTGCTCGCGGCCCTTGGACAGGATCACATGCTGTGCCGTGCTCCACGACGACCAGAAGCCGGCCGCCAGCAGCAGCGCGGCCACCAAGCCCATCGCCGCCCGCTGGGCGTACAGGAGCGCATCATTCCGCTTCGAGGCACGTGCACGCTTCATGGGGCGCGATCCTTGGACACCCGACCGCGTTGGGTCAAACTCCGCCGACGGCTTGACCGGAGTTGTCACCAGTTGTACGCGTCGCCGGTCACGAGTTGTATGCGCTCTGCGCCCGCTCCAGCCCCTCCGACACCAGAGACTCCACCCCGTCGGCCGCGCGGTCCACGAAGTAGTCCAACTCCTTGCGCTCCGCCGACGAGAAGTCCTTCAGCACAAAGTCCGCCACCTGCATACGCCCCGGCGGACGGCCGATCCCGAACCGCAGCCGGTGGTAGTCGGGTCCCATCGCCTTCGTCAACGACTTCAGGCCGTTGTGGCCGTTGTCGCCGCCGCCCAGCTTCAGCCGCAGCGTGCCGTAGTCGATGTCCAACTCGTCGTGGACGGCCACGATGTTCGCCGTCGGCAGCTTGTAGAAGTCCCGCAGAGCCGTGACCGGCCCGCCGGACAGATTCATGTACGACATGGGCTTGGCCAGGACCACCCGGCGGCTCGCGGGGCCCGGAGCGCCGATCCGGCCCTCCAGCACCTGAGCCTGTGCCTTCTGCGCCCGCTTGAAGGAGCCGCCGATGCGCTCGGCGAGCAGGTCGACGACCATGAAGCCCACATTGTGGCGGTTGCCCGCATAGCCGGGACCCGGATTGCCGAGCCCCACGATCAGCCACGGGGCGGCTGCGTCCGTCGTCATCTGCCTCTCACATCTCCTCAGGTCGCAAAGGGAACGGGGTGGTGGGCCGCAGCCCGCCACCCCGTCAAGCAGAGCGTACGGCTCAGGCCTCGGCGGCCTCTTCGCCCTCACCCTCGCCCGCGGCCGGCTCCTCGGCCTGCGCGGCCAGAACCTGCAGGACCACCGCGTCCTCCTCGACGGCCAGGCTCACGCCGTTCGGCAGCGTGATGTCCTTGGCGAGGACGGAGGCGCCGGCCTCAAGACCCGCGACGGAGACGGAGACCGACTCGGGGATGTGGGTGGCCTCGGCGTCGACCGGCAGCGCGTTCAGCACGTGCTCCAGCAGGTTGCCGCCCGGGGCCAGCTCGCCCTCGGCGTGGACCGGGACCTCGACCGTGACCTTCTCGCCGCGCTTGACCAGCAGCAGGTCGACGTGCTCCAGGAAGCCCTTCAGCGGGTCGCGCTGCACGTCCTTCGGGATCGCCAGCTCCTGCTTGCCCTCGATGTCCAGGCTGATCAGGACGTTCGGGGTCTTCAGAGCCATCATCAGGGCGTGGCCTTCGAGCTTGATGTGCACCGGCTGGGAGCCGTGGCCGTACAGCACGCCGGGAACCTTGTCCTCGCGGCGGACACGGCGGGCAGCGCCCTTGCCGAACTCGGTACGGAGCTGGGCGGTGAGCTTCACCTCGGACATAAGCACTCCTCGTATGCAGAGACTGGTGGCGGTCACCCGGCCACGACTGGCCTGCTACGAAGAGCGCGTCGATAACGGACCGCCGCACCGATCAGGATGCGGCCTCCCTCGCCGAGCAACCTCGCCAGTCTACCCGCGCCCCGAACGGCACCCAAAGTCGATCAACGGGCCGCCTCTGCCCGGGCGCCCTGCCGACCCCGGGACGCCGCCCGGGCGGCGTCCCGCACCGCGGGGGAGGCGCTGCCCGGCGGACGCACCGCGGGCGGACACGTTTCGGGCCGCGGCAGCCCGAAACGGCGAAGGGCCGTCCCAGGCGCACCCGCCCGAAACGGCCCTTCTCGCTCTGCCTGCTGTGTCTGCTCTGTCAGTTCTGTCAGTTCTGTCAGTTCTGTCAGACGCAGACGGCGATCACGCCTGCTCCTCGAAGAGGCTGGTCACCGAGCCGTCCTCGAACACCTCGCGCACCGCGCGGGCGATCGTCGGAGCGATCGACAGGACGGTGATCTTGTCCAGCTCCAGCTCGCCCGGCGTCGGCAGGGTGTTCGTCAGCACGAACTCGCTGACCTTGGAGTTCTTCAACCGGTCAGCGGCCGGCCCGGACAGGATGCCGTGCGTCGCCGTCACGATCACGTCCTCCGCACCGTGTGCGAACAGCGCCTCCGCCGCGGCGCAGATCGTGCCACCCGTGTCGATCATGTCGTCGACCAGCACACACACCCGGCCCTCGACCTCACCGACGACCTCGTGCACCGTCACCTGGTTGGCCACGTCCTTGTCACGGCGCTTGTGCACGATCGCCAGCGGGGCGTCCAGCCGGTCGCACCAGCGGTCCGCCACCCGGACGCGGCCCGCGTCCGGCGAGACCACCGTCAGCTTGTCCCGGTCGACCTTCGCGCCCACGTAGTCGGCGAGCACCGGCAGCGCGGACAGGTGGTCCACCGGGCCGTCGAAGAAGCCCTGGATCTGGTCCGTGTGCAGATCCACCGTGAGGATCCGGTCCGCACCCGAGCACTTCAGCAGATCCGCGATCAGCCGCGCCGAGATCGGCTCACGGCCGCGGTGCTTCTTGTCCTGACGGGCGTAGCCGTAGGAAGGGATGATCACGGTGATGCTCCGCGCGGAGGCCCGCTTCAGAGCATCGATCATGATCAGCTGCTCCATGATCCATTTATTGATGGGCGCCGTGTGGCTCTGCATCAGGAAGCAGTCCGCACCACGCGCGGACTCCTGGAACCGGACGTAGATCTCGCCGTTGGCGAAGTCGAAGGCCTTGGTCGGCACGAGGCCGACGCCCAGCTGGTGCGCAACCTCCTCGGCCAGCTCGGGGTGGGCGCGGCCGGAGAAGAGCATCAGCTTCTTCTCGCCGGTCGTCTTGATCCCGGTCACAGCACTGTCTCCTCAGACGTGATCCCTGGCCGCGAGAGTCCTCGGCGCGAGCCAGCCGAAATAGTGTGCACGTATCACGGTACGCCGAGATCGGCGCACCTGTTTCCGGTCAGTTCCCGTCGCTGACCCGTTCCGTTGCCGCTGCCGCCGCCTCGGCGGCAGCGCTGCCCGGCCGCTTACGGGCCACCCAGCCCTCGATATTCCGCTGCTGGCCACGGGCGACGGCCAGCGATCCCGGCGGCACATCCTTTGTGATCACGGAACCCGCGGCGGTGTACGCCCCGTCCCCGACCGTGACAGGGGCCACAAACATATTGTCCGAACCGGTACGACAGTGCGAACCGATCGTCGTGTGGTGCTTGGCCTGACCGTCGTAATTCACAAAGACGCTGGCCGCACCGATATTCGAGTATTCGCCGATCGTCGCGTCGCCCACATACGACAGATGCGGCACCTTCGTGCCCTCGCCGATCGACGCGTTCTTCATCTCGACATAGGCGCCCGCCTTTGAACGCACACCCAGCCGGGTGCCCGGCCGCAGATACGCGAACGGACCCACCAGGGCCCCCTCGCCGATCACCGCGCCGTCCGACACCGTGTTGTCCACGCGTGCACCCGCACCCACCGAGGTGTCCTTCAGCCGGGTGTTCGGCCCCACCTCGGCGCCCTCCGCCAGATGCGTGGACCCCAGCAACTGCGTCCCCGGGTGCACCACCGCGTCCTGCTCGAACGTCACCGTGACATCGAGCTGCACCGACGCCGGGTCCACCACCGTGACCCCCGCCAGCATCGCCTCGTGCAGCAGCCGCTCATTGAACAGCCGGCGTGCCTCCGCGAGCTGCACCCGGTTGTTGATCCCCAGGATCTCCCGGTGGTCGCCCGCCAGGGACGCCCCCACCCGGTGCCCGGCCTCGCGCAGAATCCCCAGCACATCGGTGAGGTACTCCTCACCCTGGCTGTTGTCCGTGCTCACCTTCCCCAGCGCGTCCGCCAGCAGCCGCCCGTCGAACGCGAACACCCCGGAATTGATCTCCCGGACCGCCCGCTGCTCCTCGGTCGCGTCCTTGTGCTCCACGATCGCGGTCACCGCGCCGGTCGCGGGGTCGCGCACGATGCGCCCGTACCCCGTGGCGTCCGGCACCTCGGCCGTCAGCACGGTCACGGCGTTTCCGTCGGAGGCGTGCGCCTCGGCGAGCGCGCCCAGCGTCGCGCCGGACAGCAGCGGGGTGTCGCCGCACACGACCACGACGGTCCCCTCGGGCGTCCGCCCCAGCTCCTCGAGCGCCATCCGCACGGCGTGACCCGTGCCGTTCTGCTCGGCCTGGAAGGCGGTCCCGGTTCCGGCGTAGTGCTCGGCGAGATGCCCCTGGACCTGCTCGCGCGCATGCCCGACGACCACGACGAGCTCCTCGGGCTCCAGCTCGCGCGCCGCGGACACCACATGCCCGACGAGCGAACGCCCGCAGATCTCGTGCAGAACCTTGGGAGTCCTGGACTTCATGCGGGTGCCCTCACCCGCTGCGAGTACGACGACGGCGGCCGGGCGGTTGGCGCTCACGGGAATGCCCTTCGGCTTCGGGTGATGGACATCCGAAGGATACCGGGGGGTTTGATCCGGGAAATGCGGACGGGTCCCGACGGGGAGGGGGACTGGCTCCGACGAGAGGGCTCCGCCGGCTGGATTCGAACCAGCACTACAAGGCTTCAAAGGCCTGCGGGCTACCGTTACCCCACGGCGGATCACTCGTCAGACCATACCGGAGGCGTTGCCCGCTTTGGTCCCGTGGGCTGCTTCGACTATCCCGCACCACCATCCCTCGATGCGACGGTAGAGGTCGGTACAGCCAAGCACGCGGACGACCAGGCAACCCCGGTAGGCCGGTCCCGTGTTCTGTCGGACGGTCTTGGGGTTGTGCCTCTTCAGCGTCGTCTTCGAGAGTTCGGATACGTCGATGCCCACGAGGTCCGCCCAGTACTTCTCGGCGGCTGCTACCTCCGCAGACTCGTGGATCATGACACGGAAGCGCAGCCTCTCGGGCTCCACCTCAAGCAGGGTCAGCCATCTGAGGTAGACGTGGATCATGTCAGGATCGCTGTTGATGAAGACCACGCTCTCGTCCAAGCGGTGGGGCTTGCTCTTCGATCCCTCGGACCAGTACAGCCCGACCCCGAGTAGAAGGAGCTCCCTGTCCGACAGTCGGCCGATCGCCTCGCGCGCCGATTCCTTCGTCGCCTGGCGCTCCGCGTCGCGGACCGCCCGCTCGTGTTCCCACCGTTTGCGTGCCGCCAGCTTGGCCTGTTCCGAGGGGTCTCGGCGCGGCGGCTTCGGCAGGTCCCGCACCCACAGTGAGATCGAACTCTTCGAGCAGCCCAGCTCCAGCTGGATCTGGTCGTAGGTCATCCCCTTGAGCCTTAAGTCCCGTGCCTTGTCCCGCAGGTCGTCCTTCGCGTTGGGGCGCTTCGTCCACTCCGGTGGAGGCTCTCCCTCCAGCAGTCGGTTCAGGATGTCGTTGTTGTCGATGTGCAGTCGGTCGCGGATCTGGCGGCGGCTGAGGCCCTCGCGGCGCAGGGTGATCGCCTGGGCGCGCAGGCCTTCGAAGTCGGCGTATTTGCCGTGGCTGGATGTCATGGGTAGATCGTCGTCCGGAATGCGGACGTCCGGCTCGAAGATCAGAGCGATTCATTAGATCGAGGGGTCAGCATATGTTCCGTATGTGATCTCCCTCGCACTGTGCTGACCGCCTCCCCGGAGCTGCCCGGAAAAGCATTCGCGGCCGCCCGTAGGCTGGGAGCCATGACCACAACGGGGGCACACCAGGAGGCTGCGGGCACGCCCGACCGGGCCTGGCTGTGGTGGGGGCGTCGGCGGTCCGTCGCGCTGGATGTGGGGCTGGGTGCGCTCTCAGCCCTGGAATGCGGGCTCGAAGGGGTGGGGTTCGCCGAGAAGGCGGCGCTGCCGGTGCCGTTCGGTGTGCTGTTCGGACTGCTCGTCGGGGCCGTGCTGGTCGTACGGCGACGGTGGCCGATCGCCGTGGTGCTGGTGTCGATCGCGACCACCCCGGCGGAGATCGGTTTTCTGCTGGGCGTCGTCGGTCTCTACACGCTGGCGGCCTCCGAGGTGCCCCGGCGGATCATCGCGCTGCTGGCGGGCACGCAGCTCGCGGCGACCTTCATCGTCACGTTCGTGGACGTCCGCCAGGGCGTGGACACGGCGGAGTTTGACCCGGGCCCCTGGTATGTGCCGCTCATGGCCGTGCTGGTGTCGCTGGGGCTGACCGCGCCTCCTGTGCTGTTCGGCCTCTACATCGGGGCGCGGCGGCGGTTGATGGAGAGCCTGCGGGAGCGGGCGGACAGCCTGGAGCAGGAACTGTCGCTGCTGGCGGACCGGGCCGAGGAGCGTGCGCAGTGGGCCCGTCAGGAGGAGCGCACCCGGATCGCGCGTGAGATGCACGACGTCGTCGCCCACCGGGTGAGCCTGATGGTGGTGCATGCGGCCGCGCTGCAGGCGGTGGCGCTGAAGGATCCGCAGAAGGCGGTGAAGAACGCCGCGCTGGTGGGGGACATGGGACGGCAGGCGCTGACCGAGTTGCGGGAGATGCTGGGGGTGTTGCGGTCCGGGGAGGATGTTCTTGCGGCCCGGCCGGGCGGTGCGGCCGCGAGTGCTGCGTTCGCCGCGGAGGCTCCCGCGCCGCTGGCGGCGGTGGGCGCGGCTGCTGCTGCGGCCGCTGCGGCTGCGGCTGCGGACGACGGGCCGTGCCTGGCGGACATCGAGGTCCTGGTCGGTCAGTCCCGGCAGACGGGGCTGGTGGTGGAGCTCTCCGTGCACGGGGAGGCGCGGGGGTATGCGCCGGAGGTGGAGCAGACCGCGTTCCGGGTGGTGCAGGAGGCGTTGACCAATGTCCACAAGCATGCGGCGGGTGCGCGGGTGACGGTCCGGTTGGCGCACCGGGACGCGGAGGTGGCCATGCAGGTGGAGAACGGCGCGCCGGACGTGTCCGGCGGGGCGGCGGACGCGGGGCTGCCGAGCGGCGGCAACGGCCTGGTCGGCATGCGGGAGCGGGTCACCGCGCTGGGCGGTGTGTTCGTGTCGGGGCCGACGGATGCGGGTGGTTTCCGGGTGTCGGCGGTGCTGCCCGCGGTGGGCGTGGGCGAGGGCGCGGCCTGACGGCCGCCCTCCGGCCTGCCGCCGGGGTCGTGCAGGTGTGCCGGACGGCGGCGTGCCGGGGCCGGCCGTGCGTGCAGGGAGCGCTGTGCTGTGCCGCACCCCGCTGTGCCCCGCCGCGCGGTGTCCCGCTGGGGCGCGCCGCGCTGTGTCGCGCCGCGCGGTGCCCCGCTGGGGCGCGCCGCGCTGTGTCGCGCCGCGCGGTGTCCCGCTGTGTCGCGCCCCTGCGTCGCGCCGCGCTGTGTCGCCCTGTGGCGCGGCTTACGGCGAGGTGAGGCGCGTGGGGAGCAGCCCGGTCACGATGGTGGACAGGGCCTGGTCCAGTGTGGGGCCGAGGTACCAGTCGCCGGTGTGGTCGATGGTGTAGACGCGGCCGACCGTGTCGATGGCCAGGATGCCCGTGTGGTTGCCTTCCTCGCCGAGCGGCGCGAGTTCGGCGCCGAGCGCGCGGCCGAGGTCGGAGAGCGTACGGGCCATGTGGAGGCCGGCGAGGGGATCGAAGCGTACGGCGCTGGGGGCCGTCTGGCGGCCTGGTCCCGGTGGGACGACGCGCAGTCCGCCGAACTCCGCCCACGCTTCGACGGCCGCGGGGAACACGCAGTGCCGGTGCCCGGCGGGGGAGGCGTGGGCGCGCAGGGCGTCGGCCCAGTGTTCCGCGAGCTTGATGTCCCAGCGGCCGGGCTGCCAGCCGGCCTCGCGCAGGGCGGCGTCGACGGCCACCGGGAAGCGGGTGGTGCTCAGATTGGGGTGGTCGGGCATGGGGGTCGGGTTCAGCCGTTCTCGGGAAGGGCGGCGGCCGGGTCTACGGGGCGTACGCCGAAGTGGTCGAGGAGCGCCGCGCAGGAGCGGCAGGGTGCGGCGTAGCTGCCGTGGAGCGGGTCGCCGTCCTCCCGGATGCGGCGTGCGGTGAGTTTCGCGTGTTTGAGCGAGCGCCGTGCCTCTCCTTGGGTCAGGGGTTTCCGCTGAGCGCGTTTGGAGCGCTGGGTCTCCGCCGAGGCCAGATGCCGGGAGAGCAGGATGGCTTCGGGGCAGCGGCCCGTGAAGCGTTCGCGCTGTCCGCTGGTGAGGGTGTCGAGGTAGTCCTGCACGAGCGGGTGGAGTGCGGGCGGTTCGTCGCCCTTGCCCGCGGTGCAGGTCAGGGTCCGACCGCGGACGGACAGGGCTGCGGCGACCGTGGGGAGGATGCCGTCCCTCCGGTGGTGGAGTGCGGGCGGTATGCCGGTGTCGGTGCTGCTCCAGCTGAGACGCGGATCACCTGAAGTGTCTTGTTGCGCTGTGTGCATGGTGCCTCGTCCCCTCCGCACTCCCCCGAGTTGCCTAGACAGCCTGCCAAATGGGGCGGCTGGTGTGGAAGCGGGGTCGGTTATACGTGTCGGCGGGCGTGTTGAGGGGGTGCGTTCGCATTCTGCCGTGCGGCCGGTGCGGGCGTCCGGCTGTGACTGCCGGTGACGGGAGCGGCGGGCCGGGAGCGGCCGTCGCCGTACCGCTTAGGCTGTGCGGAACCAGCCAGACGCAGCAGGGGGCTACCGCCATGACGACAGGTCGGCTCGGGCGCCGGGCCGCGCCGCCGAACGCGGCCTATGCCGGGCAGCTTGTGCACTTCCCGGACCCGGTCCGGGCCTCCCGCCACCCCAGAGGTGTGCGCGTGGACGAACAGGGCTACCCGGATTTCTCGCCGTACGCGCGCGCCGCCGCGGAGATCGCGGAGCCGCCCGAGGGCTTCGGCGTGGACGAGTTGCGGCTCACGGACTACGTGTCGGCGAACGCGGCGCTGCACGCGGCAGGGCACGAGCTGTGGGACATGGTCGCGCCGGTGGCGACGCCGCACGGCTGGACGTGGCATCACGCGCCGGGCACGCGCCGCCTCGAACTGGTTCCGGTCGAGGTGAAGGCGCTGCTGCGGCACCACGGCGGACTGGCCACGGCGGCTGTGGACCAGGGCAAGCGCGGGACGCGTCCGCTGCAGGAGACCCGGCCCGCTCATTTCGCCCTTCCGAAGCGGGCGCTGCCGGTGAGCGAGCAGCAACTGCTGGGCGTGGAGGAGGATCTGGGGTACCGGCTGCCTGGCGCGTACCGTTCCTTCCTGAAGGCGGCGGGCGGTTGCGCGCCGTCCGGGGTGGCGCTGGACGCGGAGTTGGGGCTGCTGGTCGACCAGCCGTTCTTCACGGTGCGGGACGAGGCCGCCGTCAACGATCTGGTGTACGTCAACAAGTGTCTGCGGGACCATCTGACGAAGGACTTTCTGGGCGTCGGCTTTGTCCAGGGCGGGCTGATCGCCGTGAAGGTGAAGGGCTCGGGGACGGGGTCGGTGTGGTTCTGTGCGTACGACGATGCGCGTGACCAGGACGGCTGGACGGTGCAGGAGCGTGTGGAGCGGCTGTTGCTGCCCTGCGGCGATGACTTCGACGGCTTTCTGCAGCGGCTGGCGGGCAGCCCGCCGGAGCTTCAGACGGTGGCGAACCTGATGGTGGACGGCGGCTTCGCGCGCGCCGTCCCGGTCTCGGACGAGGGGTGACGGTCCGATGGTGACGTTCGCGCAGGCGCAGGAGCGCGCCGAAGAGTGGATCAACGGCGATGTGCCCGCGTACCAGCACCGGGAGGTGCGGGTGCGGGAGTTCGAGCTGGGTTTCGTGGTGTGGGCGGAGGACCGTGAGGGCGGCCCCGTCTCGGACGGCGGCCGGCAGCGGTTGGTGATCGCGCGGGACGGCGGGGAGGCCACGCTGTGGCCCGGTCTGCCGGTGGGCGAGGTCATCCGCCGGTATGAGGAGGAGTACGGGGCGGCGGAGGCGGCTGCGGCCGCTCCGGAGCCGCCGCAGCGGATCGATCTGAACCAGACGTCGTTCCTGCTGAGCCCGCCGGAGTGGCTGCAGGACGCGGCGGACAGGATGGGCATCCCGGACGGGGGTTCGAGTTCCGCGCCGTCCGGCGCGGACACGGGGCCTGCCGGCGGCCCGGCCGGAGCAGGCCCCGCGGCTGCGGATCCGGGTGCCGCTGCGCCGTCCCGCGTGCGGGACGCGCACGAGGGCGCCGGCGCCGGCGCGCCGAGGCACGCCCCGGACGCGGTGGGTACGGCGGCCGCCGGGGGCGTGTCGGGCGCGGGCACGGGTTCCGTGCCCTCTGGCTCGGACACGGGTGCGCCGTCCGGCGTTCCGGACGCGGCGGACGCGGCGGACGCGGCGGTTGCGGCGGATACGACGGTTGCCGGGGGCCGGGCTGCGGCAGGCCCCACTGCCGCGGGTTCGGGTTCCGCGCTGTCCGGCGCACGTCCCGAGGGCGCGGATGCCGGGTCTGCTTCGTCCGGTGGAGGCGCCCCGCGCTCCCCGGGCGCGGGGTATGTGCCGTCCGGCGTGGGGGCCTCGTCCGGTGCGGGCCCCGAGCCGTCAGCAGCGGCCGCTGCCATGGCCTCCGCCGGAGCGGATGCGCATACGGTCGCGATGCCGCCCGGCCCCCGACCCTCGGGTGAGGTCTCCCCTTCGGGTGCTTCGGGGGAGGGCGTCCCCCGGGCCGCGGGCACGGGCTCTTCCGTCGGGTCCGGGCAGACCGACGCCGTGTCCGGCAGTGCCGATGACGGCACGTCGTATTCGGCGGCGTCACCGGAGACGGCGGCGGCTTCCGCAGGCTGGAGCGCCCCCGCACCGGTCCCCGGGTCCGCCGATGTGCACGCCTCCCAGGGAGCGAGCCTCCCGGACGCGCGGTCGTCGCAGACGTCCTCCGCGACGCCCGGTGGGGGCAATGCCTCGCAGGCGGGCGGGGGCGTCACAGCGGTGGGCGGGTCCGGCCGGCCCGACGCCGGGGCGTCGACCGGCGGCAACGCCTCGCAGAGCGGTTCGCTGTGGCCCAGTGCCTCCGGCGGGAACGCGGAGGAGTCCACGCTGCCCTCCGACGCCGCGTCCTCCCCTGCGCCGGGGAAGCCGGCTGCGCCGACGCAGGCTGCGGGCTGGACGGACACCAGCGGGGGCGGCTCCGACGACGGGTCCGTTCCGCTGCCGGCCACGGTGTTCGCGCCGCCGCTGTCGGGTGCCGACGACGATGACACTCCGCCGCCTAGCACCCCGGCGGACGCGCCGACGGCGCTGATGTCAGGCGGCAGCCAGCTGCCGCCCACGGCGGTCGCCCCCGCGCTGCGGCCCGAAGGCGCCGGCGGCCGGGAGCCGTCGGCGGCGGACGCCGCGCCCGCCTCGTCCGGGAACGCGACGCCTCCCCCGTCGGGGCCGGGTGCGCCCGGCGCTCCGGCGGGCGGGTATCTGCCGACGCAACTCGTCTCCCAGGTCGCCCCTGAGCCCGCGCGGCCGCCGGGGCCGCCGGAGCCTCCAGGGCCGCCGGGAGCCCCTGGTGCTTCTGATGCTTCTGGGGGTGCGGCTGCTCCTGTTGCGCCGGGTTCGACTCCGCCTCCGGGTGGTGGGGTGCATCATGCTGCGACGATGCTGGCGCATCCCGGTCAGTTGGGTCCGAAGCCGCCGCAGTCGCCGCAGCCGCCCGGCCCTCCGCAGCCGCCTGGTCCTCCGGGGCCGCCGGGAGCCCCTGGTGCTTCTGGTGCTTCTGGGGGTCCGGCCGCTCCTGTTGCGCCGGGTTCGACTCCGCCTCCGGGTGGTGGGGTGCATCATGCTGCGACGATGCTGGCGCATCCCGGTCAGTTGGGTCCGAAGCCGCCGCAGTCGCCGCAGCCGCCCGGCCCTCCGGGTCCGCCCGGACCTCCCGGTCCGCCGCCCGGAGCGCCCGGACCCGCGCCCCAAGCACAGCAGCCTCAGGGTGGCGGTCGGCCGCCCGCGTACGGCTATCCGCCGCAGCCGGGCGGGTTGCCCACCGTCGGCCCCGGCTACCAGGCCGTGCTGCGCTACCGCGCCCCCGACGGCTCCGAGCAGCAGCTCATCCGCCGCTCGGCGCCCGGCACCCCGCACCCGGAGTGGCAGATCTTCCATGAGCTGCGTGCGCTGAACGTACCTCCGGACCAGGTGCTGGAGCTGCACACGGAGTTGGAGTCCTGCGAACTTCCGGGCGCGTACTGCGCACGGATGATCCGGGACAACTGGCCGCAGGCACGGATCACTTCGATCGCCCCGTACGGACGGGACCACGCCTCGCGGCAGCAGGGCATGCGGCAACTGCTGGCACATCAGGGAGAGTTGCACCAGGTCGCGGACGGACCCGCCCGGCCCGCCCCGGTGCGGGCCCCGCTGCCCCCGGTGCAGCCCGC
>NZ_JADWYQ010000083.1 GCF_022414575.1 Streptomyces sp. MUM 178J | reverse complement strand
GGCCTGCCCCGGGCTCCGGCCGCCCGGCGCCGCGCCGGTGCGGCCCGTCAGGCCGCCGTGCCGAGGACGGGACGCGGCGGCGCCGCGCCGGTCGTGGACGAGGAGTTCCAGCCCCTCGGCGATGCCGGCGGGCTCTCCGGGGCGCAGGGTGCGCTCGCGCCCCTGGTGGAGGCGGAGCAGGAACTCGCCGCCGGAGGTGCGCCGCAGCCGGTGGCTGCCCGCCGCCCCCTGGGCCGTGCGCTGCAGCACGGGGGCCGCGCCGCGGACCCGGTCCACCGTGAAGTGGAAGTCGCCGCCCGGACTCTGCCGGGCGCGCACGGTGAGCTCGTCGAGCGCTCTGCCCTCCAGGCTCAGCTCCAGCCGTACGCCGGTCAGATCACGGCCGGCGACGGCGGCCCGGCGGCGCACGGCGGCGAAGGCGGCGAGCAGCAGCGCAAGCGCGGCGCCCGCGATGACCGCCCACAGCCAGCGGTCCCACCAGGTGGGCGGGGCCACGACGCGGATGCCGGGGAACGCGGTGTCGAGCACGGCTTCGTCCTGAGTGGCGTCCACCACGGCGAGAGTTCCGCCGAGTTCCCCGTAGGGCGTCTTCTCACCGATGGAGAGGGTGAAGCTCACGCTGGTGCTCTCGGAAGGCGGCGCGGTGACGGTCGCCGGGCTGATCTTCACGGCGGAGCCGGGCGGCTGGTCCTCGAGTGCGAGACGCAGGGTGTGCGGCGCGGTGTCGTTGTTGGTGACGTCCAGAACGCCGGTGACCTCGCCGCCGGGCTGGACGGCGGCCCGGTCGACGGTCAGCCCGGCCGTGACGGGCCGGGGGCCGTCGCTGACGCCCGCGTAAAGGGGTCGCTGGTCGGCCGTGACGCCGGGCGCGGCCATCGTGGTGGTGATCGCCAGCTTTCCGGAGGCCGTCTCGGGCACCGTGACCTCACCGGTGAACCGCACGTCGCCGGCTTCGCGGTCCGGTTCCGCGCCGTCGTCGGCGAGCTCCACGGTGACCGGGTCGAAGCCGCTGCCGGACATCCGGGCCGAGACCTCGACCCCGGACAGCAGTTCCGGATCGCTGATCACGACGCCGCTCCGGGTCTGCATTCTGACCTCCACGACGGCCTTCTCCCCGGCATGCGGGGAGGCGGGGTCCAGCGTGACGGTGGAGCGCAGCCTGCCCTGCCAGATCGCCCGGACGGCCACCTCGCGGTCCCGGTGTCCTTCGGGGGCCTGGACGCTCACGCGCCAGCGGCCCGGCAGCGGGTTCTTGACGCGCAGCGCCTCCACCGGGCCGTCCTGGCCGCTGACCTCGAAGGCCGAGCCGTCGAACGCGCCGCGGGTGGGCACTTCGCGGCCCTTGGGGTCGTAGTAGGTCACCGACACCTTGGGGTCGTGCTTGCTGACGGTGATGGAGCCGTCGGTGGCGACCGGGGGGATGGTGACATGCAGGTCGGCGGGGGGTTTGCCGATCGTGCCGTCGACGAGGCCGGCGCAGCGGGCGGCGGCGAAGGTCTCCTGGAACGCCTTGTCGATGTCGGCGGAGCTGTCGACGACCCGCATTCTGGGGGTGGCGTCGGGCCGGTCGGCGCAGCCGTTGCGGTAGCCGCCCTCCGCCATGGCCGTGAGCGCCGCGCGGTCGATGCTGCTGCCGAAGCCGAGCGGCCAGACCTGTACGGAGGCGCTGCGGGCGCGGGCGAGTTCCTCTTTCAGCCGCTTCTCGCCGTTGGCCTGGCGGTTGGCGGGGTCGGTGCCGTATTCGGGGCTGTCGCGCACGTCCAGCTGTCCGTCGGTGAGCAGGAAGACGACCTTGGGGGTGTCCTTGCGCGCGTCCTCGGTCAGCCGGTCGACGGCCTGGCGCAGGGCGGCGGGGAAGTCGGTGCCGGGTCCGGTGCGTTCGGGGTCCCGGTCGGACAGATCCGGTACGCAGTCGCTCAGCCGCTGCCGCCCCGCCGCGTCGGCCACGGTCAGCGGGCAGACTTCGCGCACGGGTGTCTGGCCGGGCTTCTCGGAGCTGGCGAATCCGATGACGACGGCGCGCGAGCGCTCCGATATCTCGCCCTGGCTGAGCAGGGCGGCGGCCTCCACCTCACGGGTGAGGTCCTTGTCGGAAAGGCTCTTGGACTGGTCGACGACGACTGCGAAGTCGATGGGGTCGGGTCCGTCGCCTGGGGCGGCGGGCGCCTTCAGGGCGGCGGGGGCGGCGGCTTCCGGCGCGGTCGCGGCCGAGGGGGCGGCCGCCGGGCCGGACAGGGCCAGCAGCACACCGGCCGCCGTCAGCGCGCCCGCCTTGCTTCTCAGGTGCATCGTCTCTCACCACAGTTCGCTGAGGAGGGCCAGCAGCCCGCCGAGCGCGAGAGACCCCACGCCCAGGCGCAGCCACCGGTATTTCGCGGCGAGCACGGCTCCGTGCACGCTCGCCTGGTCCAGCAGCCAGCCGGTGACGTTCTCGCGGGACGCGACGAGGCGGGCCAGCAGATGTTCGACGGAGGAGTGGGCCGAAAGATCGCGCAGCAGGGTGCGGTCGGCGCCGATCCTGGTGCGGGGCAGGATCACGGCGACGAGCATCAGCAGCCCGGCGGCCCAGCACAGCGCGGCGGCGATCAGCAGCGGCCCGGCGCCCGAGCCGTCCGCGGGCGGCAGTGTGCTCCCGTCGGACACCAGGACGGCGAGGACCGCCACCGCGCCGGACAGCAGGATCGCCGCCTTGGTGTCGGCCCTGCCGATGTCCTCCCGGACGGAGGCCAGCAGCCGTTCCGCCATGAAGCGGACGTCTTCGGGCGGGGCGTCCGGCTCCGGGAGCGGGGGCCCCGGCGCCGCGGGGGGCGGGGCCGCGGGTCCCCGTGCGGCCGGTCCCGGTGCGCCGGGTCCCGGTGCGGCCGTCATTCGTCGTCCCAGTCGTCGAAGGCCTCGCTGGGCCTGGACCGGGCGCCCGGCGCGGAGTTGCGGCTCCGCTCGAAGTCCCGCTCGAAGTCCCGCTCGGAAGCGGGCTCGACGCGGGTCGGCTCGTACACATGCCGCCGCTCCGGGTCGCCGTCCGCGCCCAAGCCCTCGTCGGACTCCCAGGAGGGACGCCGGGGTTCGGGCCGGCGCGGCTCGGCCTGCGGCCGGGGGGCGGATCGCTCTTCCAGCTCGGGTCGCCCTCCGGCCGGCTGCGGCAGGACGCGTTCGGCGACGCCGCCGAGGACGCCGCCGGTGCTGCGACGCAGATACTGGAGCACTTCGTACATCTGCTCGCCGATGTCGTGGCGCTCCAGCACCCCGGTGTCGATCAGCCGGTTGAACAGCGCCAGGAAGTCGGCCTGTCCCTCCCTCTTCTCCTGCCGGAGGGCGTCCCGGATCGCCCACTGCTTGTCCGGGTTCTGCGCCATGTGGTGGGCGATCTCGGCCTCTTCGCCGCGTACCAGCAGAACCTCCAGCTCCCTCGCCCGCTCGGCGACCAGCCCCCGCTCGTACTGGTCCTTGCGCCGCTCGCGCTCGGCCTTGCGCTCGTCCGCCGCCATCTCCAGGTCGATCTCGTGCCGCCGCCGCACCTTGCGCTGCACGGCCCTGCTCAGATCGACGAAGACGTGGACGCGGGTGCGCAGTCCCAGATCGCGGCCGAGGGACAGCCGGCCGGCGCTCAGCTCGTCCCGTACGGCCTCGTCGGCGCGCTGCGCGTCGGTGAGCGCGAACCGCCGCGAGATGGCGCGCAGCCCGTCCAGGAGGTCGTCGTGCAGCAGCTCGGCGACGTCCCACACCCGCTGGGTGACCACCAGATAGGGGTCGGCCACCTCCCAGTGCACCTTGGCGGAGGCGTCGAAGAAGACGCTGTCCCCGGCGGCGGGCAGCCGGAGGTCGAACTCCGTGACGTTCCGGCCGAGCAGCACCTCGAAGACGGTGTACGGGCGGCTGAGCCACTGCCGCCGATGGTTCTCGCGGCGGTCCGGCCACTCCACCACATGGCCGCCGTCCCGGTAGAGCACCACGGCGGCGAGCTGTCCGCTGGTGCGCCGGTACGGCGGTGTGCACTCACGTACGAGGGGTCCCTTGGGGCGTTCGCTGTGGCCCCGCTCCGGTCCGGGCTCCTGCCGGTCCGGGCGCTCGTCGGGCTCCGGCGAGCTCATCGGTCAGCTCCTTCCCCCACCGCGTCCCACATCCTTCCGGCAGCGGACTTGTCCATCGGGTCGTCCCGGTCCTTGACGAGTTCCTCCAGCAGGCCGCGCAGCCGGTCCCGGTCCCTGCGCTGCGCGCCGAGCAGCGGCAGCAGTCCGCACACCGCCTCCAGCGCCACCTCGTCGTCCTCGGCGGCCCTGCGCAGCAGCCCGCCGAACGCCTCCAGCGCCGCCTCGCCGGAGCGGGCGACGGAGAGCGTGCGCCGCACGAGCGCGGCGAGCGGCTCGGTCAGCTCCGGCCGGGCGGCGAGCAGGGCGGTGAGCAGCGGACGCGACCGGTGCGGCTCCAGCGCCGGGACGTCGGTCAGCCCCCACAGATAGGTGGTGCGGACGTCGACGGCGCCGATCACCGACAGCAGCACGAGGTTGGCGAGTTCCCGCCGGCCGTCCCTGAGCCAGGCGCCGAGCCGGCGGACCACCGTCTCCGGCTCGTCGGAGGCGAGCAGCCGCACCACGCTGAACGAGGCCGCGGCGAGGGCGGCCCCGTCCTCGTCGGAGCGCACGGCCTTGGCGAGCGCGTCGAGCGAGGCGCGTACGGACCCGGCGGGCAGCCCGTAGCCGTGCGCCATCACGGCGGTGGTCAGCAGTGCCTCGTCGTCGCTCTGCGCCCACTGTTTCAGCAGGGCCTTGACCGCGGGCTGCACCGCGGAGTCGCGCGCCGCCTCGGCGAGCGCCGTGGCGGCGGCCATCCGGGTCGTCGGGCTGTCGGTCAGGGCCATGGGGCGGATCAGTTCGCCGTATCCGTGGATCCAGTCCCAGGAGCACAGGACGCCCGCGGCGATGGCGGCCCGCACCCACACCTGGGGGCGGGGGTCGTCGCACAGCATCCTGAGCCAGCGCGCCATCGGACCGCGGGCGTTGTGGTAGCCGTGCCACACCTCGCGCAGTACGGCGGTGGCCAGGCCCTCGCCCTGGAAGCGGATGGCGGTGACGGGGACGGCGGCGTCCCCGAGGTCGAGTTCGCCGTCCTCCAGCACGGCTCGGGCGACCATGGGGCGGATCTCGGCGTGGGTGCCGAAGAGCCTGCGGCCGACCGCCTCGCCCGGGTGGAGGGTCACGGAGAGTTCCCAGGCGAGGAGTTCGGCGGCTTCCGAGGTCAGGCTGTACGCGGAGCCGTTGAAGGCGGCGACGGCGATGCGGAAGGCCGCGGCGCTCAGCGCGGGCAGGGCCTCGGGGACGGTGCCCGGCCGGTCCGCTCCGGCGAACCAGGACCGCGTCTGCGCCCGGACGAAGGCGGCGCACTCGCCCAGGAGCTGTTCGTGCGTCAGCTCGTCCTTCTCGCGGCGGGCGAGGAGTCCGGCGAGCCGGGCGGCTTCACGGGGGCGCAGCTCGTCCAGTCCGAGGGCGGCGCGGACGTCGTCGCGTGCGGCGGTCTCCAGGGCGTGCTGGAGCGCGCCGTCCGGCTCGTCCTTGAGCAGCATCCGCAGATGGCGGCCGAGGACCTCGGCGGCGGGGGCGGGCGGGCAGTAGACGCCGTAGCGGCCGCGCAGCAGCCGGTCGGCCAGGTCGCCGCTCTCGACGAGCACCACGCCGTACGCCCGGGAGGCGCGCAGCTGTGTGCTGAACCGGTCCAGATGCAGCTCGGAGAGGCGGGCCGGGCCGGGCGGGCCGGAGTGGTCCTCGCCGCTGCGGCCACCCCGCTCGGGGGTGTGCTCCGCTTCGTCGGAGGACCAATCCCCGTCCGGGGGCAGCTCCAGCAGATGGCCGGCGCCGCTCTCCAGCATGTGGTCGTCGATCCGGTGCAGCCGGCAGCTGGGGTCCAGTCGGGTCACACGGTGGTCGGCAAGCTCCGAGAGCAGGGCGAGCGCGGTGGCCTTGCGGCCGCTGCCGGGTTCGCCGCACAGCACCAGCAGGCCGTCGGCGCGCAGGAGCTGCTTCATCCGCTGGTAACCGGTGACCTCGCAGTAGACGGCGTCGAGGTCGCGGAGCGCCTCGTGCGGGACGGCGCCGTGGACCAGGGCCGGTGCGGCGTCCCGGGCGAACTGGTTGATGAAGTAGTTGCCTTCGAATATCTGGCCGTCGCCGCCGATGTCGACGCGGCACCCGACGTCGCGCGCCTGGGCGAAGGTGCGGCGCGCTGCGTGCGCCGTGCCCGCGCCGCCGGTTCCGCCCGCGCCGCCGGGCCTGCTGCGCACGGCCTGCTGGAAGGGGTCGGGTTCCGGCTGCCGCTCCGGGCCGTCCTCGGCGTCGGCGGAGGCGGGTTCCCTGCCGTCCCCCCGACGCCCGTCCCGCCGGTCGTCCCTCCTGTCCCCCGTCCTGCCCTCCTCCCTGTGGTCTTGGCCCTGGTCTCTTCCGTCGTCTCCCCGGCCGCCTTCGTCCGGTGCCGCGGCGGTGTCGTGCTCGTCGCTCATGTCCCGTCCCCCTCACTGCGGCTGCGGCCGTCGCGGTCCTTGCGGATGCCGGTGAAGCCGCCGTGGAACTGGTTGCCCTGGAAGACCTGCATGTCTCCCAGGGCGGAGTAGTGGCGCTCGGCGCCCGGCGGCCGGGGGTCCTTCGCCGTCCGGGGAGGCTGCGGCGGTGGGCCGTCCCCCTCCGGCCCACCGCCGGCCCCGTCCGCGGCCGGGCCGCCGAGCGGCGGCTCGGGCCGGCGGGGTATGTGGAACCAGGCCTTCTCCTCGGTCTCCTTGTTCCGGACCACGGCCTGGCGGTAGCAGTCCGGCTCCACATAGCGGCCGCCTTCGGCGACCACGTTGGCGTACAGCCAGTCGGAGACGACCAGGAGCAGATCAGCCCGTTCGGCCCTGACCATGATCTGCTTGGCCGTGTCGCTGTCGCACAGCCGGCAGGCGAGGTCGACCGCACGCCCGACGAGGCCCCTGCCGTCGTCGAGCACCAGTCCCGCGTGCATGCCGACGCGCAGCCGCAGCGGGCGGGCCCGGCCGGCGTTCAGCTCCCGCAGACTCTCGTAGAGGGTGTCCACCCAGCGCCCCACCATCAGGGTCGGCGGCAGATCCGGCGGAAGGGCGGTGAGGATGCCGTCGCCCCGGTCCTCCTGGTGCATCCGTGCGGGCTCGACGCCCACGGACGCGTATGCCTCCGCCGTCGCCTCGTACATCACGGCGCGGTCGCGCCTCTTGGCGTCCAGCCCGAGCCCGCCCGATCCGCAGGCGTCAGCGAAGACCACCGTTCTGGGGACGGCTTGCGCACTGCTCACGGGGACTCCCTTGACCTTGACGGTGCTGTGACGCTTGGTGACGGAACAACTCTGGCCGGGCGACGGGGGTCTGCGATGTAGCCGTTTACACAGTCGGCGGAGGTTTTCGAGACGGCCGGCCGACGGGGAGCCCGCGGCCCTGGGCGAGGTGGAACAGCGCCCGCATGTCGACGACGGTCACGCGGCGGTTGGCCGTGCGGACCACGCCGTCCTCCCTGAGCTGGCGCAGCGCCTTGGCGACGGCCTCCCGGGTGGCCCCGATGGCGGCGGCCAGATCGTGCTGCGGCAGTGGCAGTTCCACCACGGTGCCGCCGTCCTCCCTGCGGCCCGCCCGTTCGGCGAGTTCCGCGAGGCGGGCGGCCAGCCGCTGGAGCACGGTCGCGGAGGCGAGGGAGCGGCGTTCGCTGTCGGCGCTGCGCAGCCGGGCGCTGAGCTGCCGCATGATCAGCGAGGTGGCGTGGGGACGGGCCGCGAGGAATCCCCGGAAGCGGCCGCCCGACACGGACACGGCGTCGACGCGGCTCAGCGCGGTGACGGTGGCGCTGCGCGGGCCCTGGTCCACTGCGGCCAGATCGCCCACGACTTCACCGGCGCCCCGCACGGCGAGAATGAGCCGGGCCGCGCGCTCCGTCTCGACCGAGACGACCGCCCATCCGGACAGCAGCGCGAGGACATAGGTGGTGGTGTCACGCTCGCGGATCATCACCTCGCCGGGTCGGTACGAGCGGGGTGCGCCCTCGGCGAGCAGCGCGCGGCGGTCCTGGGCGGTGAGTGCGTCGAGGAACGACCTGTGCTGACCAAACAGACTCATCGTCCCCCCACAACGGATGATTCGGCCCTTTCTCCGGGGGGACCACGCCTTCGCTGAGTGTGCCCGTTCTTCGCCCGTACCTGGCCCGTGTCTGGCCCGCACCAGTGACGCCGTCAGCAACAGAATTGACATCGCGTCACTCTGCGGGCTTTTGAACGCTAGAAGGCCGGCGGATGGGCGTCAACGCGAAGGACGTGTGCGCCCCTCAGCCGCATCCGTGCGCCCCTCGTGGGCCGATCTGCACCGGTCTGCCCCTGCGTGCGACGCAGCCGCGCCTCTCTCCGGGGCTCCGCCCCCGAACCCGCGCGCCTCAATCTCCCCCAGCTACCTCCCCCAGACTCCGTCCGGGGGTACCCCCACGGAGGTACCCCCAGGCGGGGCTGAATATCTCAGCCCGTCCGGCGATTGAGGACACGGCCGAGGGCCGTACCGGGGGTCTGGGGGCGGAGCCCCCGTTTCGGGAAGTGGGATCCCCCTGCGCCCCTGGGAGCAGGGGAGGGTGGGGGGGGCTATCCCCCCGGCCGCGCCTCAGAGGCGGGGGTCCACCGGCTCGGACTCCAGCGCCAGGACCGCGAACACCGCTTCATGCACCCGCCACAGCGGTTCACCGTCCGCGAGCCGGTCCAGCGCCTCCAGCCCCAGGGCGTACTCGCGCAGCGCGAGGGAGCGCTTATGGCCGAGGGAACGGTTGCGCAGCCGCTCCAGGTTGGCCGGGCGGGTGTATTCGGGGCCGTAGACGATCCGCAGATACTCCCGTCCTCGCACCTTGACGCCCGGCTGCAGCAGCCGGCCCTCGGCGTCCCGGACGAGCCCGCCCAGCGGCTTGACGACCATGCCCTCGCCGCCGCGGCCGGTCAGCTCCGACCACCAGTCGGTCCCGGCGCGCACCGACGCCTCGTCGCCGGTGTCGACGATGAGCCGCCGGGTGACCTGGAGCAGTCCGCTCGCGTCATGTTCGGCGAGCCGGTCGAGCCACGCCAGCTGCACATCGTGCTCCACGGCGGCCAGCGAACGGCCCCGCACGGCGAGGATCTGGAACGGCGCGAGGTGCACCCCGTCCAGACCGTCCGTGCTCCAGCAGTAGCGCCGGTACGCGGCGATGAACGCGGACGCGTCGGCGGTGCGCTCCCGCTGGGCGGCGAGCAGGCCGTCCACGCGCACGCCGCGCGCCGCGGCCGCCTCCAGGGCCGCCGACGCGGCCGGGAGCGCCGCGCCGGCCGCGGCGCCCACCGCCGCGTACTGGCTGCGCAGCAGCCCCTGCGCCTTGAGCGACCAGGGCATCAGCTCGGCGTCGAGCAGCAGCCAGTCGGTGTCCAGCTCCTCCCACAGGCCGGCCGCGGTGACGGCTGCGCGCAGCCGCTTCAGGATCGCCTCCGTCATGGCCGGGTCGTCGAAGAACGGCCGCCCGGTGCGGGTGTGCAGGGCGCCCGCCGTGTCCGTGTCGAAGCGTTCGCGGGCGGCGGCCGCGTCCCGGCAGACGAGCGCCACGGCGCGGGAGCCCATGTGCTTCTCCTCGCACACCACCCGCTCGACGCCGTCAGCCCGGTACTGGGCGAACGCCTCGGCCGGATGCTCCAGGAAGCCCGGTTCCTTCGAGGCTGCGGTGGGGGCCATCGTCGGCGGCAGATAGAGCAGCACCCGAGGGTCGACGGCGAAGCGGCTCATGACCTCAAGCGCTGCGGCCGCGTTCTCCTCGCGTACGGAGACACGGCCCATCTGGGCGGTCTCCACGATCCGCCGCCCGTGCACATCGGCGAGGTCGAGCGGACGGCCCTCGCGGCCGCCCGGAGCGTCGGCGGCAAGCGGTCTGACCGGCTCGTACCAGACCTTCTCGGCCGGTACGTCGACGAGTTCCCGCTCCGGCCAGCGCAGTGCGGTCAGCCGGCCGCCGAAGACCGCGCCGGTGTCCAGGCAGATGGTGTTGTTGAGCCAGGAGGCGCGGGGCACGGGGGTGTGGCCGTAGACGACCGCGGCCCGCCCGCGGTACTCCTCGGCCCACGGGTAGCGCACGGGCAGCCCGAACTCGTCGGTCTCGCCGGTCGTGTCGCCGTACAGGGCGTGCGAGCGGACCCGGCCCGAGGTGCGTCCGTGGTACTTCTCCGGAAGTCCGGCGTGGCAGACGACCAGCCTGCCCTCGTCCAGGACGTAGTGGCTGACGAGCGAGCCGATGAACTCGCGCACCTGCTCGCGGAAGGACGCGTCCTCCCGCTCCAGCTGCTCGACGGTCTCCGCGAGGCCGTGCGTGTGCTGGACCCTGCGGCCGCCGAGCCAGCGGCCGAGCTTGTTCTCGTGGTTGCCGGGCACGCACAGTGCATTGCCTGAGGACACCATCGACATCACGCGGCGCAGCACGCCCGGGGAGTCGGGGCCGCGGTCGACGAGGTCGCCGACGAAGACGGCGGTGCGCCCGTCGGGGTGGACGCCGTCCGCGTAGCCGAGCTTGGCGAGCAGGGCTTCCAGTTCGCCGCTGCAGCCATGCACATCGCCGATGACGTCGAACGGCCCGGTGAGGTGGGCCAGGTCGTTGAACCGCTTCTCCCGCACGACGCCGGCGCTCTCCGCCTCGGCGACGCCGCGCAGGACGTGCACCTTGCGGAAGCCCTCGCGCTCCAGTCCGCGCAGCGAGCGGCGCAGCTCGCTGCGGTGGCGCCGGATGACGCGGCGCGGCATCCCGGCCCGGTCGGGGCGCAGCGCGTTGCGCTCCGCGCATACCTCCTCCGGCATGTCGAGCACGATCGCGATGGGCAGCACATCGTGGGAGCGGGCCAGCCGGATCAGCCGGCGGCGGCTCTCGGACTGCACGTTGGTGGCGTCGACGACGGTCAGCCGACCGGCGGCGAGACGCTTGCCGACGATGTAGTGCAGCACGTCGAAGGCGTCGCCGCTGGCGCTCTGGTCGTTCTCGTCGTCGGCGACGAGACCGCGGCAGAAGTCGGACGAGACGACCTCGGTGGGCTTGAAGTGCCTGCGGGCGAAAGTCGACTTGCCGGATCCGGTGGCCCCGACGAGGACGACGAGGGACAGATCGGTCACGGCGAGCGTGCGTGCGGTGCTCATGCGGCCGTCACCTCCTTCTTCCGGTCGGTCTGCCGTGCGGTGAACACGGCCATCTGGGTGGGCGGCCCCACCTCGGGGTCGTCGGGACCGACGGGCGCGTGCCGCACGTCGTATCCGTACTGCCGCGCCGCGTCCTGCGCCCAGCGGCGGAACTCCTCGCGGGTCCACTCGAAGCGGTGGTCGCCGTGGCGGACATGGCCTGCGGGCAGGGACTCCCAGCGGACGTTGTACTCGACGTTCGGCGTGGTCACGATCACGGTGCGGGGGCGGGCCGCGCCGAACACCGCGTACTCGAGCGACGGCAGCCGCTCCAGGTCGACATGCTCGATCACCTCGCTGAGCACGGCGGCGTCATAGCCGGTGAGCCTCTTGTCGGTGTACGTGAGCGAGCCCTGGAGCAGGGTGACGCGGGCGGCCTGGCGCTCGCCCATCCGGTCCAGCTTCAGCCGGCGTCCGGCGAGGTTCAGCGCCCGCATGGACACATCCATGCCGACGATCTCGGTAAAGGACGCGTCCTTGAGCAGCGCCTGCACCAACTGGCCCGGCCCGCAGCCCAGGTCGAGAAGGCGGCCCGCGCCCGCGGCGCGCAGCTCCGCCAGGATGGCGTCCCGACGCCGTACGGCGAGTGGAACCGGCTGCTCCTCGGTGTCCGCGGTCTCGTCGACGGCGTTGTCCACGTCCTCGACGTCGAGATCGTCGGCCTCGGCGAGTCGCACCAGCTCCAGCCGGTCCATCGCCTCGCGTGTCAGGCCCCGGCGGCGCGCAAGATAGCGGCTGGCGATCAGCTTCTGCTCGGGGTGCTCGGCCAGCCAGCCGTCGCCCGCCCGCAGTAGCTTGTCGACCTCGTCGGGCGCGACCCAGTAGTGCTTGGCGTCGTCCAGCACCGGCAGCAGCACATACAGCTGCCGCAGCGCATCGGCGAGCCTCAGCTCCCCTTCCAGCACGAGCCGTACGTACCGGGACTCGCCCCACTCGGGGAACTCCTCGTCGAGCGCCACCGGCTCGGCCTGCACGGTGCTCCAGCCCAGCGGCTCGAACAGCCTGCGCACCAGCTCCGCTCCCCCGCGCGCAGGCATCGCCGGCACCTCCACGCGCAGCGGCATCGCCGCCGCGGCCCGCTCGGGCATTGCGGCGCACACCCCCCGCAGCGCACTTCTGAACACGGTGCTCACCGCCACGGCCAGCAACGACGAGGCCGCATAAGGCCGGTCGTTCACATACTGCGCCAGCGCGGCGTCCGGCGCCCCGCCGCGCCCCTTGCCCTTGCCGCGCCTCACCAGCGCCACGGGGTCCACCTCCAGCAGCAGCGCCGCCGTGCACCGCTCGTCGGAGGCCTCGGGGTAGAAGACCTGCGCCCGGCCGTGCGCGGTGGAGAAGTCCTGCGCCTTCTCCGGATGCTTGTGCAGCAGAAACCCGAGATCGGTGGCGGGACGCTCTGGAGTGCCGGTGGTGGAAATCGTCAGGAACACCTGACCGAGTATGCGTGCCGCACCCCTGAATGGACAGCGGTTTTCCCTGGTGGGACGCCATGGGGGAGGCGGGGGCACAGTGCTGGCCGGGAAGCCGCACCCGGCTCCAACCCGCTGGTCCGGCTCGAACGGCGACTGGGCGACGCGGTGACCGGTCAAGCACTCCAGGTCCGACCCGAGGGGTAGGGAACTGTCCTCGACTGAGTGTGTATAAGCGTGCATGGCCTACCTTTAGTTGCGCTATGATCGTGGCGTGAATCTGACTGAGTGGGCACGAGCGCAGGGGGTGAGTCCCCACACCGCGTACCGATGGTTTAAGAACGGGACGCTTCCCGTGCCTGCTCAGCGGGTTGGGCCGCGCACGATCCTGGTGAACATCGACGCTGCCGCGACTTCTGAGACAATCGGCGGTCTGGGCCTGTATGCCCGCGTCTCCTCCCACGATCAGAAGGCCGACCTGGAACGCCAGATTGCCCGGTTGTCGGAGTGGGCGGCCAAGGCCGGTCACCGCGTCGTCCGCGTAGAGGCGGAGATCGCGTCCGGCATGAACGGATGCCGGTCGAAGGCAAAGCGACTGCTGGCCGACCCGCAGGTGACCACCGTGGTGGTGGAGCGCAAAGACCGTCTCGGCCGGATGAACGTCGAACTCGTTGAGGCCGCCCTGTCCGCACACGGTCGCCGTCTCGTCGTCCTGGACGACGGTGAGGTCGAAGACGACCTGGCGCGCGATGTGGTGGAGGTGCTCACCTCGTTCTGTGCCCGCCTGTACGGCCGACAGTCGGCGAAGAACCGTGCCCACAAGGCGCTGGAGGCCGCCAAGCATGGCTGAGCCGACCAGGAAACCGCTCCGGAAGATCTCCCGCCCGTTCATCGCCGACGGGCCGACGGGTGTGTCGGTACGCGACCGGCTCAAGGGCGTCACTCCAGAGGACGAGAAAGTCCTGCGCGCCGTGGGCGAGCACATGGGCCGACTCGCCTCCGCTGATCTGGTCCGGC
>NZ_JADWYQ010000082.1 GCF_022414575.1 Streptomyces sp. MUM 178J | reverse complement strand
GATCCTTTCGGACCTGATTCCCAGTCAGCGGGAGTTGTCTTTCCGGCCGTTGCGGGCCGTTCCGACGAGCGAGACTTTAGTGGATTCCGGGGCCTCGACGCCAATCGAGGCCACGTTCCTTCGAACGCGGATTCCTCATTTCGCAAGAGCACACAGAAAGACAGCAGACGGAGGCCGGAGCCTTCGCTTGCTGAAGTGAGTCTTGCGGAATGGCTGTCCGGGGCCGACCTGGGGTCGGTGCTCGCGTCGGACAACTCGGAGAACACTACGGACGGCGGAATCGACTGTCAACCCGGGCAGGGGAGGGCGTACCCTCGCTCGTATGACGACGCCCATGTGCCTCCTTCAGTGGTGGGCCGCCTGACGGCGGCCGTGCATGTGCGTGTATTCAACGGCCGCCGTTTCGGCGGCCGTTCGCGTATCTCCCTCCGGGATCCGGGACCGTCGCCGGCAGCGGCGGTCCCGAGTGGAAGACGGAGAGACAACGCGATGACGCGGATCTTCAGCGGGCTCAAGCCCACGGGGCATCTGACGCTGGGCAACTATCTCGGTGCGCTCCGGCGGTGGGTCGAGGTCGATCAGCATCGGGCGGACGCGCTGTTCAGCGTGGTGGATCTGCATGCGCTGACCGTGGAGCACGACCCGGCCCGGGTGCGGCGGCTGAGCCGGCAGGCGGCGACGCTGATGCTGGCGGCCGGGCTGGATCCTCAGCGGTGCACCGTGTTCGTACAGAGCCATGTGGACGAACACACGCGGCTGTCGTACCTCCTGGAGTGCACGGCTGCGGACGGTGAGCTGCGGCGCATGATCCAGTACAAGGAGAAGGGCGGACAGGCGCGGGCGGCCGGGCAGAGTGTGCGGCTGTCGCTGCTGACCTATCCGGTGCTGATGGCCGCGGACATCCTCGCCTATGGGGCCGATGAGGTTCCGGTGGGCGAGGACCAGACCCAGCATGTGGAGCTGACCCGGGATCTCGCGATGCGGTTCAACCAGCGCTACGGGCATACGTTCACGGTGCCCCGGGCGACGCATCCGCCGGTCGCCGCCCGAGTCATGGATCTGCAGGATCCGGCCTCGAAGATGGGGAAGTCCCATGAGCCGGGGGCGGGCATCGTCTATCTGCTCGATGACGCCGACACCGTGCGGAAGAAGATCATGCGGGCGGTCACGGACAGCGGGCGGGAGGTCGAGTACGACCGGGAGCACAAGCCCGGGCTGGCGAATCTGCTGGAGATCCTCGCCGCGTGCGAGGGCGGGAAGCCGGATGAGCTGTCCGGCGCCTACGACTCGTACGGAGCGCTCAAGAAGGACACGGCCGAGGCGGTGGTGGAGTTGCTCAGGCCGGTGCGTGAGCGGCACGCGGAGCTGGCCGCCGATCCGGCGGGGGTCGACGCCGTGCTGCGGCTGGGCGCCGAGCGGGCCAGGGGGCTGGCCCGGCCGCGGGTCGACGCGGCCTTTCGGGCGATCGGGCTGATGCCCGCCGGGTGAGCTGATGCCCGCCGTATGAAGGGTCCTCCGGGGTCCCGTCGGCCGGGGGGCCTGTCGAACCGGGGCCTGTCGGCGCTGTCGGCGGCAGGCCCCCGGGGACGCGTCAGCCGTTGCCGGAGGCCAGTTCGCGGCTGCGGTCGCGGGCGGCTTCGAGGGCGGCGATCAGGGCCGCTCGTACGCCGTGGTTCTCCAGTTCGCGGATGGCGCTGATGGTGGTGCCCGCGGGGGAGGTGACCGCCTCGCGCAGCTTGACCGGGTGCTCGCCGCTGTCGCGGAGCATCACCGCCGCGCCGATGGCGGCCTGCACGATCAGATCGTGGGCCTGGGCGCGGGGCAGGCCCAGGAGGATGCCGGCGTCGGTCATGGCCTCGACGAGGAAGTAGAAGTAGGCGGGTCCGGAGCCGGAGAGCGCGGTGGCCGCGTCCTGCTGGGACTCAGGGACGCGGAGGGTCTTGCCTACACCGCCGAAGATCTCCTCGGCATGGGCGAGGTGGTCGGCCGTCGCGTGACTGCCTGCGGAGATCACGGACATTCCCTGGTCGACGAGGACGGGGGTGTTCGGCATGACGCGGACCACGGGAGTGTCGGGGGCGAGGCGCTCCTCGATGAACGCGGTGGTGATGCCCGCGGCGGCGCTGATGACGAGGCGGTCGCGGGTGACGTGGTGGGCGAGTTCGTCGAGGAGCTTGCCCATGTCCTGCGGCTTGACGGCGAGAATGAGGGTGTCGGCGCGCTTGGCGGCGTCCGCGTTGGTCACGGGCTCGACGCCGTACGTGGCGCGGAGCTCTTCGGCGCGATCGGGGCGGCGCGTGGTGACCAGCAGGTGGGCGGGCGGCCAGCCGGCGCGGATCATGCCGCTGAGGAGCGCCTCGCCGATCTTTCCGGTGCCGAGGACTGCGACTGTCTGGGTCATGCGGGTCACCTCGCCGGTGGGGATTTTCCGTGCAGGAACATCCTCGCACCGGGGGCGACGCGTCGGTGTTTCCGTCCGCCGAGCGGTACGCGGGTCAGAGGGCGCTGCGACTGCGCCACTCTGCCGGGGCACCCGACGGTGGGGCTACTGCTCCGTCTCGAAGCGGCCGTACGCCTCAAGCCGCTCGGCGGGCTCGCCGGGCCACTCGCCACCGTCGGGCTCGAAGGGGATCGGCACGTCCTCCTCGGCTTCGGAGAGGAAGTGCATCTCGACCGTGTCCCATACATAGGTGCGCAGGAACGCCGTGAAGCCGCCGTCGAAGTAAGCGAAGTCGTCGCCGCGGCCGGGACGCCCGGCGATCGTCCAGCGATCCGGGTCATCCGAGGACGTCACCCAGTACAGGGCGTCACCGCCTGTGGTGTACCCCCAGGGCAGCCACCCGCCGGGCTCGGGGAAGAGGGGAACGCGGGGTGGCAGTCCAGAACGCTGGGCGCGCCGTCTGGCCGCCGCGTGTTCTTCGGCGAGGCGTGCAGCCAGCTCCTGGACGCTGTTCTCGACACCCGGAACGCAGATGTACAGGTAGTACTCGAAACAGCCGGGGCCGAACCAGTAGACATACTCCTTGTAGTCCGCCGGAAGCCGCGTCCCGATCGCCGCCTCCGCGCGCTCCCAGTCCACCAGGTAGCGGCGCGGAGCGGACAGCCCGGCATCGACGGCCAGCTGCTCCACGCTCACCGGCGCGGACTGCGGACCGTGGGGGTCATTCTTCCTGTCACCCCAGGACGTCATTCTGATCCCATCTTCGACGTGCGGTCGGGAAAGCTGGTTGGAAGCCCGCCCGGAGAGATCGCCCCACGCACCAGACCGGCCTGGTACCCCGTGAGGCTCTCCCCGACCTCGACCAGTCGTCGCTGTGGCGCTGAGCACGACGGGCCACCGGCCCGGATCGGCATGCCCGGTATTCCAGTGACCAGGCCAACGGCGTGATCACGCTCGATAGGCGATGAAGTGATCGTCTGCGACTCCTGTGGCTGGTTTCCTTCTCTCGGCCAGACTAAGTGCCATGCACGACGACCTCATCGGCGCCCAGACACCTGAGCGCCGGATCACCGACCCTGAAGAGGCACTACGGCTTCTGGAACAGGTACTCCCCGATCTGGCTGCGCACCGTCGACCACAGCCCGCCGCCATCGACTGGGCTCTCGTCGAGAGCAGGCTGGGCACCGCCCTCCCCGCTGACTACAAGCGGCTGGCCGAGTGCTATCCCTCCTTCGCACTCAGCCACGAGTAACCGGGTGTCGGCCTGCCCGGCCCGGGCAGCGAACTGGACCTCGACGGCACGGCCGAGGCGCTGGAAATCGTCCATGACTGGTATGAGGACGACATGTCCATCGGCCTGCAGCCGCACCCGGCCCCCGGAGGCCTGCTTCCTTGGACTTCCTCCGTGGAGGGCGACCTGTTCCTGTGGATCACGGCCGGCAGCACGCCCGACGACTGGCCGGTCACCGTCGCCACGCGCGCCGGCGAGTGGTGGCACTACGCGGGCGGCGCCGCCCAGTTCCTCGCCGAACTCGCGAGCGGCGCCATCGAGCCATGGGGGCTGTCCCGTATCGACGCCGACGTCACCGTGTACGAGGAAGAAGGCTGAGTGGCCGCTGCGGCCACTCGGACGTCGTTCCTTTGACATATAGCGGCGTTGTTCTAGCCATGGCAAACCTGGCAACCGGTTGGTGCCGGATGAGCTGTGGGTGCTCCTCAGGCAGGTGGCCCTCGACGAACTCGGTACACGCCCGTCCGCTCCCGTCGAGGTCCGCGCCGTCGGCACCCGGCAGGGCTGCACGCCGGCAAGGGCTATGACAGGCCGCCTGCGGGGATGGACGGCGAGCGCGGCAAGGGCCCACGCATCGACGGGTCGGCTCCCTTATCAGCCCACTCTCACTTCGGCATCGCAGCCGAGGAACGGGTCCGGCAGACCCCAGGGCGGAACCTCACCCGAGATCAGGCCCGTCAGCAGCGAGACCAGCCCCTTATCGTGCTCCCACCAGTCGTCATTCCTTGTGCTCACCACCACCGGCCAGGCATCCGGATCGGGATCACCCGTGCGCCAGTAGAACAAGTCCCCCGAACTCGTCTCCGCGCAGTGCAGAAGTCCCCCGGACTGGGGATACGGCACGTATCCGTGAGCCATGTCGCTCTCGGCCAGATCCTCCAGCACCTCCAGCGCCCGTAGCTTGCTCGCTGCCGACCGGTCTTCCTGTCCCGGCCTGGGAGTGCTCACGACCAGGAATCCCCCGACCTCGATCGTTGGATAGGCCTCGCTCAGCTCCTTGTAGTCGTTGGGCACGTCGGTTCCCAGCACTCGTGCGTACCTGGACCAGTTGATGTCCCTGCGCTGAGCGGGACGCCGAGCCCGCAGATCCGGCAGGACTCGCTCGAATTCACTGATGCGGCTCAACATGGGTGGCCCTTACTGTGCTTGTTCGCGACGGGTGTGTTGAAGAATATTTTCTTCTTCATGATGGCCGTCATATGAATGGAGTCCGGCACCAGTGGTCATTTCCGGACGTTCACGGCCGCAGGCGCTCGACAGCGGGAACCGCTCTCCGGCGGGCCAGGGACGTCAGTCCGATTCCACCCCAGGTCTGCGGCCGGGGAAGTCGGACGGAAGCCCTTCAGGAAGGATCCTCCCTTGCACCAGTCCGGCCAGATACCCTGTGAGGCTCTCCCCGATCTCGACCCAATCGTCGCTGTGGCCGCTGAGCACGACGGGCCATCGGTTCGGATCGGCATGACCGGTCTTCCAGTACCAGGTGTCCCCGTCGCACGAATCCGCCCAGGGGATGACGCCGCCGTCCTCCGGGTAGGGGACATACCCATGCGACATGTCGGACTCGCGGAGACTTTGCAGATCCGAAAGGAACTCCCGAGCGACAGAAATGAACTCGTGCTCCTTTCCGGGATCGGGAATGTGCACCGACAGGAAGTCATCCAGGATGACGGATGAGTAGAACTCCGAAAGTTCCATGAAGTCCTGCGGCAGGCGCACACCCAACTCGCGTTCGATGTAGCCCCAGTCGATGCCTCTGGCTCCGGGAAGGCGCAGGCCCAGGAGGGCAGGCAAGGCCGATTCCAATTCTCTCAGAGTCAACAGGTCACCTGATTTCCTGGCTTGTTGGCGACATACGCGGCTGCGAGAGTTCACCGGCGGGCGTCTCGACCGTCATGGTGACGCCCGCGGATATCGCGTCCACACTGTTTCCATATTGCAGAACGCCAGAGTACAGGACGGGTTGGCCGCTGTTCAGGGCGGTGCCATGCGATTATCACGCCGCTTCATCGAGGGGCCGTCTGCCGGTACCGGGCGAAGAAGTTTCCGGAAACTCACTCACCGCCGAAACGATCAGCGATGGGTGAGCCCTGTGGTACTTTCACGCCTTGCCGCTGAGTAGTGCGGGTGCGGGTGTTGCGTGGCATGGGTTCCTCCCCCGGGTCAGCTGACGCTGCAACTGGGCTGGTTCGCTCCCTGTACGCAGGAGAGGACGAGCCGGGTTGCACCCGGGGGCAGGAAATTCCTCGGATTCGCGGTCAGGGGCCGTAGACGCGGACCTGCGGGTCGCGCCCGGGGACATCGGCGGGCAGGCCACGGCGCTCAATGGCGCCGTCGATAAGGCCTACCAGACAGGCGAGGGCGCCGCCCTCGAACTCCCACCACTCGTCGTTCCTGCTGTTGACGACTACCGGCCAGCTGTCCGGGTCGTCGCCGACGGTGCGCCAGTAGAAGACGTCGCCGGACAGGGACTCGCTCCAGGGCAGGAGCCCGCCGGGCTCCGGATACCCGACGTGGCCCTCCGCCATGTCCTCGTCCACGAGATCCTGGAGGACCTCCAGCTCGTAGCGCACCCCGTCGACGTACTTCTCCTCCCCGCCCGGTCGGGGGGTCGGCACGCGCAGAAAGCCGTCGAACTCTAGCGTCGGGTAGGCCCGCGACAACTCCCGGAAGTCGGACGGCAGGCCGGTCCCGAGCAGACGTGCAACCAGAGCGAAGTCGATGTCGCGTGGCTGCTCCGGGCGATGAGCCCGAAGACCGCTTACGACCTCTTCGAGACGTGCGACTGTCAGCATGTGATTTGCCAATCAGAGATGTTCTGTACCGTTTTGTCGAACAACAAACCGTCCTGAGGGTAGGCGGTCATGCGGATCGCTTCGGGGATGGAGTCGTCGCCGTCTCCGTAGACGAGCTGTCCGGAGTAGAACACGGGCTTGTTCGCCCACAGCTGGCGCGCTATCCGGTTCTCGCAGCGCTTCATGCCACTCTTGTTCATGCGGTCCGTGCCGGTGAAAAGGTTCTCGCTTCTCCATTCTCCGTGGAACTTGTCACCGATGATGTGCGTGCGGTTGTAGATCGGCTTTCCGTCGTCACCGATGTTGTTGCCCTCGGGGAAGCCGTGGACATCGACCCTGGCTTCGTCGTCGCGCTTCGCGCCCGTGGGCTTGAGGTCGCTCGGGCAGATCAGCGCGGCGGCTCCGTCGGGGCGGCCGTTGCGCAACGCAGGACCGGTTCGGCGAGCAGGTCGCCATCGGCGACATCAACGGCGACGGCGCCGACGACCTGGTCTCCGCGACCATGGGCGAGCAGATATCGGGCAGCTCCGACCGCGGCTCGATCCATGTGCTGTACGGTCCCATCGACGACGCGCCGGCGGCCGGGGGGTACCTGGACTCCGGGAACGTCGACGACATCGGGGAGTTCGCGGGCAGCGCATTGGCCCTGGGCCACTTCAACGACGACCCGTACCTGGACGTCGCGGTCGGCGCCTCCGACGAGAAGGCCGGCGACGACGCGGGCGCCGCCGGACGGCTGGCCGTGTTCTACGCCGCCGCCGACGGCCTCTCCCCCGACCGCGTCGAGGTGTTCGACCAGGACACACCGGGCATCGCCGGCTCCCCGGAACCCGAGGACTACTTCGCCTCGTCCCTGGCGGCGGGCGACTTCGACGGCGACGGAGTCGACGATCTGATCGCCGGAATGCGCAGCGAGGCCCTCGGCTCGGCGACCGGTTCGGGCGCCTCCCTGGTCCTGTTCGGCAACGCATCGGGTGGCATCTCGGCATCCGGCGCCGTCTGGATCAGCCAGGACACCCCCGGAGTGCCGGGCACGGTGTACGAGGGCGATCACTTCGGGTGGACCGTCGGAGCCCTGGACACCGACGGAAACGGCCGGGTGGAGCCGCTCATCGGCGCGCCCGGCAACGCCGCGGGCACCGTGACCGTGGTGAAGGTGAAGCCCGGCACGCTGGAGTCGGCGACCGCGCTCGCGGAGGCCGATCTGGGCTGGCCCGCAGGCAGCAACGGCGACGCGTTCGGCATCGCCCTGCCGCGATGACGCGCACACGCGGATGGCGGGTGGGACATGAAGCGCGCCCGGCGGAACCCCGCGGCCGGGCGCGCCTGTTTTCAGGGATGTGACGGAGGAGGAGTTCGACGCCTTCTTCGCGGACCTGCGCGACCTTGACGACGTCGACCCGCTGCTGCGCGGACTGGCGGCACGGGGCCAGGAGTTCGTCATCGCCGTGCCCGACGCCCAGCGCGTCGCCCCGCTGCCGGCCGCCGCCGGCCCGCCGGGACGGCCCGGTGCGCCCTCGGCAGCGGGCCCGCCGGGTGTGCGGGAGGTGCTCGCCGCGCCCGGGCGGCAGCATGGCCGAGGCGGCGGAGTTCCGGCTGATTATGCGGTGCGGCGGCGCAGGGTGGCCGCGCCCAGGGCGAGGACCAGGACGGCGCAGCCCGCGACGACGAGGACGTCCCGCAGGAAGTCGCCGGTGGCGTCCGGGTGGCGCAGCACTTCGGTCATGGCGTCGACCGCGTACGACATGGGCAGGACGTTCGAGATCCCCTCCAGGACGGGCTGCATGTTCGCGCGGGCGGTGAACAGTCCGCACAGCAGCAGCTGCGGGAAGATCACGGCCGGCATGAACTGGACCGCCTGGAACTCGGAGGCCGCGAAGGCGGAGACGAAGAGGCCGAGGGCCGTGCCGAGGAGGGCGTCGAGCAGGGCTACCAGGAGCAGCAGCCAGGGCGAGCCGACGATGTCGAGGCCGAGGGCCCAGAGCGAGAGTCCGGTGGCGAGTAGGGACTGGATGATGGCGATGAGGCCGAAGGCCAGGGCGTAGCCCGCGATGAGGTCGCCCTTGCCCAGGGGCATGGCGAGGAGGCGTTCCAGGGTGCCGGAGGTGCGTTCGCGCAGGGTGGCGATGGAGGTGACCAGGAACATCGTGATCAGCGGGAAGATGCCGAGCAGCGAGGCGCCGATGGAGTCGAAGGTCCGCGGGCTGCCGTCGAAGACATAGCGCAGCAGGAAGAGCATCAGGCACGGGACGAGCAGCATCAGCGCGATCGAGCGGGGGTCGTGGCGCAGTTGGCGCAGCACCCGGGCGGCGGTGGCGAGGGTGCGTGCGGCGGAGGGCGCGAGACCGGGCCGGGGGGAGACGGCGGCGGGTGCGGCGTGGGTCGTGGTCATCGGTGGTTCTCCTGGAATGGGTCAGGGTCCGCGGCGGCGTCGCGGGAGGAGTTGCGGGCTGCCGCGTCGGCCTGGTCCACCAGGTGGAGGAAGGCCTGTTCGACGGTCTCGCTGCGGGTGCGGGCGCGCAGGGCGTCGGGGGTGTCCTCGGCGAGGAGTTCGCCCTCGCGCATGAGCAGCAGCCGGTGGCAGCGCTCGGCTTCGTCCATGACGTGGGAGGAGACGAGGATCGTCGTGCCGCGCTCATCGGCGAGGCGGTGGAAGAGGTTCCACAGGTCGCGGCGGAGTACGGGGTCGAGCCCGACGGTCGGTTCGTCGAGGACGAGGAGTTCGGGCGTGCCGAGGAGGGCTACCGCGAGGGAGACGCGGCTGCGCTGGCCGCCGGAGAGCCTGCCGGCGAGTGCGTCGGCGTGTGAGGCGAGGTCGACGTCCTCGATGACGCGGGTGATGTGCTGACGCCGGATTTCGGCGCGGCGGCGGCCCGGCAGCAGTACGGAGGCGAAATAGTCGAGGTTCTGCCGGACCGTCAGATCGTCGTAGACGGACGGGGCCTGGGTGACATAGCCGATCCGGCTGCGGAGCGAGGCGTCCCCGGCGGGGCGGCCGAGGACTTCGAGGGTGCCGGTGACTCTGGCCTGGGTGCCGACGAGGGCGCGCATCAGGGTGGACTTGCCGCATCCGGAGGGCCCCAGCAGGCCGGTGATACGGCCGGGCCAGACGGTGAAGTCGAGTCCGCTGAGAACGGTGCGGTCTCCTCGTACGACGGTGAGGCCGCGGGCGACGACGGCAGCACCGGAAGAATTCATCATGCGATGAATAATCCTCCTGGCGCTGCCGGGCGTCAAGCCATGGCCGGTCCGGGGCCGGAGGCCGGGCCGAAGACCGGGGCCGGGCCCGGGCCGAAGACCGGGAATCAGAGGCCGGGAATCAGAGGCCGGGCCGGGAATCAGAGGCCGGGAATCAGGGAAACCACCGACGGGCGGCGCGCGGCCAGCCGCAGGAAGCGCACCGTGGAGCGGACCACCTGCTCCTTGGCACGGGCCGCCGTCCGGCCGGTCAGCATCCGGTCGCGGGGCGAGTCGTCCGGCCGGACGAACTGGATCAGCCCGTCATGGCGGCCGAGGCTCACGCACTGCACCGTGAACCCGAAGCTCAGGGGCTTCGGCGTGCGACCACGCGCCTCGGCCAGGATCGACGACGCCGCGTGGGACCCGGTGGGCAGGGCGGTGGCGCAGGCCATGCGCAGCGGCCCGGGTGCGGGGGCGTGGGAGGCCGCCGCGTCCCCCGCCGCGTACACCTCGGGGTGGGTGAGGGAGCGCAGCGAGGCGTCCACCGCGATCCGTCCGGACCCCTCCGGGTCGAGGGCCAGCCCGGCGGCCGCGGCGAGCGCGGTGTTGGGAACCATGGAGGCCGTCCAGACGACCGCGTCGGCGTCCACCTCCCCGGCGTCGGCGACGCGGCGGCCCTCCTCGACGCGGACGCCTCGCGCGGCGAGGACCGTATGGATGTGGTCCCGGCCCCGGCCGGAGCAGCCGGCGGCGAGCGGACCGGCGGACAGCAGCCGCACGGACCAATCGGGGTACGCCTCCGCCAGCTCGGCGGCCATCTCTACGCCGGTGAGCCCGCCGCCCACCACGGCCAGGCTGCCGGGGCCGTCCACCAGCCGCTTGCGCAGGGCCTCGGCCGACTCCGCGCTGTAGGCGCGTTCGTCCGCGGCGCCGCCCTCCGGGCCGAGGGGGCGGTCCGGCAGACGGCCGGTGCGGCTGCCCGGCAGATGGCCGGTGCGGCTGCCCAGGGCGTAGACGAGCCGGTCGTACGGAAGGATCCGGCCGTCGTCCGTGGTCACCTGGCGGGCCGCCGGGTCCAGGGCCGTGGCGCGCGCCGCCAGATGACGCACGCCGGTTCCGCGCAGGAGCTGCTGCAGAGGGTGGGTGACATCCGGCCGGCCGGCGGCCAGCTCATGCAGGCGGACGCGTTCGGTGAACCGGTCACTGGGGTCCACCAGGACCACGTCGGCGTGCGGGGCCAGCCGCAGGGCGGCCAGCAGACCGGCGTAGCCCGCGCCGAGCACGACGATCTGCTGCCTGGTCCGCTGCTTCGTTGCGTTCGTCCGTGTGGTGTTCATGCAAGAGGGACGACGCGGGCGCGCCGAGTGTGACAACTCCGCCCGTCACACGCTCCCCGGGTCCAGATGGCGCAGCTTGTCGGGGTTGACGACGGCGTCGATCTCGGTGATCCGGCCCCGGTGCACGGTGAAGCCGAACACCGCCCTCTGGCCGCTCGCCGCGTCGGTGAAGACAAGGCCGGGTGCGCCGTTCACCTCGCGGACGACCACCCGCATCGTGCCGGGGTCGAAGCCGCGCATGAGGCCGTGGGCGTAGCGGGCCACCTTGTCTCCGCCCAGCACCGGACGCCGGGCGGCCGTGATCTTTCCGCCGCCGTCGGAGCGCCACACCACCTCGGGGTCGAGCACCTCCAGCAGCCCCTCCAGATCCCCGCCCATGACGGCGGCCAGGAAGGTGTCGACGGCCCTGCGGTGCTCGGTGCGGTCGACCGAGCGGCGAGGCGCCTCGGCCCGCACCCTGCGGCGGGCGCGCGAGGCCAGCTGCCGTACGGATTCCGGGGTACGGCCGACGACCTCGGCGATCTCGGGGAAGGAGACGGCGAAGACGTCGTGCAGGATGAACGCGGTGCGCTCGGCGGGGGTGAGCCGCTCCAGCACCGTGAGCAGCGCGATCCCGACGGATTCGTCGAGGGTGACGCGCTCGGCGGGGTCGGGCGGGGTCGGCGCGGCGGGGCCGGCGGCGTTGGCGACGACCGGCTCCGGAAGCCACGGGCCGACATACGCCTCACGGCGGGCACGGGCCGAGCCCAGCTGGTCGTAGCAGATCCTGCTGACCACGGTCGTCAGATACGCCCGCGGGTCGGCGGCCTCCCCGTCCGGCAGGGCCTGCCAGCGCAGCCACGCCTCCTGGACGGCGTCCTCCGCGTCGGCGACCGACCCGGTGATGCGGTAGGCGATCCCCCACAGGCGGCTGCGCTGCTCCTCGAACACGGCCAACTCGGCCATCTCCCTGCCCCTCTCCTTCGTCTCCCTCGCCTGCCTCGCCTGTGCCTCGTCGCTCGTTCGGCAGGCGTACCGCGGACACGGGGATGACGACGCAGCCGGCCGGAGTGTGACGCCGCGGGCTACCGCCGCTTGGACTTTCTGCGCGCCGCGGGGTTCCCGGCTCGGCTGCCGCGCCGCTTCTCGTACTGCCTGCGTGCCGTCTCGTACTCCTCGCGGCGCAGCTTCTCGCCCGGGGCCTCGGCGAGCGAGCGGAGGAAATAGGCGAGCAGCGAGCCGACGAAGCCGATCGCCTTGAGGCTGCGCAGCGAGTCGTCGGCGGGCGAGCCGCTCGGGCGGCGGGTGAAGCCCTCCCACGTCTTGCGGAAGGCGATGGCGCTGCAGACCGCGAACATGACGATGACCAGGCCGTTGACGAAGCCGCCGACCTGGGCGATGGACAGCCCCTCGTAGGCGAGCCGCAGGACGAGACAGCCCGCGACGGCGGCGGCGAGCGAGCCGGCGGCCACACCGAGGCGGCGCAGCCCGTAGCCGCCGTCGCGGGCGACCCACGTGGTGCCGAAGAAGCGGATCGGCTCGGGCTGCGGCCCGGTGGGACGGGAGGGGTGCTGCTGGTTCTCGCTCACAGGGGCGATTATCCCCTGCCTGCTTCCGGGGCTCCCGGGGCTTCCGGGGCTTCAGTTGCAGCGGATCGCGACATACCCGTCACTGCCGGTGTAGATGTACGCGTCCGAGACGAACTCGCCGTTGCCGATGTTGTCCCAGATGTTGGACGTGCCGTACGGTCCGCGGATCCACTCCCCCGGCATCTGGCAGTTGATCGGCACGCTCGCGCCGTACGGAAGCACCCGGACGATCCGGTAGTTGGTGCCGGGGCCGCTGCGGACGTTGAGGCGGACGCCCGGGGCGACCGGATAGCGCTTGGCTGCCAGAGTCTCCGCGGCCACGCCGACCGTCTCGGCCCCCGCGGCTCCCTCGGCTTCCGTGGCCCCCTCGCGCGCTTCGACCCCTTCGAATTCCTCGACGGACATCTTCGTTCCCCCCGCTGTCGGCGTCCGCGCGGTTCCCTCCGCGCTCGCCGCCGAGGCTAGCAAGCGATGGCTGGATCGCACGCACCATCGACTAGGCTCCGAGCGTCGCGCTCGCGCACGAGATTCACGGGGGTGGGCACATGCCACCGCGGCGCAGCACCGAGCCGGTCGAGACGGCCCGCTCGTTTCCGGAAGCGGAACCCTTGCGGTACGCCGGGCAGTACCGCCTTGAGGCATGCCTCGGCAACGGCGGCATGGGCGTCGTGCACCGGGCCGCCTCCGATTCCGGGCTGCGGCTCGCGGTCAAGGTCATTCATGCCGAGCACGCCTCCGACCCGGAGTTCCGTGCGCGGTTCCGGCAGGAGGTGACGGCCGCCCGGCGGGTCAGCGGGGCGTTCACGGCCTCCGTCGTCGACGCCGACCCCGAGGCCGAACGGCCCTGGATGGCGACGCTGTTCATCGACGGCCCGACGCTCGCCGAACAGGTGAAGCGGAACGGTCCGCTGGGCTCCGAGCAACTGCGCAGGCTCGGCGCCGGTCTTGCCGAGGCGCTGCGCGACATACACCGCGCGGGCGTGGTGCACCGCGACCTCAAACCGGGCAATGTGCTGCTCGCCGAAGATGGGCCGAAAGTCATCGACTTCGGGATCTCCCGGCCCGCGGACAGCGAACTCCGCACGGAGACGGGAAAGCTGATCGGCACTCCGCCGTTCATGGCGCCCGAGCAGTTCCAGCGGCCGCGCGAAGTGGGGCCGGCGGCGGACGTCTTCGCGATGGGCGCGGTGCTGGTGCACGCGGCGACCGGGCGTGGGCCGTTCGACTCGGACAGCCCGTACATCGTGGCGTACCAGGTCGTGCACAACGAGCCGGATCTGGCGGGCGTTCCGGCGGGGCTCGCACCGCTGCTGCGGCGGTGTCTGGCCAAGGACCCGGCCGAGCGGCCGACGCCGGGCGAGGTGATGGTCGCGTTGCGGGCGTTCTCGCCGACGGCGGCGCACGACACCCAGGCGTACATCCCGGCGCAGCGGGAACCGGACGCCGCGGGCGACGCGGGCGACGCGGGCGACGCGGGCGGGGCGGAGTCCGGGGGCCCGGAGCCCGCGGCCCGACGGCGACGCCGGTCCCGGTGGGCCGCGG
>NZ_JADWYQ010000081.1 GCF_022414575.1 Streptomyces sp. MUM 178J | reverse complement strand
CCGGGCCCTGGTCGGCCAAGCTCTGGTCGGCCGGGCCCTGGTCGGCCAAGCTCTGGTCGGCCGGGCCACGCCGGGCCCACGCCGTTTCATGGGCCCACGCCGTTTCATGGGAGCGTCCGGGCGCCCGGGCCTTACGAAGGCCCGCGCGGGTCGGGGGCGGCGCGGGCCGCAGGGCCGGACGGTCCCGTAGGCGTCACGCCCAGAGCTGGCCCTGGAGGGTTTCGATCGCCGCCTGAGTCGTCGGCGCGGTGTAGACGCCCGTCGACAGGTACTTCCATCCGCCGTCGGCGACCACGAAGACGATGTCGGCGGGCTGCCCCGCCTTGACCGCCTTCCTGCCGACGCCGATCGCCGCGTGCAGGGCCGCGCCCGTGGAGACGCCCGCGAAGATGCCCTCCTGCTGGAGCAGCTCCCGGGTTCGGGTGACCGCGTCGGCGGAGCCCACGGAGAAGCGGGTGGTGAGCACCGAGGCGTCGTACAGCTCGGGCACGAAGCCCTCGTCCAGGTTGCGCAGCCCGTAGACCAGGTCGTCGTAGCGCGGCTCGGCGGCGACGATCTGGACGCCGGGGACGTGCTCGCGCAGATAGCGGCCGACGCCCATCAGCGTGCCGGTGGTGCCCAGGCCTGCGACGAAGTGGGTGATGGACGGCAGGTCGGCGAGGATCTCCGGCCCTGTGGTGGCGTAGTGGGCGCCCGCGTTGTCCGCGTTGCCGTACTGGTAGAGCATCACCCAGTCGGGGTGCTCGGCGGACAGCTCCTTGGCCACGCGGACGGCCGTGTTGGAGCCGCCCGCCGCCGGGCTGGAGATGATCTCGGCGCCCCACATGGCGAGCAGCTGGCGGCGCTCCTCGCTGGTGTTCTCCGGCATGACGCACACGATGCGGTAGCCCTTGAGTTTGGCCGCCATGGCGAGGGAGATGCCGGTGTTGCCGGAGGTGGGCTCCAGGATGGTGCAGCCGGGGGTGAGCCGGCCGTCCTTCTCGGCCTGTTCGATCATGTGGAGCGCGGGGCGGTCCTTGACCGAGCCGGTCGGGTTGCGGTCCTCGAGCTTCGCCCAGATCCGCACGTCCTCGGAGGGGGACAGCCGCGGCAGCCGTACGAGCGGGGTGTTGCCGACCGCGTCGAGGGGGCTGTCGTATCGGGCCATCAGAGCATGCCTGCCGGTCGCCCGACCGCCACCTCTGCCAAACGCGGCTCGGCCGCGGCAGATCCCCCCGCGACGGCGGGCAGGATGGTCACGTTGTCGCCGTCGCTGAGCTTGGTGGAGATGCCGTCGAGGAAGCGGACGTCCTCGTCGTTGAGGTAGACGTTGACGAAGCGGCGCAGCTGGTCGCCCTTGTCCTTGTCGACCAGGCGCTCCAGGATGCCGGCGTGGCGGGTCTCGAGGTCTGCGAACAGCTCGGCGATGGTCTCCCCGCTGGCCTCGACGGCCTTTGCGCCGTCGGTGTAGGTGCGGAGGATGGTCGGGATGCGGACCTCGATGGCCATGGATGGGCTCCTGTCGGGTGAAGTCTTCGGTGGTGCCCCGGGACGGTGTGCGCCCGGGCGCGCGGCTGGGCCCGCGGCAGGCGGGCGGGGCGTGCGGGCAGATCGGGGGTGCGCGGCTCAGAGTGCCGCGCGGGGCGTGCCCGTGCGGTTCGTACACATCGCGCTGGCGAGGCGGCACAGGTCGACGTGCAGCCGCGCCACGAGCAGCAGCCTGCTGGGCGTCTTGTCGCTCACGTCGCTCACAACCATGCGCTCATCGTATCGATTCCCGGTTCGGATTCTGGAATGTGATCTCAGATACCGGACGTCTGCTGTTCGCCAGGCGGACGCCCCGCCGTGCACGCCTCAGTAGGCCTCGACGACCTTGACCTCTTCCTCCTCCACGGCGCCGTCCACGATACGGAAGGAACGGAACTGGAAGGGGCCCGCTCCGTCGGTGTCGGCGGTGGAGACGAGGACGTAGTGCGCGCCGGGTTCGTTGGCGTAGCCGATGTCGGTGCGGGAGGGGTAGGCCTCGGTCGCGGTGTGCGAGTGGTAGATGATCACAGGCTCCTCGTCGCGGTCGTCGAGCCCCCGGTAGAGCTTGAGCAGATCGCCGGAGTCGAACTCGTAGAACGTGGGCGAGCGGGCGGCGTTGAGCATCGGGATGAAGCGCTCGGGGCGGTCCGTGCCCGCGGGCCCGGCGACGACGCCGCACGCCTCGTCGGGGTGGTCGGCGCGGGCGTGCGCGACGATCTGGTCGTACAGGGCCTGGGTAAGGGTCAGCATGAGCGACAGGATAAGCAGACGGTCGACCCCGTACCGAAGAGTGGTACGGGGTCGACCGGATAGCGAGATTCCACCTCCCTGACCAGGGAGTGGGCGGGTCAGCGGCGCTTGGCGAAAGCCGCACCCTCCGGGTTTCTGGCGCGCAGCGCCAGGTAGGACCCGAGCAGCAGCAGCGCCCACAGCGGCGCGCAGTACAGGGAGATCCGCGCATCCGCGTCGGCCGCCATCATGACGATGACGCAGCCGAGGAAGAAGAGCGCGAACAGGCTGGTCCACGGGGCGCCGGGGGCCTTGAAGGAGGATTCGGGAAGCTCGCCGCGGGCGGTCCGGGCCCGGTAGCGGAGGTGGCTGACCAGGATCATGATCCAGGCCCACATGCCGGAGATGGTGGCGAAGGAGACCACGTACTCGAAGGCCTCGCCCGGCCACTGGTAGTTGATCCAGACCCCGACGAGCATCAGCGCGGCGGAGAAGGTGGTGCCGACCAGCGGGGTGCCGCTGCGGGTGAGCCGGGTGAAGAGCTTCGGGCCCTGGCCGTTGAGGGCGAGGTCGCGCAGCATCCGGCCGGTGGAGTACATGCCGGAGTTGCAGGAGGAGAGCGCGGCGGTCAGCACGACGAAGTTGACGATGGCGGCGCCGACGCCGAGTCCCATCTTCTCGAAGGCGGCGACGAACGGCGAGACGCCGGCCTGGAATTCGCTCCAGGGAACCACCGACAGGATCATGATCAGTGCGCCGACGTAGAAGACGGCGATGCGCCAGGGCACGGTGTTGATGGCCTTGGGCAGGGTGGTCTCCGGGTCCTTGGACTCGCCCGCGGTGACCCCGACGAGTTCCACCGCGAGGAAGGCGAACATCACGATCTGGAGGGTGCCGAGGGTGCCGCCGACGCCGTGCGGGAAGAAGCCTCCCTGGGTCCACAGATGGGTCACGGAGGCGGTGTCGCCCGCGTCGGAGAAGCCGAGGGTGAGGACGCCGGCGCAGATCAGGATCATGCCGAGGATGGCGGTGACCTTCACCATCGAGAACCAGAACTCGATCTCCCCGAAGAGCTTCACGGAGATCAGGTTCGCGGTGTAGAGGATGACCGTGAAGACCAGTGCGGAGATCCACTGCGGCAGGTCGAACCAGTACGTCATGTATGTGGCGGCCGCGGTGACTTCGGTGATGCCGGTGACGACCCAGAAGAGCCAGTAGGTCCAGCCGGTGACGAAGCCGGCGAAGGGGCCGATGAATTCGCGGGCGTACTCCGAGAAGGAGCCCGACACCGGGCGGTACATCAGCAGCTCGCCGAGCGCCCGCATGATGAAGAAGATGACCAGGCCCGCGAGGGCGTAGGCCAGGATCAGGCTGGGTCCGGCCTTGGATATGGCCTTGCCCGCGCCGAGGAAGAGGCCGGTGCCGATGGCCCCTCCGATGGCGATCATCTGGATCTGCCGGGCGCCCAGTCCGCGCTGGTAGCCCTCGCCCCCGTCCGGAGCGTCTCCCGCGGTGTGCGCGGGGTCCTTCTCGACCTGCGCCGAGGTCATGGTGCTGCGCCTTTCTCCATGCTGATCCCCCCGGATATGGATGGAGTGCCACCGGCGGTCGGCCGATTGAAGCGCCCTCGGGGACAGGGGTGGCGTCCCGCGAGCAGTCGTGAAGTTGTAACACGCTGGAAACATGGGCAGATTGAGGCGGATGTGGCGCGGAGCACAGGAAGAAGGGGACATCAGCCCCCTCTCGGGTCAAAGCATGGCGTTCGGCAAACTTGATCGTTACTCGGATTTGAACGTCCGTTGAGCGAACGCTGAGCTTTATATGCAGACGAGTCCGCCCGCACCGGCAAGCGGTGCGGGCGGACTCGTCTGTGGATGCGGATCCGTCGATCAGCAGATCCGTGTCAGGGCCTGACGGGTCAGACGACCTTCACAGGCTCCTCGTCCTCCGGCTCGGCGGCCTCGGCAGCCTCGACGGCCGTGCCGGAGCGCCGGGCGGCGACGTACGCCAGGAACTTGTCGAGCTCCTTCTTGACGATCGGCGCCAGCAGGTACAGACCGATGATGTTGATCACGGCCAGCATGAAGAGGACCGAGTCGGCCATGCTGATCAGGGTGTCCAGCGAGACCAGCGCGCCGAGGACCACGATCACCACGTACATCACCTTGAAGGTGAGCTCGCTGGCCTTGCTGCGGCCGAAGAGGTACGACCAGGCCTTGAGGCAGTAGTAGCCCCAGGTGATCAGCGTGGAGAAGGCGAACAGCAGCACCGCGACGGTGAGCAGGTACGGGAACCACGGCAGCACGGTCTCGAAGGCGTCGGACGTGATGGTGACACCGCCGATGGACTCGCCGGCCCGCGCTTCGGCCCAGCTGGCCGGGTTGGCGATCACGATGGTCAGCGCGGTCATGGTGCAGATGACGACCGTGTCGATGAACGGCTCCAGCAGGGCGACCAGACCCTCGCTCGCGGGGTGCTTGGTCTTGACCGCGGAGTGGGCGATCGGGGCGGAGCCCAGACCGGCCTCGTTGGAGAACGCGGCGCGCTTGAAACCGACGATCAGGGCGCCGATCACACCACCGGCGACACCGGACGGGCTGAACGCCTCGGAGACGATCGTGCCGACAGCGTCCGGCACGGCGGTGACGTTGAACAGGATGACGACCAGGCAGGCCACCACGTACATGCCGGCCATCGCCGGGACCAGACGGCTGGTGACGGAGGCGACGGAGCGCATGCCGCCGAGCAGCACCAGGCCGACGAGGGCGGCGATCAGCAGGCCGAAGAACAGCGCGAAGGTGGAGGAGCCGCCGCCGGTGACGGAGGCGAGCTGGCTGTAGCTCTGGTTGACCTGGAAGAGGTTGCCGCCGAAGAGACCGAAGAAGAGGATCATCACGGAGGCGAGGACGGCGAGCACCTTGCCGATGGTCTTGCCGTTCGCGCCGAAGCGCTCGGCGAGGCCCTTGGGCAGGTAGTGCATCGGACCGCCGGAGACGGTGCCGTCCTCGTGCACCTCGCGGTACTTCACACCGAGGGTGACCTCGACGAACTTGCTCGCCATGCCGAGCAGACCGCAGAGGATCATCCAGAAGGTGGCGCCGGGGCCACCGATGGAGACGGCGACGGCGACACCGGCGATGTTGCCGAGGCCGACGGTGCCGGAGACGGCGGCGGTCAGCGCCTGGAAGTGGTTGACCTCGCCTTGGGAGTCCTTGTCGTCGTACTTGCCGCGCACCACGTCGACAGCGAGCTTGAACTTGCGGAACTGGACGAAGCCGAACCATCCGGTGAAGACGAGGCCCGCGACGACGAGCCAGGCGACGATCAGGGGAAGCTCGGCGCCGTTGATGTTGACGCTGTAGAAGACGAAGTCTCCGAGCGCTGAAGCTACGGGTTCGAAGACGCTGCTTACGCGCTCATCGATGGTCTTGGTGATGCTGTCGAGTGACATCTGGCTACCTCAGGGAGGGGTGCCGCAGCGCGGTGCGCGGCGACCGGCCGTACGGGGCTGGTTTGTGTTGAGCGAACGCCGTTGTCCGATCGGCGACGTGGGGCAGGATCCGCGGACAATCGGAACCATTCGTGCCTTGGTCGTGCTTGGCCGAGACGGTCCCGGCGGCTCCGGTGCGAGCGAGGGGTCACTTCGCACAGGAGTTGCGAATTCTTACCACGCCTTTTGCGCCATGGTGAGTGGCGCAGGTCACACGCAAAACGTAAAAACCGCCCTCAACTGGTGAAACAGCGAGGGCGGTGACGGGATCGTTATCCGGATCTGAAGGTCCGTTGAGCGAACGCGCTCAAGACGGCAGATGTCTGTTTCCGGACACTAAAGCATCAGGTCAGCAGCGTTTCCACCAGTGACTCCTGGAGCGAGCCGAGCCAGAGGTAGGCCATCACCATCGGCTTGCGCGGGTCGGAGTCGGGCAGCCGGTACAGCTCGGCGGTGTCGTCGTCGTCCCGGACCTCGAGCCGGGTGCCGATCGTCAGCCGGAGGTCGTTGAGGGCGCCGAGCCAGCGCCGGCAGTCCTCGGGTGGGAGCTTGAGGACGGCGCCGCCCTCGCCCTGGAAGGTCAGCGAGTCAAGGCTGCGGACCATGGCGAGTGCGTCCTCACGCTTGCGGGCGCGCAGGTCGTTCTCGGTGTAGCGGCGGAACTCGGCGGAGTACGCCTGCAGTTCGTCGTCCTGCTCGCCGTCCGGGCTGCCGTAGGCGTCGGGGAGGAGACGGGCCAGCGCCGGGTCGGCGGGCGGCTCGCTCGGCCCCTCGGCGAACAGGGCGGCCAGCGGGTCCTCCTCACCGCCGGCGGGCTCTTCGCCGGGGCCGATCAGCTCCATCAGCTGCACGGCGAGCGAGCGCAGGATCGAGATCTCCACCTCGTCCAGGGCGACGGCCGCCCCGCCGCCGGGGATCGGCTCGAAGTGTCCGGCCATGTCCTTCGCCATCACGTGCGGTCGTGGGACAGGGTCGCCCACAGTCCGTAGCCGTGCATGGCCTGTACGTCGCGTTCCATCTCCTCGCGCGTCCCGCTGGAGACGACCGCGCGGCCCTTGTGGTGTACGTCGAGCATCAGCTTGTGCGCCTTGTCCTTGGGATACCCGAAGTACGCCTGGAAGACATATGTGACGTAGCTCATCAGGTTGACCGGATCATTGTGGACGAGCGTCACCCAGGGCACGTCCGGTTCAGGAACGGCGAAGGCCTCTTCCTCCGCGTCGGGGCGGGCGGTTTCCACTGGCTCTACGGGAGCGACACTCACACGATCCATGCTGCCACCCGCACCGGCCCGACGCACAAACGGCACCCCTGACAGGGAGCCCGAGTTGCCCCCGCGACGAGATCTCGTCACTTTGACGAAATCAGGTGTAGCATCCTCGTCATGGACACAGCGGACCTGGGACTGCCCGTCGAGGTTCCCTCGACGGCGCTCTTCACCGACCAGTACGAGCTCACGATGGTGCAGGCGGCACTGAGGGCGGGCACCGCGGACCGCCGCTCCGTCTTCGAGGTCTTCACCCGCCGGCTGCCCGAGGGCCGCCGCTACGGAGTCGTCGGGGGCACCGGCCGGGTGCTGGACGCGGTCGAGAACTTCCGCTTTGACGACGCCGTGCTGGGCTTTCTGCGCGAGATGCGGATCGTGGACGGGCCCACGCTGCGCTGGCTCGCCGACTACCGCTTCAGCGGGGACATCTGGGGCTATCCGGAGGGCGAGGTGTACTTCCCCGGCTCTCCGGTGCTGCGCGTCGAGGGCTCCTTCGCCCAGTGCGTGCTGCTGGAGACCGTGATCCTTTCGATCCTCAACCACGACTCGGCGATCGCGGCGGCGGCCTCCCGGATGTCCGTCGCCGCGGGCGGGCGGCGGCTGATCGAGATGGGTGCGCGGCGCACCCACGAACTGTCCGCGGTGGCCGCGGCGCGCGCCGCGTACGTCGGCGGCTTTGACTCCACCTCCGACCTGGCGGCCGGCTTCCGCTACGGCATCCCGACGGTGGGCACCAGCGCGCACGCCTTCACCCTGCTGCACGACAGCGAGCGGGACGCCTTCCGGGCGCAGGTCGACTCGCTCGGCCGGGGCACCACGCTGCTCGTCGACACCTACGACGTCGCCGAGGCGGTCCGCACGGCCGTGGCCGTCGCGGGGCCGGAGCTGGGGGCGGTGCGCATCGACTCGGGTGATCTGCTGCTGGTGGCGCACCGGGTCCGGCAGCAGCTCGACGAGCTGGGCGCATATGACACGAAGATCGTCGTCACTTCCGATCTGGACGAGTACGCCATCGCGTCGCTCGCCGCGGCGCCGGTGGACGCGTACGGAGTGGGCACCCAGCTCGTCACCGGCAGCGGGCACCCCACCTGCTCGATGGTCTACAAGCTCGTGGCGCGCGCCGGGTCCGCCGACGTCGCGGCCCCGCTGCGGCCGGTGGCGAAGAAGTCCCTGGGCGCGAAGAGCTCGCTCGGCGGCCGCAAGTGGGCGGCACGGCGGCTGGACGAGTACGGGGTCGCCGAGGCCGAGGTCGTCTCGGCGGGCGAGGTCCCGGCGGACCTCGTCGACCGCCAGCTGCTCACGGAGCTGGTCAAGGGCGGCGAGATCGTGGCGCGGGAGCCACTGGAGGCCGCGCGGGAGCGGCATGCGGCGGCGCGGGCGGGGCTGCCGCTGTCGGCGATACAGCTGTCGCGGGGCGAGCCGGTGATCCCCACGGAGTGCCGATGAGCACGGCGCAGGCTGATGCGGCGCCCGTGAGCGGGGTACTCGTTGGCGCGCCCTGGGCGAACGCGCCCCGTGCGACGACGATGCCCCCTCCCCCTGGGCCGCCGAAGTCTCTACTCTCGATCTCATCCCCTGTACGGGATGCCCCCGTGCGGGAGACCCTCGTGCGAAGCAAACCCGTACGAAGTGAACCCGTACGAAGTGAACCCGTACGAAAGGCCCGGATGCGAAAGGCCCCCTTACGGGACGCCGCCTCAGCAGCCGTCGACCCCGCCCCCACCGAAGGACACCCGCCATGCACCGCGCATTGATCGTCGTGGACGTTCAGAACGACTTCTGCGAGGGCGGCAGCCTCGCGGTGGCGGGGGGCGCGGACGTCGCGGCCGCCATCACCGACCTGATCGGCGAGTCCCAGGCGGGCTACGCCCATGTCGTCGCCACGCGCGACCACCACATCGACCCCGGTGACCACTTCTCCGACCACCCGGACTACGTCGGCTCCTGGCCGCCCCACTGCGTCGCGGGCACCGAGGGCATCGGCTTCCACCCGAACTTCGCGCCGGCCGTCGCCTCGGGCGCGATCGACGCGGTCTTCAGCAAGGGCGCGTACACGGCGGCGTACAGCGGCTTCGAGGGCGCCGACGAGAACGGCACGCCGCTGGCGGACTGGCTGCGCCGGCACGGGATCACCGACGTCGACATCGTCGGCATCGCCACCGACCACTGCGTCCGCATGACCGCCCTCGACGCGGCCCGCGAGGGCTTCCGCACCCATGTCCTGCTGGACCTGACGGCGGGCGTCGCACAGGAGACGACCCAGCGGGCGCTGGAGGAGATGCGGGGGGCGGGCGTGGAGCTCTCCGGCAAGCCGGTGGTGTGACCCGGGGGCCCTCTCCGGCAAGCCGATGGTGCGGCCCGGGGAAAACCAGCCCCTCCGGCGTTTGAGGAGCGGGGGTCCGGGGGCGGAAGCCCCCGGGGGCGCGGTCAGGCGCTGGTCGTGGCGCGCAGCAGGGCCCGGATGGGGTGCCAGAGCTCTTGCGGCGCCGCAGGGCCCGACGTACGCCAGAGAAGGCCGTCCGGGTGGTGCAGCACCGCCGTGATCTCGTCCGGCGTCGGAGGCTCCGCGTTGCCGCGCAGGTACACCGCCCGCAGCCCCAGATTCCGCAGCCGCGTCAGCGCCCGCGCCCGGTTCGCCGCATGGACCAGGACGCGGACCGTCCCGCCGTCCCCGGCCGGACTGGGCAGTCCTATCGCGACCACGACGCTGCCTCCCGGCAGCTTGCAGAACCCGCCTCCGGGCATGCTGATCCACTCCCCCGTACTCTGGTGTCAATAAGGGTCTCGTCTCCCGCACCTAAACACGATCGGCCGCCGCCCGCCAGGGGGCAACGGCCGATCATGGTTTGACCTGCAGTTATGTCAATTATTTGGTGGAGGGGCCCACCTTGACGGTGATCGTCTTGCCGCTCCACGGCTGCCAGGCGATCGAGATCCGCGTGTTGGTGTCAGGAACGTCGACACTTCCGGTCGGGTTCCCCTCGTGCCAGTAGGTCCCCTTGCGGTCGTCGAAGACGGGATTGCCGAACTTGGGCCAGATCCGCTGGGCGACCCCCGCCTTGTGCAGCTTGATGCTGTCCGTCGGCCACCAGCTGAAGGTCGAGTCGTAGGACTGGATGCGGTTGCGCATCAGCGACCCGTCCTTCCACTTCAGCGGCTCGGCATGGGCGTCCACCGGCAGGATCAGACCCTTGCCGGGGTGCTGGCTGGTGTTGTTGTCGGCCTGGGAGGTGTCCCAGAGCCAGATCAGCAGGCCGTTCTGGTACGGGTAGTGCTCGACCCAGCTCTCCTTCGGCGCGGCGAAGCCGAAGTTGTACGGGCCGACCTTGAGGGTCTGGTCGTACGAGACGTACTGCCGGTTCTCGGCGATGTAGTACTGCTCGTACTCCTTGGTGAAGCCCTCGCCGATGCGGGTGAAGCCCTTCGCGGTCCAGCCCGCGTCGTCGCCCTCGGCGTCGTCGCTGAAGACCGTCGCGCCGTCCGCGGTCAGGGTGATCGCGTCGGCCGTGAAGCCGAGCGGCGCCACGCCGCCGTCCGTCTGGTAGCGGAAGCGGAGGTCGAACTTCTTGCCCGCGTACGCGTCCAGCGAGTAGACGAGGTCCTTGTACGTCTCCGAGACGCCGGTCAGCGCGGGCGTGTCGGAGGCGTCCCGCGGGAGGGCCTGGCCGTCGGCGGTGCCGTCCAGCGCGGTCCAGGTCGCGCCGCCGTCCGTGGACACCTCGGTGTAGAGGTAGTCGTACTCGGCCTCGATGTCGTACCAGCCCTTGAGCGACAGCTCGGCCGACGACTTGCCGGTGAGGTCGACGGAGCGGGTCAGGGTGTTCTTGAGGTCGTCACCCATCTGGCTCCACCACTGCTTGGAGCCCTGCGCGGGCTTCACGACGGTGGTGGTGACTTCCTTCTTCGGCAGCTCGACGACGAGCGCCTGCGGGTTCTTGGTGTTGTACTCGGCGACGCCCAGCTTGTGCTTGGACTTGGTCGCGGCCTTGCCCTTGGTGTAGTTGAGCCAGCCGAGCTGCAGCTTGTCCCAGGCGGTCATGTCGCCGGGGAGGTCGCCGATGGTCTCCCCGCCGGTGCCCAGCCAGGAGCCGGACGACATCAGGGTCCAGAAGCCGGTGGAGTTCTCGCCGCCGCCGGAGGTGTCGTACAGGTCCGGCAGGCCGAGGTCGTGGCCGTACTCGTGGGCGAAGACGCCGAGTCCGCCGTTCTCGGGCTGCACGGTGTAGTCGCCGACCCAGATGCCGGACTCGCCGATCTGGGTGCCGCCGGCCCTGTTCTGGGCGGGGCCGGTCTTGCCGACGTCGGTGCCGTAGGCGTACCAGCGGTGGGCCCAGATGGCGTCGCCGCCCTGCGTGCCGCCGCCCGCGGACTCGTCCTCGCCGGCGTGGACGATCTGGAAGTGGTCGATGTAGCCGTCGGGCTCGTTGAACTCGCCGTCGCCGTCGAAGTCGTAGCGGTCCCATTTGTCGTACTGGGACAGCTCGGCCTTGATCTGCTCGTCGGTCTTGCCCTTGGCCTTCTGGTCGGCGGTCCAGGCGTTGACGCCGTCGCGGACGGCGTCCCAGACGTTGGAGCAGTTCGACTGTCCGCAGTAGTTGGAGCCGTAGCGCGCCTCGTTGTACTCGACCTTGACCCAGTCGGAGACCGTGCCCTCGACCGAGTAGCGGCCCGACGAGGCCCGCTCGTAGTAGGTCTTCAGCGAGTGCTTGGGCGTGCCGTCGGCGTTCTGGCCCTTGCCGAAGTACAGGTCCTGGAAGTGCTGCCGGTCGAAATCCTCCTGCCAGGCGGTGGAGTTGTCCACCGAGCGGTCGGGCTCGGCGATCTTGTTGTGCAGCGGGCCCGGAGTGCCGCCGTACTTCTTGACGGGCGGCTTGGGACCGTCGCCGTCGGGGTCGTACATCGTGGTGTCGTCGACCTTGTCGCCGAACTCCACCAGGATGGTGAAGATCTTGTCGGTCTTCTCCCGGCCCAGCTCGACGTACTTCTTGTCATCGAGCCGCACGACCTTGGAAGCACCCCGCTTCTGGACGGTCGCGTCGCCCGATATGACCTGCTCAAGGGCAGCCTGCCGCTGCTCCTCCTGCTGCTTGCTGAACGGGCCTTCGAGATCGTGCTCGACATGAGCCTTCTCGGGTCCCTCGCCGTGGCCCCCCTTGGCCTTGCCCGGCGCCGGGTCGTGGCGTTCGATTGCTGTCGGGTCCGTCGAGCGGTGGTCGTCGGCCTGCGCGGTGGCGAAGGCCGAGGCCGTCGCGGTGGTCGCGGCGAGCGCCACGAGCACCGCGGACGCTCTGATCGTCCGTCTTCTGTTGGTCACTTGATTGGTGTCCTCCCCTGCGCCCCGCCGCCACGGACAAGATGTGGGGTAGTCCGCGCGCGGAGTCGCGTCACAAGTGACGACATTCGACCGGAGTTGACGAAGAAAAGACAGTCCTTGACTTGGACAGGCCAACTGCACTATGCGCGAGTCCAGTTCCGGAATTCGAACACCCTCGAAAGGGTGGAGGGCCGGACAATGGGAGCATATTTTCGGCCAATTGGTAGTGCGGATGAATCGATGCGCCCCCTGTGCACCGGCACCGTGGGTTAGGTCACGCTTACCACCGGTTCCCCTCGGGCATGCACCCTCATAGAGTCGATCGGCAGTGCGACCATGCCGGCCGGCTCCCGCGCGGGAGAGAGACCCGACGACACCCCCCTGTCCCTGTCCCCTGCCCCGAGGACGGATACCGTCATGCCGCGTCCGACTGCCGCACAGATCGCCTACGGTTCGGCTGCCGTCGTCTTCTCAGCCCTCGCCCTGCTGCTGCTCACCGGCGCCGAGGGCGGCATCGCCGTCGCCGCCGTCGCCGCCGTGGCGCTGGCGCTGGGACTCGCCGTCTCCGTCACCCTGCATCAGCGGGACGTACAGAGGCGGGGCACGGCCCTCGACGCAGCGCTGCGCACGGTGCAGGAGGCACAGCCCGGACCTGCGCCCGCCCGGCGCACGGGCGCGGGCGTCCACTCCCTGCACCGCTGAAGCGTTACCGCACCCGCACCACGACCGTCTTGGCGACCTTGTCGTGCAACCCCTGTTTGTACGGCTTGTCGGTCAGGATCGTGATGGCGATGATGATCCACCAGAGGCAGAAGCAGCAGATCAGCGCGGGCACCCACAGCACGACCGCGCGCAGCAGGGAAGAGTTGGTGTCGGGCACGCTGCCGTCGTTCAGCAAGGCGACGCGGATCTTCATCCAGCGCTTGCCCAGCGTCTGACCGTCTTTCTTGACCATGATGGTGTCGTAGCCCACATACGCGACGACCGCGACGAGCGAGTAGAGCCACTGCCTGCCGGTGTTCAGCTCCTCGCTGATCTCCTCCCAGCTGTCGCCGTCCGTGGTGAAGTCCCAGCCCCCGAAGAGCAGGGAGAGCAGAAACAGCGGCACGGCGATGATGAGCCAGTCGACGATCCTGGCCGTCAGCCGTCGGCCGAAGTCCGCGAGCGGCGGCATCCCCGCGAGCGGGTCGACGCCTCCGTAGGGGCCTCCGCCGTAGGCGTCGCCCGGACCGTACGGAGGCATAGGACCGCCGCCGCCCGGTGGAGGGGGCGGCGGCGTGGAGCCCGGAGGCGGCGGGCCCGGCGGAGGCGTCGAGCCGGGCGGCGGCTGCTCGGGGGGCGGCTGCTCGGGCGGCTTCTTGCGGAACGGGTCGTCCTCGGGCGGCTCCCCGGACGGCGGCCTGTCGTCGTTGCTCATCGGGCTCATGGGGGCAGTGCACCGTGCCCCCGGGCCCTCCGCAACCTATGACACGCCGTTCGGGCGACCGTCTCCGACGGACCGTCAGCCGCCAAGCGCAGGACGTCAGCCGGTGACGAACGTGTGCGCCGCCTTGTCGTGCCAGCACTGCCGCCACGGGCGGTCGAACAGGCACCACAGCACATTGAGCAGACCGATGGCGAGAACGCCGAGCAGGCTGTAGACAAGCCAACGGCGCAGCGCCGCCACGAAGGTCGGCGTCTCATGGGACTCGATATGACAGACCTTCAGTCCGAACAGCTTCTTGCCCGGAGTGCGGCCCCACTTGGCCGTCGGCAGCGTCTCGTACAGCAGCCCGAAGACGAGCAGGGCGGCGAGGACGATGCCCAGATGGCCCGCGGTCGTGCCGTCGACCAGCCATACGGTGACGGTCTGTCCCGACTGCTTGGCGGCCTCGATCTTGCCGTCGACATGGGCGACGGCCTGACCGAGCACGGGGACCGCGACGGCGGACACGAGCGCGCCGAGCAGCAGCGTGTCGATCAGCCGCGCCGCGAACCGCTTGCCGAGGGACGCGGGACGGGCCGCCGCCTGGGCCTGGGCCGCCTGCAGGAAAGGGTCGTTGACCGGCGGCTTCCAGGGGACGACCGGCTGCTCGGGCTCCCTGCCGGTGCGGACGCCGGAGGCGGACTGGCCCGGCTGTCCTGGCTGGGCCGTGCGGGCCGGCTGACCCGCCTGGGCCGCCTGCGCTCCCTGGGCGAGCTGGTGGACCTGCTGCGGCCAGGACGCCGCGCCGCCGCCGGGCCCGGCGGTCACCGGGGACTGCGGCTGGGAGGCAGCGGCGTGCGGCTGCGGTTGGGAGGCAGCGGGTTGCGGCTGCGAGGGCACGTTGGGCCGTACGGGCGCCTGCGGCTGCTGGGTTCGCGCCTGGGGGCGGGGCCTCTCGGCAGCGGGTGCGGCGGGGGCGGAGGCCGTGCCCTCGCCCGGAGTGCCCTTGTCCGGGGAGCCCTCGGCGCGAGAGCGGAAGGTCATCGTCCCGTCGCCCTGGCCCGTGGCCTCACCCGCGCCCGGGCCGCTCGCCCCCCGGACCCCGGGCAGCGCGCCGCCGGTCGGATCCGCGGGCGCCCTCGGGTCCGCGGGGGCGGCCGACTCCGCTCCGCCCGCGGTGTCTCCCCAGGAGACTCGGCTGTCGTGCTCCCCGCCGAAGCCCGACTGCCGTGCCGCGTCGGCCGCCCAGGCGCTGGCCGGCTCTGTGCGCGAATCAGCGCGCGACGCCCCCGCGTCCGGCTCCTCGGCCGGCTCTTCGTCGAGGAAGACCGGGCCGGTCTCCTCCACGGAGGCGGGGCCCGGCGTCGCCGCGGGCGGCGGC
>NZ_JADWYQ010000080.1 GCF_022414575.1 Streptomyces sp. MUM 178J | reverse complement strand
GCGCACGGACTGCCCGGCCCCTGGGGCGCCGCGGTGCGCGAGGCGGCGGTGCGCGGTGCGCGGGGGCTGCCGGAGGCGCTCGACGAACTGGCGGCGCGTGAGTCGGCGCGGCTCGGCGGGCGGCCGCTGCGCCCGGCGTGGTGGCCGGCCGCGGTGCTCGCCCAGGCTTCGATGACGCTCCTTCAGTTCTTCGGCGGGCTCTGGCTGACGGGCCAGATCGTCGGCGTTCTGCAACCGGGGCTGATGGCCCCGGTGTCGGTGATGCTCGCAGGGATCGTGGGCGGTCCGCTGATCGAATGGGCGTGCGCGGCGGCGGTGAAGGGGCCCGCGCGGCGGTACGGGCAGGACGCCGGACGGCGGCTGACGGAGGCGGCCGCGGCGTGCGGCAGGGCGCGAGTCCTCGACCCGGTCGCGGCGGAGCTGATGCGCTACCGGGAGGTGCGGGAGCAGTACGCCACGGTGTGCGGCAGCGGGGTGATGCTCGGCAGGCCCGGTGTGCGGGTCGGCGCACGGGCGAGCGGGCCGGCCGGACTTCGGCCGGCGGTCACGCCCGGGGCCGCGCCGCAGGGCCTGGCGCGCACCTCCGGCTGACCCCGGTGCGTGCCCGGGCTCTGGTGCGTGCCCGGGGCTGGGGGTGTGCGGCGCGGGTGTGCGGCGCCGGGGTGCCCGCTGCAGGGTGTACGCGGCTCCCTCGCGCGGGTGACGGACTTGTCCACAGCGGCCGCGCTGTCCACAGCCCCCGGCGAGATCCTCCGAACGGCATCAGCATGGACTCCGTCAGCACGCGCAAAGCATGGGGGAGAGCGCCATGAACGACACCATGGTGACGGTCGTGGGCAATGTCGCCACGAATGTGGAGTACCGGGAAACGGCGAGCGGGGGGATGGCGCGATTTCGATTCGCCGTGACGCCGCGCCGCCGGGACCGGCAGAGCGGAGGCTGGTCGGACGGGCCGACGAGCTTCTTTACGGTCTTCGCCTGGCGGTCCTTGGCGATGAATCTGGCCGGATCCGTCGGTGTGGGGGAACCACTGCTCGTGCACGGCAGGTTGAAGGTAAGGGAAGAGGAACGGGACGGTCGGCAACGAACATTCGTGGTCATTGAAGCGGTTGCGGCCGGTCACGACCTGACACGCGGTACGACAGCGTTCCGACGCCCGGTGAAGGGGGAGTCACCCCAGGTGACGGAGGCGGTGCCGACTCCGGTGCGCTGAAGGCGAGTTGGGGAGATTTGTCGATATGGAAGCGCTGAAAGAGGTGAAGTGGGGACCCTCATGGGGCGCGTGGGATAACGATTCTGAGTCGGAATGGTTATCAGACGGTAGGACTGGCCACCGTGCTGTGCCGTCCTCTCTAGGCTTTCCGCGGTACTCGCGGTACCTGCGGTACTCGCGAAAGTTACGGGGCACTTGAGTCTGCTGGCGAGGCACTCCCCCACGCGTCACACGTGATAAGCCTCGCCCGGAGGGGAATTCTGTGTTTGGTGTGTTCTCTGCGTCACGTGTACGCAGGCGGAGCGCTGCTCGCCGTCTCACCGCCGGAGCCTTGATCTCCGGGCTGCTCGCGGCTGGTTCCATACTCGGCGGCGCGGGTGCGGCCGCCGCCGACGACGACGTCCAGCACCAGGGTGGGGCGGTCGCCACCCTCGACGGGCTGAAGACCTACGACAAGGCCGAGCTGCACGTGGACGGCAAGACGCGGCAGATCCCCGCGGGCCTGTTCGAGATGACGGTCGACGGCGGCGGCCGGCTGAAGACGTACTGCATCGACATCCACAACCCCACCCAGGACCAGGCGAAGTACCTGGAGACCCCCTGGAGCCAGACGTCGCTGGGTGACAACGGCGACGCGGGCAAGATCCTGTGGATCCTGCAGAACTCCTACCCGCAGGTCGACGACCTGGCCGCGCTGGCGCAGAAGGCCGGCACCGGTCCGCTGACGGAGAAGACCGCTGCGGCAGGCACCCAGGTGGCGATCTGGCGCTTCTCCGACGACGCGGACGTCACGGCCGCCGACGCGCAGGCCGAGGCGCTCGCCGACTGGCTGGAGAAGGAGGCCAAGGACGTCAAGGAGCCCAAGGCCTCCCTCAGCCTGGAGCCGGGCGCCGTCTCGGGCAAGCCGGGCGAGCGGCTCGGGCCCGTGACGGTCAGCACCGACGCCGGTCAGGTCGCGGTCACCTCGCCCGCCGACGCCGCCGCCAGCGGAGTCAAGGTCACCGACGAGGCGGGCAAGCCCGTCACCTCCGCGGTCAACGGCTCCAAGCTGTACTTCGACGTCCCCGCCGAGGCGGCCGACGGCTCGGCGACGCTGACGGTGCAGGCCACCACATCGGTGCCGGTGGGCCGGGCGTTCGCCGGCGTCACCAAGAGCCAGACGCAGATCCTGGCCGGGTCCAGCCAGTCCACGGTCTCCGCGCAGTCCACCGCGACCTGGGCGAAGACGGGCCCGATCCCCGCGCTGTCGGCCGAGAAGAACTGCGCCGAGGGCGGGGTGGACATCACCGCCTCCAACAAGGGCGACGAGCCGTTCGAGTTCGAGCTGATGGGGGTCAAGCACTCCATCGCGGCCGGTGACTCCCGCACCGTGACCGTCCCGGTGGCCGAGGACCAGGCGTACGACTTCACGATCACCGGCCCGGCCGGCTTCAGCAAGACGTTCAAGGGCGTCCTGGACTGCGAGACCGCCGGCACTCCCGAGCCGGGTCCCGAGACCCCGTCGTCCCAGCCCAGCCCGGCCACGGCCGGCGGCGGCTCGGGCACCCCGCAGGACGGCGACAACCTCGCCGAGACCGGCAGCTCCAGCGCCACGCCGATGATCGCGGGCATCGCGGTCGTCCTGGTGCTGGTCGGCGGAGGCGCGGTCTTCTTCCTCCGTAGGAAGAAGGCGGCCGCCGGGGAGTAACCCCCCGCCGCACACAAGGTGACGGCCCCGGTACGCCCCGCACAGGCGTACCGGGGCCGCGCCGCACTCCGGGCACGGAACCGGTTTTCGTCAGGGGACCGGCGTCAGGCAAGATGGGTGTATCTCTGCCCACCCACTTTCTTGCCGGACGGTTTCTCTTGGCTGAGTACATCTACACGATGCGCAAGACGCGCAAGGCGCACGGCGACAAGGTCATCCTCGATGACGTGACGCTGAGCTTCCTGCCCGGTGCGAAGATCGGTGTGGTCGGCCCGAACGGCGCCGGTAAGTCCACCGTGCTCAAGATCATGGCCGGTCTTGAGCAGCCCTCCAACGGCGACGCGTTCCTCACGCCCGGCTACTCGGTCGGCATCCTGCTCCAGGAACCGCCGCTCGACGAGTCCAAGACCGTCCTGGAGAACGTCCAGGACGGCGTCGCCGGGATCAAGGGCAAGCTCGACCGGTTCAACGAGATCGCCGAGCAGATGGCGGTCGAGTACACGGACGCGCTGATGGAGGAGATGGGCAAGCTCCAGGAGGACCTCGACCACGCCAACGCCTGGGACCTCGACGCCCAGCTCGAGCAGGCCATGGACGCCCTGGGCTGCCCGCCCGGGGACTGGCCGGTCACCAACCTCTCCGGCGGTGAGAAGCGCCGCGTCGCGCTCTGCAAGCTGCTGCTGGAGGCCCCCGACCTGCTGCTGCTCGACGAGCCCACCAACCACCTCGACGCCGAGTCGGTGCAGTGGCTGGAGCAGCACCTCGCCAAGTACGCCGGCACCGTCGTCGCCATCACGCACGACCGGTACTTCCTCGACAACGTGGCCGAGTGGATCCTGGAGCTCGACCGCGGCCGCGCCCACCCGTACGAGGGCAACTACTCCACTTACCTGGAGAACAAGGCCGCCCGCCTCAAGGTCGAGGGCCAGAAGGACGCCAAGCGCCAGAAGCGGCTCAAGGAAGAGCTGGACTGGGTGCGCTCCAACGCGAAGGGCCGGCAGGCCAAGTCCAAGGCCCGTCTGGCCCGTTACGAGGAGATGGCCGCCGAGGCCGAGAAGACCCGGAAGCTGGACTTCGAGGAGATCCAGATCCCGCCGGGCCCGCGTCTGGGCAATGTCGTCGTCGAGGTCGAGAACCTGAACAAGGGCTTCGGCGAGAAGGTCCTCATCGACGACCTCTCCTTCACCCTGCCCCGCAACGGCATCGTCGGCGTCATCGGCCCGAACGGTGCGGGCAAGACCACGCTGTTCAAGATGCTCCAGGGCCTGGAGCAGCCCGACTCCGGCACCATCAAGGTCGGCGACACCGTCAAGATCTCCTACGTCGACCAGAGCCGCGAGAACATCGACCCGAAGAAGACCCTGTGGGCCGTGGTCTCCGACGAACTGGACTACATCAACGTCGGCCAGGTCGAGATGCCGTCCCGGGCGTATGTCTCCGCCTTTGGCTTCAAGGGCCCGGACCAGCAGAAGCCGGCCGGGGTCCTCTCCGGAGGCGAGCGCAACCGCCTCAACCTGGCGCTCACCCTCAAGCAGGGCGGCAATCTGCTGCTTCTTGACGAGCCGACCAACGACCTCGACGTGGAGACGCTCTCCTCCCTGGAGAACGCGCTGCTGGACTTCCCCGGCTGCGCCGTCGTCGTCTCCCACGACCGCTGGTTCCTCGACCGCGTCGTCACGCACATCCTGGCGTACGAGGGCGACTCCAAGTGGTTCTGGTTCGAGGGCAACTTCGAGTCGTACGAGAAGAACAAGATCGAGCGTCTCGGCCCGGACGCGGCCCGTCCGCACCGGGCCACGTACAAGAAGCTGACCCGAGGCTGAACCGTGGCCAGGCACTTCTACAGCTGTCCCCTCCGCTGGTCGGACATGGACGCCTTCGGGCATGTCAACAACGTGGTCTTCCTCCGCTATCTGGAGGAGGCGCGGATCGACTTCATGTTCCGGCTGGCGCCGGGGAACGGCAGTCCGTCGTTCTCGGGCGGGTCCGTGGTGGCCCGTCACGAGATCGAGTATCTGCGGCCGTTGGTGCACCGGCACGAGCCGGTCGCCGTCGAGTCCTGGGTGACGAAGATCGGCGCAGCGTCGCTGACGATCGCGTACGAGATCAAGGACCCGGACCAGGTGTACGTACGGGCCTCGACCGTCGTCGTCCCCTATGACCTCCAGGCCGGGCGGCCCCGCCGGATCTCCGCGGAGGAGCGGTCCTTCCTGGAGCACTACATGGACGAGGCAGCCGAGTCCGCGGAGTCCGCGGAGTCCGCGGAGTCCGCGGACGCCACTGAGGCCGCCGAGGCCGCCGAGGGTGCTTTCGTCGCATGACCGCACCTGTGCAGAGTCTGCACTTCGCCGATGCGAGGGAGGCGGAGGATCTGTCCGCCTTTCTCGCCCGGCTGCTCCACTACGACCGCGCCGCCGCCGTCCGCCTCCAGGCCGGGGGCGGCGCGCTCGCCGTTTTCGGCCGCCCGCCGTCCTTCGAGGTGCTGGCGATCCGTACGGCGCGTCTGAGCCACCCTGTCGAACTGGACGTCACCGTCGCGGCGGGCGAGCTGCTGGAGTCGCTCGGCGGCCCGGAGATCGCCGTGCCCCCCGCCGTCACCGGACCGGCATGGGCGGGGGTGCTGCCGCCGCGCGGCGGCTGGCGTGAGATGCCCGGACTGCCCGACGCCGCCGAGATGCGCGGGGCGGTGGCGGCCGCGGTCGCCGAGTTCCGCAGGCGCGACGAGGCACTGCCCGCCGAGCGCCGCACCCGCGCGGAGCGCGATCGCATCGGCCGGGAGATCTGGTCCCGCGGCATCGGCCCGACCGGGCTGCCGCTGCGCGCCGTGCACGCCGCGCAGTCGCTGGGCTTTCTGCGGCCCGGCGTGCCGACAGCGCTGCTCTCGACGGGGTCCTGGCTGCGGCTGCGCACCCCCTTCGGTTCGGTCGCCGTCCGCACCAACGGCCTCGGCGGGCTCAGCGTCACCCCCGTGCGCCCGGTGTGAGCGCGCGAGCGCCTGCTTGAGCCGCGCCCGACGGGGCAGAGGCGGCTCATGGCGCATCGTGCATGCGGCAGCGCCACGCAACGCGGAAGCGAGCATGAGCAGTGTGCCGTGCGCTGGACCGCCTGGTCCGCCGCCTCCCGGCGGCCGTCGTCGGGAAGCCGTCCAGCCGTGACGGCGAGCGTGGCGTCCCCGGCCGCTCAGCGTGGCGCGCAGCGCCGCGTCCCCGACGGAGCCGGAGTAGGCGGCGAGCGAGGCGAGGACGGAGGCGGTCAGCAGGACCGCGAGAAGTCCGGCCGCGAGCAGCAGGCGGTGCGCCCGCACCCGCAATAAGACAAACCCCGTCACCTTCCCCCGCCCCCCTCGTGGCTCTGCGTCCCCTGCTGCCGTCCGAAGATGCTTGCAGAGGACACGGGCCGGTGGAAACCGCCTGCCGTGCGTCCTTGACCTGATCGTCACCGTTATCCGACGGCGGATGCCCGGATTCCGGCACCGTGGGCCGTGTCGGCGACGGCGGCGGGCAGCTCAGTCAGCGGTGTTGACCATCGAGGCGGCCGCGTAGGCGAGGTAGTTCCACAGCTGCTGCTCATGCTCCTCGGAGAGGCCGAGCTCGTCGACGGCCGCCCGCATGTGCTTCAGCCAGGCGTCGTGCGCCGCCCGGTCGACGGTGAAGGGGGCGTGGCGCATCCGCAGCCTCGGGTGGCCGCGGTTGTCGCTGTAGGTGCGCGGTCCGCCCCAGTACTGCATCAGGAAGAGCACAAGCCGCTCCTCCGCCGGACCCAGATCCTCCTCCGGGTACATCGGTCGCAGCAGCGGGTCCTCGGCTACTCCCTGGTAGAAACGGCGCACCAGGCGTCGGAAGGTCTCCTCGCCGCCCACCTGCTCATAGAAGGTCTGCTCCTGAAGCGTGCCGCGTGGAATCTTGTTCACGCACTCCATGCTCTCAGACGCCCGCAGCATGCAGTCCCGGTCGACGAAGGCCGCTCGGCCTTCCCTCGGTCCGGCGAGGGCGGAGCAGCCCGGTTGCCCCGGCCCGGTTGCCCCGGCCGGCGGCCGGGGCGCGACGCCGTGGGGCTTCGGCCTGACGCCTCGGGGCGAGGCGATCTCCACGACCTGCGCGCACCCAGGGTCTGTAGTAGTAGTGGAAGTGCTGCCTGTGAGGACGGATGCGGGGCCCTCAGGTCTTTCCGGGACATGCGGCCGTGAGCCCGCCATGAGCCCCGAAGCGATTCCGCCGGGTGCGGTTCCCGCCCGGCACTGCGGGCCTCCGGGCGGGAAAGGCGGTCCCATGCGACTCATGGTCGATCTCAACCGCTGCCAGGGCTACGGCCAGTGCGTTTTTCTCGCCCCGGAGGTGTTCTCCCTCCACGGCGAGGAGGCCCTGCTGTACGACGCGGCGCCCGACGAGGGCCAGATTGAAAGGGTCCGCCGTGCCGCGGCGGCCTGCCCCGTCCAGGCCATCCTCGTCGAGGAGGGGCCGAGGGCCGGACTCGACACGGAGGCCGACCGTGACCGGGCGTGACGGCCGGATTGTCGTCGTGGGGGCGTCGCTGGCCGGTCTGCGGGCGGCGGAGACGCTGCGCGACGAGGGGTTCACCGGTTCGCTCACCGTGGTCGGCGAGGAGCGGCACGAACCGTACGACCGGCCGCCGCTCTCCAAGCAGGTGCTGCTGGGCAGGGTTCCCCCGGATCACGTGGCGCTGCCCGCGCGGCGTCCGGTGGACGCCGACTGGCGGCTGGGCGTGCGGGCCACGGGGCTGGACCTGGAGAAACGGCTAGTACGTCTGTCCGACGGCGCAGACCTTCCCTTCGACCGGTTGCTGGTGGCGACCGGCGTGCGGGCCCGGCCCTGGCCGGACGAGGCGCAGGCCGCGCTGGACGGCGTCGTCGGCGTGCGCACCCTCGAGGACGCCCGGGGCCTGCTGGAGCGGCTGGAGGCGGGGCCGCGGCGGGTGCTGGTCATCGGCGCAGGCTTCACGGGTTCGGAGATGGCCTCGGTGTGCCGGGAACGCGGTCTGGACGTGGTGGTCGCGGAGCGCGGCGGCGCCCCGCTGATCGGGGCGCTGGGCGGTGTGCTGGCGGAGGTCGCCGCGGATATCCAACGCGCCCATGGTGTGGACCTGAGGTGCGGGGTCACCGTCACCGCGCTGGAGGGCGACGGGCGGGGAAGGCTGGCCCGGGCCCGGCTGTCGGACGGCGCCGCGCTGGAGGTCGACGTCGCGGTGGTGGCGCTCGGCGCGGTGCGCAACACCGAGTGGCTGGCGGGGTCCGGACTGGCGGCCGGGCCGCGCGGCGTGGCGTGCGACGCGGGCTGCCACGCGTTCGATCTGAACGGCGTCGTCACCGACGACGTGTTCGTGGCCGGGGACGTGGCCCGCTTCCCGCACCCCGTGTACGAGTACCAGCTGCTGGCGCTGGAGCACTGGGGGAACGCCGTGGCGCAGGCCGAGGTGGCCGCCCACAACATGGTCAGCCCCGGGGTGCGCAAACGGCCTCACCTGTCGCTTCCCGCTTTCTGGTCCAGTCAGTTCGGCGTCAACATCAAGTCCCTCGGCGTCCCGTCGTTCGCCGACGAGGTCGCCGTGGTTCAGGGATCCGTGGAAGAACGGCGCTTTGTGGCCGTCTACGGCTACCAGGGCCGTGTCACGGCCGCGGTCGCCTTCGACCAGGCGATGTGGCTCGACTTCTACGGCCGCCTGATCGAGGCCGCCGCGCCCTTCCCACCCGGATTCGACACCGTCGGCCGGCCCGGGAAGCCGGAGGTCCTGCCGGCGGACGTCCCCGACCCGGCGGTCCTCAGCCACGGTCCCACCGTGGCCGTGACCGGTCACCTGCCGGACGAACGGAGGGTCACCCTCCTGAGGCCGCCCGGCTGACCGCGGCGGACCAGGCAGCCGCGTACGGACGAGGCAGCCGCATACGACAGGCCGAGGAGGCGACCCATGACCACGGAAACGCTGCTCCGGCGGATCACCGACTACGGCAATCGCGCGGACCCCTACCCGTTGTACGAGGAACTCCGGGCCACCCCGGTGGCCCGGCAGGAGGACGGCACCCGTCTCGTCGGGACCTACCGCGAGATCCTGCACCTGCTGCACGACCCGAGGATCAGCTCGGACCTGCGAAACCGCCGTCACCGGGAGCGGGCTGCGCCGGACGACGAGGACGACCAGGGGCTGCCGCCCGCCTTCCTGAAGCTCGATCCGCCCGCCCACGACCGGATGCGCCGGCTGTTCATGCGCCACTTCGGGCCCCCGCACAGCCCTCGGCGGGTGAGCGCACTGGGCGAGGAACTCCCCGGCATCATCACCGGGCTGGTCGACGGTCTGGCCGGCAGGAACCGGATCGACGTCGTCGATGACTTCGCCTACCCCTTCCCGGTCACGGTCATCTGCCGTCTGCTCGGCGTACCGCGGGAGGACGAGCCCCGCTTCCACGTCTGGGCCGACGCGGTCGTGGCGTCCATCGACCCCGGGCCGGAGGAGAACCCGGGCGAGCGCCGGCGAGCCGGTCAGCAGGCGAAGGCCGAGATGGGCCTCTACATGAGCGGACTCATGGCGGACCGGCGCGGCAGCCCTCGGGACGACATGCTGTCCGGCCTGGTGAACGACGACATTGCGGACTCGGGCGTCGAGCCTGTGGAACTGGTCACCAACTCCGTCCTGCTGTTCGTCGCCGGACACGAGACCACGGTGAACCTCATTGCGAACGGCATGCTCACCCTGCTGCGCAATCCCGAGGTCCTGGCCGACCTCCGTGCGGCCCCTGCCGCGATGCCGCAAGCGGTGGAGGAGCTCCTGCGGTTTGAACCTCCGGTCCATATGCTGACGCAGCGCACCCCGCTGACCGACGTCGAGATCGCCGGGGTCGTGATCCCCGAAGGCGTGCCGCTGTCCCTGGTCCTGGCGTCGGGCAATAGGGACCCGCAGCGCTTCACGGACCCGGACCGGTTCGACCCATGGCGGCCGGACAACCAGCACCTCGGTTTCGGCGGCGGGGTCCACGGCTGCTTCGGGGCGCCGCTCGCGCGCCTGGAGGCGCAACTCGCCCTGACCGAGCTGATCCGCCGGCTGGACAGCCCCAGGCTGGCCGCGGACCCGCCCGAGTACCGGCGGAACCCGGTGCTGCGAGGCCCCCGCCGGCTCCTGGTCGACTTCGACGGGATGAGGCCGTGAGCGCGGGGGCCGCCTGGGCGTCCCGTGCGCCGGGCGCCGGGCGACGCCGCGTGCGCCTGGAGCAGGTCATCGCCCGGCAGCGGCTGCCTGCCGGCGGAGCGGGCAAGTGCGCGCGCGCCGGGCCCGGCGCGGTGTGGCGCGGTGCGGTGTGCGGGGACGTACGGACCCGGCGTCTCCCCCCGGGACTCCCGGCTGCCGGCACACGGTGCTCGCCTCTGCGGCGTCCCCGCAGGACAGTGGTGCCATGGACGCATCCGCAGACCGCTTCGCCGGGCCCGCGGCCGCCGCGCGCCGAGCGCTCGTGCGGCGGCTTACGGCCTCCGGGGAGCTGCGCGACCCCGGCTGGCGGGCGGCCTTCGAAGAGGTCCCGCGCCATGTGTTCGTGCCGTACTACTTCGCCGGGTTCCCGGGCTCGTACGAGCGGCTGTGGTGCGAGGACCCCTCCCCTGCGCGGCGGGAACGCTGGTTGCGCGGCGTGTACGCGGATGTGTCGCTGGTCACGCGCGTACGTGACGGGACGCTGCTCTCCTCCAGCAGCCAGCCCTCGGTGATGGCCCGCATGCTCCAGGAACTGCGGGTGCAAGACGGCTGCCGCGTCCTGGAGATCGGCGCGGGCACCGGCTACAACGCGGCGCTGCTCTGCCACCGCCTCGGCGACTCTCTGGTGACCACCGTGGACCTGGATCCGGACATCGTCGAGTCGGCCCGCGCGCATCTGGCGGCCGTCGGCTACCGTCCGGCGCTGATCATCGCCGACGGGGCGCGCGGTTGCCCCGAGCGTGCGCCCTTCGACCGCATCATCTCCACCTGCAGCCTGGCGTCCGTGCCGTGGGCCTGGCCGGAGCAGTGCCGGCCGGGCGGGCGCATCCTGGCCCCGCTCGCCACCGGTCTGATCGCCCTGGACGTGTTTGACGACGCGGAGCATGGGCGCATGGCGCAGGGCCGCTTTCTGCGCACCCCTGCGCACTTCATGCCGCTGCGCGGCGGCCCGGCGCCCCGCAGTGGCGTACTGCCCCGCAGGGCCGTCAAGAACGATCTCTTCCGTTTCCTGCTGAACCTGACCGCGGACAGTCTGGACCCCCAGGAGGCGCTGTCCCTGTGGGAGCGCGAGCGGCGCCCGGAGCGTGACCGCTACGGCGTCACCGTCTGCGGCGGCCGCCAGTGGTCCTGGCTGGACGACCCCGAGGGCCCGTACGCCTGGCCGGTTGGCCCGCCTCAGCCGCCTTCCGCCGTGGCGAGCAGTCGTGGCAACTAGCCGCGGCGGATCGTGATCGTCGTCCAGGCGCCGACGTGGACCCGGTCGCCGTCGTTCAGCGGCACCGGCACATACGGCTGGATCGGTTCCTCCGCGCCGTTGAGCGTGGTGCCGTTGGTGGAGTTCTGGTCGACGACGGCCCAGGAGCCGTCTGGCTGCTGCACCAGCACCGCGTGCTGGTGGGACACGCCCGGGTCCTCCGGCGGAACGGAGAGGTCGATGTCGGGGGACTCGCCCGTGGAGTGCCTGCGGCGGCCGACGGTGATCTGGGCTCCGGTCAGCGGCAGATGCTGCTCCGGTGAGTACGCGGGCAGATTGAGGCCCTCCGCCTCCGGGCCGCTGCGCTGCATCATCGCGAGGAAGTACTCGCGGTCGGGGCCGATGACCGCGGTCCAACCGGAGGGCGCGGGGTGCTGACCCTGCGGCCCGTGCTGGCCCTGCGGCCCGTGCTGGCCCTGGGGCGTGTGGTGGCCTTGAGGTGCCTGGTGCCCCTGAGGCACCTGGTGGCCTTGGGGGCCGTGCTGCGGTGCAGGGGGAGCCTGCTGGGGCTGGGACTGGTGCTGCGGCGGCTGAAGCACCCAGTCGTCACCGCCGCCCGTGTGCTGCGGCTGCTGGAAGGCCTGCGGGGCGGGCGGCGCGCCGTGCTGCTGGTAGCCGCCAGGGGCGGGCGGCGGTGCCGGCGTGGGCGACAGCGGCTCCGCGGGCCGGTTGAGCTGCGAGGGGCGCGAGGCGTGGTAGTCGTACGCGGGCGGCTGCTGGCCCTGCGGACCGGGCCCGGGGGGAGGGACGGGCGGTGCGGGCTGCGGCTGCTGCGCCGGCTGGGGCTGCCCCGGCGGCGGGGACTGGAAGCCGGGCGGGAGGTTCAGCCCCGAGGACTGCGGCGGCGGGGCCGCCGGCGTGTAGGAGGTGGCCGTCTGGGTGAGGAAGTTGTAGCGGCACTCCTCGCAGAAGGGAGCCGCGGCCTCGCGCGGCGTGCGGCACTGAGGGCACAGCTCCGCCTGCTGTGTGGCGTGCGGGTCGCCGGGCCCGGGGTAGCCGTAGCCGGGCTGGGGAGGCGGTGGCGGAAAGCCCCCCGCCGGAGCGCCGGGTCCGGCCATACGGTGGCCGCAGACCTCGCACCAGTCGTCGGAACCCGACTGGTGTCCGTTCGGGCAGGTCGGCATGTCGGCGCGTCCCCCTCTCCTCGTCCGGCCCGCGGGCCGTCGCTCAGGTACTTCTTCGCAGGTGCTTCACGCCCCGCTTTGAACCGGATTATCTATTTACGCGAACGGTCTTGGTGGAACGCGTCTCGAGGGTCATCTCGTCCGCCTCCGCCACCTTCGCCTTCAGTCGCACAGTACCTGCCGCCGCGTCGACGATGTCCACCACCTTCGAAAGCAGTTTCGCCGTGTCATCGTTTCGCGAGTCCGCGGCGAGCTGCACGGCGCGGCCCAGCCTGGCCGTCGCCCCGTCGACGTCGCCCGCCTTGCGGGCGGCCAGGCCCTGTTGGATGGCCAGAGCCAGCTCGGCCTGGCCCGTGTAGTGCGCCACCTGGGGGTTGATCGTGGTCGAGGCAGCCATGTCATCCGTCCACACCGCCCGTACGAGCCCCTGGGAGAGCACCTCGGGTGTTCCGCCGCCGGCGGCCGGGCGGATCAGCGAGGCCCGTGCGGCGAGCATCTCCTGCCCGATGCCCGCCGGAGGCACCCGTACGCAGATGTGGTAGTCCCGCGACTCGTCGCCCCAGGAACCGGTCGGATAGTCCCCGGCCCGCGGCCCCGCCTCCGTGCGCCGCCCGGTCAGATCCTCCACCGCCGGTGCGACTTGCTTGACGAACCGGATCTCCGCGCCGGCGGGCGTCCACAGCCGCAGCGACACATCCGCGACCTCCTTGCCCAGCGCGACCTCCATCATCCCGGTGAAGTCCGCGGTGAGGCCGGACGGGTCCGCCACGATGTCGGCGGTGCCCAGCAGCGCGGAGGCGACCCCCGTCACCTCCTTGACCTCCCAGTCGGCGCCCACCCCGCGCGCATCGCAGGTGAACCGGCCCGCGCAGGCGTCCAGTGCGCCCCGCAGCTCCTCCGGCGACTCGTGTTCGTTGCGGCCGTCGGTGAGGAGGATGCCGTGTCTGATCGGCGCGTCGCAGGAGGTCAGCAGGCGGTCGGCCAGTTTCAGCCAGGTCCCGATGGCGGTGCCGCCGCCCGCGGCGAGCCGCCGCAGCGACTGCCCGGCCTCCTGCCTGGTTCGCCGGTCCGCGATCGCCAGGCCGCCGCCGCCCGGATAGACCTCGGCGGCCGCATGGGTCCCGGCGACGACGGCGAAGGCGACGCCGTCGTGGAGCGTGTCGACGGCCGCGGCCGTGGCGTCCCGGGCGCTGCGCATCTTCGACGGGGGGTAGTCCATCGAGCCCGAGCAGTCCACCATGATCACCACCGCCGCGGGGGGAGCCGGGCGGCCCGGCAGCCCCGGGGCGGAGGCCGACGGGCCGACCAGCGGCGCTCCGCCGCTGGTGCCGCCTCCGACGGAGGTGACCGTCACGATGGCGTTCACCTCGCTGCCGCCTCGGGGCAGATACTCGTTCTGGTACACCTCGATGGAGAATCGCGGCACCCTGGACTTGGCGAAGTCGGCCATCTGAGCGGCTCCTTGAGGATCTTCCGGGACAAACGGCTGTTCGTGGCGGTGCGGTGCTCAAGGTTCGTTTCGCGATGTGTACAGCAGTCGTGAGGTGTGCGGCGGGCAGGCCGATCCTGCCCGTCAGCGATCCACGGCGAACGGCAGGACGGCCACCGTCACGTTGTCGTGGCCGCCGCCGTCGAGGGCGTGACCGACCAGCACCTGGGCACTGTGCAGCGGGCGGCCGGCCGCGTCCGCGGGGACGGCCCGGGCCATGTCCTCCGGCGCCTCCGCGTAGTTCCACAGGCCGTCCGTGCAGACCACGACCACTCCGGACCGGTCCGGCTTGAACGACGCCGTGTGCGGGTCAAGTTGGCCTGCGTCCGCGCCGAGCCAGCCGGTGATCGCGTGGGCGCGTGCGTCGGCGTACGCCTCCGCCTCGCTCATCAGACCCGCCGCGACCATCTGGGCGGCCCAGGAGTCGTCCTCGGTCAGCCGGGCGGCCGGTCGGCTGCGGTCGTCGGGCACCCAGTACACACGGCTGTCGCCGACCCAGCCGACCACAAGCAGCCCGTCGGCCGCGACCGCCCCGACGAACGTGCAGGCCGGCGCATTGCCCGAGCCGCGCCGGTTCGGGTCGTGCTCCAGCGCCTCGCCTTCTCCGCCCGGCTGGACGGCCAGACGGTCGACCGCCTGGGCGGCGGCCAGGATCGCATCGTGCATGGCCTGCTGAGGGTGGGCGCCGCGCGGCAGGGCCTCCAACAGCAGTTCGCCGGCTGCGCTCGCCGCGGCGGCGGACGCCTCGTCCGGACGGGAGGCGGAGGAGACCCCGTCGCAGACGATGGCGACCACGGCGGGCGATCCGTCGGGCAGCGCGGTGGACGACACGGCGAACGCGTCCTCGTTGCGATGGTGCCGCAGCCCCCGGTCGCTGACGGCGGCGACCGAGCCGAGCTCCTGCTCCAGGTGGTCCCGCTCGCGGGGCTGGGCATGGCCGCAGTTCTCGCAGTACCCGTCCGTGTCGACCCGGCCCGCCCGGCAGGCCACGCACCTCTGCGCGGTCTCCGCCGAGACGGGCGGCGCCGCGGGCGGCACGGTCCGAGGATCCCGCTGCGCCGCGGTCTGCCGTGCGGTCTGCCGTCCGGCCGGGACGTGCGGGGCGGCCGGCCCGTGCCCCACGTGCGCCGCCCGGGCGGCGCCGACAGCGGAATCCGCCGCGGCGGGGGCGGCGGCCGCCTGTGCATCGGCTGCGGCCGATCCCTCGCCCGGGCCAGGGG
>NZ_JADWYQ010000079.1 GCF_022414575.1 Streptomyces sp. MUM 178J | reverse complement strand
GGCCCCGGGGACTCCGCCCGCGGGCCCGCCTGCGGGCGCGCCCGGCTACGGCTTTCCGCATGCGCCGGGGCAGCCGCCCGCCCAGCCCGCAGGCTACGGCTACCCCCAGGCCCCCGGCCAGGGCCAGGCGCCGGGCCAGCCGCCCGGCCAGGCGCCGTACGGCTACGGCTATCCCACCCAGCCGATGTCGCCCCAGCCGGCCGCGCCCGGCAGCCCCGCAGGGCCCGGCGGCGGCAGGAAGCTCAGCGCCCAGGTCCAGATCATCATCGCGGCGGCCGTCGCCATCGTGCTGATCATCGGCAGCGGCGTCGCCTACTCGCTGCTCAAGGACGACGCAGGCGGCGGCAAGAAGGACGAGGCCGAGAACAGCGCCGACGGCGGCGCCAAGGGCGGCGGAGAGGACGGCGGGGGCAACGCCCCCGACGGCCCTGGCAAGGAGAAGGCCCCCCACAGCACGGCCGCCAAGGTGGCGTTCCAGCTGCCCCAGCCCGAGATCAAGGACCTCACCGACGTCGTGGGCTCCTGGGTCACGGACAAGGCGTTCATCAAGCCGGGCGTCGAGTCGATCTCGGCCTACGACCCCGCCAAGGGCAACGAGCTGTGGAAGCTGCCACTGCCCGGACAGATCTGCGCCGCCTCCCGTCATGTCACCGAGGACAACAAGACCGCCATCGCCTTCGAGGCCGAGAAGCGGACCCCGCCGAAGAACTACCAGCAGTGCACCGAGATCGGCGTGATCGATCTCAGCACCGGCAAGCTGCTGTGGAGCAAGTCCGTCACCGGCGGTTCCTCCGGTGACGAGAAGGCACGGTTCTCCGAGGTCACGCTCAGCGGAAAGATCGTCGCGGCCGGGGACCTGTCCGGCGGCGCGGCCTTCGACCTCGACTCGGGCAAGGTGCTGTGGAAGCCGAAGGTCGACACCAACCAGTGCCGTGACATCGGCTACGGCGGAGGCCCCGCGCTGGTCGCGGTGCGCCGATGCGGCTCCTACGACGACTCCCAGGTCAGCATCCAGATGCTGAAGCCGGACGGCAGCCCCCAGTGGTCGTACGACCTGCCCGCCGGAGTCGACGACGCGCGCATCGTCTCCAGCGACCCGCTGGTCGTCGCCGCCGACGTCGGCGACACCGGAACCTTCGGCATCTCCGACTTCTTCTCCATCGACGGCAAGACCGGCAAGCTGCGCGCCAAGATCGTGGCGCCCGGTGACAAGTACCTGGCGCGCTGTTCGGCGAGCGACGGCGTCGAAGGCTGCCAGTTCGTCGCCGTCGGCAACGACAGGATCTATCTGCCGACCGAGGAGCACGACGCACCGGGCGAGGACTACGGCCGCACCAACGAGATCGTCTCGTTCGACCTCGCCACCGGGAAGGCGACCGGCGACCGAGCCGACGCGGGCCCCAAGTACACGCTCTACCCGCTGCGCATGGACGGCGGAAACCTGATCGCCTACAAGTACCCCCCGTACAACAAGGGCGGACAGATCGTCAGCATCGACGGGGCGACGTTCAAGCAGACCGTGCTGCTGGAGAACCCCGCGGACAGGACGATCCGTGAGGCGGAGACCAGCCGCTCGGTCAACGGCACCGAGTATCTGTACCGGAACGGCACCTTCTACGTCTCCGCGGACCGGCTGTCCACGTCGTCCTCCTCCGGAAAGCGGTACCTCGCCGTCGTCTTCACCACGAATAGCTGACTGTTCCGCCTGCTGAGTGGGCAGGCATGTGGCCCGGCGCTCCTGCGTCGGGCCACACCTTTACCCGCTTCCGCCCGTTAAGTAGCCCTGTTTCACGAAGAATTCGGCATTCTGGGGGGCTTCTGCCGAGTTAGGGGCGCGCGACGTCGAACAAGCGTGTACGTTGCCGGGTCAGGAGGCAGGGGCAGACAGGACGCAGGGCAGGAGGGCCGGGGGGGGCCAGGCCGGGTCCGGCGGGGATGGGGGTTTCTCTCTATGGGCGTGCGGCTCATGGTGGTCGACGATCACCGTCTGCTCGCCGAGGCGCTCGCCTCGGCCCTGAAGCTGCGCGGGCACCGCGTGCTCGCGGCGGCCGCACCCGCCGCCGGAGCGGCCGAGTTGGTGGTGAGCCGCTCGCCCGAAGTGTGTCTGCTGGGCACCGCCACGCCCGCGGAGCCCGGCGCCTTTGATCCGATCGTACGGATCAAGAGGGAGCGCCCCCAGGTCGCGGTCGTGGTCCTCGGACCGGTGCCCAGCCCCCGGGGGATCGCCGCGGCCTTCGCCGCCGGGGCCTCCGGGTATGTCCGCCATGACGAACGCATCGAGGGCGTCGAGCGCGCCATGGTCAAGGCACGGGCCGGTGAGGCGGTGGTCGCCCCGCAACTGCTCCAGGGGGCCTTCGCCGAACTGCTCAACCCGGCCGCCCAGCCCGACGACGAGGGGCAGCGGCTGCTGCGGATGCTGACCCCGCGCGAGGTCGAGGTGCTGGTCAGGGTTGCAGAGGGCGAGGACACCCGGCTGATCGCGGCGGGCATGGGCATCGCGCCCAGCACCGCCCGCACCCATGTGCAGCGGGTGCTGATGAAGCTGGGCGTCGGCTCGCGGCTGGAGGCCGCGGCGCTCGCCGCCCGCACCGGCCTGCTGGACCGCGCACCCGCGGCCGCGCCCTCCCCCGCGCCGGCAGGCCGGGAGCCTGGCTCCCCCCGCTGAGCCCGTGCCCTGAGTCTGCGTCTTGGGGGTGCGTCCTGGCCCATGCCCTGAGCCGGGGTCCTGAGCCGGGGCGGCTCTGAGCCCGCGCCCTGGGGGTGCCCCTGGGCCGCGCCCTGAGCCTGCGTCTTGGGGGCGGGCCCTGGCCCATGCCCTGAGCCGGGGCCCTCGGCATACGCCCTGAGCCGCTGCCCTGGGGCCCGCTGCGACTCTGCGCCTTGAGCTGTGCGTCTGCGCCCCCCGCCTCCGGACCGACTCCCGGTCGCGCTCCGCGCCCGCCCGAGCCCCGCGCCGCACGGGTTGTCGGCGGTGCGGTTCGCTCGCCGGACTCAGCCCGGTCGGCCAGCGGCCCATCACCCGTCGTCCGTCGTCCGTAGCCCGTGCGGGCGCCGTACCCGCGTGTTCCCCGCCGCCCTCGCCGTGCCCGGTCTGCCCGGTCTGCATCTTCCTGCCCGGTCTGCCCGGACAGGAAGATGCTGGAACGTGACTCCTTGTGTTCGACTGTGCCGGGACAACGCAGACCTGCGGACAAGGGGCTTCCACGGTGAAGAAGACGTCGACCAGGCTCGCCGACGGCCGCGAACTGCTGTACTACGACTCCGCGGACGGCGCCGTACGCGACCGGCGCGACCGCCGGCGGCTCGACCCGGCCACCGCGGCCCCCACCACGGCCGTCCGTCGCGATCCTCTGCTCGGCGACGCCGTCGCCATCGCCTCCCACCGGCAGGACCGCACCTGCCATCCGCCCGCGGACGAGTGCCCCCTGTGCCCGTCCCGCGACGGACGCCTCACCGAGGTACCCGCCCCGGACTACGAAGTCGTCGTCTTCGAGAACCGCTTCCCCTCCCTGAGCAGGGGCGCGGGCCGCTGCGAGGTCGTCTGCTTCACCCCCGACCACGACGCCTCCTTCGCCTCCCTCACCGAGGAACGCGCGGGCCTCGTGCTTGCCGCATGGACCGACCGCACGGCGGAACTCGCCGCCCTCCCGCACGTCGAGCAGGTCTTCTGCTTCGAGAACCGGGGTGCGGAGATCGGAGTGACACTCGGCCACCCCCACGGCCAGATCTACGCCTATCCCTTCGTCACGCCCCGCACTGCCCTGATGCTCCGCTCCACGGCCCGGCACCTGGCGGCGACCGGCCGCAACCTCTTCGACGACGTCGTCGGGCGCGAACTCGCCGAGCGCACCCGAGTGGTGCTGGAAGGGGAGCACTGGGTCGCCTTCGTGCCGTACGCCGCCCACTGGCCGTACGAGGTGCATCTGTACCCCCGGCGCCGCGTGCCGGACCTCCTGGAGCTCGACGGGCCGGCGCGCACAGAGTTTCCACAGATTTATCTGGAACTGTTGAAGCGCTTCGACCGGATCTTCGGCGAGGGCGCGCCCCCCACCCCCTATGTCGCCGCCTGGCACCAGGCCCCCGTCGCCGGTCCGGACGGCGGCGCCGCGAACAGGGAGGCGGGGAACAGGGAGGCGGTAAACGAGGACGCGGCAAACAAGGAGGCCGTGGACAGAGGGGAGTTCGGACTCCATCTCGAGCTTTTCACCGTCCGCCGCGCTTTTGGCAGGCTGAAGTTCCTCGCGGGTTCCGAATCCGGTATGAACGTGTTCATCAATGACGTGCCGCCCGAGACCGCGGCCCATCGACTGCGAGAGGTAGCGAGCAAGTGAGCAAGAAGTACCTGGTCACCGGTGGCGCGGGCTATGTCGGCAGCGTGGTGGCGCAGCACCTGCTGGAAGCCGGGCACACGGTGACCGTCCTCGACGACCTCTCCACCGGCTTCCGCGAGGGCGTCCCGGACGGGGCCCGGTTCGTCGAGGGCCGTGTCCAGGACGCGGCCCGGCACCTCGACCCCTCCTATGACGGGGTGCTGCACTTCGCCGCCTTCTCGCAGGTCGGGGAGTCCGTCGCCAAGCCCGGGAAGTACTGGGCGAACAACGTCGGCGGGACGATGGAACTGCTGGCGGCCATGCGGTCGGCGGGGGTGCGGACCCTGGTCTTCTCCTCCACCGCGGCGACCTACGGAGAGCCCGTCTCGACGCCGATCGCCGAGACCGACCCCACCGCGCCCACCAGCCCCTACGGCGCGTCCAAGCTCGCCGTCGACCATATGATCGGCGGGGAGGCGGCGGCCCACGGGCTGGCCGCGGTCTCCCTGCGGTACTTCAACGTGGCGGGCGCGTACGGCGGCTGCGGCGAGCGCCACGACCCGGAGTCGCACCTCATCCCGCTCGTCCTCCAGGTCGCCCTCGGCAGGCGAGAGGCGATCTCGGTGTACGGGAACGACTACCCGACCCCCGACGGCACCTGTGTCCGCGACTACATCCATGTCGCCGACCTCGCCGAAGCGCATCTGCTGGCGCTCGACGCCGCCGCGCCCGGCGAGCACCTGATCTGCAACCTCGGCAACGGCAACGGCTTTTCGGTGCGGGAGGTCGTGGAGACCGTCCGCAAGGTCACCGGGCATCCCGTCCCCGAGGTCACCGCCGCCCGCAGGCCGGGCGACCCGGCCGTCCTCGTCGCCTCCGCCGCCCTCGCCCAGCAGCGGCTCGGCTGGCGGCCCAGCCGTGCGGACCTGGCCGGGATCGTCTCCGACGCCTGGGACTTCGCCCGCCGGATCGCCCGCGAGGGGGACGACGTCTGATGGGGGAGGGGGTGTGGGCGGCTCCCGGGCGGGTGAATCTGATCGGCGAACACACCGACTACAACGACGGGTTCGCCATGCCCTTCGCCCTGCCGCACACCGTGGTCGCGGCCGCGGCGCGGCGGGACGACGGCGTGCTGCGGCTGCGGTCGGCGGACGCGCCCGGCGGTCCGGTGGAACTCCGGGTGTCCGGTCTCGCGCCGGGCGCCGGGCCCGGCGGCTGGAGCGACTATCCGGCGGGCGTCGTCTGGGCGCTGCGGGAAACGGTCCGGGGCGCGGTCGGCGGCGTGGACATCAGCTTCACCTCGACCGTCCCGATGGGCGCGGGACTTTCCTCCTCCGCCGCGCTGGAGGTGGTCACCGCGCTCGCCCTGAACGACCTGTACGAACTGGGCCTGGAGCGACGGCGGCTGGCCCGGCTGTGCCAGCGCGCCGAGAACGTCTACGCCGGCGCACCCACCGGGATCATGGACCAGACGGCCTCCGCCTGCTGCACGGCGGGCCATGCGCTGCATCTGGACACCCGCGATCTGTCCCAGCGGCAGATCCCCTTCGACCCGGCGGCGCACGGACTGGCGCTGCTGGCAGTCGACACCCGGGTGCGGCACGCGCTGAGCGACGGCGCGTACGGAGAGCGCCGGGCCGGCTGCGCCGCGGGCGCGGCGGCGCTGGAGGTCGAGGCGCTGCGCGACGTTCCGTACGAGGGGCTGGACGAGGAGCTGGCCCGGCTGGCGGATGAGGAGATAAGGCGGCTGGTGCGGCATGTGGTGACCGAGAACCGGCGGGTGGAGCAGGTGGTGGCGCACCTTCGGGCGGGCGACGTCCGGGCGGTCGGGCCGCTGCTGAGCGAGGGCCATGCGTCGCTGCGCGATGACTTCCGGGTGTCCTGTCCGGAGTTGGATCTCGTCGTGGAGACGGCGCTCGGGGCCGGGGCGCTGGGCGCGCGGATGACCGGCGGCGGTTTCGGCGGCTCGGCGGTCGTGCTGGCCGAGGCGGAGGGTCCGGCCGGCGTCGAGGTGCAGACGGCGGTGCTGACGGAGGCGTTCGCGGCGGCAGGGCTGGCCGCCCCGCGGATCTTCTCGGCGCAGCCCTCCGGGGGAGCGGCGCGGCTCTCCTGAGCGATCCGGTCCGGCCATTCTCGGAGTGATCGATTCCGGCCGGGCGGATTGTCGATCTCTGTCGACTTCCGCCTCCCCGTGAACACCAGGCACACGGAAAACACCCTGGCCAGTCAGTTCTGCAAAGACCCTTCCCGTGTGGGCCCTCGTCCGTACGCTGATGCTCAGCACCGGTGGGGGCCGGTGTCGATCAGGGGGCGAGACAGCCGGGTACGAGGCCCGGGGCGGGGTATCAGCAACAGCACGGCGGATGCCGAGCGAGCGCTGTGCCACCCCATGACCCGGGCGTCGTACCCGAGTTGTTCCATCCTCCGACACTGGGGGTGTCTGTGGTTCGTATCCGTGTGCTGGTGGTGGACGACCACCGCATCTTCGCCGAGTCGCTCGCGGCGGCTCTCGCGGCGGAGCCCGATGTCGACGTGGCGGCCGCGGGCAGCGGCCCCGCGGCGATGCGCTGTCTGGAGCGGGCGGCCGCGGAGGGGCGCAGGTTTGACGTCCTGCTCGTCGACGCCGATCTGGGCGCGCTGACCGCCCCGGGGGCCGGGCCGGGCGGCGGGCAGGGGGCCGCCCGCACGGCGCAGGGCGCACGGGGGAGCGTCCAGCAGGTCCCCAGCGTGCCGGGCGCGCGCACGGCTTCCACCGCGCACTCTGCCCCGCACTCTCCTCCCCCGCCGGAGAACGGCACGGCGGGCGCGAAAGCCCTGGAGGGGGCCGTCGACGGCATCTCCCTGGTCGCGGGCGTCCGCTCGGGCCAGGGCGGGGTGCGGGCCGTGGTGCTCGCGGAGAAGGACGACCCCCGGCGTGCCGCCCTCGCACTCCAGGCCGGCGCCTCCGGCTGGGTCGCCAAGGACTGCTCGCTGCAGCGGCTCCTCGCCGTGATCCGCGGGGTGTTGCGCGATGAGACCTATGTCGCGCCGGCGCTGCTCACCGGCGTTCTGCGTGAGCTGACCGCGGCGCGCAAGCACCGCACGGAGAGCGAACGGCTCGTGCAGTCGCTCACGCCGCGAGAGCGGGAGGTACTGCGTTGCATGGTCGCGGGACTGGGGCGCAAGGCCGTCGCCGAGCGCCTTTTCCTTTCGCCTCATACCGTTCGTACCCATATGCAGAACGTGCTGGGGAAGCTCGGTGTGCACTCCACGCTCGCGGCGGTCGCGCTGGCGCGCAGGGCGGGGGTCGGCCCCGCCGACCTAGCCGGGGATGTTGTCGAACGGGGCGGTCAGCTGGCGTAGCAGATCCGCCAGTTCCCCGCGCTGGGCATGCGACAGCTGGGCCAGGATCGCCCGCTCCTGGGCGAGCAGGCCGGCCAGCGCCTGATCGGCGCGGTCCCGGCCCTCGGGGGTGAGGCGGACCAGCACCCCGCGCCGGTCACTGGGGTCCGGCAGCCGCTCCACCAGGCCCTTCTTGGCCAGCCTGTCGATGCGGTTGGTCATCGTGCCCGAGGTCACCAGGGTCTGGGTGAGCAGTTGGCCGGGGGACAGCTGATAGGGGGCGCCTGCCCGCCGCAGAGAGGTGAGCACATCGAACTCCCAGGGCTCAAGCTGGTGCTCGGAGAAGGCGAGACGGCGGGCCCGGTCGAGATGGCGGGCCAGCCTGGAGACGCGGCTGAGCACCTCGAGCGGTTCCACGTCGAGGTCGGGGCGCTCACGGCGCCATGCTGCGACCAGTCGATCGACCTCGTCCTCCATATCGATCAGTGTAGAGGGTCTGTCGACATGAAGTCTCTTGAAGTCAAGATATATTCCAGACTCGGCATGGGCATGGTCGGGCCGGAACCTTATTCCGCTTCGGCAGGCCCGTTCCTGCAAGGGGGCTCGAACATGCATTCCGTCCCGATCTGGGATCCCTATCAGTACCTTCGCCACGCCGGTCATCGGACCCGGCCGTTCCTGGATCTCCTTGCCCGGGTAGGAGAACTGCCCGACCGGGGCAAGCCGGCACGTATCGCCGATGTCGGCTGCGGCCCCGGCAACGTCACCGCGCTGCTCGCCGAACGCTGGCCCGCCGCGCACATCACCGGCTTCGACCTGTCGCCGGAAATGCTCGCACTGGCCGACAAGGAGCACGCGGGCACCACGGCCGGCGGCGGCTGGATGGACTTCAGGCCCGCCGACGCCGCCCACTGGAGGCCCGCCGAGCCCTATGACCTGATCGTTTCCAACGCCGCACTGCAGTGGGTGCCGAACCACCCCGAATCCTTCTCCGACTGGATCGACGGGCTCACCCCCGGCGGCACGTTCGCCTTCCAGGTGCCGGGCAACTTCACCTCGCCCAGCCATGCGCTGCTCGGCGAGCTCTGCGAGACCCCGCAGTGGCGGGCCCGCCTCAGGGGCCACGGGCGGCGCTATGTCCACATCCTGGAGCCGGCGGAGTATCTGATGCGCCTGACCGACCTGGGCTGTGAGACGGACGCGTGGGAGACCACATACCTCCAGCTCCTCACCGGTGAGGACCCGGTGCTGGACTGGGTCAAGGGCACCGCCCTGCGGCCCGTGCTCACCGCACTGGCCGACGACCCGGCGGCGGAGGCGGAATTCCTCGCGCAGTACCGCGATCTGCTCCGCAAGGCGTATCCGCCGGGCCCGCACGGCACGGTGTTCCCCTTCCGTCGTGTTTTCGCGATCGCGCGGAAGACGGCCTGATCGGCCGGCTTAGCCGCCGCGGCCGTATCCGCGGCCGCGGCCGGCGGCCCTGCAACCGGTGAGGACATACGAGGCGCCCCGCCGCTCATACGAGAGCGGCGGGGCGCCAGTGGTCTTTCGTCACCAGGGGCACCCCCGGGCCCGCGCTTTCGGGGGCTCTGCCCCCGAACCCCCGGTCCTCAATCGCCGGGCGGGCTGAAAAATCCCGCCCGCCCGGCGATTGAGGACGAAGAGCCTCATCCAGTCTTGCCTGGGGGTACCTCCGTGGTGGTACCCCTGGTGGCACCTCCGTGGGGGCACCCCCGGACGAAGTCTGGGGGAGGCAGCTGGGGGAGGAGTCTGGGGGAGGTAGCTGGGGGAGATTGAGGCTCGGGGGCCGGGGGGCGGAGACCCGGATTCAGTTCTTGCGGTGGCCTATCAGACGCGGCTTCTGCTCCAGGCCGTCCAGCCCGTGCCACGCCAGATTCACCAGGTGCGCCGCCACCTCCGCCTTCCTCGGACGGCGGACGTCCAGCCACCACTGACCCGTCAGGGCCACCATGCCCACCAGCGCCTGGGCGTACAGCGGGGCCAGCTTGGGGTCAAATCCCCTGGCCTTGAACTCCAGGCCCAGGATGTCCTCGACCTGTGTGGCGATATCGCTGATCAGCGAGGCGAACGTGCCCGTCGACTGGGCGACCGGCGAGTCGCGGACCAGGATGCGGAAGCCGTCGGTGTACGTCTCGATGTAGTCCAGCAGCGCGAACGCCGCCTGCTCCAGCAGCTCCCGCGGATGCCCGGCCGTCAGCGCCCCCGTCACCATGTCCAGCAGCTGGCGCATCTCCCGGTCCACCACGACCGCGTACAGCCCCTCCTTGCCGCCGAAGTGCTCGTACACCACCGGTTTGGAGACGCCCGCCTTCGCGGCGATCTCCTCCACCGACGTGCCCTCGAAGCCCTTCTCCGCAAAGAGCGTGCGGCCGATGTCCAGCAGCTGCTCACGGCGCTCCGCGCCCGTCATCCGGACCCTGCGCCCCCGCCGGGGCTTCTCGCTGCTGGTACTGCCGTCGATCGCCACGTCCTCCATCATGCCGCGTCGGCGGCCTCGCTCCTGCCCCGGGCTTGCCCGGCGGGGGCCTCGACGCGTCGCGAGTCGATCCGCGAGGCGTCGGGCCAGCGCACGTCATACGCCCAGCCGAACTTCTCGAACCAGCGGATCAGCCGGGCGCTGGAGTCCACCTGGCCCCTCAGCACCCCGTGCCGGGCGCTGGTCGGGTCCGCGTGGTGCAGGTTGTGCCAGGACTCGCCGCACGACAGCACCGCAAGCCACCACACGTTGCCCGAGCGGTCCCGCGACTTGAACGGACGCTTGCCGACCGCATGGCAGATCGAATTGATGGACCAGGTCACATGGTGCAGCAGCGCCACCCGCACCAGCGACCCCCAGAAGAACGCCGTGAACGCGCCCCACCACGACATCGTGACCAGACCGCCGACCAGCGGCGGGATCGCCAGGGACAGCACCGTCCAGAAGACGAAGTCACGCGAGATCCGCCGGATCGCCGGGTCCTTGATCAGGTCTGGTGCGTACTTCTGCTGCGGCGTCTGCTCCTCGTCGAACATCCAGCCGATATGCGCCCACCACAGCCCCTTCAGCAGCGCCGGCACCGTCTCGCCGAACCGCCACGGGGAGTGCGGGTCGCCCTCCGCGTCCGAGAACTTGTGGTGCTTGCGGTGATCGGCCACCCACCTCACCAGCGGGCCCTCCACCGCCAGCGACCCCGCGATCGCCAGAACGATCCGCAGCGGCCGCTTCGCCTTGAAGGAGCCATGGGTGAAATAGCGGTGGAAGCCGATCGTGATGCCGTGGCAGCCGATGAAGTACATCGCCGTCAGCAGGCCCAGATCCAGCCAGCTCACCCCCCAGCCCCAGGCCAGCGGCACCGCCGCGACCAGGGCCAGAAAGGGCACGGTGATGAAGAGCAGCAGAGCGATCTGCTCGATGGAGCGCTTGCTGTCCCCACCCAGGGTGGCGGTGGGGAGGGGTGTGCCGCCGCTCTGTGGCGCGGCGGCGGCCGACGGAGGCTTCGAGGCGTCGTCCAGCAGCTCGGGACTTGTCGTCATGAAGAATCCCCTGTGGGGTGCGAACGGGCGGGGGACGGGGCGCAAGACACCCGAGAGACATACGGGTGTCCTGGCTACGGTTCCGTAACCTACGCCGTCGTAAGTATGTCAGCGCGCAGGACGCGGGCAAGAGACCTGTGGATAACGTCGGGGAAATGGACACCTATCCTGGGTGACGTCGGACAGCGCGGTCCGCAAGCCTCCAGTACCCCTCCAGACGTGCTAGAACACTGCAAGGAGCCGCACCTGTGAGCAGTGCCGACCAGACCTCCGCCGCCTCCGAGACCCCCGCTGTCGACGCCGGACTGCGCGCCGACATCCGCCGACTGGGCGACCTGCTGGGCGAGACGCTCGTCCGCCAGGAAGGGCACGAGCTGCTCGAGCTCGTGGAACGGGTCCGCCATCTGACCCGGGAGGACGGCGAAGCAGCCGCAGCGCTGCTGGGCGACACCGGCCTGGAGACCGCCGCCAAGCTGGTGCGCGCCTTCTCCACCTACTTCCACCTCGCCAACGTCACCGAGCAGGTCCACCGCGGCCATGAAATGCGCCGCCGCCGCGCCGCCGAGGGCGGACTCCTCGCCCGCACCGCGGACCGGCTCAAGGACGCCGACCCCGACCATCTGCGGGAGACCGTCAAGCATCTGAACGTACGACCCGTCTTCACGGCCCACCCCACCGAGGCCGCCCGCCGCTCCGTCCTCAACAAGCTCCGGCGCATCGCCGAGCTGCTGGAGGAGCCGGCCAACGCCGTCGACCGCCGCCGCCACGATCTGCGGCTGGCCGAGAACATCGACCTGATCTGGCAGACCGACGAGCTGCGCGTGGTCCGCCCGGAGCCCGCAGACGAGGCCCGCAACGCCATCTACTACCTGGACGAGCTGCACGCGGGCGCCGTGGGCGACGTCCTGGAGGACCTCGCCGCCGAGCTGGAGCGCGTCGGCGTCGAGCTGCCGCCCGGCACCCGCCCGCTCACCTTCGGCACCTGGATCGGCGGCGACCGCGACGGCAACCCCAACGTCACCCCCCAGGTGACCTGGGACGTGCTGATCCTCCAGCACGAGCACGGCATCACCGACGCCATCGAGATGACCGACGAGCTGCGCGGGCTGCTGTCCAACTCCATCCGCTACGCCGGGGCCACCGAGGACCTGCTCAGCTCGCTGCAGAGCGACCTGGAGCGGCTCCCCGAGATCAGCCCCCGCTACAAGCGGCTCAACGCCGAGGAGCCGTACCGGCTGAAGGCCACCTGCGTCCGGCAGAAGCTCGTCAACACCCGCGAGCGGCTCGCCAGGGGCACCGGCCACGAGCCTGGCCGCGACTACCTGGGCACCGCCGAGCTGCTGCACGACCTCACCCTGATCCAGACGTCGCTGCGCGAGCACCGCGGCGGGCTGCTCGCCGACGGCCGGCTGGACCGCACCATCCGCACCCTCGCGGCCTTCGGCCTCCAGCTGGCCACCATGGACGTCCGCGAGCACGCCGACGCCCACCACCACGCGCTGGGGCAGCTCTTCGACCGGCTCGGCGAGGAGTCCTGGCGGTACGCGGACATGCCGCGCGAGTACCGGCAGAGGCTGCTCGCCAAGGAGCTCCGCTCGCGCCGCCCGCTGGCCCCCACGCCCGCGCCGCTGGACGCCGCCGGCGCCAAGACCCTCGGCGTCTTCCACACCGTCAAGGAGGCCTTCGAGCGGTTCGGCCCGGAGGTCATCGAGTCGTACATCATCTCCATGTGCCAGGGCGCGGACGACGTCTTCGCCGCCGCCGTGCTGGCCCGCGAGGCCGGGCTGATCGATCTGCACGCCGGCTGGGCGAAGATCGGCATCGTGCCGCTGCTGGAGACCACCGACGAGCTGCGCGCCGCGGACGTCATCCTCGACGGGATGCTCGCCGACCCCTCCTACCGGAGGCTCGTCTCCCTGCGCGGCGATGTGCAGGAGGTCATGCTCGGCTACTCCGACTCCTCCAAGTTCGGCGGCATCACCACCAGCCAGTGGGAGATCCACCGGGCCCAGCGCCGGCTGCGGGACGTCGCCCACCGGTACGGTGTGCGGCTGCGGCTCTTCCACGGCCGCGGCGGCACCGTCGGCCGCGGCGGCGGCCCCACGCACGACGCGATCCTCGCGCAGCCCTGGGGCACGCTGGAGGGCGAGATCAAGGTGACCGAGCAGGGCGAGGTCATCTCCGACAAGTATCTGATCCCCTCCCTGGCCAGGGAGAACCTGGAGCTGACCGTCGCCGCCACCCTCCAGGCGTCCGCGCTGCACACCGCGCCGCGCCAGTCCGACGAGGCGCTCGCCCGCTGGGACGCGGCCATGGACACCGCCTCGGACGCCGCCCACGCCGCCTACCGGCGGCTGGTCGAGGACCCGGACCTGCCCGCGTACTTCTTCGCCTCCACCCCGGTCGACCAGCTCGCCGAGCTGCACCTGGGCTCGCGGCCCTCGCGCCGCCCGGACAGCGGGGCGGGCCTGGACGGGCTGCGGGCCATCCCGTGGGTGTTCGGCTGGACGCAGTCCCGGCAGATCGTGCCCGGCTGGTTCGGCGTCGGGTCGGGGCTGAAGGCCCTGCGGGAGGCGGGACTCGACGGGGTGCTCGGCGAGATGCACGAGCAGTGGCACTTCTTCCGCAACTTCCTGGCGAACGTCGAGATGACGCTCGCCAAGACCGATCTGCGGATCGCCCGCCACTACGTCGACACGCTGGTGCCCGACAGCCTCAAGCACGTCTTCGAAACCATCGAGGCCGAGCACGCCCTCACCGTCAGCGAGGTGCTGAAGGTGACGGGCGGCGAGAAGCTGCTGGACACCAACCCGGTCCTCCAGCAGACCTTCGCCATCCGCGACGCCTACCTCGACCCGATCTCCTACCTCCAGGTCTCGCTGCTGCACCGCCAGCGCAGCGCCGCCGAGCGGGGCGAGGAGCCCGACCCCCTGCTGTCGCGGGCACTGCTGCTGACGGTCAACGGCGTCGCGGCGGGCCTGCGCAACACCGGCTGACGCCGCCGTGGACATGGGGGCGCCCCCGTGCCGTACTCCTACGGCACGGGGGCGCCCCTTTTCGCTTGTCGTCCCGGAGGGTCAGCCCTGTGCGGCCTTGCGGCGGCGCAGCACCAGGAAGCCGCCGCCCGCGACGAGGGCCGCAGCCACGGCGGACAGCGCGAGAAGCGGAGTGCCGGCACCGGTCTCCGCCAGGTTGCCGTCGCTGCTGCCGCCCTCCTCGGCGGGCATGGAGGCGGCGGGGGAGGCGCTCTCGGACGGGGTGGCCGACGGCGTCTCGGAGGCGGTCTCCGACGGCGTGGCGGACGGCGTCTCGTCGGGCGTCTCGCTCGGCGAGGGCTCGGTGGTCTGCGTCTCGTCGTCGCCCGGGGTGTCGTCCTCGCACCTGGTCTTGAAGACCTTGTGCTTGGCCTTGCCCTTCTCGCCCTCCCAGTTCCAGAACAGCTTGTACTGTCCGTCGGGGAGGTTCATGTCGTCGGTCCGGCCGTGGCCCGCCTCGTCGAGCGTCAGCTCGCCGGACAGCACGACCTCGCCCTTCTCACCGCCGTTGGCGGCCCAGGACTTGATCTTCCAGTCGACCTTCTGGGCCGCGTCAAAGCCGAACGCGTCCAGGTAGAACTCGCACACCTTGGGCTCGTTCTTGCGGAGTTCCTCGCCGGTCTCGGCGTTGTGGATCTTGACGGTGCCGTTGTCGCCGTTGGTGGCGTAGGCAGGTGAGGCGAACAGCAGAGCCGCGGCCGTGGGGACGGCAGCGGCAACGGCCCAACGGGTCCGGAAAGTGGGCATGAGGGATACCTCTGTGGCAGGTGGATATGCGTGTGCCGTGGGAGGTGGCGGCTCAGCATCCAGCCACCGTGTGTTTCCGGTCAAGGGGCAAAAGTCATCTGATGTGTGCCATGCCCCGGTTCGGGGAGCAGATCGCCGGTAACGATTGGGTCCGGAGAGCGGGCCGGGGGGTGAGTTGGGGGAGTGAGGGGCGGATCAGAGCGCGAAGAACGTGCCCACGAGCAGCACCCCGCCCACGGCCCCCGCCGCCCATGCCGTACGCGTCATCCGCAGGCCGCCGCCGATGACCAGCGCGGCCAGCACCAGCGCCCCCGCGAGCGGCAGCCAGGCGTGCAGCGTACCGGCGGGGCCCGTGCGGACCGCCTCGGCCGTGCCCGGCTTCAACACCACTGACAGCACCGCTCCCTTGTCCACGGCCACCGACTTCTCGATGGTGACCTTGTCCCGGGGCGTCGCCGGGTCGTCCGGGGCGTACCGGCCGGTGCAGACGTCTGTGGAGCAGCCGGTGACGGTGAGCGTGCCGTGCTC
>NZ_JADWYQ010000078.1 GCF_022414575.1 Streptomyces sp. MUM 178J | reverse complement strand
TCGGACAACTCCAGCGGCAACGGCTTCGGACCAGGCATCGCTCTACCCTATAACCGCAAGCGAACTATCGACTCAGGACACTAGCGCCCATTGCACCGTCCGCCCCTCGCCGGAGCCGCAAAAGGGCCCGTCTTGTATTGACGGGCCCCTCTTGACCTGCACCTTTACAGAGCGGGAATTTTGATTGAAGTTTCAATTAAACATTGAAGCGGAATGTCTGCGGTCCGATCCTGACCTGCGGCGGAGCCCCATCCAGGGCTCTGACCTGGTCTTTCCCGGTTGGCGTGCGTTGGCTCCCGACGGCCGTTTACGGGTGTCCTGCGGACTGGCTGCGGACTGGCAGGGCACCCCCGAGGCAGAGAAATCCGTGGCACCCCGGCGGTACCTGCAACGAGACTGCGCGGGTGAGCAACTCCTACCCCTGCCCGTGCTGCGGACACCGTGTGCTGAGCGCGATGCCCGGCTCGTACGACATCTGCCCCGTCTGCTTCTGGGAGGACGACGGGGTCCAGTTCCGCTGGCCCACCATGGCCGGCGGGGCCAACAAGGTCTCCCTGATCGAGGCCCAGCGGAACTACCAGGACTTCGGCGCCTGCGACGAGCACGGCCGCCGGTACGCCCGCCCTCCGGCCGAGGACGAGCCGCTCGACCCCGCCTGGCGCCCCATCGATCTGATACGGGACTCCTTCGAGGACTGGGCGGCCGAGGACCGCGCCCCGTGGCCCGACGACCACTCGGTGCTCTGCTGGTGGCTGCCCACCTTCTGGCGCCGGAACCACTCCGCGTCATGACCTCCCACATCGAGACACTCGTCCAGCAGCTCGACGGCAAGGCCGAGGAGTCCTACGACGCCCGTGCGGAGCTGATCTGGATCGGCGCCGACGCCATACCCGCCGTCATCAACGGCCTGCCTTCCCTCGGCGGCTTCGGTCAGCTGACCGCCATCGAGGTCTTCGAGGAGGTGGGCGAACCCCGTTGCGGCCCCGCTCTCATCGGCCTGCTGGACAGCGACAACCCGACCGTCCGCGAATGGGCTGCGATGGCCCTGGCGAGCCTGGAGATCGACGGCGCGGTCGAGCCCGTGCGCCGCGCCTACCGTGCCTGCCTGGAACGGGCGACTCCACCGGACTGGAGCGAGCCGGGTGGCATCCGCTGGGCCCTGACCGAACTCGGCGCCCGCACCTCTGTCGTCCCACCGCTCACCGCACGCCTGCGAGCCACCGCTGCGGAGGACGCCCCCGGCTGGCCCTCGGCCCACTTCACCGAGATCATCAACGACCTCGCCGACCATGCCCAGGTGATCCTCTACTCCCAGTTCTGGCAGGTGGACGCCGGCCGCACGTACGGCGTCTCCGGCACCGGCCTGGACTGGGAACTCGACTGGACCGCGCCCTGGGAGCACCTGATCGAAGAGTCCCGCACCTGGTCCCTACTCGAAGCCTCCGAAGCCCCCGCCGACGACAACATCTTCGTCGCCCCCACCTGGATCGACCGTACCGACCTGTACCCGGAGAGGTGACCGATGCCGTTCCAGCACCCCGAGGAGATCGGCTACGGCCATGTGGTCAAGAGCTACGTGACGAGGACGTACGGCGGCCTTCCGCGCTATCTCGTACTGAACGGCGGACGGTTCCTGGGCCCCCGGTGGTGGCACACCACACGCTTTACCCGGCACCTGATCGCTGACGCCGCCGCGATCAACGACGAGGAACTGGAAGCCCTCCTCGGGTACGAATGGCGCTCGCGTCTCACCGCCGGCTGGCTGATCGGCGTCGACCGTCGCGAACGGTTCCGGGCACGCATCGGCGACCTGCTCCTGGCCAGCGAGGTCTGCTACTCCGGCGGCGCCTACTGCTTCGCCCTGGCCCGTTTCGGCACGCACACAGACGCCGAGATCCTCACCGCCTACCTCGACCGCTACCTCCCCCGCACCGACCTGCACTACGACCAGGCCGCCGCCCTGGGCGCCCTCCTCCGCCTCGACGCCCTCCTCGGTACCCACCACACCGACCGCTTCACGGAGCCCGACGGCCTCTGGGACGAGTGGGTCAAGGGCGTGGGACGCCTCGGCTACCCCAGCTACACCCCCGCCGAACAGCGCCGCTGGACGGACCTCCACTGCGACTTCGCCAACGGCTGGACCCGGCCGTAGCCGCAGCCGTCTGCTGCGGCTACGTGAAGTCCGCACATAGGCTCCTCGCGAGGAGGATCATGGTGGGATGGGTGCCTACCTCTACGACCGGCTGGTGACGGAGGACGAATACCGCCAGCGCATCCGGCGGCATCGTCCCAGCTCACTGCTGCCCCTGATCGCCGCAGCGGCGGCCCGCTACGGCACACCCCAGCGGCCACAGCCCTGGCTGGAAAGCCCCTTTCTGAAGTACACACCGTGGGCTCTGGCTGACGCGGCCCGCGTCTGCCTGGCCTACGGCACTGAACATCAGCGGTCCGAGGCCACCGAGCGGGATCTGCTGGAGATCTTGGCGGCGTACTCCAGCCTCAAGGAACCCACTCTGCACGGCACGGATGAACCAGCCGTCCGCCTGCGGGACTTCATGATGCGCCTGGGCGGCGAGCAAATGGCCTGGCAGGCCCCGGAATTTGTCAGTCTCGCCCGCACCGCGGCGCTGTACCTGCACACCCCGTTTCCGGCCCATCGGCAGCCACGCTGCATGGTCCCGGGCTGGGACACCGAGTTGTTCGGCTGTCCTCTGCCCGACTACGTCGGTACTGCGCAACTACTGTGGGGATGTGCGCTGCTCAACGCCGGGCGTTTCGATCCCGCGATGTTCGACAGCCGGGACGGTGAGAAGTTCAATCGCGTGATCAAGCGGGAGACGGTACTGCGCGTCATTGAACGGCACTTTGCCACCGACGTGGCTTCCATCAAAGCGACCGAGAAGCAGACCGTGGACAGTCTGACGCGGGTCGCTGGCGGCAAAGCGGCCCAGCTGCGACGCTTCACGTACAACCCGCTGCTCGGCCGGCCAGCGGTCACCGGCTTCGGACCCGGCCTGCTTTGCCCATCACCCCAGCTGGTCTGGCGCAAGGCGACCCCGGCTGGCATTTACCACACAGGACGTGAGCACTTCGGAACCGGCTTCCTGCAGGAAACCGGCTATCTCTTCGAGGAGTACATCGGCCGCCATCTCCGCCTGATCCCGGATGCTGATGTCATCGGAGAGATCACGTACCAGGTCAAGCGCAATAAGCTGCTCAGCGTCGATTGGATCGTCATCTTCGACGACTTGGTGCTGCTCGTGGAGGTCAAGTCCATGATGCCGACTGAGAACGCCCGTCTCGGGCTGGAAGACGGAGTCGCAGAGACCGACAGCAAACTGGCCCGCGCCTACCGCCAAGTCAACGGCACCTCCGCCCAGATCGACCAGAACAACCCAGAATTCGCCGGAATTCCGGCCGACCGTCCGCGTCAGGCGTTGATCGTCACCCTTGAGCCATTCCCGGTCGCCAACGCCAACCTGCCCCACGTGGAGCTGCCCGTCCCCGATATCCCGACCACGGTCGTCGGCGCCCAGGAGATCGAGCGATTGGTGACCTTGACCGACACCACACCCAGCTCACTGCTCCTGGAACGCGCAGCTGACCCCCAACGCTCCACTTGGGCACTCAATGAATGCCTCACCGGGCACGAGAGTGCCCGCAACCCCGTCCTCGATCAGGGTTGGGCGTCCTATCCGTGGGCAACAGCCCAGCTGTCATCCGCCCCCGATGGGCTATAGGTCCCTACACCGCGAGCCCCCATACAGGTTTGGTCGCCCTTGGCTGCCCTTCGGGAGGTGTGGCGGGTCAGTGTTCTCTCTGAGAGAGAATGGCCGAGGTCCGTTCCTTCCTCCCGCCGTCGAAGACTTTCACGAAAGTCACTCCCACCCCTGCAAGGAAATCTCCTGGCCGCTTGACAAATATTTCTCCAGCGCGCTGGCCGTGGTGTCAACGAAGGCGTCGGGGATGGCATTGGTGTCGACCCAGCGGACTTGGGAGTGTTTGCGGGGTTCGCGGTTCTCGGGTTCGCCGGTCCATTCGTGGGCTGCGAAGACGACGGTGAGGAAGCCGTTGGGGGCTTCGACGCCCCATGCACCGTGGATGATGTGGGCGACCTTGAGGGACTCGGGCTTCACCGTGAGGCCAGTCTCCTCGTAGAGCTCGCGGACGGCCGTCTCGGTGATGGGTTCGCCCGGCTCGCTCTTACCGACGGGGAGGTCCCACAGGCCCTGGGCGAACTTGGCGTTCTCGCTGCGCTGGAGGAGGACGACGCGATTGGTGGCCTTGTCGTGGACGATGACGGCGGCGACCAGCAGGGTCATCGATTCGAGCGCCGGCGTGAGGGCCTTCGGCTGGTCGTCGGTCTGCTGGGTCACGGTGTTCCCTTCGTCGGGCGGGTTGTTGGGCATGTTAGGCGAGGGCTTCGCGGGCGCGGCGGGCGAGATCGGCGGCGCCAGGGACACGGCGGCGCTGGTAGACCGCGAGGGTGGAGCGGATCGAGGTGATCGCCTTGCGGGTGCGGTCGGAGGTCATGCCCTCCATGAGGACCAGGGCTTGAGTCCAGGCGGCGACGGCTTCGTCGGCGCGGGCTTGGGCGGCGAGGCTGTCGCCGAGGTCGGCGTGGGTAAGGGCGTGGACGCGCTTGTACTTGTCGGGGTCCCAGCGGGTGAGGGCGTCGCGGTGCTGCTGCTCGGTTCCGATGTGGTCGGCGAGGTCGGTCAGGGTGCGGGCGGTGTGGCTGGCCACGGTGCCGGCGGCGGGGCCGCTGACGCGGGAGTAGCTGGGCTGGGGGCCGTCGTCTCGGAGGAGGGCGTCTTCGGCGGCGAGCAGGGCGCACGCTGCCAGGGGACTCTCGTCGGCGGCGGCGTAGGCGCGGGCGTGGGTGATGTGGAGGAGGGCCTCGGTCTGGCCGTCGACGTGGCCGAGACCTGTGCGGAGGGCGCCTTCGACGAGGTCGACGCAGTGGTGGGGCTGCTTGAGGCTCAGGGCCTGGTGGGCGAGGGCGCGCATCATCCAGGCTGCGTGGCCGTGCGGGTCGGCTTCGCAGGCGAGCTTGTAGCCAACCTGGTAGTAGCGCTGGGCAGCGCCCTCCTGGCCGAGGTCGTGGTGCTTCCACCCAGCGAGGTAGGCGAGTTCGGCGACGGCACCGAAGGCGGCCCGGCGTAAGGCTTCGCTGGGGAAACGTCCGCGCAGCATGGGAGCGGCTGTGTCGGCGAGGTACGCGGTGACAGTGGTCAGTCCGTGCCCGCCACCGAGGCGCTCGTCGGCGGCGCTGAAGGCCGCCGTGATCTGGCGTACGACGTCCACGTCCTCCGCTCCGACCAGGGACGTGCCGGTGCGGGCGCGGAGCATGCGGGCGGTGGCCTCGTGGTCGTAACCGAGCGGCATAGCGACGCCGGCGGTGGTGAAGGCCGCGATGGCGAGGAAGCGGCGGCGCTCGACGTCGGCACGGCCCAGGTCGGTGACCGCGAGGACGGGGTCGGATTCCGTCGGCTCCTCGGCATCACCGACAGGCAGGCCGATCTCGGTACGGGTGACCGTACGTCCCGCTCGGCGGGACAGCGCCTCGGCCAGGTACTCGCCTACTCGGCCGGACGGGGTACGGGTGCCGTTCACCCAGTGCGAGATGGCCGACTTGTTGGTCTGGAGGATCTCGCCGTTCTCGGCGGCGATGCGCCGCACGTCTCTGGCGAGGGCCTCGTAGGTGCAGTCGACCGCTGCGATGACGTCGCGCAGACGGGAGTTGGGTTCTCTCTGCGCCGCCACGATCGCCTCCACTCCGGAGCTGTAAACCGCGTATACCGCTTCAACTGCCTTCCACCGTACCCACTGAGCGTGACCACCGGTTCACTTATCAGCAGCCGCCCGGAACGGCGCGACCGTGATCCAGGCTCCTCCTTGGTCCGGGCGGCACCCCGAAGTTCCGTACGCCCACACCAGGCTCGGGCATTCCTGTGCCTGAGCCCGGCCGATCAGAGACGGAGACACGGTGACCACCATCGACACCACGGCCATCGCGGTCGAGCTGCCCGAGGCGTTCGACCCGCGCTGGAGCCGCCTGCCCGGCATCCAGGTCGACGGCCGGCGCATCACGATCGACCCGGCCGCGTACTTCTTCCGCTTCGAGTCGAACACCTGGCTCGTCGCCGACTGGGAGCTGGTCAAGTCCCAGCTCCTGGAGGTGGACGAGACGACCGAGAGCGCGGTCGAGCAGCTCGCGCTCGACTTCATCAAGCAGCACAGCGAGTCCACGTCCGACGCGGCCCGCGTCGTGGCCACCGCGTACGAGGTGTACGCGTACCTGTTCCGCGAGGAGCACCTGGCCGGCCTCGGACTTCCGCAGATCACCGCCGAGCACCTGCGGATGCTCCGCGAGGCGGCCACGCTCATGGCGCTCAACAAGGTCGAGCTGGACGGGCGCATCTCCAACGTCGGCCCGTGCTGGTTCTTCCCCGCCGCCACGTCCGTCGTCTTCGACCTGGACGACGAGATGGGCGGGGTGCTCGACGAGGTCTACCACGGCGGCTGGTTCAACGAGCACCGCCGGATCGAGTCCATCAAGGCCCACGCCGCCCTGGGCGGCCGGCTCGTGCACGGCTGCCAGTCCGTGCCGGACCAGTCCGGCGGCGTGGTCGCGCCCTACGGTGCCTCGATGGCGAACTTCCGTGACAACCTCGCCGCGTTCAAGGCGGGCTGGATCGAGCAGGTCTACGCCCGCCGCGTGAACCCCGCCGCGTAACCCACCCGATCAGGCTCCGGGGCGGGCCGGCATCCCTCGCCCGCCCCGGACGCCACCATCCCCCGGAGCCCTCCCGTGACCACGAACCCCAGCGCCGAACTCCTCGACAACCTGCTCACCGCGACCGGCCGGACCACCGCCGTACGGGAGGAGGTACGCGTGTGGTCCATGTCCGGCGTCGAGCGCGTGATCTTCCCGGACGGCTCCACGGCCATCTTCAAGTACGCCAAGAAGCCCTTCGACAGCGAGTACCAGGCCCTCCGCCTGGCCCACACCCTCGGCGTACCCGTCCCCCAGGTCCACGCCTCCGCCGTCCTAGACGGCTGGCTCGGCATGCTCATGGAGGACCTCGGACCGTCAGTCCGCGAGGCCGACGACCTCGATGGCGTCGCCGCGGCCGTGGTCCTGCACGGCACCCGTACGGCTCCACCCTTGCGCGTCCTCGACCAGGACCGGCTGCGCACGCTGCCGACCAAATCGCTGGAGCATCTCGAACGGCTGCGCAAGGCCGACCGGTGGCAGGACGCCGACGACGTCGAGGACGCGCTCGACCGTATCGCCAAGGCCGCCGAGGCCCGCTCGGCCGGAGCGACGCTGGAACCGTTCGGCTGGGTGCACTCCGAGTTCCACCCCACCAGCCTCCACATCGGCGAGCGCGGCTGGCGGCTGCTCGACTTCGCCCGCGCCTTCACCGGCCCTGGTCTGCTCGACCTCGCCAGCTGGCACGGCACCATCGAGCCCCCGCACCCCGTGCGCCTGCGCGTGTTCCTGGAGCAGTACGTCACTGCCGGTGGCACCCCCGACGCCCTCGCCCGGCGCGGCGGGCTCGCCGCCGAGAACTGGGCTCTGGGCTGGCACCGCATGTGGGCCGTCGAGTGGTTCATGGAGCAGTCCATCCGCTGGATCAACGACCCGGCCACCGACCCCGCCTACATCAAGGCCGTCCGCCGCCACCTCACCGATGTCCTCCACCTCCTGGAGATCTGACGTGCTCGCCCAGGCATCCCCATGGCACGCCCACGCCGTTCAGCGCACCGCCGTTGGACTCGCCGAACCTCTGGCCGTACCCGCACGGATGGAATGGACCACGAGGCCCGGCCAAGGGCCCGGAGCCGAGATTCTCGGCCCCGACCTGCGTGGCAAGCGACTTCTGGAACTCGGTTGCGGCCCTGGCCACAACGCTGCTCACCTCTCCACCCGACACGGCGCTCACGTGACCGGCGTCGATTTGGTCGGCCTTCAGGTCCGCCGCGCTCGCTCCCACTACGGACGGCTGAATAACCTCACCTTCGTCGCCGGCCACGCCCTGCACTACCTGCACGCCTCTGACGAGCAGTTCGACGCGATCTACTCCGTCTTCGGAGCCATCGGTCTCGTCGCTCCGGAGCTGCTGCTCCCGGCCATCGCCCAGCGCCTCATCCCCGGGCGAGTGCTGGCCTTCTCTGTCCCCCACCCGCAGCGCGGCGGTCGAAGCCCTTCCGGCGACGATCGGCCCCGCCGCGACTTCGTCACCTTGCCCGACCGCACCCGGCTACCCATCGCTCGCTGGGAGTTCGATACCGACCGTTGGGAGAGGCACCTCAGCCGGGCGGGCTTCTGGCTCACTTCGGCCCAGGAGTTCAACGACCCCCGCATGGGCCACTGGCCCACCACCCTGCTGATTCGCGCCCGCAAGCTCTGACCAGCTATTCGCCCCGGCTTCCCCCGGAGGAACCGATGCGCCCGCCCTACCTGCTCCTCGACATCGACGGCGTCCTCATACCCTTCCCCAACGTGGACGGCTCGACCCCGGCCACCCACGCCCGCCACGACGTCGTCCCCACCGGGCGGAGCGCCGACAGCCCGGTCACCGTCTGGCTCAACCCCGACCACGGCCGCCTGCTCATGGAAGTCATCCGCACCGGCCTGGTCACCCCGGTCTGGTGCACCAGCTGGCGCCAGGACGCCACCACCCTCATCGGGCCCCTCCTGGGCCTCCCGACGCTGCCGTACATCGACCTGCCGCGCCCCCAGATCACCACCAGCCACCCCAACGGCTACCTCTGGAAGCGCGACCACGTTGACCACTGGCTGGCAGACGCACCTGCCGTCTGGATCGACGACGACTTCACCTGCCTCGACCACGCCTGGGCGGCGGAGCGCAATGCCAAGGGAACGCCGACTCTTCTCGTTCAGCCCGACCCACACCACGGGCTGCAGCCCGGGCACCTGACCGAGCTCACGACGTGGGTCTCCCAATTACCCGCAGCCCGCGCCGCCTGATGACTGATGCCCTCGCTGTCACGAGCAGCGAGGGCATCATGGGCGCGCTGCGGGCCCCGCACCAGGGCTACTGCCACAAGTCCGCTCCATCTCGCCCACTCGGGTCCATGGCCAAGAGATCTTCGTGCAGGCCCGAGAGGGCTCGACCAGTCGGAGCGCCGTCTTCGGCTGACTCCATGACGAGCCAGCCGACATCGATGCCCGATGCGTTCACATCACTCCCTGAGTCGAGCTCATCGAGCGTTGCGAACACCGCCTCATAAGCGACCGCTCGCGCCAGGCGAACGAGATCCTCCTTGTTCGTCCCAGCAGCAAGGAGCCGCCGGGCAACAGGAAGCTGATCGATGGCATCCGGATCGGCCCAACCGCCGATCGGACCGCGCCACAGACTTCGCAGCAGCATGAACCGCGCGAGGTGTGGAAGGTCCTCACAGATCTCCGACTTGGCCCAGTCGCCAGCATCGGCTGCGCCTAGTGCTTCGAATCGGGCACGCAGCGACTCTGCTGCCGCCCTTCCACGCGCGTCCAGACTGGTCAACCACGTCTGCCACTCGTTTGAGGATTCACTCACCGTGACAGCATGCCCCACGGGTACCTCAGCTGGAGATCAGCCAGCACTATCAGCAGCTTGGCAGCCCAAACCGATCGCTACTCTGTTCGCATGCACGTGAACGGAGATCGCCAGTTCCCTTCCCCGCTCGCCGCTGCCATGACGGTCCGGTTCGAGTGCATTGGCGAGGATGGTGTCGACTTCGAACCCTACGAGTCCTTCCTGACCGCCGATGAGACCACCGAGTGGTTTCGCGCGTGGACCGGCAACGGCGAGCTGAACGGCGACGGCTTCCGTGTTTTTGGCCAGGACGGCACCGGCGGAAACGCAGCGTTGTGGCTGGTTCGTGAAGGTCGGGAACTGGTAGAGCAGCCCGTTGTCTTTCTGGGCTCCGAGGGGGAGACGGGCGTCGTCGCTTGCGACCTGGGTGCCTTCTTGTGGCTGCTGGCTGACGGCTTCGGCCCGTGGGAAGCAGCCACCTCGTACGAGCCCGAGCCCGATTGGGCTCCCCTGGTCAATCGCGACCTGGTGGCTATCGCGGAGCAATTCGCTCCGGACTGCCGCGCGTCGGCAGCGGCGATCGTCGCGCAGGCCACACGAGAGTTTCCCGACTTCGACGACACGATCATGAAGCTTTGCCGTTGAACCCGACCCGATGCCCCCGCCACGACGTGTGGCGAGGGCATCTGACGGGGGTCAGCGGTGCCGACTGCGATCTTCGGGCCTCGTAGCCACTGGTGTGGCCGGAGGATGTGGCGCGGCGGACATGGCCGATGTGCCGCTGGTGGTGCTTCGGCTTCGAGCGGCTTGCGTCCGCCGGTTCGGCTGAGTGGTGATGCGCCAGTTGAGGACCTCGGCGGGGTGTTCGGCGCTGTCGAGTTCCCGCAGGGTGCCGGCCTCGGTCAGGAGGCGTCGGGGGTTGTGGCCGGCGGTTTCGGCGTGGGCGAGGGTGGTGGTCAGGGCGGTCCAAGTGGGGTCGGCGAGGATTCGGTCGGCGTGGTCGGGGAGGGTCGCGCGAACGTCCTGTTCGTAGCGGCGGGTGGTTGCGGCTCGTGGTGCGCGGCGGGTCAGGTCCGCCAGGACGGGTGCGGCGGCCTGTTGGTAGCCCGCATGGAGGTGGCGGAGGGCTTCCTGGGCCGCTGCGGCCTGCTGTTCGTGGCCGCGTTGTTCGTGCCACTTGGCGGCGGCGCGGGCCAGGTGCAGGGTGGCGAAGAGCAGGGCGATGGCGAGTCCGCCCGGCTCGTTGGAGGCGTAGGCGAGTTCCTTGGCGGCCTTGCGCAGGGCGGTGGCGGTCTGGTGGTCGGCGCGGGTGGCGGAGCGGCGGGCGCGGTTGAACGCCGTCGCCGCTGCTCGTAGTTCCGCCCGGTGTGGGCCGGTCGTGGCGCTTGCGATGTTGTACAGGGCGTCGCCGAAGGCGGCGAGGTGGCCCTGGGCGGCGGCATCGTCACCGGAGTCGAGGACGGTGCGTGCGGTGTGTATGGCGGTGGTGGTGTGCCGCCATGGGTCGGCGGGGTCCGCCACGTACCGGGGGCGGTCGGCCACCTTCTGGTCGGGGAGGCGTTCGCGTAGGCGGTTGATGGAGAGGTCGGGGGCGAGTTTCGAGCCGCCGTACCAGACGGGTTCGCCGGCCGCGTTGGTGTCGCCTGGTGCGGCGAGGCTGTAGCCGATCACGTCGCCGGTCTCGGGGCCGAGGCGTGTCTTGACCTTGATGCCGAGGGACTGCAGCACGGTGAAGTAGTCGGCTTCCGTTCGTACGGCGGCGGCGACCGCGTATGCCTGCTCACGCAGCCACTGCCGTGCCGTGACCGTCTGGCCCTGGCGTTCGGCCTTGGCGCGTTCGGCGCCGGTGGGGGTGCGGGGCGCGGTGAGGTCGCCGGACTTCAGGCGGCGCAGGCCGAACTCGGCCTCGATCTTGCGGCACTCGGCTTGGGCCCGCTGTCCGTCGCGGTGGGTGCGGGGGCGGCGTCCGTCGGCACGGACGGTGGTGGCCATGATGTGGATGTGGTCGGCGGCGTGACGCACCGCGATCCACCGGCATGCCTTCTCGTCGCCTTCGGGGGCGATGCCGGTGGCGTGAACGATGCGGCGGGCGGCCTCGGCCCACTCGGTGTCGGTGAGGTAGCGGTCGCCGGGCGCGGTGCGGACCGGGCAGTGCCAGACGTGCTGGGGTGGTTTCTTGCCGCCCAGTTCGCGGGTGCGCAGGTCGACGTGGTGGTCGAGGCGCTTGGCGAGCTGGGAGTAGGTGGCTGCCGGGTCGCGGCCGGGGTCGGGGGCGCCGGCCATGTCCCAGGCGGCGACGATGTGAGGGTTGGTGTGTTCGTCGCGGCGGCCGGGGCCGAAGAGGTAGGCGATCAGTCCGCGGGTGTTGGAGCCGGTGGAGACGTCAGGAACCATGGGCGGTGCCTTCCGTCAGGAGCTGGTCGATCAGTCGGTAGCTGTTCTCGGCGGTTTGCTCGACGTGGTCCAGCACGGCCTCGGCGTGCTCGGACACGGTGCCTCGGTGGATGGCCGCGGTGATCTGGTTGAGGTTGCCGCCGATGCGGTTCAGCGCGACCGTGTGTGCCTCGACGGCCTCGATCAGCGGGCGGACCGGGTCGTCCTCCGGGCTGCCGACCAGCCCCGCCTTGCCCAAGGCGACGGCGAGGGCGGCGTCCCCGACGAATCCGGCGAACTTCTGACCGCGCTGGTGAGCGGCGGCGCTGATCACGCTCACCGCGGTCCGCGTGAAGCGGATGGTCTTCTCCTGGTCGCGCTTCTCCACGGTGCGCTTGCGGTTCATCAGCGCGGGCAGGACGGGGGCGTCGGGATCCCGCCAGGAGGGCTGCTCGGCGGGCGGTTGGACATCGGCCAGCGGCTGAGTGCGTGGGGCGATGGAGTCGGCGGCGGGCGGGCAGCTGGTCTCGGCTACACCCTCCTCCGGCTCGGGCGCCCCTTGGCGCTCGGCCTTCCCCTCCGCCACCCCTGGGGCGGGGGCAAGCGCGGACGAAGCCTCGTTAGAGGCTCGCTCGCTCCAGCTTGCTGCTGATCGGCGGGTCAGGCCGAAGAATCCCTTGCGGCGGCGGGTGGGGGCGTTATCGGTGCTCGTTTCGGGCATGGTGCTGCTCCGGTGGTCGTGTGCGGTGGCGCTTCGTCACGTCCGTTGCATCCGTCCCGTAGCAGGTCAAGGCAGGTACGGAAACGGTCGCAGGTACGGAGTGATCCGTATCGGCGAGAAACTCCGTCCCCGCGCTGACCTGCGCGGGGACGGATGCGACGGATTGATACGGAGCTGGTGTCAGCGAGTGGGCCTGGGGCCGGCAGGCCCGCCGGGCGGGCCGATGGGCATCGCCCCCGACGGAGGGGCCGGTGGCTTGCCCTGGGCTCGACGTGCGGGCACGGTCTCCTCTACTGCGGGTGCCGGTTGGGCAGGGTCGGGGCAGTAGCGGGCCCAGGCGTCGAGGAACTGGTTACGGGCGTACGCCTTCGCCTGCCTGCCGTTCTCGAAGCGGTGGTTGGCCGGGCTGATGCCGAAGTCGCGCAGCAGGTTGGCCAGGTGGTAGGCGTTCAGGCCCTTGGTCCCGTACTCGGACCAGGGCGCCTCGGCGTCCTGGAGGAGGGCGGCGAGCAGGTCCTGGCTGCGCAGAGCCTCCTTGTGGCCCTCCTGCTCGAACACGCGCCGGACGTCGCGCAGCAGCCGCGTCTTCAGCGTCGTCTGCTCGTCCTGGACCACCTCGTTGCGCGTCATCGCCAGGCAGGCGGCACGGGCCCGCGAGGGCCAGTGTCCGCCAGCCAGGTCGGCGACGATCACCAGCGGCTCCCACGTGTCGGCGGCCCGGTCCTCGACCGGCATCGGTGGCACCAGCCGCTCTGCTGCCCCGCGCAGCGGGGCCAGCCATGCGGCCAGCCGGTTGCGCAGCGCGTTCAGTTCCGGAACGGAGTACCGCGAGCGGAACGGGGCGATGCGCTCGCCCGGCTTGCGCTTCTGCATGCGGAGCACGACCGCCCGGTCCATGATCGTGTCCGGCAGGTCGCCGATCCCGGCGAGCGCGGCCATGGCGAAGGTGGGAAACGCCGTCGGCTTGTGCTCCGGGCCGGATATTCGCCAGGCGGGCCGGTTGCGCTGGTGCCCGGCATTCAGCAGACCGCGCAGGTCCTCCTTGTCGCCGGCCTTGGGGCCGAAAATGGTGTCGGCCTCGTCCACCAGCAGCGTCGGCGGGTTCTTGCCGATGACGCGGAACACCACCGCAGGCGACGTGTTCACCGTCATCATCGGCTGGTGCACGGTCTCGTGGAGCACGTCCAGGACCCGGGACTTGCCACAGCCCTTGGTCGGCCCCACCACCGCCAGCCGTGGCGCGTGCTGGAGAGCGGGCTGGATATGGGAGGCAGCCACCCACAACGTGACCGCCGTCAGAGCCTCGTCGCTCGGCAGCACCACGTACCGACCGATCGCCGCACGGAGGTCATCCAGCAGCGCGGCTCCTTCGCCGGCCGTCTCGTCGCTCGCACCAGCGCGGTCCCCGGTCCCCGATCCGCCGTCGGGGACCACGGTCCCCGCAGATTCGTGGGGACCGTGGCCCTCACCATCGGTTCGGGGCGCACCGCGCTCGTCCGGGATTCGGGGACCGGGTTCGGGGACCAGCGGGCCGAAAGACTCCGCCCGGTCCCCGGCTTCCGCTCCGGCGGGACCGGTCCCCAGGGCACTGACCTGCACAGGTGCCGCGATGGGGGTGTTTCGGTCCCCGACCGGAACACCCGTCGAAGCATCGCCGCTGGCGTGTGCAGCAGGGGACCGTGACTCTGTTCGGTCCCCGCCTCGGTCCCCGTCGCGCCAGGGAATGCCCTGGCCGGGGACCGCGGCGGCGGGCCAGACAACCTCGGATGCGTTCGAGGTGGCGGGGGACGTAGAGTCCTCCATAGACGTTCCTCTCAGGTGAGGGACGGGACGGGCAAGGTTCCGCCCCTCACCGGTTCGTTCGTTCAGGGATGGGCGACATGCAGGGGAATCTCCGGCCCTCGGCGTTGGCGCGCCGGGGGCCGTTGCTGTGTCTCGGCCTGTTGGTGGCTCACGAGGCCAGGCCCCATTCCTCCTGGCCGTCGATCAGGGTGCGCTCGTAGCGCAGCAGCTCGGCCTCGGGGTAGAGCACCCGCTTGCCGACCTTGATGCCGCGCGGCCCCTTTCCGATGTGGCGCCAGTAGCGGACGGTGCTCTCGGCTGTGCGGTAGCGCTCGGCTACCTCGGAGGTGGTCAGGTATCGCATGCATTCCCATTCGGCTAGGCGACGATTCGATCTGCATAAAGTTGTACCCCAGGATCGGCGGTTACCCAAATCGGTAAGCCCATGTTTCAATTGGGATAGCGACGGTGACGATGGAGGTTCGATGGCAGGCGACAGGCCCGAGGGCGGCGAGGTGCCGCTGCTCTACAGCGAGGGGAACGTGGCCGCGCGTGTGGCCCTGGAGCGCGAGGTCAGAGGGTGGAGCACGACCGAGTTGGCTGACCGGGTCACGAGAGCCGGCGTGAAGATGAACCAGACAGCGGTCTGGCGCATCGAGAACGGCACCCCCCGCCGGCGCATCAACCTCGACGAGGCCCTCGCCTTCTCCCGCGTCTTCGAGCTCCCTCTCGAAGAGCTGATGTCCCCGCCCCTGGAGGGGCTCGACATCGACAGTCGGCGCCTCGTCCAAGAAGCCGTCGAGGCGTTCTACGAGGCCCGCGACGCGCGCGACCGCCTACACCACGCCGTGGTCGCCATCGCCGACCACATCAAGGCCCACCCGGACAGCTCGCGGGCCATCCACGAGCAGTGCCTCCGCCTCATGGGCGACGAGCGGGACGCTCGCACGCTCAGCGGCGACATCGAGGACGGAGGCCACTACTGACAACCGACACGAAGGAGAGGCCACTTGGCCAACATCCAGAAGCGCCCCAACGGCAAATGGCGGGCCCGCTACCGCGACCTCGACGGCAAGGAGCACGCCCGCCACTTCGACCGCAAGATCGACGCCCAGCGGTGGATCGACGAGGTCACGGCCAGCCTGGTCACCGGTCAGTACGTCGACCCGCGATCGGCGAAGAAGCCCTTCAAGGAGTACGCGGAGGAGTGGCGGGCCATCCAGCCGCACCGGCCTTCCACGGCCAAGGCGGTGGCCCAGCACCTGCGCTGCTACGTCTACCCAGCCTGGGAGAAGCGGTCACTCGGCGCCATCAAGCCCGGCGACGTACAGAGCTGGGTCACCAGCCTGACCACCACGCACGGGCTGGCCGCCAGCACCTCACGGACGGTCTTCAACACGGTCAACGCCGTCTTCCGGGCGGCCGTCCGTGACCGGATGATCCCCCACAACCCTTGCGCCGAGGCGAAGCTGCCCTCGGTACCCCGGAAGAAGGTCGTACCGCTGGCCGTCGAGCAGGTACGGACGCTAGCCGAGGAGATGCCCGCCCGGTACAAGGGCCTCGTGCTGCTCGGCGCGGCCACCGGGCTCCGCCCCGGCGAGCTCTTCGGCCTCCAGCTCCGGCACGTGGACCTGCTGCACGCGACCGTCTCGGTCGAGCAGCAGATCCAGCAGACCGCCAAGCACGGCGTGTACGTCTGCCCGCCCAAGACCGCTCGCTCGCACCGCACGGTCCCGCTCCCCCGCATGGCGGTGGATGCGATGAAGGCCCACCTGCGGGACTTCCCCGCCGATGGGCCCGAAGGCTGGATCTTCACGGCGCCACAAGGCGGACCCGTGGTCTACACGCACTTCATGGACGGGTCCTGGCGGCCCGCCTGCGCGAAGGCCGGCATGCCGAAGGGCACCGGACCCCACGCCCTCCGGCACCACTACGCCAGTCTGCTGATCAAGCACGGCGAGTCCGTGAAGACGGTCTCCGAGCGTCTCGGCCACACCAACGCGGCCATGACGCTGAACATCTACACCAACCCTCGGGAATTGCATCAGATGGGCGAGAAATCGCAGGTAGCGAAGTCAGAGCGGCATCCGACGG
>NZ_JADWYQ010000077.1 GCF_022414575.1 Streptomyces sp. MUM 178J | reverse complement strand
TGGGAAGGACGTGCCATGACTCGATCCTCTCAAATGATCGAGTCCCTACCGAACCCGGAACGGTTCAAGAGACCTCGTGGGACCGCATCGACAGATGGCTGTGCGAGCACGCCCCGCGCACCTTCGCCTCACTCGGCCCACCCGCCGCAGACAAGGAGATACGGGCGTCCGAACAGGAGCTGGGAGTCACCTTCCACCCCGACCTGATCTCCTCGCTGCGCCGGCACAACGGGGCGAAGGGCGAAGCGGAAGCATTCCGGTTCTCCACGCACGACCGGCTGCTGAGCGTGCGGGAGATCGAGGTGGCAACCGGCTTCCTGCGAGACGTCGCGGCAGACCTGGACGAGGAGGAAGCCGAGTGCTACTGGCACCACGGTTACCTCCAATTCGGTTCCTATGGAAGCACTGCCGACGGCCTGACGATCGACTGCCGCCATGGGCGGGACTGCTATGGCGCGATCGGACGGTTCTTCGACGAGGACGGCACCAGCTTCGGGTGCGCCAACACGCTGGGCGCCTACCTGGCGAAGGAGGCCGACAAGCTGGAGAGCGGCAAGGAAGCGGGCGCGGTGGTATTCAACGGCCGGCTGATCTGGGAGTCGGCATACGCTCCCCATCCTCAGTGGGGCAGTGCCGACGACCCTCTGCCCGGGCCGCACACGCGCCTGCCGGCGCTGAATCTGCCTGGCCCGGCACAGCCACTCAGGGTGGGCTCCTTGTACGGACTGCAGGAACTGGGCGCCCTGGTAGCCACGTTGCCCCGCGAGCACGTGGCCGAGGCGGTGCGCAAGCAGATGCGCAGACTGGCCGTTGAGACCGGGCTGGCCAAATACACCGAAGTCAGCTCGGCCTTGGACGCCCTGGACCGGGGCGAGACCGTACGGCCCGGCCAGGCCAGCCCGCTGGGCCTGCGCCTGCGCACGGTAATGGCTCAGGCCGACGAGCACATGGACAGCCTCCGCAGATGGGCCGCGGAGAAGATGGTGCACGCGGCATGGGGCTCGCCGCACCAAGCGATATGCGACATCGCGGCCACCCGCAGCAACCTCAGCCTTCACTGGCTCGCCGAACTCCACGCCGACCTCGGCCACCCCCCGATACCACCCATCCCCGACGACCACTTCTGGGCAACCCTGCGCAACCCCGACATCGACACCAGTTGGTACGCAGACCGCTACGGGGTCTGTCCAGTCAACGGCCCTGTCTCACTTTCGGCGGTGACGGAGCGTGCCGCTGTCCGAGGAGGATGCGGTGGCGGAGCAGGGTGAAGCCGGCGCGTCCGTGCATCTGGCGTGCGATTCGCTTGGTCTTGGTGTTGACACCTTCGGTGGGGCCGTTGCTGTACGGAAGTGTGAGTGCGGCGTTGACGGCGTCGCGGTCTCGTTCCAGGCCGCGGGTGAAGGCGTGCAGGTGGGGCAGGTCGGCGTCGCGGATCTGGGTGGCCCAGTGCGTGAGCGCGTCGGCATTGTCGGTGTGAGGTGTAAGGAGGGGGGGCGAAGAGGCCCGACAACCTCAAGGCCGAGCTCTCGGCCTTGAGGTTGTCGGGCCGGGTCAGCAGCATGCGGGCGAGCCGGCGCGGGGAGATGTGACTGCGGTCGGCGTCCGCACGGCCTTGGTTGATGTACTTGTGCAGGAGGTTCAGGCAGCCTGTGAAGCCGAGGGCCTTGATCTCTTTGAAGAGGTGCTTGACGGGGATGGCGGGGTCTTCGGCCCGGCGTTTGCGCAGGTGTTGGCGGTAGGGGTCGACCAGGCTGGCGCGGTATTTGGCGACGCGGAGCATGCGCTCGGGCCGGTCGGCGCGGGCGTAGCGTTTGACGGTGTTCAGGGCCAGTTGCAGGCGGCGTGCGCATTCGAGCAGGCCCACGCCCTTCTTGAGCAGGCCGTGGACCTGGTGCCAGCATTCGGGGGTGGTCTGGGCGCGGGGCCCGTTGTAGATGGGGGCGTCCAGTACGGCGGCCCAGCAGGTGCTGTGCGCTTTGACCTCGCTCAGGGCTGCTTCGCGCAGGGTTGTGCCACAGATGCCACCGGTCAGCGACTTCGGGTGTGAGTAGTTGAGGTACAGGAAATCCCGGTGTGATTGTGTTGGCCCGGCAGGTGTCGGAGGCCCGTACGGCGGCCGAGCGTTTGTCGGTCGCGGAGAACGCGTTGTGGCTGGTCACGGCGTAGACGTGCTCGGTCTGGATCTTCCCGCTGTACAGGTCGCGTCGGCGGCGGGTGACCTTGATCGCCTGGGCGGCGTGCGGGAGTCGCAGCCGGCGCGGAACCTGGACGGCTTTGAGGCGGCGGATCTCGTCACGACCGTGTCCCTTCTCCCGGGTGGCGTGGCCGAGGGGGACCTGGTTCCAGGACAGCGACTTGAGGAAGTCGTGCAGCTTGGGATGGTTGTCCTTCACGGTCGCGATGTAGGAGGCTTTCTTCTCCTCGACGAGGAACTGCGCGTGCGCGTGCTGGGTGTGCAGGGCGTCGAACGTGACGGTGCGGCCGGCAAGGTCGAGCGGTGCGAGAAGCGGTTTGAACTCGCTGATCTCGCCCTTCTTCCCGGCGACCTGCCGCTGGTTCAGCGTCGCGCGTTCGCCGTGGGTGAGTAGCTGTTTCTCAACCTGCTCAGCCCTGGGTCTTCTGCTGGGCTTCCCGACTGGCTGCCGTATCCTTCAGCCGTGACGAGGTGGTGGCGGTCTCTGGGTAATGCGTTGTGGGCCGTGGACCGGGCGCTTGGTGGACAGCGGCGCCCGACTCGGATTGAGAAATGGGTGGCCCGGCACCCGATCGGCGTCGGTTTCTGCCTGGCCGTGCCCTTTGCCCTCTTCTTCCTGATGGTGTCGTCTGAGGACGAGCCCGACGGTCCCGTGCTAGCAGCGCTGGGCGGGCTGGTGATGGGGCTCCTCTTCGCTCTGACAGCGGCTGGAGAGAGGCTGCGGCAGCGTCGGCTCAAGCGTCTGGGGATTTGGGACGGTTCTTGAGTGTTCGAGGATCGGATCTCGATGGTGACGGCGTTGAAGGCGAGCAACTGTTTCTGACGCCGGGCCCGCTCGGATCAGAGCGTGGGGGACGTATCTTGATCGCGTGAAGAGACGGCGCTGGTGGTCTGTGATCGGTTTGTGGGTTGCATGGTGGGCCGCTGTCACCGGTGCCTTCTCAGGCTTGGGGATGCTGTTCGACCAGCCGACGAGTCTCGCGGGCTGTGCGGCGAGTGCGGTGCTGGTGATTATCGTAGGCGAAGTCGGTGACCGTCTGCGGCGGCGCTTCTTGCCTCGTCGGGAGACGGGCTGACGGATCGGCTGGTCCTCCTCTTGCTTACTTCGTCCGGCCGGTTCGGACGAGACGCCTGGTCATGAGCGTGATCGCGGCCCAGGTGATCAGCGTCTGCGAGTGCTGGATGAGCCGTTCGCAGTCCCGGGCATGCCGGCGGGCGTTCATCATCCAGGCCAGGCTTCGTTCAGAGCCGGCTGCGGCGCGGTGCTGCTCTCCTGCACGGCGATCTCCGCGATGGATGATGGCCAACGCCGTACTCGCGTGGTTTCCACGTGCGGTCGCCCCCGACACGGTTATCTGGGTCAGTGCCCTTGTCCAGGCTGCCGCGTTGTCCTTGGCCATATGGGGTCAACCAGTCATGCTCATCGTGGCCGTACTCATCGCCGGGATCGGTGAGGGAACCCAATTGGCTGCCTTGTTCGCAGTCCGTCACCGGACGGCTCAAGGAGCTGGTGATCTCCCGCGGCCGGAATCTGCACCCGGAGGACATGGAGACCGATGTCGCCGCCGCGCATCCGGCGCTGCGACCGGGCTGTGGAGCCGTCTTCGGCACGGACGACGACGATGTGCTCGTCGTCCTCCAGGAGGTGCGGGCGGGAACGTCCGTGGGGCAGTATCCGCACCTGACCCGGCGGATCCGCGGCGCACTGGCGCGCACCTACGGCGTCCGCGCGCACGCGGTCGTCCTCCTGCCGCCCGGCGCGATCCCCAAGACCTCCAGCGGCAAGGTCCAGCGATTCGCCGCGAAACGACGGTTCCTCCTCGACGAACTGCCGTACCTGGCACGGTCGACGGCGGGCGCCGAGACCGACTCGACCCTGGCCGCGAAGACAGCCGAGGCGAGCGCGGGCGGATTCGGCGCCGCACACGACCGGGCGCGAGCCGACTGGCTGGCGGAGGCGCTCGCGGCGCACCTGGGCGATCTGCTGGGCACCGACGACATCGACGTTCGGGACGCGCCGGCCTCACTCGGCGTCGAATCGCTGGTCGCGGTGCGCCTCCAGCACGAGCTCGAGGACCTGCTCGGGGTGCGGCTGCCGCCCAGCGCCGTCCTGCGCGCGCCGTCACTCGACGCGCTCGCCCGCAAGGCGCTGGACGCCCCCGCCCACACCGCCGTGGCCACCGCGGCGGGAGGTCCACGACTCACGCAGACCCAGCGGGCCCTGTGGTTCATCCAGCGCACCGCCCCGCGCAGCTACGCCTACAACATCACCCGTGCCTTCACCCTCACCGCGGACATCGACCGGCTGACGCGCGCGCTCAACGCGGTCATCGCCCGGCACGCCTCCCTGCGGCTGAAGGTCCGGGAGGTCGAGGGCGAACCGGTCGCCGAAGTACGGCCCGATGCGGCGGTCGTCCCGGACGTCGTGAACGCGTCGAGCTGGACGGAGGCCGCGGTCGAGAGGTGGATCCGCAGGCGGGCGACCACACCGTTCGACCTCGAACACGACTGGCTGATACGGGCCGGGATCCTGCTGCGCGGCGACACCCAAATCCTCGTACTCACCCTGCATCACCTCGTCTGCGACGTCTCGTCGCTGTCGGTGCTGCTGGCCGGGCTCGCCGAGGAGTACGCACGCGACGCGCACCCGCGGGACACCCCCGTACCGGCCGCTCCCCACAGTGCGCTGCCGGTCGAGCTGGAGGCTGCGGCGCTCACCCGCGCCGACGCCCTGCACGCGTTCTGGCGCGCGGAGTTGACCGGCGAACTGCCCGTCCTGGCACTTCCGTCGGCGACCCACTGAGGAGGCTGGGCGGGAACGACCCTGTCGTTCCGGGTGCCCGCCGACGGGGCGTCGCGACTCGCAGCCTTCGCGTGTCGGGAGGGCCTGACCTCGCACAACGTGCTGCTGGCGACGCTCCAGGCACTGCTGCACCGGGTGTCGGGCCAGGCGGACCTGGTGGTCGGGGTGCCGGTGGCGGGCCGCACCGATCGGCAACGTGCCGAGCACGTAGGCTACTTGGTGAACACCCTGCCCATCCGTTCCGTGTGGCAGCGCGAGGGCTTCGACGTGTTCGCCCGGGCCACCCAGCGACGCGTACTGGACGCACTGGACCACCAGGAGCTGCCGTTACTGCTGTTGGCGGGACGGCTCGACGCGGACCGCGAGTCCGGTGCGCCACTGGTGTTCCAGGCGATGTTCAGCCACTACACCCGGGCCCTGCCTGGCGGTGCGGACGCCGCCGGGCTCGTGCTCGGTGACCCGTCGGCCGCGCTGCCCCTCGGTGACGGACAGCTCCGCGCCCATCCTGTGCCCGACCCGACCGCCCAGACCGACATTGCATTGAACGTCGCGGAACTCCCAGACGGGCTGGAGTGTGGGCTCCAGTACGACAGCGCACTGCTGCCCCGGGCGCAGGCCCGGCAGTTCGTCACCGCGTACCTGGCGATGCTGACGGCCCTGGCGGACGACCCCGGCGCCGACGGACACGGCTTCCGCTGCTAGACGACGACGGCCTGCGCCAGGTCCTCGCGAGCGGCACGGGCCGTACGGTGCCGCGCGAGGACCACTACCTGCGGGCCTTCGACCGGCACGTCCGAGCCACACCCGACGCCGTGGCCGTGGACGACGGCACCACGACACTGACCTACGCCGAACTCGACCGGCGCGCCAACCATGTGGCGGCCGTGCCGGTCGACGCGGGCGTGGGCCCGAACACCAACGTGGTGGTGTGCGCCGAGCGCACCGCCGGCTACGTCGCCGTCGTGGTCGGCATCCACAAGGCCTCGGGCTTGCTACGTGCCGATCTCGCCGTCCGAGGCACCCGTGCGCGCGGCCCGCATGGTCGCGGCGCTCGACGCCGGCGTCGTGATCACCGACGGCCGCGGCCGCCCGCTGGTCGACCGCGGTGCGGCGCCGATGCTCGACATCGCCGAACTTCTGCGCGGCGAGGCTGCGCACGGGCCGGCGCTTCGGGCGAGAGCGGCGGACAGCGCGTACGTCATCGACACCTCGGGCTCCGCGGGTGTGCCGAAGCCCGCCGTCGTCACGGTCCGGGGCCTGACCAACCATGTGCGGCAGACGGTCGAGCACTTCGGCCTGGGCCGGGAGGACTGCGTCGGCCAGACGGCCCCGACGTCCTTCGACATCTCCGTGTGGCAGCTCCTCACCGGACTGGCGGCGGGGGCGCGGACCAGGATCGCCGATGGCGCGTCCCCGGCCCGGCTCGCGGCGGCGATCGACGACGGCGGCATCACCGTCCTGCAGATCGTGCCCATGATGATCGCGGCCCTCCTGGACGAGGGCGTGCACCGCGGGCCCCACCGTCTGTGCGCGGTCATCTCCACGGGAGAGGAGCTGACCTGGGACATCGCGCGCCGGTGGCACGTCGCGTGCCCGTCCGTCGCGCTGTACAACGCCTACGGTTTCGCCGAGTGCGCGGACGACGTGACGATCGCCACGGTCACACCGCAGGACGACCGCACCCGGCCGGTGCCGATCGGGGCGCCGCTGGCGAACACCTCGATCCACGTGCTGGACGACACCTTGGCCGCAGTGCCGTTCGGCGTCGTCGGAGAGCTGTGCGTGGGCGGCGACGGGGTCGGGCGCGGCTATCTCGGAGACCCGCGCCGGACCGCGATCGCGTTCGTGCCCGACCCCTTCGGGCCACCGGGCGCCCGGCTGTATCGAACCGGCGATGTGGGCAGGCGCACCGAAGACGGCGTGCTGGAGTACCTCGGCCGGGCGGACCGCCAGGTCTCCGTGCGCGGACTGCGCATCGAACCGGGCGAGGTCGAGGCGGCGCTGCGCGAACTGCCCGGCGTGGCGGACGCGGCGGTGAAGACCCACAAGACCCCACACGGCGTCTCCCTGGTGGCCCACCTGGCGTACGGCGGCGACGACCGCACCGCGCCCGACGCCTCGCCGACGACCGGACAAGCCCGGGGGGACCAGGAGCACGCGATCGACGGCCCGGCACGGGAAGTGGCCGCCGACGCATACGCCCGCATCCGCCACGCGCTGCGCGACCGGCTGCCCCGCCACATGATCCCCTCGGTGTGCGTACGGTGGCCGAGCCTGCCCCGAAGCGCCAACGGCAAGGTCGATCACGCGGCACTCACCTACGTGCCCTCCGCGCCGCACGAGGCCGCGGAGATCCGCGACGACCAGGTCGCCGCCGCCGTACGGGCCGCCTGGTGCGCGGTCCTCGAACGCCCGGACATCGGCTGGCGCGACAACTTCTTCCTGCTGGGCGGCCATTCGCTGCTCGCGCTGCGGATGCTCGACCGGGTCTCCCGCACCCTCGCGATCGAACTCGACGTCGAGTCGGTCTTCGCGCACCCGTGCCTGGACGAGTTCGTGGAAGCGGTACGCACGCGAGCCCGCGCGCCGGGACCTCGTTCGCCCCGGCGGCGACCTCCGTGACCTATCCGGTTCGGGCGAGCGCCGCGCAGCAGCGCTTTTGGTTCCTGCGCGAACTCGACGCCCGCAGCCCCGTCTACAACATGCCGGGCGTGCTGCGCTTCACCGGGCCACTCGACCCCGCGCGGCTGGAGCGGAGCCTGCGCGCGGTGCTCTCCGCGCACCCCGTACTGCTGGCCCGGTTCACCGAGGTGGACGGCGTACCGCACTGGGAACCCGCGCCCGTCGAGGAGTTCGAGTTGGCCCACGCCGATCTGCGCGGCGCGGTAGCGGAGTTCGGGCCCGAGGCCGTGGAGCAGGTGATCGCACAGGAGGCGGCCACTGGGTTCGCCCTGCCCGCGGAACTCCCCTTCAGGGCGTTGCTCGTCCGGGGCGGACCCGAGGAATGGCATCTGGCCGTCACCATCGACCACCTCGTGTGCGACGGCGGCTCCCTGCCCGTCTTCCTGCGCCAGTTGGCCGAGCACTACAACGGACGGCCACCGGCCGCCAACTTCTACACGTACGCGCAGTACTGCGTGGACGAGCACACCTGGCTGGCCGGCGCGACCGGCCTCGCGGACGAGTGGCACGGGGTGCTCCCCGCGAGCCCCGTCACCGCGCCCGACGTGGCGGCCCCCACCACCCCACTCGTCGAAGGACGACCGGACGGTGCCCAGGGCATGCCCCGGCACTGGTTCGACGTCGACGAGCGGACAGCCGAAGCCGTCAAGGAGTGCGCGGGCAGGACCGGGACCACCCCCTTCATGGTCTTCGCGACCGCGCTCGCCGCCCTGCTGCGCGGCGCCGACACACCGCAGACCGTCGTCCTGGGCACCCTGATCGCGAACCGGGACCACCCCGCGCTCCAAGACGTCGTGGGGCCGCTGCTCAACGTGTCGCTGCTGCCCGTCCCGCTCGGCCCGACGGACTCCTTCCACGACGCGCTCAAGCACGTACGGGACAGCTCGCTGCGCGCCTACCGGTCGCGCTACACGCCGTTCCAACAGGTGGTACGGGCGGTCACGCACGAGGCGGACCCGACGCACACACCGTTCGACGTCATGGTCGTGATGCAGCCGCCGACCGACCCGACACCCGACTTCGACGGCGTCACCACCGAACTGACCGAGATCGACAACGGCACCTCGCCGTACCCGCTCACGCTCGACATCGAACCCCGCGAGGGCAGCTGCCGCTGCTCGCTGCGGTACGCGGCGGACCGGTACGGCGGCACGGGGATCGCGCGGCTGGCCGAGCGCTACCTGAAGGTGCTGGCCGCGTGCGCGGCAAGCCCGGAAGAAGCCATCGGGGGGGAGCGATGACCGCACACGAGACGACCGCACACGACGTGATCCGACGCTTGGACTACCTGGGCGTGAGCCTGCGCCTGGAGGACGGCAGGATCAAGTTCCGATCGACGGGCGGCGACATCCCGCCCGAGCTGCTGGCGCAGATGAAGGCGCACCGCGACGACCTGAAGAGCCTGCTGGAGGCGCGGACCGCACCCTCGTGGCCGCCGGCCGCGAGCGGCGACAGCGGCGAACTGACCTGGGGCCAGCGCGGCCTGTGGACGTCCGGCCAGTTGACGGACGAGGCCGCTGTCCACCACATCTGCGGCGCCGTCCGGCTGCGCGGCCCGCTCGACGTCGCCGCGCTGGACGCGGCCCTCGACGAGGCTCGCGCGGCGCACCCCTCACTGCGGACGGTCTTCCCGGCCGAACGCGGCACACCCCGGCAGGTGGTGTTGCCCCACACGACGGCCCCCCTGGCCGTGGAGGACGTCCCCGTCGAACACCGGCGGCGGCGGTGCGCGGAACTCGCCGCCGTCCCCTTCGCGCTCGACGCCGAACCGCCTCTGTGAGTACGGCTGTTGAGGTCGGCTCCAGACGACCACCTGCTCTTCGTCGCGCTGCACCACCTGATCGCCGACGGCGAGTCCGTCCGGATACTCGTCGACGACCTGGCGCGCCGCTACAACGGGCAGACACCTGCCTCCGGCGGCTTCGACATGGTGGACTACGCCGCCTGGCAGCACGCCCAGGTTCGCGACGCCGACCACGGCGCGGCCCGGCGTTTTTGGCGGGACCGGCTCAGCGACCCGGAAGCGGGCCTGCTGCCCCTGCCGCGACCCGCGACCGGGCAGGGCGGCGGCGTGCACACGGTGCGGATCGACGCCGAGACCACGGCCATGCTCCGCGCACTCGCCCACGAGTGCCGTGCGAGCCCCTTCGCCGTCCTGTCGGCTGCGGTCTCGGTGCTGCTGGCGCACGTGAGCGACCGCCGCCGAATCGTCGTCGGCACCCCCGTCGCCCAGCGCGACCGGGCGGGCCTCGACCGCCTGATCGGGCACCTCGTCGCCATGGTCCCGGTCCGGGTCGACCTCACCGGGCGCCCCGCGTTCCGCGACCTCGTCGCACGCGTCAGGCCGGCGGTGCTGGCCGCCGTCGACCATGCCCGGCTGCCCGTCGAGGTGGTGCGCGACGAACTGGGCGTCCGGCCCGTGACCCGGGACGGCGGCCTGTTCAACGTCGTCGTCACCGACGTGGGCCCGGCCGTCCCCGCACCGCACTTCGACGGCCTGCGGTCATCCCCAGCGGGGTCTCGCCGCCGCATTCGCTGCAGCGGCGGATGTCCGCGTCGGGGGTGACCCGTAGGTGGACCAGCTCGGCGCGGGGTGTGCCGCACGAGGTGCAGGTGCCCTCGCGGATGCCGCGCAGTACTTCGCCGAAGTAGGTCTTGGCCATGCGTCTTCCCCGGTTGGCTCGGTGGTGGCGGACGCGTCTGTCCGCCGAGCGAGTGGAGCGCTCTTTAACTTGGTGCGAAGTTACCTGGGACTGTGGTAACTTCACGACAAGTTAAAAAGTTTTCTTCCGGGAAGGGCGGACGGATGCTGCAGATCCAACTGGGAGCCGAACGGCCCGCCGACACCGGCGACGGGCTGGGGCGCGCCACGATCGGATGGCGCCCCGGGATGTCTGAAGAGGAAGCCTGGCAGGCCGGGCGCGGCATCTGGAAGTTCAACGCCGACCGGGCTCTGTCCCAGGACGAGGTGCAGATCATCAACACCGACGGCACGGTGCTCGCGGTCGCGAGGATCACCGGGATCTCCAAACACGGCGGCCGCTACGCCCTCGAGGGCGACCTGCTGCGCGGCGATGCACGCGTGGGCCGGCCTACGCCGAGCCCGCACCTGTCCCGCAACCCTGTCACCTACATCTGAAAGCGACGCATCGATGAGCGACTTCGACGCGATCGATTCGCTGCTCGCCTCCCTCACCCCCCAACCCGCGCTGCCGGAGCCGCAGGTACGCCGCGGGCTGCGTGAGCGGGCCGGCCTGTCGAAGGCCCAGCTGGCCCGGACCCTCGGCGTGAGCCCGTCCACGGTCACGGGGTGGGAGACCGGCCGGGACCCGTCCGGGGAACTCAGGACGAAGTACGCCTACCTCCTGGACGGCCTGGCCGCGAAACTCGCACCACCCGTCCCACAGCCCGCAGACGAAGCCTCTGCGGCCCGGCCCGCACTGGACGAGAGCACAACGTCCCCGGCAGCCGGCGGCGGCCTGGCCGCGGGCGACGACATGGACGACGTCGAAGCTCTGGCTGCGCCTGAGCCGTGTGTCCTGTGCGGGCAGCCGGCCCGCCACCAGGTCGCCGGTTTTCCCCAGCACCTCGACCCCGCCCAGTGCGCCACCACAGCCCCCGCACCCGACACCCCCGCCCAACAGATGGGAGGCCGCTCGGCGAAGCCGGCAAAGGCCGCGCCCGCGGGCCGCCGTGCGCTGACCGCGTCCACCATCGACCCGTCCGGCCCGATCGCGGCGGCCGTGGCCGAGGCGCTCGAGGCGCACGAGGGCGATGTGGAGGCGGCGACCGCAGCGCTGGTCAAGCGGGCGATCCCGGATGCGATGGCCCTGCTGGACGAGACCCGCAGGGGCGGCCGCTACGCCGTCGTCGCCCACCCCTGGATCCCGGACATCCTGCGCAAGCAGTCCGCGCGCGGCGCCGACCAGATCTGGGAGGCCCGCCCCAAGTGGAGCCGCCCCGAACTTCCCGCAGGCCGACACGAGGTGACGGCCCTGGACATCAACGGCGCCTATCTCAGCGCGCTCAAGACGCACCTGCCGCTCGGCCAGCTGGAGTACACCACCGGCAACGTGCACGACCGCCGCCGCGCCGGCGTCCACCTGATCACCCCGCCCGCATGGGAGCACGGCGCGTACCTGCCCAACCCGATCGGCAACCGTGACGAACCCGGCCCCCTGTGGGTCACCGAACCCACCCTGCGCCTGCTGCTACGCCTGTCCGGCCCGAAGTACGGCCTGTGCGAACCCCCCGAGATCCACGAGTCGTTCACCTCGGGGGCGACGGAGAGCCTGCTGGAGAAGTTCCGCATCACTCTCAAGGACGCCCGCGACACCGCGATCGCCGCCGACGACGAGGTGACGCTGGAGTATGTGAAGGCGATGTACTCGAAGTTCGTCTCCACGATGGGGGAGTCGAACTACAACCGGGAACTGTACCGCCCCGACTGGATGCACCTGATCCGGTCGCAGGCCTTCGCCAACCTCTGGGCCAAAGCCCTCAAGGCACACGACGTCGGCCTGACGGTCGTCCGCGTGATGGGCACCGACGAACTCCACGTCGTAGGCGACTGGCGGCGTGTCTTCCCGGAAGGCCGTGGAGTTTCCGAGGTGAAGGTCAAGGACGTGTACGCCGTCGGCGCCGAGCCCGCAGACCCGGCTGCTGCCGGACAGACCGACGAGAACTGACAGGCCAGGAGTTCACGTGCCCGATCGCACCATCGATTTCGGCAAGTACGGCGCCCAAGGCGTCAAGGGCCACGAGGCCGTCGCCCGCCAGCTCGACGCCCTCGCCGACTTCATCACTTCTCCTGTTACCACCCGGCGCGGCCTTATGGCCCGTCTGCACTACCTCACCCGCACCCCTCACGCCCGCGCCGCCGCCTACGACGCGGGCCTGACCGTCACCGATCGCACCCTGAAGACATGGCTGGCCGGCACCCGCAATCCCACCAGGCAGAACCTCGCCCGGGTCGAAGCCGCCTACCGCACGGTCCGCCGCCACAACGTCGCCCGCTACCTCCTGGCGCGCCTCAACCGCGCTGGCCGGGGCACCCGCGTCGAGATCCACCCGCTCAACCAGTCCGGCGTGCGTACCGCCCACCAGCGGGTCGTGGAATTCCGCACCCTCAACATCCGCCATTGGGAGGCCATCATCGACGCCTGGTCCACCGGCGACGACCGGGCCCTGGGCGACGCCTGGATCGAGCAGATCGTCGACCTCGGCTCACAGTGGGGCCAGTACGAGTACGTCACCAACATCGGCTTCGCCGCCTGAACCCCACACCCCACACCCGAAAACCGACCTACTGGGCCGAACCTGTCTCCAGGCTCTCAGCGTGGTCGACGGACTTCCTCTACCGGTGGCCATCCCCCTGCCCTACTCGAAGATCTGCCGCTGTGCGGCGTGTTCGCCGTTTTGCGGCTGCCGTGCACCCAGGGCGCGCGACGATGGGGCCCAAGGACCAGAACCGAGATCTTGCTGGAGGGGACCGTGGAAAAGCTCGTGACCGGAACCGATCATGTGCACACCGCGGCCACGGTCCGCCGTCGGCAACGGCAGTTCGTGCCGCCGTCCGGGCTGCACCTGCACCGTGCGACGAGGGCCGACACCGTTCTGCTGGACCAGTTGTTCTACGCGACGGTGGACGAATGCCCTGACCCTCACTGCCGTCCGCTGCTCCTCGACCGCGTCGCGGCCGATGCGGAGGCGACGCGCAAGCTGGCGGACTGGGCCTGCTACATCGCCTCCGAAATGTACTGCGGGCTCCCCGCGGAGCTCGTGGACGAAGACGAAGCGGCAACAACCGTCTTCCACCCCTCGCCCTTCTTCTGCCGGCTCGCCGCGGAGTACCACAACCCCGAGCCGGCCCTCGACGCCGTGTACGCCACGTATGACACCGCTCAGCGCCGCCAGGTAGCCGACAATGCTGTCGCCCTGGTCGATGGATTCCAGGTGTGGTGGACCGACTTCCTCTACCAGTGACACCCCGCCCGTCCCCCTGTGAACCTTCAGCAGATGCCCCGAGGAACCGCCTGATGGCCACCAATCCCCGCCTCGCTGTTGCGGACAGCCCCTCGCCGCTTGCCGACAGCTCTGGTCCCGTCGGTCCCGTTCGCCGCCTGCTGCGCGCGGATCAGCAGCGTGCGGTGGACCGTGGGGTACGCGGCCTCAGGAAGCCGGGCTCACGCGGTCACATGGTCTCCGCGTGCGGCACGGGTAAGACGCTGATCGCCCTGCGGACGGCCGAGGCCCTCGAAACCCGGTTCCTGCTGGTGGTGGTACCCAGCCGGGATTTGATTGGCCAGTGGGCGGCGGCGGCCCGCACAGACGGCCGCACTGAGGCGTTGATGGCGGTGTCGTCGCTGAATGCCGACAAGCACCCCGTGCTGGCCGAAGCAGGGGCGAGCAGTACGGGTTCGGGGGAGTACCTGGCGTACTGGCTGGCCCAGCGCGCCAAGAAGAGTGAGCCGGCGACCGTGTTCGTGACCCTCGACTCCCTCCAGCGGATCGAGGAGATCAAGCACTCCGTCTTCCCCGCCCCCGCCTTCGATCTCACGATCATCGACGAGGCGCACCGCACCACAGGCTCCTGGGACAAGGACTGGACGATGGTCCACGACTCCTCCCGGATCCGCACGGATCGCCGCCTGTATCTCACTGCGACGCCGTATGAGTGGGAGGCGCCGCGCCTGGCTGAGGCCCCGGATCCCCGCCCGCGCCCGAAGCGGACCGCGTCGACCGTACCGGCGTGGGAGTCCCCGTCCCTGATCGCCTCGATGGACGATGTGAAGGTGTTCGGCCCCCGTCTGCACACCTACACCCACGCCGAGGCGATCGAGGACGGCGTCCTGGCCGACTACCAGCTCCTGGTCCCCACCATCACCGACACCGACCTGCGCACGGTCCTGACCGACCCCGATGGCGCGCACACCGGCTGCGCCCCGACCGCGCGCCGGACGACCGCTCTGCACCTGGCGGTCCTCAAAGCGATGACCGAGCACGACCTCAGGCATGTGATCGTCTACTTCCAGCAGGTCGCGGACGCCGCGGACTTCGCCCGCCAGTTCGGCCATACCCTGCGCACCCTCCCACCCGAGCAGCGCCCCTCCTGGGCCGGCACCCTGTCCGTCTCGTCGATCAACGGCAACCACACACCTGACCAGCGCGCGAAACTCCTCGACAACTTCGCGAACGCCGACCGCGCGGTGATCACCAACGCCCAGGTCCTGTCCGAGGGCATCGACCTGCCGGCCGTCGACGCCATCGTGTTCGCGGACCGTACCGCGAGCGTGCGCCGCATCGTCCAGGCCCTGGGCCGCGCCCTGCGTAAACCCCCCACCGTCGAGGTGAAGACCGCGAGCCTGGTCATTCCCGCCTACACCCCACCCGACTCCGACCCTACCGACCTCCTCGACACCCCCTACGAAGCTCTCTGGCTGATCACCGCAGCACTGCGCCACCACGACCAGACCATCGCCGCCCGCGCCCCGCGCAAGACCACCGCGCACCGCCTGGACAGTGCCACCCACCGCCTGATCACCCGCCGGTTCCGTTTCGACTTCACCCTCGACCCCCACGCGATCGCCCAAGCGATGGACCTGCTGGCCTGGCCCTCCACCGGCGCGGTGCTCTCCGCGCCCCGCCGCGCCGGCCTGGCCGCCGCCACCCGCTACCAGACAGAACACGGCCACCTGAAGGTTCCGGTCAACTACACCGACGCCTATGGCTACCGTCTGGGAGCCTTCATCGCAGGCCAGCGCACCGCCCACCGCCGAGGCACCCTGACTGCCGACTGGATTGCTGAACTCGACGCACTCGGCATGATCTGGGACGAGCACGAAGCCGCCTTCGAAGGCAACATGACCCTCATCGAGGCCTTCCACACCGAACACGGCCACCTCGCCATCCCCGCCCAGGACCCAGGTGGCCAGTTTCTCGTCGACCAACGCGGCCTCGCCCGCAAAGGCCAACTCCCAAAGCCCCGCCACACGCGTCTGACCACCCTCGACCCCGACTGGCTCCTCCCGCACGGACCCGACTGGCACCGCAAATACCACCTCCTGGCCCGCCACCTCCAGACCGGACACGACCCCGCAACTCTGCGCCGCGACACCGTGATTGACGGCGTGAAAGTCGGCACCTGGCTGCACCGCCAACTCACCAACTGGAGCACTCTCGACGACGGCCAACGCCACCTCCTGACCCGCCTCGGCCTCACCCCCCACCACATCACCCTGACCACGACGAAGACCACCACCCCCGCCACACCCAGCACCCCCAGAACCAGGAAACGCCGCTCCTTCGAACAGACAGCCACCCTGCTGCGCGCCTTCGTGGAACGGCACGGCCGTCTTCCTGGCGCCCGGGAGGGGATCGACGTTGACGGAGAGCGCGTGATGATCGGCCCCTGGCTCTGCAAGACCCGCACTGCCCAGAAGAACGACCAACTCTCCGAGAACAGAAGCCAGTTGATCCAGAGCATCCTCCGTGAAGCCGACGTCGTTCCTCCGGAAGAGGAGCGCCCCGGATTCTCAGAGATCCCGTAACTTTTCTGCTTACAATTCCACTAAGGAAGCACCCCGGAAGTGCTACTGTGGGGACTTCAGCAGGGGAGACACTCAGGTTCGGAGGGAGTGTCCCTCGACGCAGAGCACGACCCGCATCTGCGCGACTCCCGCAAACCCAAGTGTCCGTGACGCCCCCTTACCACTACAGCCAGCCGTAGGAGTTCGCGGAGCGAACTCCGCTGAGAGACCGCGGAGCGGGATCTCAACCGGCCACGAAGTGGCCGGCCTACGTCACGGAGTGACGTAGTGTCAGCGGTGCGGAGCACCGCGATGTATCCGTCGCGTAGCGACGGCGCGTCGTCTTCGCGGAGCGAAGC
>NZ_JADWYQ010000076.1 GCF_022414575.1 Streptomyces sp. MUM 178J | reverse complement strand
CAAGCCGACGTCACGGTGATGGAGGAAGGCTTGAAGGCCAGGTCAAAGCGCTAAATCAACGGTGTTGAGACTGGCGTACTCGCCGATGACGACCTCCGCAACTGACGTCCCCCAGTCGCAACCCGAGGCCGTCGCGCCAGCGTCAAGAAGTAATTCGCAGCAGCCCAGCACTGGGCTTGTTTGTCGATGCCGGGTCTGACGGACGTGGGGCTACCGGCTGCGCGCGCGGGTGGCCTCCGGTCGGTACCCGCAGCTCCGCCCATACGGTCTTGCCTGGGGCGGCCTGGCGAGGAGCGACGCCCCAGTCGTCCGCGAGGGCGGCGACGAGGAGGAGGCCGCGGCCGGACTCGGACGCGGGGTCGGGGGTCGGGAGTGTGAGCGGGGGTTGTCTTTCCGCGCGGGTGTCGGCTACCTCGATGCGGAAGGTGCCCTCGGCCAGGGTGAGCCGGAGGTGGAAGTCCCGGCCGGGGACGCGGCCGTGGCGTACGGCGTTGGCGGTGAGTTCGGCCGTGATCAGGGTGAGCGTCTCGTTGGCCGGGGTCGTGTAGGGGTGGCCCCAGTCGTTCAGGCGGTGTGAGACCAGTCTGCGGGCGAGGCGGGCGCCGCGTGGCGTCGAGGTGAAGCACATGGTGAACGCGTGGTCCGTTGTGGGGTGCTGCGACGTATGCCCGTTCGGGGGAGTTGCCGACTTCATGCGGTCAACGGTTGCGGACTCTGCGTAGCCTTGAACAGGAGTGATGCGCTGACGGGTGCGGGCTGTACGCCTGCGCGGTGAGCTTGTCTGCGGCGCGGGGCGTGACCGGATACGTGGGCCGCGCGTTGGGTGACGTTCGGTGGCCGTGGTGGTCGTATGGGAGGAGCTGCGGCGTGGACGATGAGGTTCAGCAGCCGGAGTACGAGTTCGGGGCGGGCATTCTGTGCGTGTTCGGGCGGCAGTTGAAGCGGTTCCGGGAGCGGGCGGGGATGGACCGTGCGAAGTTCGGGTCGCTGACCGGGTACTCGGCCTCGACGATCGCGTCGTTCGAGCAGGCGAGACGTATTCCGCCAGGGAAGTTCATCGACCGGGCTGATGAAGTGCTCGGGGCGGGCGGGGTGTTGAGCACCGGGAAGGAGGAGGTGGCTCGAGCTCAGTATCCGGCGTTCTTTCGTGACGCGGCCAAGTTGGAGGCCGAGGCGGTTGAGCTTCATGTGTATGCCAACCAGGCGGTACCTGGACTCTTGCAGACCGAAGAGTATGCGCGGGCGGTGTTCACCAACTGGCGGCCCCTGCTGCACGAGGACATGGTCGAGCAGAGAGTGACGGCGCGCCTGGCCCGACAAGAGGTTTTCTGCCGCGCGCAGTTACCCACCATCAGCTTCGTCATCGAGGAGTCGGTCCTGCGTAGGCCACTGGGCGGATGGGGCGTCATGCGAGGGCAGTTGGAACAGATCCTGCTCCATGGCCAGCGGCGTAACGTGGAGATCCAGGTGCTGCCGACCGAGCGGGACGAGCACGCCGGACTGGCTGGTCCGTTCACCTTGATCGAGACCAAAGAAGGGCGGAGGATCGCATACGTGGAGGCTCAGCAGGACAGCCGCCTCTACACGGCGCGGAAGCCAGTCCGGGAGATCGAGGAGCAGTACGGACTCCTTCGGGCCCAAGCGCTCACTCCGCGCGAGTCGCTGGCCTTCGTCGAGAAGTTGCTTGGAGAGAGATGAACGTCGAACAGCCTGTACCTGAGTCGGCCTGGTCCAAGAGCAGTTACAGCAGTGGGGCTGGCGGCGAATGCGTCGAGGTCGCCGCCACCCCCGGCAGGGTCCACGTCCGCGACTCCAAGGACACCACCCGTCCCGCACTCGCCGTGGCCCCCACGGCCTGGACCGCGTTCGTAGAGTTCGCGGCACTCTGACAGGGGTGGCACCCATGGCAGGGCCCTGCGGCAGGGACACGCTTGCCGGGGGTCCTGCGCACGTCCCAGCGGGACCAGAGCGCCAACCTCGCCGTCCTGACAAGCTGGGCCTCGGCTACGCGGTGCTCGCGGGCCCCTGCCTCGCCCAACCAGGTCCACCTGACAAAGCGGGTGCCCCGGCCGAGGCTGTCAGGGAGGACGGACCGGTTCGTCGAGTTCGAGGCGCTCTGACAGAGGCAGGGTGCTCGCTCGCCTCCGGGGTCACGGTTGCTCGGTACCGTCCGGGGCAGGGCCCGGTCGCCACGGCCCGCACTGCAAGAAGCTGCCGCAGAAGGCGCTCACCCAGGGTTTCGTCTACCCCGTGGTGAAGAAGGTCGCGGCCTACATCGGTGTTCAGATGGCGAAGCAGACCTTCGCCAGGAGCGTCTCGAAGGCCATCCCGGTCCTCGGGGCCGCTGTGTCCGGCACGCTCACCTTCACCACCTACCGCCCCATGGCCAAGCGGCTGAAGAAGCACCTCTCCGATTCGGTCTTGGCGAAGTCGACGCACCGCGTCGTGGTCGTGGAGGCCGAGGAGGTCCGCGAGACCTTCGTCCCGAAACCTGTCGAGGGCTCTGCCACCGACGGAACCGCCGCCATGGCGGACCGCCCTCAGCCCTCGTAAGCCGCCCAGGATGAGAGGCGGAGGGCAAACCCCGCGCACGCTTCCGTCGAAGCGTGCTTCCTCGGCCCGAGCGGTCAGCGCAACGCCCGTCGTGCCGCGCTGATGAGGTTGCGCGCGTCCGTGCCGTACACGGCGGACTCGCGGAGCGTTCTCCAGGTCCGCGCATAGGTGTCGACGCTTGCCGCGTCGTCGATCCACAACTCCGCGTGCCAGTTCTCGACGATCACTTGGCGGTCGTCGTAGATCCAGAAGGCGGTGGCCGGAGGAATCTTGAGGGTGGCTGAGGGCGGGACGATGCCCAGTTCGACCGTCGAGAGGCCGATGACTCCCGTGAGGCGGTCGAGCTGGGCGGCGAGCACCGACGGAGGGCAGATCCTGGCGTGCAGTGCTGCTTCCCACATGAGGACGTGGTACCGCTTCGTCGAGTCGTACAGGGCTTCTTGCCGTCTTATACGCGACGCCACTGCCTCTTCGATGTCGCTCGGCGACTGATGCAGCTCCGTGAAATGCGTGAAGATCGACCGGGCGTAGTCCGGTGTCTGAAGAACGCCGACGATCATGGAGCCCTGCCAGGCGTGAAAGGAGCGTGCCCTTGCATGCTCGGCGTTGCGCGCGTCTTGTACGGGCATGTGCCCGCCGGCAAGTTGCCGACGCCATGATCGGATGTGCGACTCGAAGCCTCGGAGCCTGGCCAGCAGTTCTTCGTGCGTTTCTGGCCGACCAGTGCTTTCGGCCCACTTCAGCAGGTCTTCTGGCGTGGGCGTCGTCCGGCCGTTCTCCAGCTTGCTGACCTTCGACTTGTGCCATCCGCACCTGTCGGCAAGCTCGGTACCGGTGAGTCTGCCGCCAGGGGCTGACAGTCGAAGCTCCCGCAGACGTATGCCGAGGGCTTCGCGCGCCTTCTGGTAGTCCGTGCTCACTGTCTATCGGCCGCTGTCCTTCCCTACCGTTCCGTTCATGGCTGCAGTACGACAGACGCAGGAAGCCGCTCCCTTCGTGGTCGCAGGGGCCCCAAGACGGCACTCTCCCCTGCAGGCATCGTGATCCCGTCGCCGGCCATCGGCACCGCCTCACCCGCCTTGTCCCCGGAGTGCCCCGTCGCCTCACGTCCCGGATACCAGGACTTGCACGGACAGTGCCGTCAGACGGGGGATATTCCCCTGCCCTACGCCACCGGACTCCTGCTCGTTCACCGCTGCACCTGCCTGTGCCACGGATACAACTGCCAGGGCACCCAGCCGACCTTGCGAGGGCGGGCTCCACAGGTGCCCGTGCCGCCCGTCCAGCACCTGACGATCAACGTGCTGGACAGCGGTATGACCCTCTGGGACCGTGAGGTCGCCCTGCTGCTCCGCGACCACACGATGGTCCGCGACATGGCCGAACGCATCCTCGGCAACGCGGTCATGTACACCATCGGCTGCATGGAGCACCCCGAGGTCCACCTCGGGGTTGGCAAGCGGCGTCGCCTGCTGTGGTCTCGACGGGGCCGACGGGCCCAACATGGCCTGCGAGGCGTGCGACCTGCCCGTGGGGACCAGGGTCGATGACTGCTCGCTCTGGCAGGCAGCGCGGCTCAGCTCAGAGGGCGTACGCCGCGTCCTCGTCAACGGGGTCCACGCCGCGTCGTTCTCCTGGTGGTGTCGGGCTGGTTCAGCAGCTCCTCTCCAGGGCCGTGGCCGTCGTACTGGGTCCAGTCGAACGTCAGCGGATCGGCGGTTTCGTCGTCCCTCACCCCCGCCCCGTACCGGTTCCAGTAGGTCTCGAGGTCCTGGCTCATGGCGCGGTGGTTCCCATCTGGCAGCGGCGCGATGTCCCGTCGGGGATGAGGCGAGACGGTAGTGTCCACAGTGGACAGATCGCTGCCGGACGACCGGAGTTTGAGCCATACAGGAGAGGCCGACCCCGCGATGCTGGGGCCGGCCTGCGGTGGTGCTCGGCCCTACGAACGTTCACAGGTTCCCGGACCAGTGGCAGTTGGGATCACCCGAACAGAAACCTTGTTCGACTGATCAAGTCTGCCGAGCGGCAAGCGGCCTCCTCAGAAGCGGTGGTGGATCTCGTTGGTCCGTGCGCAAGACCCGGTGGGGAGAAGCGGTGTGATGCAGATCCGGGCGTACACCTCGTCGGTGGGCCGCAGCCAGCCGTCCTCGTCGAGGATGTCGTCGGCGAGGGTGACGGTCCGGCTCCTGACGACTGTCCCGTCCGTCTCCACGGAGAACAGCGCGTCAGCGAACCGGTAGAGGTGGTCATCGGGATCAGGGTCGTCCGCGCCCCACAGGTCGATGACCTCGCGATAGCGAAGTCCTTTCATGTTGCGCTCCACCGCATTGAAGAGAGCCGTGTAGGAGACGCGGACGGTGGCTGTGCGATTCTTGTGATTGTGTTCGAGCAGCTCAAGGCGTGCATTGCGTATGCTGGCCATCAGCACGGCCTCCCTGTGCGAGGCGGAGAGAATCTGATTTCAGGTTAGTAACCGTGCGGCCACGCGGGGAGCTGACATTGTGGCGTGACCAGCTCATTCCTGAGCGAGGCTCTCACTGGCGAACTTCCTCATCCGGCCAACGACTCTCCGCACAACAATCCGCCCTGTGCTGAGTGTTTCATCACCAGTACAGCGAACGGTTCAGATCCAGTATCAGCCGGAGCACCAGGATCAGGCCGAGGCAGTCGACCGCCAGGTGCCGCTTATAGCCGCCCACCCAGGGCCGCGGCGAGTGCCTGGATCGTCCCGTTCCGGGGTGTTGACCTCGGTGGTGGGCCCGGGAAGCAGGTGAACACGGCACCTGTGGTTCATGGGGTTCTCTAACTCGCGTATGAGTTGACCATGTCGTGCAGAGTATCGAGGCGAAGTCATGCCGGGGTCGTGGTGTACGGCGCCGGCGGTGAGTTGTTTGCCGAGTTCCCAATGCTGCGACCGGGCAGGCCTGTTCGGCGGAGGTGCGCTCAGGGGGCCGAGCTGTGCCGCCGGGGACGTGTTGATCGTAGATGTGATTCAGGTCACCGGCGTTTGGTGGGGGAAGTGGCGTGCCGGGTTCCGTGAGCCTGGCATGCTCATGTGTGGCTACTGAGGGGTAATCGCCATCTGCGTCCCGCTTCCTGCGTCGTGGATGTCCGGTTCGCGTGGTGCCGATGCGCCCGCGATGCGGCGTCGCCATGACCTGTCCGGTCTCGCGCGCGCCGTCCCTTCCACGCCACCTCCTGAAGCGCACCCCCCATATCATCGCTCCCGAGGATCACGCGTGCACAAGTTCAAACGACATGCCTTAATTTCGGCACTGTCGGCGGTCACCGCCGCCACCCTGCTGACGACCGGCTGTTCCGCCGGTTCCCAGTCCACCGCCGCCGACAAGGCGGCGCCTACCGCGGCGGCCGAGCCCGCCGAGGCCTCCGAGGCCGGGGCGGCCGAGGAGCAACTCGCCGTCGTGTCGGCCGCGACCGACGGCCCGACCCCCACCGCCGTGGCCGACGCGGACGCGGACACCGCGGGTCAGGTCAAGGCCAGGAAGTCCGCGCTCAAGGTCGCCTCGTACGACAAGGAGAGCGGCCGGGCGGTGATTTCGGCCCCGTCGGGCACGTCCGGCTCCGGGCCAGACCCGTCGTCGGCCCCCTCGGAGACGGCGCCCGCGGCTCCGGACGCCGAGGCCCCTGACGCCGACAAGACCCCCGACGCCGCCCAGACCCCGGCTTCGGGCGCGACGTCGGACCCGGGCGCGACGTCGGAACCGGAGGGGACTCCGGAGCCGGGCGGTGCGGAGCCGGAGGCGGCCGTGGCCGTCGGCGACGTCATTGCCAGTGCCCCCGCCCCCGGCGCCCCCGACGGTCTGCTCGCCGAGGTCACGAAGATCGTCGGTACCGCGGCGGACGGCGACGGCATGACGGTCGAGACGGAACCCGCCGAACTCTCCTCCGTGCTGGGTGAGTCCACGGCTGACGGCACCGTCCCCGTCGACCCGTCCACCATGGAGGTCGACCCTCTCGTCGAGGGTGTGAAGGTCTCCTGGGCGAAGACCGGCGACCTCACCTTCGGCCCCGAGGGCGCGAAGCTCCCGCTCGGCAGCCTGCGCCTCGACGTCGGCGCCGCCGTGGAGACCGCGGAGGGAGCCCCGGCATCGGCCGCCGCGTCGGTCGAGGGCTTCGTACAACTCGCCCCGGAAGTCTCCTTCTTGTACAGCGGCTCCGGTTCGGGCACGGGCTCCTCGCCCGACGGCGCGTTCCTGGGCCTGTCCGGCGACTGGGCGTCCCAGTGGTCGTTGAAGGGCCGCGCGGCAGGCTCGACCGACGGCCGGCCGATCCGAATCCCCTTTGCCGAGCTCCACGCCGACCCCGTCATCCAGGTCGGCCCGGTCCCGATCGTCGTCAACCTCGACCTCGTCTGCTACTTCCAGGTGGACGCCGACGGCCGGGTGACCGTCGACGTCGAACAGGACCTCCAGGGTGACTTCAAGGTCGGCGGCAACTTCACCTGGTCCAAGGGCTGGACCGGCGTGAGTGAGTCCGACATGACGGGCGAGCCCCTGAAGACGGCCGTCACCGCGGTCGGCGAGGTCAAGGCGGCCATGGGCGCCGAGGCCACGGTCGGTCTCTACGGCACGGTGGGCGTCACCGCGGACCTGGCCCCGTATCTGCGGACGGAGGCCGCGGCGTCGGCCGAGGGCTCGGCGGACGGCACGGGCTCGGCGTCGGGCTCGTGGGCCCTCTACGGCGGCGTCGACCTGACCGGCACCCTGAACGTCCAGCTCTCCATCTTCGGCACGCCCCTCTTCCAGAAGAGGATTCCGCTGGGGGCACTGCACGAGGAGTGGCTGCTGACGAAGGGCGGGGCGGCCACGTCGTAACGGTCATGGCCGCGTCGTAGCTCTTGCCGTTGTGTCCTGATCCCTCCGGCTGTGCCGTGATCCTCACGGCGGTGCTGCGGCTCCTGCGGCCGACGCGGGCTGTGCCATCGGTTCCCCGGCGCAGCCCGCGTCCGCGAGTACCGGACGGCCGGCCGTGCAGCGGGCGACGCGAGCCGTACGGGACAGGTCGTCGCCCCGGGAGTGCACCTGCCGGCCACGGGCGGGACCGGACACGGCGACCACCCCGTCGCCGACCTCTCCCGCAGGCCCGCCGGGCTGAATCGGCCCTCGCGGCCCGGGTCGGCCACCGGCGTCACCCGACCGGCGCACTTCGGGCGCACGTCGGGCGCATCCGGACGGGCCGCCGCACGGTAGAAGTGCGGAGGCACACACCATGGGCTCCGGAGGACGAAGGGGCGGCTCGGGCGGACCATGCGCGACGAATCGACTGCGGAGACGACGGCCGCCGACGGGCCCTTCGGTGTTCCGGGGTACGTCGGCGTTGCGGGGCCCCTCGAATTCGCCGCGTTGCGGGGCCCGGTGACGCGTACGGAGCCGCCGGAACGCCGGGAAGCAGTGCCGTCCGCACCGGTCGCCGCCATCCATCGGGGAGAAGCTGAAACCCATGCACGTCTCGGTCGTCCTGTTCACCTCCGATCTGCGTCTGCACGATCACCCGCCCCTGCGCGCGGCGCTCGACTCCGCCGACGCCGTGGTCCCGCTCTTCGTGCGCGACCGCGCCGTGGCGGAGGCCGGGTTCGCCACACCCAACCGCAGCTCCTTCCTCGCCGACTGCCTGGCCGACCTCGACGCCTCGCTGCGCGAGCGCGGCGGGCGGCTCGTGGTGCGCTCCGGCGACCTGGTGGAGGAGGTGTGCCGGGCCGTGACCGAGGCGGAGGCGGACGAGGTGCACATGTCGGCCGAGCCGAGCCGGTTCGCCGCCCTGCGCGAGGAGCGGCTGCGTGCCGCCTTGGAGGCGGACGGACGCCGACTGTCCGTGCACGACGCGGTCACCGCGGCCGTCCCGCCCGGCGAGGTCACCCCTGCCGCGTCGGACCACTTCGCCGTCTTCACGCCGTACTACCGGCGGTGGGCGCAGGTCCGGCCGCGCGCCGTCGTCGCCGCCCCGCGCCGCGTACCCGTCCCCGACCGGGTGAAGGGCGAGCCGCTGCCTGCACGCGGTGAGGTCGCCGGGGTCTCGCCCGCCCTGCCGGCGGGCGGCGAGAGCGAGGGCCGCAAGCGGGTGACCGCCTACTGGCGGCGCGGTCTGGACGCCTATGACGACACCCGCGACGACCTGGCCGCCGACGCCACCTCCAGACTCTCGGCGCACCTGCACTTCGGCGTTCTGTCCCCGGTGGAACTCGTTCACCGGGCCCGCCGTCACGGCGGGCCGGGCGCAGAGGCGTTCGTACGACAGCTCGCCTGGCGGGACTTCCACCGGCAGGTCCTCGCCGCCCGCCCCGACGCCGCCCACGCCGACTACCGCACCAAGCACGACCGCTGGCGTTCGGAGCGCGCCGCGAAGGCCGACATCGAGGCATGGCGGGAGGGCCGCACCGGCTACCCGGTGATCGACGCGGCCATGCGGCAGCTGCGTCACGAGGGCTGGATGCACAATCGCGCCCGGCTGCTGACCGCCTGCTTCCTCACCAAGACGCTCTACGTCGACTGGCGGATCGGAGCCGCCCACTTCCTGTACTGGCTGGTCGACGGCGACGTGGCCAACAACCAGCTCAACTGGCAGTGGGTGGCTGGCACCGGCGCCGACACCCGGCCCAACCGGGTCCTCAACCCCGTCACCCAGTCCAAGCGATACGACCCCGACGGCGCCTACGTTCGCCGCTGGGTGCCCGAACTCGACGGCGTCGACGCCCCCGCGGTGCACGAGCCGTGGAAGCTGCCCCGAGCCGACCGCGCCGCCCTCGACTACCCCGATCCGGTAATCGGGCTGTCCGATGGGCTCGACCGGTTCCGGCGCGCCCGCGACCTGCGGAACTGAGGAGCCGCCCGACGACCGACCGGTCAGCATCCTCATCCTCTGAAGGCCGGTCAGCATCCTTTGACGGCCCGGTTGTGATCCTTCGACGGCCCGGTCAGGACACCTCCCGCGGACGGCCGGTCCCGGATGCGGAAGGAAGACGGGCCCTTCGGCGCCCTGCGGCGGCGGCCCGCGTCCTTCGCCCTCACCCCCGGTGTGCCGACCGCGAGGCCATCCACCGCAGCAGCGCCCCGCGGCCCCGGTCCGGCACCGTCCACAGCGGATGGCCGCGCAGGCCCCAGCGGCTCAGCAGCGCGTTGGCGGCGAGGAAGCCGCTGGCAGCCGCACGTTCCATCAGCGCCACGGGCAGACCGGTGCGCACGGTGTCGCCCGCGACGACCAGGCCCGGTGTGGGCGTGCGCACGGCCGGCCGGTCGCCGTATCCGCCCACCGGGAACAACGGACAGTCGGCGCGCCATTCGTGGCGGGCGTCCACCACCCGTGCGCCGCGTGTCTCCGGGTAGATCCGGTGCAGTTCCCCGAGCAGTTCCTTCTGCCGGACCTCCCGGTCGGCGTCTCCGGGCAGCGCGTAGGCGTGCAGTTCCACCACCGATCCGCCCGTGCGGGCGGCCCAGCGGGCGGCCTCGCCCTCCCAGCGGTTCAGGACGCTCACGTTGTCCAGCGGGCCGTAGCCGCCCGTACCCAGGAATCCGGGCCGGTCGCCTCGGACGGGCCGGTCCAGCCACAGACGTGACACCAGGAACGGCGGTGCGGTGCGCAGCCGCGCCACCCGCTCGCGCCACTCCGCGTCGCCGAGCTCCTCGGACCGGGCCACGACGGCACGCAGCGCTCCCGGGTCGAGGGCCAGCACCACGGCGTCGCAGCGCTCCTCCGCGCCCCGGGAGGCGGCCACGGCGAAGCCGCCGGCGGGCAGCACCCTGACCGCCTCGACCGCGGTCGAGGTCCGCAGCTCGGTCCCGAGACGGGTCAGATGCGCGGCGAGCGGGTCCCACAGCGCCTGCGGGAACGGTTCGTCCGGCACGTCGAACAGCAGGCCCTCGGCCGAGCCGAGGAAGTAGATGTGGAACATCAGCGCCATCTCCGCCGCCGACAGCCGGCGTGGATCGGCGAAGAAGCTGCGCGAGAAGACCTCGAAGGCCAGATGCCGCGCCGCCGCCGGAAAGCGGATCGCCTCCAGGAAGTCATGGGCGCTGATGCGGTCGAGCCGGTCGTACACGCCCGGCACCCGCACATCGAGCAGCGGCAGCGCGGCCCGGGCGTCCATCCGGGCCAGGTCGCGCACCCGGAAGGAGCGGCTCAGCGCGACGAAGCCCAGCGCGCTCAGCGGCGGGGTGCGCGGGACGCGGCGGAAGCTGTCGTGGCCGCCGTCCGCGTGGCGCAGGGGATAGTCGGGCAGGCCGGTGAGCCGGGACAGGGACGGGTCGGTGCGGCGCAGCAGGGCGCGCAGGTTGTAGTACTGGCGGAAGAACGCGTGGAATCCCCGGCTCATCGTCACCGTGCTGCCGTCGGCGAGCCGGGTGCGCCAGCCGGCCAGCCGACCGCCGAGCACCCGCTCCCGTTCGTACAGGGTGACCCGCACCCCGCGTTCGGCCAGCGCCGTCGCTGCGGTCAGCCCGGCGACGCCGCCGCCGACGACCGCGGCGCGCGGCGCTGTTGCGGCGTCGGCGCGGCCTGCTCCGGGCGGGGCCGACAGCGGCCGGGCCAGCCGGTCCCGGCCGGGGCGGTGTGCGGGCCGTCGGGCGCCGGCGGTCATCGCGGGTCCTCCTCGCTCGTCCCCTGACCCATCGGCCGGCGGGCCACCACCGTGTGTGTGATGCCCGTCTGCCAGCCGGGCAGCGGCAGCACCCGCACCCGTTCGAACCCGGCACGCGCCACCCGCCGTCCGAGGGCGCCGACCGTGTCAAAGCAGAGGACGCTGCGCCGCAGATGCCGGTAGAGCGGCCCGTCCCCGAGCAGTGCGGCGACCGGCAGGACGAGCCCGCCGCACACCGCGTTCCACACCGCGCGGTGCGCGGCCCGCCCGCTCAGCGCGTACTCGTGCACCGCCAGGCGGCCGTGCGGGGCGAGCAGCCGGCGGGCCGCGGCGAGCACGGCGTCCGGGTCGGTGGCGTTGCGCAGCAGATACGCGGCGAAGACCGCGTCGAACGGGCCGTCCACCCCGGCCTCCTCCAACTGCTCCACCGGCGCGTGCACGAAACGCACCGGACGCGCCCACGGCCGGGCGGCCGCCCGGCGGAGCATGCCCCCCGAGGCGTCGACCGCCGTGATGTCCGCGTCGGGCAGCACGGCGGCCAGGGCGGCCGTGGACGCTCCGGTGCCGCAGCCCAGGTCCAGCACCCGCAGCCCGGCGCCGTCCGGTGGGAGGCCCAGTCGCCGGGCCGAGCGGCGCAGGTGGGCGTGGTATCCGGGGTTGGCGGCCACCAGCGTGTCGTAGCTGCGGGCGGCGTGGTCGAAGGCGTCGGTCAGCTGGGCGTCACGCAGAAGCGGCATGGTGTACGGCTCCGGTGTCAGGCGGCGGGAAGGCTCCGGCGGGAAGGTTCCGGCGCGGGGCGAAGGGGAGGGTGAGAGCGGAGGCGAGCATCGCGGCGACGGGCACATGAGCGCCGATGGAGAGGTCTTCCGACAGGCTGGTACGGCCGTCCAGGAACCGCAGCAGCCGCGGTGCGGGCACACGTCCGAACAGGCGTGTGAAGAAGGCCGGGCCGTCCACCCGGCCGCTGTCGAGGGCGTGCAGCAGCACCGCGTCCATGAGGCGGGCGCGGGCGGAGTGGGGCGGCGGCGGCATCGGATGCCGTCCGGCGTGCAGGGCGGAGGCCACGGCGCCCGCCTGCCGCTGTACGGCGCTGAAGGTGTAGCCGGTCGAGGGGCGGGTGGCGCCGGAGCAGGCCCCGATCCGGAACACGCCCGGCGCGGGTCGCCGCACGAAGCCGGCGTCCGTCATCGGGATCACCCCCTGCTCGCACGCGGTGATCTCGTATTCGGCCAGGCCGAGCACGCGTTGCGCGTAGTGCCGCAGCGCGCGGTCGTATGCGGCGGGGCCGAGGACCCGGCGGGAGAACTCCGTGTACTCCACGAGCGCTTCCCGCGGGCCGACAGGCAGCACATAGCCGAAGGACAGCCCGTGGGCGGGCTGCGGCGTGCGAAAGTCCATCAGCTCCACGGCGGACGGGTCGAAGACCGGCCGCGGAGCCCGGACGAACCAGCCGCGGAAGTGCTGCAGCAGCGTCGTACGCGCGGGTGGGAGGCGGGTGAGCGGACGGGAGTCGAACACCCAGCGGGCGCGGACGGCAACGCTGCTGCCGTCCGTGCGGCGGGCGTGCACCAGGGAGCCGCCGGGCGTCGGCGTGACCCGTTCGGCGGCCGCCTCGACCCTGGACACCCGCCCGCTCGCGGCGATCCGGCGGCCGGCCAGTTCCTCGAAGGCGTCGGAACGCAGCATCTTGTAGCGCAGCGGCGCGATGGCCGATGTCACGGCCGTGCCGTCGGGGCCGCGCACGCGCAGACGCTGCCAGGATGCGGCCAGCGCCTCGTCGTAGGGGCCGCCGGCCGGTTCCCAGAAGCACCAGGTGCGCGGTGCGGCGCGGGCGGGGCCCGGTGGCGCGGCCAACAGCACCGTGTCCAGCTCTGCCGCCCCCGAGGGCGGCCGGGCCAGCCGCAGCGCGAGTGACAGCCCCGCGGCTCGGGCTCCCACCACGGCGACATCGGCCTTCAGTTCCACGAACGCTGCTCCCTCCACGGGGCCTTCTGACGAAGGCCACGCTCGACGGCGCGGGAGCTGGGCCGGCTGCACGGTGCGTCACCGTGCAGCCGGTGTCCGCGGGTCCTGCGGCCTTCCGCCGAGCCTCCTGCGCACATACCGGGGCGAGACGGGGTTCGCCCGGCGCCGTCCAGTCTTTTCCGGTCGTGCGGGGTGAGCAGATGCGGTGCGCGGCGTGTCGTCCCGGCGCACGCCCGCGCCACGGGAGCGTCGCCCGATCGGCGCATCCGGAGCGGCGCCGCACGCGGAATGTGTCTCGAGGTGAGCGATGTGACGACGGGTGAGAGGAACCAACCGCGATGCGCTTCACCCAGGCGACGTTCCGGCACAGGGCGGCCCCGGCGGGCGGACCCTCCGGCGCGCCGACCGCGCGCCGGGGCGAGGGAGACCTTCCCGGCGACCCCGGCATCGGCGATCCCGGCGCTGTCGACCCCCGCGCCGGCGATCCCGGCGCCGGCGACCCCCGTGCCAGCGACCTCCGCGCCGTCGACGACGACGTCCCCGCGGCGATCCAGACGGTCCTGGCCCGCGTTCTCGCCGCCCGGCTGGACCGTGCCCGCGGGCTGGACAGGCTCTTCACCCGGGATCTCGCCGAACGCGTCGCGGACTTCACCCTGCGCGGCGGGCGCCGTATCCGTCCCCGACTGCTCTGGTGGTCGCTGCGCGCCTGCGGCGGCGGCGATCCGGCGCAGGTCCGCGCGGCGCTGCGGGCCGGCGCGGCACTGGAACTGCTGCAGACGTGCGCGCTTGTCCACGACGATGTGATGGACGCCGCGCCCATGCGCCGGGGCCGCCCCGCGCTGCACACCGCCGTCGCCCGCCAGTACGGCCACTCAGCGCCCGGCGGTGCGCCGGACCGTGCGCCCGGCACGGCGCGGCGGCTGGGGGAGGCGGCCGCGGTGCTCGCCGGAGACCTGGCCCTGGCGTGGGCGGACGACATGATGACCGACCTCCTGCTCGACGGCGGCGCCCTGCCACCGGGCGCCGTGGACCGGCTCCGCGCCATGTGGCGCACCACGCGGACGGAGATGGTCGCCGGCCAGTACCTCGACGTACGGGGCCATGCCACCGCGCGGCTGACGGTCAGCCACGCCTTGCGCGCCGCCAGCCTCAAGAGCGCCCTGTACACCGTCAAGCGCCCCCTGGAAGCCGGGGCCGCCCTGGCAGGCGCCGGAACGGCCGCCACGCGGGCGCTGTGCCGGGCCGGACGCTGCGCCGGTCTCGCCTTCCAGCTCCGGGACGACCTCGACGACCTCTTCGCCGACCCCGCCGTCACGGGCAAGCCGTCCGGCGGTGACGTGTCCGCGGGCAGGCCCACGTACGTCATGGCCGTGGCCCGCGCCCGCGCCGCTGAGGGCGACTCGGCCGCGCTCGGCGTCCTGGACGCGTCGCTCGGCAGGGCCGACCTCACCGAGGACGCACTGGACCGGGTGCGGGACGTCGTGATCGCCACGGGCGCCCGGGACCTGGTCCGGCAGAGGATCGAGCGGCTGTCCCGCCTGTCTCTGCGTCACCTCGCCGCGGCAGGGCTGGAGCCGGGGCCGGCGGCCGTGCTGCGTGTGCTGCTCGCCGAGATCACCGGCGCGCCCGGCCATGTGTCCGAACCAGCCGACGGGCCCTCGACATCCGACCCGGCCACCGGCCCTGGAGCCGGTCCGGCCACGGGCCCAGTGGCCGGTCCGGTCATCGGCGCGGCGGTCGATCTGGCGGGTCCGAGCTCCTGCTCGGCCACCGGCTCGGCGGGTCCGGCTGCAGACTCGGCGGGTCCGGCCATCGGTCCGGCGGACCCAGTGGCTGATTCGGCCACCGATTCGGCCACGGGCCCAGTGGCCGGTCCGGTCATCGGCGCGGCGGTCGATCTGGCGGGTCCGAGCTCCTGCTCGGCCACCGGCTCGGCGGGTCCGGCTGCAGACTCGGCGGGTCCGGCCATCGGTCCGGCGGACCGGGCAGCCGATCCGCAGACCGCCGCCGCGCTCGCCGCCACGGGACCGGAGGGAAGCCGGTGACGGCAGCGGCCACGAGAACGATCAAGGGACCGACCGATCACGTGGTGGTCGTCGGCGCCGGCCTGGCCGGCCTCTCCGCCGCCCTCCATCTGCTCGGCGCGGGACGCCGGGTGACCGTCGTGGAACGCGACGCCGGACCCGGCGGCCGCGCCGGCCGACTGGTCCGCGGCGGCTACCACGTCGACACCGGCCCCACCGTGCTCACCATGCCCGAGATCGCCGACGAGGCGTTCGCCGCGGTCGGCGCCTCGCTGCGCGACCGCGTGGAGCTGATTCCACTGCACCCCGCCTACCGGGCGTCCTTCGCCGACGGCAGCACCCTCGACGTGCACACCGACGCCGACGCGATGGAGACGGAGGTGGAACGCTTCGCCGGACCCGCCGAGGCGGCCGGCTACCGACGGCTGCGCCGCTGGCTGACCGCGCTGTACCGCGCCGAGCGGCACCGGTTCCTCGACGCCGACTTCGACTCGCCCTGGCAGCTGCTCGGCCCCGACCTTGTCCGGCTCGCCGCGCTCGGCGGCTTCGGCCGCTGGGAGGCAGGGGTCGCGCGCCGTCTGCGCGACGAGCGGCTGCGCCGCGTCTTCACCTTCCAGGCCCTGTATGCGGGTGTGCCCCCGGCGCGTGCTCTGGCCGCCTACGCGGTCATCGCGTACATGGACACCGTCGCCGGCGTGTACTTCCCGCGAGGCGGCATGCACGCCCTGCCGCGGGCCATGGCCGAGGCGGCCGAGGCGGCCGGCGCGACCCTCCGCTACGGCCGGGCGGTCACCCGACTCGAACGGTCCGGCGAACGCATCACGGCAGTGATCACCGACCAGGAGCGCATCCCCTGCGACGCCGTCGTCCTCACCCCCGACCTGCCGGTGACCTACCGCCTGTTGGGCCGTACCCCGCGCCGTCCGCTGCGGCTGCGGCACGCCCCTTCGGCGGTCGTCCTGCACGCGGGCTGCGACCGCACCTGGCCGCGACTGGCCCACCACACCCTGTCCTTCGGCCACTCCTGGCGGCGCACCTTCGACGAACTCACCCGCACCGGCGAGCTGATGCGCGACCCCTCCCTGCTGATCACCCGTCCCACCGCCACCGACCCGGGCCTGGCCCCGCCGGGTCGCCATCTGCACTACGTTCTGGCGCCCTGCCCCCACACCGGCATCGGCCCCGGCGCGGCCGAGTGGCACGACCTCGGCCCCCGCTACCGCGACGCGCTGCTGCGCGAGCTGGAACGCCGGGGACTCGACGGCATCGCCGCGGCCATCGAGGAGGAGTGCCTGGTGACACCGGCCGACTGGACCGCGCGCGGGCACGCCGCCGGCACGCCGTTCTCCGCCGCCCACAGCTTCGCCCAGACCGGCCCGTTCCGCCCGCGCAACCTGGTGCGCGGCACCGCCAACGCCGTTCTGGCCGGCTGCGGCACCACGCCCGGCGTCGGAGTGCCGCCCGTGCTGCTGTCGGGGAAGCTGGCCGCCGCCCGCATCACCGGCGTACGCCGTACGACCGCCTCGGGGCGTGCACCGGCACGTCCCCGTCCGGAAGGAGCCCGTCCATGACCGCTCGGGAGCTGGACGCCGCCGGCATCACCGACCCCGACCTGCGCGCCGCCTACACCCGCTGCCGGGAACTCAACGCCCGGCACGGACGCACCTACTTCCTCGCCACCCGGCTGCTCACACCGGACCGGCGCCCCGCCGTCCACGCGCTGTACGGCTTCGCCCGCTGGGCCGACGACATCGTCGACTCCCTCGACAGCGACGCGGGTCCGGAGGAACGCGCACGCGCCCTGGACCGGCTGGACGACGACCTCGCCCGCGGTCTGGCCGGCGGCGACGGGGCCGAGCCGGTGGTGCGGGCCCTCGCCGACACCGCACGCCGCCACGCTGTCGACCACCGTCACTTCGCCGACTTCCTCGCCTCCATGCGCAGCGACCTGACGGTCACCTCGTACGCCACCCACGCCGACCTGCGCCGCTATATGCACGGCTCCGCGGCGGTGATCGGCCTGCAGATGCTGCCCGTACTCGGCACGGTGACACCCCGTCAGGAGGCCGCGCCCCACGCCGCCGAGCTCGGCGTCGCCTTCCAGCTCACCAATTTCCTGCGGGACGTGGGGGAGGACCTCGACCGCGGCCGGGTCTACCTCCCGCAGGACCTTCTGCACGCCCACGGCGTCCATCGCGACCTGCTGCACCACTGCCGGGACACCGGCCGCGACGACCGCCGCGTCACCGCCGCGCTGCGGGAGTTCGAGAACCTCACCCGTGCCGCGTATCGGCGGGCCGCGCCCGGCATCGCCATGCTCGACCCGGTCTCCCGGCCCTGCATCCGCACCGCGTCCGTCCTGTACGGCGGCATCCTGGACGCCGTGGCCGCCACCGGGTACGCCGTGCTGCGCCGCCGAGCCGCGGTGCCCCGGCGGCGCCGCGCCCTGGTCGCCGCCGACGGCCTGCTGCGGCTGGCCGCGGCCC
>NZ_JADWYQ010000075.1 GCF_022414575.1 Streptomyces sp. MUM 178J | reverse complement strand
CGGAGAAGTTCGGCGGCGACAGCGTGGCCGAGACCCGCCGCAACGTCCGGTCCTACCTCGACAACCTCCAGATCCGGTGAGCGGCCCGCTGATCGTCCTCGTCGGGCCCATGGGCTCCGGCAAATCGACGGTGGGCGGACTCCTGGCGGCACGCCTCGGTGTGGCCTGCCGGGACACCGACGCCGACATCGTGGCGGCCGAGGGCCGGCCGATCTCCGACATCTTCGTCGAGGACGGCGAACCGCACTTCCGCGCCCTGGAGCGCGAAGCCGTGCGGACCGCCGTCGCCGAGCACTCCGGCGTCCTCTCCCTCGGCGGCGGTGCGATCCTCGACTCGGGCACCCGGGCGCTGCTGTCCGGGCTGCCGGTCGTGTACCTGTCGCTCGGCGTCGAAGAGGCCGTCCGGCGCACCGGGCTCAACAAGGCACGCCCGCTGCTCGCCGTCAACCCGCGCAAGCAGTGGCGCGAGCTGATGGAGGCGCGCCGCCCTCTCTACACCGAGGTGGCCCGCGCCGAAGTGGCCACCGATGAACGCACCCCCGAAGAGGTCGCAGAGGCGGTCCTCGACGCTTTGGAGCTGAAGGACGAATGACGGACGAGGCTGTGACCCGTATCCAGGTCGGCGGCTCGGAGGGCTCGGATCCGTACGAGGTGCTGGTCGGCCGGCAGCTGCTGGGCGAGCTGCCCGGACTGATCGGGAACCAGACCCGGCGCGTGGCCGTGCTGCACCCCGAGGCGCTCGCGGAGACCGGTGAGGCCATCCGCGAGGACCTCGCCGCACACGGCTACGAGGCCATCGCGGTCCAGGTGCCCAACGCGGAAGAGGCCAAGACCGCAGAGGTCGCCGCGTACTGCTGGAAAGCGCTCGGTCAGACCGGCTTCACCCGCACCGATGTGATCGTCGGCGTGGGCGGCGGGGCCACCACCGACCTCGCCGGGTTCGTGGCCGCCACCTGGCTGCGCGGAGTGCGCTGGATCGCGCTGCCGACCACCGTCCTGGCCATGGTGGACGCTGCGGTCGGCGGCAAGACCGGCATCAACACCGCCGAGGGAAAGAACCTCGTCGGGGCCTTCCACCCGCCCGCCGGGGTGCTGTGCGACCTGGCCGCACTGGCCTCGCTTCCGGTGAACGACTACGTCTCCGGGCTCGCCGAGATCATCAAGGCGGGCTTCATCTCCGACCCCGCGATCCTCGACCTGATCGAGGCCGACCCCGAGGGCGCCCGGACGCCTGCCGGGCCGCACACGGCCGAGCTGATCGAGCGGTCCATCCGGGTCAAGGCCGAGGTCGTCTCCAGCGACCTCAAGGAGTCCGGCCTGCGGGAGATCCTCAACTACGGCCACACGCTCGCCCACGCCATCGAGAAGAACGAGCGCTACAAGTGGCGGCACGGCGCGGCAGTCTCCGTCGGCATGGTCTTCGCCGCGGAGCTCGGACGGCTGGCGGGACGTCTGGACGACGCCACCGCGGACCGGCACCGCCGGGTCCTCGAGGCCGTCGGCCTGCCGCTCACCTACCGCGGTGACCAGTGGCCCAAGCTCCTGGAGACGATGAAGGTCGACAAGAAGTCCCGCGGCAATCTGCTGCGCTTCATCGTGCTCGACGGACTGGCCAAGCCCACCGTGCTGGAGGGCCCCGATCCGGCCGTGCTGCTCGCCGCGTACGGGGAGGTGTCCGCATGACCCGGCGCGTCCTGGTCCTCAACGGGCCCAACCTCGGACGACTCGGCTCCCGTGAACCCGACGTCTACGGCGCGACCTCCTACGCGGGCCTGGTGGAGACCTGCCAGGCGCTCGGCAAGGAGCTCGGCCTTGACGTCGACGTACGGGAGACGAACGACGAGGGCGAGATGATCCGCTGGCTGCACGAGGCTGCGGACGGCGCCCTTCCGGTGGTCCTCAACCCCGGTGCCTTCACGCACTACTCGTACGGGATGCGGGACGCGGCCGCCCAGCGGACCGCGCCGCTGATCGAGGTGCACATCTCAAATCCCTATGCACGGGAGGCCTTTCGCCATACCTCGGTGGTGGCCGCCGTCGCCAGCGGAACGATCGCGGGCTTCGGAATCGGCTCCTACCGGCTGGCGCTGCGGGCCCTGGCCGAGGAACTGTCCGTCTGACAGGCGGCCTTGGGCGTCTGCATAAACCCCCCGGCCGTTCCCACTCCATCGGCCAGGGGATGTAGATTCGATAACGGCGGCCCGTATCGGGCCGCCTGACCAGCGAGTTGTCGTCGTATGAGACGGAGTGGCACCGGATGCAGCATGCAGTGGGAGCTCCGCTGCCGCCGCCCCACGGGCCGGGGCAGGGATCGTCGGGTTGGGCACACGGCGCCCGGCATCCGGGGCCGCCGCCTCCGGCTCCGCCGGTTCCGGGGGCGACCGGGCATGTCCCGCTGGCGCCGGGCGGGCCGGTCCCGATAGCCGGGCAGCCCCCCTCCGCCCAGGTCCCGGCCACCGGCCCTGCCTCCTCCCCCGGGGAGACCGGCACCACCGGCACGGCCACGCTGGCCGTCCTGCTGATCGGCCCCGCCGGCGCGGGCAAGACCACGGTGGCCCGCCACTGGGCGACGAACCGTCCCGTGCCCACCGCGCACATCAGCCTCGACGACGTCCGGGAATGGGTCTGCTCCGGCTTCGCCGACCCCCAGTCCGGCTGGACCGACAACTCCGAGGCCCAGTACCGCCTGGCCCGCCGCACCTGCGGCTTCGCCGCTCGCAACTTCCTCGCCAACGGCATCTCCTGCATCCTCGACGACGCCGTCTTTCCCGACCGCCCGGTCGTCGGCCTCGGCGGCTGGAAGCGGCACGTGGGCCCCGGGCTGCTGCCGGTCGTGCTGCTCCCCGGTCTCGACATCGTCCTCGAACGCAACTCCGAACGCACCGGCAACCGCCGCCTCTCCGACGAGGAGGTCGCGGGCATCCACGGCCGCATGGCGGGCTGGTACGGCTCCGGCCTCCCGATCATCGACAACTCCACGTATGACGTGGAAACGACGGCGAGAGCGCTTGACGACGTCCTGGCCCGCGCGATCGCGAGCCCGCCCTCCTGGTAGGCGGTTCGCTCTCCCCGACCCTCCCCCTACGCCCTGGGGGCCTGGGGGACCCCACTTCCCGTCACTGGGGGCTCCGCCTCCAGACTCCTCGCACGGCCTGAAAGCCGTGTCTTCAAGCTCCCCCAGCCATGTCCCCCAGACTCCGTCCGGCGGCACCCCGCAGACGTGCCCCCGACGGGCTTGATTTGGCTGCGCCCAATTCCAGCCCGCTGTCGTTTGAGGCGCGAGAGCCTGCACAATCACGCCCTGCCGGCCGTCGATGTGGGGGGCCGGAAACCGGCCTTGCCGACCCCCGAGGTGTGGGGGGCCGGAATCCGGCCTTGCCGACCCCCGAGGTGTGGGGGGCCGGAAACCGGCCTTGCCGACCCCCGAGGTGTGGGAGGCCGGAAACCGGCCTTGCCGACCGTCGAGGCGGGGGAGCCAGAAACCAGCCGCGCCGGCGATTGAGGCGCGGGGGTCCGGGGGCGGAGCCCCCGGATATTCGGAGGGCGGGTGGGCGGGAGAACCCCCGCCAGGGCCCCCGAAGGGGGCCATGTCGCACCCTGTCGGGGGTGGTCCGCGCGACGCGTGGGCCTCAGGCTCGTAGGCTCGGGGCCATGGGAGAGGTGTTTGGCGTACGGCGCGGTCGGCTCCGTGAGCAGTGCGCGGCGAACGGCGGCGGCGCCGTGCTCGTCTCCCGCCCCGCCAACGTCCGCTATCTCGCAGGCGCGGCCCCGCCCGGCGCCGTCCTCCTCCTCGGCCCTGGCGAGGACGTCCTGCTCTGCCCGTACACGGCCGACTCGGCGGACGGCCGCCCCGACGAAGCCCTCCGAGTCGCCGTCCTGCCCGGCTCCGCCGGCGACCCGGCCGTCGCCGGCGCGGAGTTCGCGCGGACCGCGGGGGCGGACTCCCTGGCCGTGGAGGAGCACCACCTCACCGTCGCCCGCCACCGCGCGGTCCGCTCCGTCGCCCCCCGCATCCGGCTCACCGACATCGGCCACTCCGTAGAGCAGCTCCGCCTTGTCAAGGACGAGGAGGAGATCGCCTGTCTGCGGATCGCCGCGGAGATCACCGACCAGGCCCTGGGCGAACTCCTGGAGTCCATCCTGGTGGGCCGCACGGAACGGCATCTGGCGCTCGAACTCGAGCGCCGTCTCGTCGATCACGGCGCCGACGGCCCCGCCTTCCCGACCTCCGTCGCGACCGGCCCCAACTCCGGCCGCGCCGCCCACCGCCCCAGCGACCGCCGTGTCGAGGAGGGCGACTTCCTCACCGTCTGCCTCGGCGCCGACTACCGCGGCTACCGCTGCGAGATCGGCCGTACGTTCGTCATCGGCACGACCCCCGCCGACTGGCAGATCGAGCTGTACGACCTGGTCTTCGCCGCGCAGCGGGCGGGTAGGGAGGCCCTCGTTCCGGGCGCGGCCTGTCGCGATGTCGATCGAGCGGCCCGGCAGATCCTGGACGCCGCCGGCCATGGCGACGGCCTCTCGGCCGCCACCGGTCACGGGGTCGGGCTCGAAATCGACGAGGACCCGCAGCTGACGCCTGTCGCCATGGGTAAACTGGACGCTTGTGTGCCGGTCACCGTCGAACCGGGGGTCCACCTCCCGGGCCGGGGCGGGGTCCGGATCGATGACACGCTCGTCGTACGCCAGGAGGCGGACGGCGGACCCGAGCTACTCACCATCACGACCAAGGAGCTGCTCGCGCTCTAGCCCTCGCCGGCCCCGCCGGCATCGCCTGCGCGCGCGTCCCTTCGTCGTCCACCAGCGTCAGTCCAGGAGATTCCGCAACCGTGGCTTCCACGAACGACCTCAAGAACGGCATGGTGCTCAAGCTCGAAGGCGGCCAGCTCTGGTCCGTCATCGAGTTCCAGCACGTCAAGCCCGGCAAGGGCCCGGCCTTTGTGCGCACCAAGCTCAAGAACGTGCTCTCCGGCAAGACCGTCGACAAGACGTTCAACGCCGGCGTGAAGGTCGAGACGGCCACCGTCGACCGCCGCGACATGCAGTTCTCCTACATGGACGGCGACTACTTCGTCTTCATGGACATGGAGACCTACGACCAGCTGCACGTCGACCGCAAGGCCGTCGGCGACGCCGCCAACTTCCTGATCGAGGGCTTCGAGGCCACCGTCGCCACACACGAGGGCGAGGTGCTCTACGTCGAGCTGCCGGCCGCCGTCGAGCTGGAGATCAAGGAGACCGAGCCGGGCGTCCAGGGCGACCGCTCCACCGGCGGCACCAAGCCCGCCACGCTGGAGACCGGCTACACCATCCAGGTCCCGCTCTTCATCACCACCGGTGAGAAGATCAAGGTCGACACCCGTTCCGGCGACTACCTCGGCCGGGTGAACAGCTAACAGTGGCTGCCCGGAACAAGGCCCGTAAGCGCGCTTTCCAGATCCTCTTCGAGGCCGACCAGCGCGGAGCGACCGTGCAGACGGTCCTCGCCGACTGGGTGCGGCACTCACGGACCGACGACCGGCAGCCGCCGGTCGGCGAGTACACGATGGAGCTGGTCGAGGGATACGCGGCGCACGCCGACCGGATCGACGAGCTCATCGCCTCCTACGCGGTCGGCTGGACGCTCGACCGGATGCCGGTCGTCGACCGCAACATCCTGCGGCTCGGGGCGTATGAACTGGTGTGGGTGGACGAGACGCCGGACGCGGTGGTGATCGACGAGGCGGTGCAGCTCGCGAAGGAGTTCTCCACCGACGAGTCCCCCTCGTTTGTGAACGGCCTGCTGGGCCGTTTCAAGGAGCTCAAGCCGAGCCTGCGCCGCGACTGACGAGACGCAGGGCACGGCCGGTCGGCCGGTCCGGCGGCGCCGCCCGCAAAGCCGACACACAGGCCCGCGGCGGAAGACGAGACGGTCTTCCGCCGCGGGCCTGGCCCATTCGGGGCTCGGGGCATATCAGAGTCCTGGGCGAGGCAGTATCCCGGTAAGCCGTCCGGATCCCGGTGGGACGTCCGGACGCGCGTCAGGGCGGGTCCGCACCATGCGGGCCCGCCCTGACGACGTGACGTTTCTCCAGATGGTGACGCCGTCGGCGTCAGCTCTCCTCGTGGGCGACGGCGCGGCGCGCGTCCGCGTCCAGCACGCCCCAGCTGATGAGCTGCTCGGTGAGCACCGAGGGCGACTGGTCATAGATCACCGCAAGGGTGCGCAGATCGTCCTGACGGATCGACAGCACCTTTCCGTTGTAGTCCCCGCGCTGGGACTGGATCGTGGCGGCATAACGCTGAAGCGGTCCCGCCTTCTCGGCCGGCACATGGGCCAGGCGCTCCAGGTCGAGAACGAGCTTCGGCGGCGGCTCGGCGGCCCCGCCCGGCGTGGTGCCGGGAAGAAGCTCCTGCACCGGCACGCCGTAGAAGTCCGCCAGCTCGGCCAGACGCTGTACGGTCACGGCGCGGTCGCCGCGCTCATAGGATCCGACCACCACAGCCTTCCAGCGGCCCTGGGACTTCTCTTCCACTCCGTGGAGGGACAGGCCCTGCTGGGTGCGGATGGCGCGGAGCTTGGCCCCGAGCTGCTTTGCGTATTCGCTGGACATATAGCTCCCCGGACGCTGTATCGACGTGCGGCTCCGCCGCGCGGCTGGTCACTCACTGTGAGGTTACGCAGCGTTACTTATGCGCGTCAAGTCGAATGGTCCACAGCGGGTCCCTCTATGGGGGTGTATCTGCGCCGACCTGGGGCCCTGCTAAGCTGGGCAGCGCAATTCCGACGTCCTTTAAGGTCCGTCCCGTGAGGCGGAGAAGGAGGTCCGTTTCCATATGGACGCACAGCAGCACCCCGACGCGGCGGCACGCCCCGTTCTGGAGGCGCCCGACATCGCGCGGGTGCTGACCCGCATCGCCCACGAGATCGTCGAACGTGCCAAGGGCGCCGACGACGTGGTGCTCCTCGGCATTCCGACCCGCGGCGTCTTCCTGGCCCGCCGGCTGGCCGACAAGCTCGAAGCCATCACCGGACGCGGCATCCCGGTCGGCTCCCTCGACATCACCATGTACCGCGACGACCTGCGGATGCGGCCCGCGCGCACCCTGGCGCGCACCGAGATCCCCGGCGACGGCGTCGACGGACGCCTGGTCGTCCTCGTCGACGACGTGCTCTTCTCCGGGCGCACCATCCGCGCCGCCCTCGACGCCCTCGGCGACATCGGCCGGCCCCGCGCCGTCCAGCTCGCCGTGCTCGTCGACCGCGGTCACCGTGAACTGCCCATCCGCGCCGACTACGTCGGCAAGAACCTCCCCACGTCGCTGCGGGAGACGGTCAAGGTCCAGCTCGCCGAGGAGGACGGGCGCGACACCGTGCTGCTCGGCCTCCGCGAGCCCGCCGAGACCGCCCCGGTCCGCGAGCAGTAGCCCGGCCGTGCGGCCCTGCACAGGCCGCCGGCCCGCCGGGCCCACGCCCACAGACCCTTCCGCGCGCCCACCCGGCGCACCGGCATGCCCACAGGGCGCCCCCGGACGCCCGATCCGTCACACACCGGAGCACACCAAGATGAAGCGTCACCTCATCTCGGCCGCCGACCTCACCCGCGACGACGCCGTCCTCATCCTCGACACCGCCGAGGAGATGGCCCGGGTCGCCGACCGGCCGATCAAGAAGCTGCCCACTCTGCGCGGCCGCACCGTCGTCAACCTCTTCTTCGAGGACTCGACCCGCACCCGGATCTCCTTCGAGGCCGCCGCCAAGCGGCTCTCCGCCGACGTCATCAACTTCTCCGCCAAGGGCTCATCGGTCTCCAAGGGCGAGTCCCTCAAGGACACCGCGCTCACCCTGGAGGCGATGGGCGCCGACGCCGTCGTCATCCGCCACCATGCCTCCGGCGCTCCCTACCGGCTCGCCACCTCAGGCTGGATCGACGGCTCCGTCGTCAACGCGGGCGACGGCACCCATGAGCATCCCACCCAGGCGCTGCTGGACGCCTTCACCATGCGCCGCCGCCTCACCGGCCCCGACGATGGCCTGGGACGGGGGCTCGACGGCCGCCGGATCACGATCGTCGGCGATGTGCTGCACAGCCGCGTAGCCCGCTCCAACGTCCATCTGCTGGCCACGCTCGGCGCGCACGTCACGCTGGTGGCCCCGCCCACCCTGGTGCCGGTCGGAGTGCAGACCTGGCCCTGCGAGGTCGCCTACGACCTCGACCAGGTGCTGCCCAAGTCCGACGCCGTGATGATGCTGCGTGTGCAGCGCGAGCGGATGAACGCCGCCTTCTTCCCCACCGAGCGCGAGTACTCACGCCGCTACGGCCTGGACGGCGACCGGATGGCGAAGATGCCCGAGCACGCGGTCGTGATGCACCCGGGACCGATGAACCGCGGGATGGAGATCACCGCCGAGGTCGCCGACTCCGGGCGCTGCACCGCGGTCGAGCAGGTCGCCAACGGCGTGTCCATCCGCATGGCCGTCCTCTACCTGCTGCTCGGCGGCAATGAACCCGCCGTCGCCACCCCCGCCGCTTCGTCCCGTACCGAGGAGAGCAAGTAACCATGAGCAAGATCTTGATCCGCGGCGCGAAGGTGCTGGGCGGCGAGCCGCAGGACGTCCTGATCGACGGCGAGACCATCGAGTCCGTCGGGACCGGGCTGAGCGCCGACGGCGCACAGATCGTCGACGCCGAGGGGCAGATCCTGCTGCCCGGCCTGGTCGATCTGCACACCCATCTGCGCGAGCCCGGCCGCGAGGACTCCGAGACCGTGCTGACCGGCACCCGAGCGGCCGCCTCCGGCGGCTACACGGCCGTCTTCGCCATGGCCAACACCTTCCCCGTCGCCGACACCGCCGGCGTCGTCGAGCAGGTCTGGCGGCTCGGCAAGGAGCACGGCTACTGCGACGTCCAGCCCATCGGCGCGGTCACCGTGGGCCTGGAGGGCAAGAAGCTCGCCGAGCTGGGCGCAATGCACGAATCCACCGCCGGAGTGACCGTCTTCTCCGACGACGGAAAGTGCGTCGACGACGCCGTGATCATGCGCCGGGCGCTGGAGTACGTGAAGGCGTTCGGCGGGGTCGTCGCCCAGCACGCCCAGGAGCCGCGGCTGACCGAGGGCGCCCAGATGAACGAGGGCGTCGTCTCCGCGGAGCTCGGCCTCGGCGGCTGGCCCGCCGTCGCCGAGGAGTCGATCATCGCCCGGGATGTGCTGCTCGCCGAGCACGTCGGCTCCCGCGTCCACATCTGCCATCTGTCGACCGCTGGGTCGGTCGAGATCGTCCGCTGGGCCAAGTCCCGCGGCATCGACGTCACGGCCGAGGTCACCCCGCACCATCTGCTCCTCACCGACGAACTGGTGCGCAGCTACAACCCCGTCTACAAGGTCAACCCGCCGCTGCGGACCGAGCGCGACGTCATGGCGCTGCGCGAGGCCCTCGCCGACGGCACGATCGACATCGTGGCGACCGACCACGCCCCGCACCCGCACGAGGACAAGGACTGCGAGTGGGCCGCGGCCGCCATGGGCATGGTCGGCCTGGAGACCGCCCTGTCCGTCGTCCAGGAGACGATGGTCAGGACCGGGCTGATCGACTGGGCCGGCGTCGCCGACCGGATGTCCTTCACCCCGGCCCGCATCGGGCGCGCCGAGGGGCACGGCAGGCCCGTCTCGGCAGGTGAGCCCGCCAACCTCACCCTCGTCGATCCGGCATACCGTGGGGCCGTGGACCCCGCGGGCTTCGCCTCCCGCAGCCGCAACACCCCGTACGAGGGACGTGAGCTGCCGGGTCGCGTCACCCACACCTTCCTGCGGGGCCGTGCGACGCTCATGGACGGGAAGCTGGCGTGACACCTGCACCGCTGATCACCCTCGCCGCCGAACGGCAGTCCGCCGAAGTCACCGACTGGGCGGCCCGCCTCGGCTGGGTCGCCGGACTGCTGCTCTTCGTGGCCCTCGTCTACTGGCTGATGCGCCAGGGCTGGAAGTGGCGCTCCGAGCTCCAGTCGGGCCTGCCGGAGCTTCCCGGAGTGCCTGACGAGCCCGGGGAGCCGACACTGAGGATGAGCGGCCGCTACCACGGCTCGACGACGGCCGGTCAGTGGCTCGACCGGATCGTGGCACGCGGCCTCGGCTCCCGCAGCCGGGTCGAGCTCAGCCTCACCGGCGTCGGGATCGCCGTCGTGCGCCCCGGGGCGCACGACTTCCTCATCCCGGCCGCCGCCCTGCGCGGAGCCAGGCTCGACAAGGGCATCGCCGGGAAGGTCCTTCCCGAGGGCGGGCTTCTGATCGTCACCTGGGAGCACGGCGACAAGCTGATCGACTCCGGCTTCCGCTCCGACCGGGCGGCGGAGCACGCGGCCTGGGTGGCAGCCGTGAAGCGGCTCACCCAAGGCGATGTGCCACACACCGAAGCGGAAGGCGCCGCACGTTGATCTCCACCCCACCTTGCGGCGGAGCCGCCCGCAGTCGCCCGAGGGCCCTTGCCGCTTCACAGCCGACTGCCCCCGGGACTCACCCGAGCCGAGGTCTCACACCAGCTCCACAGGCCGTTACCGCCAGCCCGGCGGCCAACACGCACCGCATCAGCCGGGAGGAAACCCCATGACCGGATTCGCCAAGAGTCCAAAGACGCCCGCCGTACTCGTCCTGGAGGACGGCCGCATCTTCCGCGGCCGCGCCTACGGGGCTGTGGGGGAGACCTTCGGCGAGGCCGTGTTCTCCACCGGAATGACCGGCTACCAGGAGACCCTGACCGACCCGTCGTACTGCCGCCAGGTCGTCGTGATGACCGCCCCGCACGTCGGCAACACCGGCGTCAACGACGAGGACCCCGAGTCCTCCCGCATCTGGGTGTCCGGCTATGTCGTGCGCGACCCCGCCCGCGTCCCCTCCAACTGGCGCGCCCGGCGCAGCCTCGACGAGGAGCTGCGCAGCCAGGGCGTCGTAGGCATCAGCGGAGTCGACACCCGCGCGCTGACCCGCCATCTGCGCGAGCGCGGCGCGATGCGCGTCGGCATCTTCTCCGGCAACGCACTGCCCGACGAGGGCACCATGCTCGCCGAGGTGCGCCAGGCCCCCGAGATGAAGGGCGCGAACCTCTCCGAGCAGGTCGCCGCCAAGGAGCCCTATGTCGTCCCCGCGATCGGCGAGAAGAAGTTCACCGTCGCCGCGGTCGACCTCGGCATCAAGGGCATGACCCCGCACCGGATGGCCGAACGCGGCATCGAGGTGCACGTCCTGCCCGCCACGGCCACCGTCGAGGACGTATACGCCGTCAACCCGGACGGAGTGTTCTTCTCCAACGGCCCCGGCGACCCCGCTGCCGCCGACGGCCCCGTCGCCCTGATGAAGGCCGTCCTGGAGCGCAGGACGCCGCTGTTCGGCATCTGCTTCGGCAACCAGATCCTCGGCCGCGCCCTGGGCTTCGGCACCTACAAGCTCAAGTACGGCCACCGGGGCATCAACCAGCCGGTGCAGGACCGTACGACCGGAAAGGTCGAGGTCACCGCCCACAACCACGGATTCGCCGTCGACGCGCCCCTCGACAAGATCTCCGACACCCCCTACGGCCGCGCCCAGGTCTCCCACGTCTGCCTCAATGACAACGTGGTGGAGGGCCTCCAGCTGCTCGACCAGCCGGCCTTCAGCGTCCAGTACCACCCCGAAGCGGCCGCGGGCCCGCACGACGCCGCGTACCTCTTCGACCGCTTCACGTCTTTGATGAGCACAGCCCTGATGGAGGCCGAGCGTGCCTAAGCGCACCGATATCCAGTCCGTCCTGGTCATCGGCTCCGGCCCGATCGTCATCGGCCAGGCAGCAGAGTTTGACTACTCCGGCACCCAGGCCTGCCGCGTCCTCAAGTCCGAGGGCCTGCGGGTCATCCTGGTGAACTCCAACCCCGCGACGATCATGACCGACCCGGAGATCGCCGACGCCACCTACGTCGAGCCGATCACCCCGGAGTTCGTCGAGAAGATCATCGCCAAGGAGCGCCCGGACGCGCTCCTGCCCACCCTCGGCGGCCAGACCGCCCTCAACACCGCCATCTCCCTCCATGAGAACGGCACCCTCGACAAGTACGGCGTCGAGCTGATCGGCGCCAACGTCGAGGCCATCCACAAGGGCGAGGACCGCGACCAGTTCAAGCTGGTCGTCGACGCCGTCAACGCCAAGATCGGCCACGGCGAGTCCGCACGCTCGGTGATCTGCCACTCGATGGACGAGGTCCTCAAGGGCGTCGAGCAGCTCGGCGGCTACCCCGTCGTCGTCCGCCCCTCCTTCACCATGGGCGGCGCGGGCTCCGGCTTCGCCCACGACGAGGACGAGCTGCGCCGCATCGCGGGCCAGGGCCTGACGCTCTCTCCCACCACCGAGGTGCTCCTGGAGGAGTCCATCCTCGGCTGGAAGGAGTACGAGCTGGAGCTGATGCGCGACAAGCACGACAACGTCGTGGTCGTCTGCTCCATCGAGAACTTCGACCCGATGGGCGTGCACACCGGCGACTCCATCACCGTCGCGCCCGCGATGACGCTGACCGACCGCGAGTACCAGATCCTGCGCGACATCGGCATCGCCGTCATCCGCGAGGTCGGCGTCGACACCGGCGGCTGCAACATCCAGTTCGCGGTCGACCCCGAGGATGGCCGGGTCATCGTCATCGAGATGAACCCCCGCGTCTCCCGCTCCTCCGCCCTGGCTTCCAAGGCCACCGGCTTCCCCATCGCCAAGATCGCCGCCAAGCTGGCCGTCGGCTACACGCTCGACGAGATCCCCAACGACATCACCCAGGAGACCCCGGCCTCCTTCGAGCCCACGCTCGACTACGTCGTGGTCAAGGCCCCGCGGTTCGCCTTCGAGAAGTTCCCCTCCGCGGACGACACGCTGACCACCACCATGAAGTCGGTCGGCGAGGCCATGGCCATCGGCCGCAACTTCACAGAGGCGCTGCAGAAGGCGCTGCGCTCCCTGGAGAAGAAGGGCAGCCAGTTCTCGTTCACCGGCGACCCCGGGGACAAGGCGGAGCTGCTCCGTGAGGCGGCCCGCCCCACCGACGGCCGGATCAACACCGTCATGCAGGCCATCCGCGCCGGCGCCACCCCCGAGGAGGTGTTCGAGGCCACCCGCATCGACCCGTGGTTCGTCGACCAGCTCTTCCTGATCAAGGAGTACGCGGACGAGCTGGCCGCCGTCGAGAAGCTCGAGCCCGAGCTGCTCGGCGAGGCCAAGCGGCACGGCTTCTCCGACGTGCAGATCGCCGAGATCCGCGGGCTGCGCGAGGACGTCGTCCGCGAGGTCCGGCACGCACTCGGCATCCGCCCGGTCTACAAGACGGTCGACACATGCGCCGCCGAGTTCGCCGCCAGGACCCCGTACTTCTACTCCTCCTACGACGAGGAGACCGAGGTCGCGCCACGCGACAAGCCCGCAGTGATCATCCTGGGCTCCGGGCCGAACCGCATCGGCCAGGGCATCGAGTTCGACTACTCCTGCGTCCACGCCTCCTTCGCGCTCTCGGACGCCGGATACGAGACCGTGATGGTCAACTGCAATCCGGAGACCGTCTCCACCGACTACGACACCTCCGACCGGCTCTACTTCGAGCCGCTCACCCTGGAGGACGTCCTGGAGATCGTCCACGCGGAATCGCTGGCCGGGCCGATCGCGGGCGTCGTCGTCCAACTCGGCGGCCAGACCCCGCTGGGCCTGTCCCAGGCGCTCAAGGACAACGGCGTGCCCGTCGTCGGCACCTCCCCGGAGGCCATCCACGCCGCAGAGGACCGCGGAGCGTTCGGCCGAGTCCTCGCCGAGGCCGGGCTGCCCGCACCCAAGCACGGCACCGCCACCACCTTCTCCGAGGCCAAGGCCATCGCCGACGAGATCGGCTACCCCGTCCTCGTCCGCCCCTCGTACGTCCTGGGCGGCCGGGGCATGGAGATCGTGTACGACGAGGCCCGGCTGTCGGCGTACATCGCGGAGTCCACCGAGATCAGCCCGGACCGTCCGGTCCTGGTCGACCGCTTCCTCGACGACGCCATCGAGATCGACGTCGACGCCCTCTACGACGGGCACGAGCTCTATCTCGGCGGCGTCATGGAGCACATCGAGGAAGCCGGAATCCACTCCGGCGACTCCGCCTGCGCCCTGCCCCCGATCACCCTCGGCGGATTCGACGTCAAGCGGCTGCGCGCCTCCACCGAGGCCATCGCCCGGGGCGTCGGCGTCCGCGGACTGATCAACATCCAGTTCGCCATGGCCGGCGACATCCTGTACGTGCTGGAAGCCAACCCGCGCGCCTCCCGCACCGTCCCCTTCACCTCCAAGGCGACCGCCGTGCCGCTGGCGAAGGCCGCCGCCCGCATCTCGCTGGGCGCGACCATCTCCGAGCTGCGCGCCGAGGGGCTGCTCCCGGCGAACGGCGACGGCGGCACGCTGCCGCTGGACGCGCCGATCTCCGTCAAGGAGGCCGTCATGCCGTGGTCGCGCTTCCGCGACATCCACGGCCGCGGCGTCGACACCGTCCTCGGCCCGGAGATGCGCTCCACCGGAGAGGTCATGGGCATCGACTCCGTCTTCGGCACCGCCTACGCCAAGTCGCAGTCAGGCGCTTACGGCCCGCTGCCGACGAAGGGCCGCGCCTTCATCTCCGTCGCCAACCGCGACAAGCGGTCGATGATCTTCCCGGCGCGGGAGCTGGTGGCCCACGGCTTCGATCTGTTCGCCACCTCGGGCACCGCCGAGGTCCTCAAGCGCAACGGCATCAACGCCTCCGTCGTGCGCAAGCAGTCCGACGGCGAGGGCCCGAGCGGCGAGAAGACCATCGTCCAGCTCATCCACGACGGACAGGTCGACCTCATCGTCAACACCCCGTACGGCACGGGAGGCCGCCTCGACGGCTACGACATCCGCACCGCGGCCGTCGCCCGCGGCGTGCCCTGCCTGACGACGGTCCAGGCGCTCGCCGCGGCGGTGCAGGGCATCGACGCGCTGAACCGCGGGGACGTCGGCGTCCGCTCGCTCCAGGAACACGCGGAACACCTGACCGCGGCGCGCGACTGAGGCGGCCCCGGTGCGCCCTGCCCCGTTTCCGGGGGCTCCGCCCCCGGACCCCCGGGCCTCAATCTCCCCCAGGCATCTCCCCCAGACTCCGTCCGGGGGTACCCCCAGGGAGGTGCCTCAGCGGGGCTGGATGGTGCGGGTTCCTGCGCTTCCGACGTCGGCGGGGTTGGATGGTGCGGGTTCCTGCGCTTCCGACGTCGGCGGGGCTGGGTGTGCGGGCTCCTGCGCCTCAATCTCCCCCAGGTACCTCCCCCAGACTCCGTCCGGGGGTACCCCCACGGAGGTGCCCTCAGCGGGGCTGAAGTGCGCAGCCGGCGGGGCCGGATCTCCCGCTCAGTCGGCGATTGAACGCCCGGGCGGGCCTATTTCGAGCCCGTCCGGCGCTTGAGGACACGGCCGAAGGCCGTACCTGGGCCTGCGGCGCGAAGGCGCCGCGCCCCGCGCCGGGGCCCGGGGCACCGGTCCCGCCGCCCAGCACGGGGGCATGGGGGCGGAGCCCCAGTTTCGGGAAAGGGCGGGGTAGGGGGAAGATCCGCCCGACGCACCTCCGCCACCGCCCCGTCCCGCCCCAACCCGGCACCGAAACCACCGGCGCCCCCACACGACGCCGCCCACGGCCCGCCCCGACGAGGACACGACTCATGTACAGACTCTTCTTCCGCCTGGTCTTCCGGCGGATGGACCCCGAGCAGGCCCACCACATGGCCATGCGGTGGATCGGGCTGGCCGCCCGCGTCCCCGTGTTGCGGACCTTCGTCGCGGCCGTGCTCGCGCCCCGCTACAGGGTGCTGCGCACCGAGGCGCTCGGACTGCGCATGCACGGCCCCTTCGGCCTGGCCGCAGGGTTCGACAAGAACGCCGTCGCGATCGACGGGATGGCGATGCTCGGCTTTGACCACGTCGAGATCGGCACGGTCACCGCGCAGCCCCAGCCCGGCAACCCGAAGAAGCGCCTCTTCCGGCTGGTGCCGGACCGCGCGCTGATCAACCGAATGGGCTTCAACAACGAGGGCTCCGCGGCCGTCGCCGATCGCCTCGCCCGCCGCGACGCCGTCTTCAGGACCGTCGTCGGCGTCAACATCGGCAAGACCAAGGCAGTCCCCGAGGCGGAGGCCGTCGCCGACTACGTCACCTCCACCGAGCGGCTCGCCCGGTATGCCGACTACCTCGTCGTCAACGTCAGCTCGCCCAACACGCCCGGGCTGCGCAACCTCCAGGCGACCGAGTCGCTGCGCCCGCTGCTCACCGCCGTACGCAAGGCCGCCGACCGCACGGTCACCTCCCGCCGCGTCCCGCTGCTCGTCAAGATCGCCCCGGACCTCGCGGACGAGGATGTCGACGCCGTCGCCGACCTCGCCGTCGAGCTCGGGCTGGACGGCATCATCGCCACCAACACCACCGTCGCCCGCGACGGCCTGGGGCTGACGTCCGCCGCCGACCTGGTCCAGGAGGCCGGCGGGCTCTCCGGCGCGCCCCTCAAGGAACGGTCCCTCGAGGTGCTCCGCAGGCTCTACGCGCGCGTGGGCGACCGCCTCGTCCTCGTCGGCGTCGGGGGCATCGAGAACGCCGAGGACGCCTGGCGGCGCATCCTCGCCGGCGCCACCCTCGTCCAGGGCTACAGCGCCTTCATCTACGAGGGCCCCGGCTACGCCCGCGCGATCCACAAGGGCCTCGCCGCACGGCTCAAGGCCGGCCCGTACGCCACCCTCGCCGACGCCGTCGGCGCCGACACCAGGAAGGAAGCCGCCGCATGACCGCCGCGGAGACCACCGCACCCGACGCACCCTTCGGCGCCCGGCTGCGCCGTGCGATGGACGACCGCGGTCCGCTGTGCGTCGGCATCGACCCGCACGCCTCGCTGCTGAGCGACTGGGGTCTGAACGACGACATCGCCGGCCTGGAGCGCTTCACCCGCACGGTCGTCGAAGCGCTCGCCGACCGGGTAGCCGTGCTCAAACCGCAGTCCGCGTTCTTCGAGCGGTTCGGCTCCCGCGGGGTCGCGGTGCTGGAGAAGGCCGTCGCGGAGGCCAGGCACGCGGGCGCGCTGGTGCTGATGGACGCCAAGCGCGGAGACATCGGCTCCACGATGGCGGCCTACGCCGAGACCTATCTCAGGAAGGACTCACCGCTCTTCTCGGACGCGCTGACGGTCTCCCCGTACCTGGGCTACGGCTCGCTCAAGCCGGCTGTCGACCTGGCGCGGGAAAGCGGCTCCGGATTGTTCGTCCTGGCCCTCACCTCCAACCCCGAAGGCGCCGAGGTGCAGCGCGCGGTGCGGGAGGACGGCCGCTCCATCGGCGCGACCATGCTTGCCCACCTGGCCGAGGAGAACGCGGGCGAGCGCCCGATGGGCTCCTTCGGCGCGGTCGTCGGAGCGACGCTCGGCGATCTGTCGTCCTTCGACCTGGACATCAACGGCCCGCTGCTGGCCCCTGGCATCGGAGCGCAGGGGGCGACCGCGGCGGATCTTCCGGCAGTCTTCGGCCCGGCGGTGCGCCACGTGGTGCCCAACGTCAGCCGTGGAGTGCTCAGCCACGGCCCCGACACCGGCGCGCTGCGGTCGGCGGCGGCCCGCTTCGCGATGGAGATCGCCGAGTCGGTCACCGCCCGCTGACCCCCGGGTCCGAGGGAGGGCCGCCGCCCGCTGACCCTCCCTCCTGCGCCGGACGGCCCGCCGTCCCACGTGTGCCGCCGCGCAGGGTGTGCCGCGCGCTCCACGTGTGCCGCCGCGCAGGGTGTGCCCGCCGTCCCGGGTGTGCCGCCGCGCCACGTGTGCCCGCCGTCCGAGGTGTGCCGCCGGCCCGCGTCCGACGCCGGGGCGGGGCCGCCCGGCCCCGACGCGGCCCGGTTCCGTGCCGGGCCGAGGCTCGTACGGCGCCGACTCGGGAGCCGACGGCGGCCGCGCGTCCCAGGCGTCCGCGGCCGGTACGCGCC
>NZ_JADWYQ010000074.1 GCF_022414575.1 Streptomyces sp. MUM 178J | reverse complement strand
GGGCCGCGCCCGGCGGGCCGGCGTCGGCCCCCGCGGCCGCGGCGCGCGAGCCCGGACCCGCCGACGGGCCCGGACTCCAGGCGGCACCCGCCGACCATGCCTCGCCCACCAGCCCGACCACGCACACAGCGAAAGGCCGTACCGCATGATCGCCTTTGTACGCGGCCCGGTGGCCGCACTTGCACCGACCACCGCGGTGATCGAGGTCGGCGGCGTCGGCATGGCCGTCCAGTGCACGCCCGACACGCTGTCGCAGCTGAGGGTCGGTCAGGAGGCCAGGCTCGCCACGTCCCTTGTCGTCCGGGAGGACTCACTCACCCTCTACGGCTTCGCCGACGACGACGAGCGGCAGGTCTTCGAACTGCTCCAGACCGCGAGCGGCGTCGGGCCGCGGCTCGCCCAGGCGATGCTCGCCGTCCACAGCCCTGACGCGCTGCGGCTGGCCGTCTCGACAGGCGACGAGAAGGCACTGACCGCCGTCCCCGGCATCGGGAAGAAGGGTGCGCAGAAGCTGCTGCTGGAGCTGAAGGACAGGCTCGGCGAGCTGGCCGGCGCGCACATCGGCCGCCAGGGCGCAGCGGCGGCGGCCGCCTCGTCCTGGCGCGACCAACTGCACGCCGCGCTGATCGGTCTCGGCTATGCCGCCCGCGAGGCGGACGAAGCGGTCGTGGCCGTGGCCCCGCACGCCGAGGAGGCGGAGGGCGAGCCGCAGGTGGGCCGGCTTCTCAAGGCCGCCCTGCAGACTCTGAACCGCACGAGGTGATCATCCAGTGAACTGGGACGACATGGCAGCCCCCGCCGAGGCCCCCGACGGCGCACTCACCGCGGACCGGCTCGTCGGGGCCGCCGCCGACGGAGAGGACCAGGCGGTCGAGGCCGCCCTGCGGCCCAAGTCGCTCGACGAGTTCGTCGGCCAGGTGCGGGTGCGCGAACAGCTCGACCTGGTCCTCAAGGCAGCCCTCGCCCGCGGCGCCACCGCGGACCACGTTCTGCTGTCGGGCGCGCCCGGCCTCGGCAAGACCACCCTCTCCATGATCATCGCGGCGGAGATGAACGCCCCGATCCGGATCACCTCGGGCCCCGCCATCCAGCACGCCGGCGATCTGGCCGCGATCCTGTCCTCCCTCCAGGAGGGTGAGGTCCTCTTCCTCGACGAGATCCACCGCATGTCCCGGCCCGCCGAGGAGATGCTCTATATGGCGATGGAGGACTTCCGCGTCGACGTGATCGTCGGCAAGGGCCCGGGAGCCACCGCCATCCCGCTGGAGCTGCCCCCGTTCACCCTGGTCGGCGCCACCACCAGGGCCGGACTGCTGCCGCCGCCGCTGCGCGACCGCTTCGGCTTCACCGCACATATGGAGTTCTACGAGCCGGTGGAGCTGGAGCGGGTCGTTCACCGTTCGGCACAGCTCCTCGACGTGACCATAGAAGGGGACGGCGCGGCCGAGATCGCCGGGCGCTCGCGCGGCACGCCCCGAATCGCCAACCGGCTGCTGCGCCGGGTGCGCGACTACGCCCAGGTGAAGGCCGACGGCGTGATCACCCGGGATGTCGCCGCGGCCGCGCTGCGGGTCTACGAGGTCGACACCCGCGGTCTCGACCGGCTGGACCGGGCCGTGCTCAAGGCGCTGCTCACCCTGTTCTCCGGGGGGCCGGTGGGTCTGTCGACGCTGGCGGTGGCCGTGGGGGAGGAGCGCGAGACGGTGGAGGAGGTGGCCGAGCCGTTCCTGGTACGGGAGGGGCTGCTGGCCCGGACCCCGCGCGGCCGGGTCGCCACCCCCGCCGCCTGGACCCACCTCGGTCTCGTGCCGCCGCAGCAGCCTCCCGGTGCAGGCGGACAACAGGGGCTGTTCGGGACGTGACGGCGAGGAGACTCGCCCGGGCAGGAACCAGGGTGCGATGCTGGGCGTTGTTCCATTGATGCGGACTCGCTTAGACTCCGCCGATGCCGACCTTCCGGGCCGGCACGCCCACCCCCGTAGATCAGGCCGCTCACCAGCGCGGTCGTGCGAAGGAATTCCGTCCCGTGGATATCGTGACCCTCCTCCCCTTCATCGTGCTCATCGGGGCCATGTTCCTGATGACCCGCTCCGCAAAGAAGAAGCAGCAGCAGGCTGCGTCGATGCGGGACCAGATTCAGCCCGGCACCGGCGTACGGACGATCGGGGGGATGTACGCCACCGTCAAGGAGGTGCACGCCGACATGGTCCTCCTTGAGGTCGCTCCCGGCGTGCACGCCGTATACGCGAAGAACGCCATCGGCGCGGTCCTCGCCGACGATGAGTACAACCGCATCGTCCACGGCGACGACCCCAAGACGGACGGCGCGATCGTGCCGGACGACGCGTCCTCGCTGACCGACCTGGAGACCGAGGCGGAGGACGCCAAGATCGACCTCGGCAAGAAGCCGGAGGCCGACGGCGAGGGGGACGAGGCGGACAAGGCGAAGGAGCCGGCAGGGGAGGCCGTATCCAAGGACGCCGCCGCCAAGGACGGCAAGGCCGGCGACGACACGGCCAACGACGCTAAGTAACCGCGTCCCGGGGACCGCAGGGCTGCCCACCGGCGCCCGGCGGTCCCCGGCTGTGCCGACGTCTGCGGGGGCAGGTCCCCACTAGATTTCGTGGCCGCCCCGCACACATTCCGGCGCGGGGCGGTTGGACAGGGAGAAACGAGAAGGTGGCAGCACCGAACAGGGGCCGAAGGCCCGCGGGGGCGCAGGGGAAGCCGGGGCGGGCCCTGGCACTCATCCTGATCGTCATGGTCGCGCTCACAGGCGGCATGTTCTGGGCGGGTCAGCTCACGCCGCGTCTGGGCATCGACCTGGCGGGCGGTACGACCATCACGCTTGAGGCCAAGAGCCAGCCCGGCAAAGAAAACGCCGTCAACGAGACCAATATGAAGACGGCGGTCGGCATCATCGAGCGCCGTGTCAACGGTCTGGGCGTCTCCGAGGCCGAGGTGCAGACCCAGGGCGATCGCAACATCATCGTCAACATCCCGCGGGGCACCGACTCCGAGACGGCCCGCAAGCAGGTCGGCACCACCGCCCAGCTGTACTTCCGCCCGGTACTCACCGTCACCGGGAGCGGCGCGGACACCCCCGAGACCTCCCCCAGTCCTTCGGCGTCTCCCGGCGACAAGGCCGAGGACGGCAAGGACAAGGCCGAGGACGGGGAGAAGGCAGGCGAGGAAAAGGCGGGGGACAAGGCCGGCGACACGGCCTCCTCGCCCTCCGCGACCCCCACGGCGACCGCCACCACCCAGGGCCGTGCGGTGACCGACGCCCTGAAGAAGGACGAGACGCCGTCGCCGGACGCGTCCGCATCGGGTGACGCGAAGTCCTCCGAGAGCCCCAAGCCGTCGGAGCCGGCCTCCCCCAAGCCGTCGGAGAAGCCGACCAGCGACGCGGACGCCATCGCCAAGCTCCAGGACCGCTTCGCCAAGCTCGACTGCACCGACGAGAAGGTCCGCAGCACCCTCGGCGACGGCGTCAAGCCCGCCGACTACGCCCTCGCCTGCGGCGAGCAGGACGGCGTGTGGCTGAAGTACATCCTCGGCCCGGCCGAGGTCGAGGGCAAGGACGTCGACGACGCCCAGGGCGTCTTCGACCAGACCCGCGGCATCTGGCTCGTCCAGATGGAGTTCACCGACAACGGCTCCAAGAAGTTCCAGACGATCACCGGCCGGCTTTCGCAGCAGCCGTCCCCGCAGAACCAGTTCGCCATCGTCCTCGACGGCCAGGTGGCCTCCGCGCCCCAGGTGAACACCACCCTCAGCGCCAGCGCCGAGATCACCGGCAGCTTCGACCAGGACTCCGCCAAGGAACTGGGCAACATCCTCTCCTACGGCGCCCTGCCGCTGTCCTTCGAGGAGCAGAGCGTCACCACCGTCACCGCCGCCCTCGGCGGCGACCAGCTCCGAGCGGGCCTGATCGCCGGCGCCATCGGCCTGGCCCTCGTGGTGATCTATCTGCTGGTCTACTACCGCGGCCTGTCGCTGATCGCGATCCTCAGCCTCATGGCCTCCGCGGTCCTCACCTACACGATCATGTCGCTGCTCGGGCCCGGCATCGGCTTCGCGCTGAACCTGCCCGCCGTCTGCGGCGCCATCGTCGCGATCGGCATCACCGCCGACTCGTTCATCGTGTACTTCGAACGCATCCGGGACGAGATCCGCGAGGGCCGCACTCTGCGCCCGGCCGTCGAGCGCGCCTGGCCGCGCGCCCGGCGCACGATCCTGGTCTCCGACTTCGTGTCGTTCCTGGCCGCCGCGGTGCTGTTCATCGTCACGGTGGGCAAGGTGCAGGGCTTTGCGTTCACGCTCGGACTGACCACGCTGCTCGACGTGGTCGTCGTCTTCCTCTTCACGAAGCCGATCATGACGATCCTGGCGCGGAAGAAGTTCTTCGCGAACGGCCACCCCTGGTCCGGACTGGACCCGAAGCGGCTCGGCGTCAAGCCCCCGCTGCGCCGGTCCCGTCGCACCGCTCCCGCCACCGTCGACCCGAAGGAGGCGTGAGATGTCGCGACTCGGCACCCTCGGCGCCCGTCTCTACAACGGCGAGGTCGGCTATGACTTCGTCGCCAAGCGGAAGCTCTGGTACGGGATCTCGATCCTGATCACCATCACGGCCATCGTCGGCCTGGCGGTGCGCGGCCTCAACATGGGCATCGAGTTCGAGGGCGGCGCGGTCTTCACCACCCCGAAGACCACGGCCTCCGTCTCCCACGCCCAGGAAGCCGCCACCGAGGCCTCCGGCCACGAGGCGATCGTCCAGAAGCTCGGCAACGGCAGCCTGCGCATCCAGGTCGCCGAGCTGGACACCCAGCAGGCCGACCGGGTGAAGCAGGACCTCGCCGACGACCTCGACGTCCCCGCGGAGAAGATCAACGCGGAGCTGGTCGGACCGAGCTGGGGCGCACAGATCGCCAACAAGGCATGGACCGGCCTCGCCGTCTTCATGATCCTGGTGGTGCTCTATCTGGCCATCGCCTTCGAGTGGCGGATGGCGCTCGCCGCGCTGATCGCCCTGATCCACGACCTCACCATCACCGTCGGCGTCTACTCGCTCGTCGGCTTCGAGGTCACGCCCGGCACCGTGATCGGTCTGCTGACGATCCTCGGCTACTCCCTCTATGACACCGTCGTCGTCTTCGACGGTCTCAAGGAAGGGGCCCGCGGCATCACCAAGCAGACCCGCTGGACCTACAGCGAGATCGCCAACCGGAGCCTCAACGCCACGCTGGTCCGCTCGATCAACACCACCGTCGTGGCGCTGCTCCCGGTCGCCGGCCTGCTGTTCATCGGCGGCGGCGTCCTCGGCGCGGGCATGCTGAACGACATCTCGCTCTCCCTCTTCGTGGGCCTCGCCGCCGGCGCGTACTCCTCGATCTTCATCGCCACCCCGCTGGTCGCCGACTTCAAGGAACGCGACCCGCAGATGAAGGCGCTGAAGAAGCGGGTGCTCGCCAAGCGCGCCAAGGGCGAGGCAGCGGACGCCTCGGACGGCGACGGCGTGCAGGCCCCCGCGGACGCCGTGCCCGCCGGAGCGGTCGTCGGCCAGCGCAAGGTCAGCCGGTCCGCACGGAAGCGCTCATGACCGCCACCGCGCCAAAGGGCGCTCCGGGATCCCCGGGTTCGCCGCGTGAGCTGCTGCTCAGCCGCATCCGGGACGTGCCGGACTATCCAAAGCCGGGGGTGCTGTTCAAGGACATCACCCCGCTGCTGGCGGACCCGGCGGCCTTCACCGCCCTGACCGGCGCACTGGCCGACCTGTGCGCCCGGCATCAGGCGACGAAGATCGTGGGCCTGGAGGCCCGGGGCTTCATCCTGGGCGCGCCGGTCGCCGTCCGCGCGGGGCTGGGCTTCATCCCCGTACGCAAGGCCGGCAAGCTCCCCGGAGCGACGCTGTCCCAGGCGTACGAGCTGGAGTACGGCACGGCCGAGATCGAAGTGCACGCCGAAGACCTGGTCGAGGGCGACCGTGTCATGGTCATCGACGACGTCCTGGCCACCGGCGGCACCGCCGAGGCGTCACTGGAGCTGATCCGCCGCTCCGGGGCCGACGTGGCGGGAGTCTCGGTGCTCATGGAGATCGGTTTCCTCGGTGGGAGGGCCCGGCTCCAGGCCGCGCTGCGCGGGGCCCCGCTGGAGGCCCTGATCACGCTCTGACCTGCGGCCGAACCGCTGTCGCCGGATCTGGACGGGCGTCTGGGAACACCCAGGCGCCCGTCGTGCGTTGTGTCCACCCTCCGGTCCCGGGGCGAGAGGGACGCCCGAGGTCGATACCATGGCCTTTCCGGGGCCTGTCCGGGGGACCCGGAACCGCACGAGGAGCGCTCTTGCCAGACGAGGCCCAGTCCGCAGCCGCGCAGCCCGACCAGCAGGCCGAGACGGTCGCGGCAGCCCCTGCCACGCCCAAGAACCAGCCGGCTGCGAAGGCCGCCAAGCCCGCACCGGCCACGCCCGAGCGCGCCCAGCGACTCTCCCCGCTCACCGCACCCAAGCCGACGCCACCGGCCGGGTCCGCACCGGCCGGCCGGCCCGCGCCTCCACCCGCCACCCGGTCCAGCGGCTCCTCCAACCGGGTGCGCGCACGCCTCGCCCGGCTGGGCGTCCAGCGCTCCTCCCCGTACAACCCGGTCCTCGAACCGCTGCTGCGCATCGTCCGCAGCAACGACTCCAAGATCGAGACCTCCACGCTCCGCCAGATCGAGCGCGCCTACCAGGTCGCAGAGCGCTGGCACCGGGGTCAGAAGCGCAAGAGCGGCGACCCGTACATCACCCATCCGCTCGCCGTCACCACGATCCTCGCCGAGCTTGGCATGGACCCGGCGACCCTGATGGCCGGGCTGCTACACGACACCGTGGAGGACACCGAGTACGGCCTGGACACGCTGCGGCGTGACTTCGGCGACCAGGTCGCCCTCCTCGTCGACGGCGTCACCAAGCTGGACAAGGTCAAGTTCGGCGAGGCCGCGCAGGCCGAGACCGTGCGCAAGATGGTCGTCGCCATGGCCAAGGACCCACGCGTCCTGGTCATCAAGCTCGCCGACCGGCTGCACAACATGCGCACGATGCGCTACCTCAAGCGGGAGAAGCAGGAGAAGAAGGCCCGCGAGACCCTGGAGATCTACGCCCCGCTGGCCCACCGGCTGGGCATGAACACCATCAAGTGGGAGCTGGAGGACCTCGCCTTCGCGATCCTCTACCCCAAGATGTACGACGAGATCGTCCGGCTTGTCGCCGAGCGTGCCCCCAAGCGCGACGAGTATCTGGCCATAGTGACCGACGAGGTCCAGGCCGATCTGCGCGCCGCCCGCATCAAGGCCACCGTCACCGGACGGCCCAAGCACTACTACAGCGTCTACCAGAAGATGATCGTCCGCGGGCGTGACTTCGCGGAGATCTACGACCTGGTCGGCATCCGCGTCCTCGTCGACACGGTCCGCGACTGCTATGCCGCCCTCGGCACCGTCCACGCGCGATGGAACCCGGTCCCCGGCCGGTTCAAGGACTACATCGCGATGCCGAAGTTCAACATGTACCAGTCGCTGCACACCACGGTGATCGGCCCCAACGGCAAGCCCGTCGAACTGCAGATCCGCACCTTCGACATGCACCGCCGCGCCGAATACGGCATCGCCGCGCACTGGAAGTACAAGCAGGAGGCGGTCGCCGGAGCGTCCAAGATCCGCACCGATGTGCCCAAGGGTTCCGGCAAGGACAAGGACGCCGTCAACGACATGGCGTGGCTGCGGCAACTGCTGGACTGGCAGAAGGAGACCGAGGACCCCTCGGAGTTCCTGGAGTCTCTGCGCTTCGACCTGTCCCGCAACGAGGTCTTCGTCTTCACGCCGAAGGGCGACGTCATAGCGCTGCCGGCCGGGGCGACGCCCGTCGACTTCGCCTACGCGGTGCACACCGAGGTCGGCCACCGCACGATAGGCGCACGGGTCAACGGCCGCCTGGTGCCGCTTGAATCGACACTCGACAACGGCGATCTCGTGGAGGTCTTCACCTCCAAGGCCGAAGGCGCGGGGCCGTCCCGCGACTGGCTGGGCTTCGTCAAGTCGCCGCGCGCCCGAAACAAGATTCGCGCGTGGTTCTCCAAGGAGCGGCGCGACGAGGCCATCGAGCAGGGCAAGGACGCGATAGCGCGCGCCATGCGCAAGCAGAACCTGCCGATCCAGCGCATCCTCACCGGCGACTCACTGGTCACGCTGGCGCACGAGCTGCGGTACAGCGACATCTCCTCGCTGTACGCGGCGATCGGCGAAGGCCATGTCACCGCCCAGTCGATCGTGCAGAAGCTGGTGCATGCGCTGGGCGGCGAGGAGGCCGCCAACGAGGACATCGCCGAGGCCGCCCCGCCCTCCCGCGGCCGCACCAAGCGGCGCTCCAGCGCGGACCCGGGCGTGGTCGTCAAGGGCGTCGAAGACGTCTGGGTCAAGCTGGCGCGCTGCTGCACGCCCGTGCCCGGCGACCCGATCATCGGCTTCGTCACCCGCGGCAGCGGCGTCTCCGTCCATCGGGCGGACTGCGTGAACGTCGACTCGCTGTCCCAGCAACCCGAGCGGATCCTCGAGGTCGAGTGGGCCCCGACGCAGTCGTCGGTCTTCCTGGTCGCCATCCAGGTCGAGGCGCTGGACCGCTCCCGGCTGCTGTCGGACGTCACGCGCGTGCTGTCCGACCAGCACGTCAACATCCTCTCCGCGGCGGTCCAGACATCGCGGGACAGGGTGGCCACATCGCGCTTCACCTTCGAGATGGGGGACCCCAAGCACCTGGGGCATGTGCTGAAGGCGGTGCGGGGTGTGGAAGGGGTGTACGACGTGTACCGGGTGACGTCGGCGAGGCGGCCGTAGGCATCAGGCGGTTCCTTCCCCACCCGGCCCGCCCCTTGCCGTAACCGGGGCCTCCGCCCCCAGACCCCTCCGGGGGCCCGCCCCCACGCGGCATTCTCGCGTCGCAGTCGGCGGCCGCCGGGCCGGGCCGCGCGCCGGGGGCACGTGGCCCGGCAGCTTCGCGCCGCTTGGACCGAGTTGCCCGCCGGTCACCGGGTCATGGGGTGCGGTGCCTGTGTGTGGTACGCGGTGCCTGTGTGTACTGGCGGACCCTGAGAACCGTGCGGGCCATGGGGCGCGGCGCCCGGTGCGTGCCGGCGGGCCCCGGGCTGTGGGTCATGGGGCGTGGTGGCCGGTGCCCCGGCGGGCTGCGGCCCGCGGGGCCACCGTGGCGCCACCGTACGACGCCGAGCCGGGGGCCGCCGCCGGGTGTCCCGCGGGGCTCAGGCAGGACAGGCAAACGCCGGACGGGCCAGCCGAAACCAGCCCGTCCGGCGTCTGAGGACCAGGGTCCGGGGGCGGGGCCCCGAGAAACGAAGGAGTCAGCCGCCGAATTCCTCCAGGCCCTTCAGCGCCTGGTCCAGCAGCGCCTGGCGGCCCTCCAGCTCCTTCGCCAGCTTCTCGGCCTTCGCGCTGTTGCCCGCCGCCCGCGCCGCGTCGATCTGCTCGTGGAGCTTGTCCACCGCGGCCTGGAGCTGGCCGGTCAGCCCCTCGGCGCGGGCCCGCGCCTCCGGGTTCGTGCGCCGCCACTCCTTCTCCTCGGCCTCCTGCAGGGCGCGCTCCACCGCGTGGAGACGGCCCTCGACCTTGGGACGGGCGTCGCGCGGGACATGGCCGATGGCCTCCCAGCGCTCGTTGACCGACCGGAACGCCGCCCGCGCGGCCTTCAGATCCGTAACCGGCAGCAGCTTCTCCGCCTCGGCGGCCAGCTCCTCCTTCAGCTTGAGGTTCTCCGCCTGCTCGGCGTCACGCTCGGCGAAGACCCCGCTGCGCGCCGCGAAGAAGATGTCCTGCGCGCCCCGGAAGCGGTTCCACAGGTCCTCCTCCGCCTCGCGCTGCGCCCGGCCCGCCGCCTTCCACTGGGCCATCAGCTCGCGGTACTGGGCCGCCGTGCCGCCCCAGTCGGTGGAGCCGGACAGCGCCTCCGCCTCCGCGACCAGCTTCTCCTTCGTCTTGCGCGCCTCCTCGCGCTGGGCGTCCAGCGCGGCGAAGTGCGCCTTGCGGCGCTTGGAGAACGCCGAGCGGGCGTGCGAGAAGCGGTGCCACAGCTCGTCGTCGGACTTGCGGTCCAGCCGCGGCAGGCCCTTCCAGGTGTCCACCAGGCTCCGCAGCCGCTCGCCCGCGGCCCGCCACTGCTCGCTCTGCGCGAGCTCCTCGGCCTCCGCGACCAGGGACTCCTTGGACTTCCTGGCCTCCTCGTGCTGCTTGGCCTTCTGCGCCTTGCGCTCCTCGCGGCGCTTGTCCACCGACTCGACCAGTGTGTCGAGGCGCTTGCCCAGCGCCTCCAGGTCGCCCACCGCATGGTGCTCGTCCACCTGCTGGCGCAGATGGTCGATGGCCGTCATGGCGTCCTTGGCCGACAGATCGGTGGTCTTCACCCGCCGCTCGAGGAGGCCGATCTCGACCACCAAGCCCTCGTACTTGCGCTCGAAATAGGCCAGGGCCTCCTCGGGAGAGCCCGCCTGCCACGATCCGACGACCTTTTCGCCCTCGGCAGTACGCACGTACACGGTGCCCGTCTCGTCGACGCGGCCCCACGGGTCGCTGCTCACAGCGCCTCCTCAACCTGATGCCTGCGAGGGGGTACACCCTCGGGCATCGTCCACAGTGTCCCGGAGCGGGCTTCGCCCGCCCTCCGCAGCGCGGTTCCAGACCACGCTGCACAACGCCAATCTAGGCGACCGGCCGCCCGGCTGTCCGCACTCAGCGCGACCGAAATTCCCTTTCCCTCACGCCTTGGGGACGGTCGCCTTCTCAATGGTGACGGGCTTCTTCGGGGCGCCATCCGACGCTCCGCCCTCGACTCCGGCCTTCGCCACGTCCTCCACGAGCTTCAGCCCGTCCTTGTCCATCGTGCCGAACGGCGTGTACGTGGGCGTCAGCTTGCTGTCCTTGTAGACCAGGAAGAACTGGCTGCCGCCGGAGTCCGGCGCGCCCGTGTTGGCCATCGCGACCGTGCCCGCCGGGTAGGTGACCTGCCCGTCCTCGCCCGCCTTGCCCAGCGCGTCCAGGTTCTCGTCGGGAATCGTGTAGCCGGGGCCGCCCGTGCCGTCACCCTGGGGGTCGCCGCACTGCAGCACGTAGATGCCCTGCGTGGTCAGCCGGTGGCACTTCGTGCCGTTGAAGAAACCTTTGTCTGCGAGAGCCTTGAACGAGTTGACCGTGTGCGGGGTCTTCGCCGCGTCCATCGCGATCGAGACGGGACCCTCGTTCGTCTCCATCGCGAAGGTGTACTTGCCCTTCTGGTCGATGGCCATCTCGGGCTCCGGCGAACCGCTCTCGCTCGGCGTGGGCTCCGCCGACGGCGTGCTGCCGGGGGTGTCGGCGACGGTCTCCCCGTCCTTGCCCCCGTCATCGGACAGCCATCCCGCGCCGGCGGCGACGACGCCGCCGATCAGCACCACGCCCAGCGCAGTGGCGATCACCGCATTGCGCCGCCTCGCCTTCCTGCGCGCCTCGGCACGTCGCTGCTGCTGGCGCTCGAACTTCTTCCGGGCGAGCTCCCGCCGCCGCTGGTCGCTGCTGGCCACCGGGTGTTCTCCTTCTTCTGGGTCTGGCGATCTGTCCGGCCGACTGTGCCCGTACGGTATACGGGTTGGCTGTGGGGCGAGCACCGCCGGTAGGCTCTGAGCTGTTGCAATCCCACCCTCGACAGCACTTGCGGCAGGATCTGCGACATTCCCGTCGGACGACAAGCGAAGGACGAACGTGCTTATTGCCGGGTTCCCCGCCGGGGCCTGGGGGACCAACTGCTATCTGGTCGCCCCGGCCGCAGGCGAGGAGTGCGTGATCATCGACCCGGGCCACCAGGCCGCCCAGGGAGTCGAGGAAGCGCTGAAGAAGCATCGGCTCAAGCCCGTCGCCGTCGTGCTCACCCATGGCCATATCGACCATGTCGCCTCCGTCGTCCCGGTGTGCGGCGCGCATGACGTGCCCGCGTGGATCCACCCCGCCGACCGCTACATGATGAGCGACCCGGAAAAGGCGCTCGGCCGCTCCATCGGCATGACGCTCATGGGCGAGCTGACCGTGGGGGAGCCGGACGACGTCCAGGAGCTCGCCGACGGCGCGACGCTGAGCCTCGCGGGGATGGACTTCTCCGTCGCCCACGCGCCCGGCCATACCAAGGGGTCGGTGACCTTCCAGATGCCCGAGACGGCGGACATCCCGTCGGTCTTCTTCTCGGGCGATCTGCTCTTCGCCGGCTCCATCGGACGCACGGACCTGCCCGGCGGCGACCACGCCGAGATCCTCGAGTCCCTGGCACGGGTGTGCCTGCCGCTCGACGACTCGACCGTGGTGCTGTCCGGCCACGGCCCCCAGACGACCATCGGCCGTGAGCGTGCGACCAACCCGTATCTGCGGGACGTCGCCGCCGGCCTCGGGAGCGCCGCCGCTCCCCGACGAGGAATGTGACGAGAGACTTCCACGTGAGTACCTTCCAGGCCCCCAAGGGCACCTACGATCTCCTTCCGCCGTCCTCCGCCACCTATCTCGCCGTGCGCGAGGCCATCTCCGCACCGCTGCGGAACGCGGGCTACGGCTATGCCGAGACGCCCGGATTCGAGAACGTCGAACTGTTCGCGCGCGGCGTCGGCGAATCCACCGACATCGTCACCAAGGAGATGTACGCCTTCGAGACCAAAGGCGGCGACAAGCTGGCGCTGCGCCCCGAAGGCACCGCCTCCGTGCTGCGCGCGGCGCTGGAGGCCAACCTCCACAAGGCCGGCAATCTGCCGGTCAAGCTCTGGTACTCGGGTTCGTACTACCGCTACGAGCGCCCCCAGAAGGGCCGCTACCGCCACTTCTCGCAGGTCGGCGCGGAGGCGATCGGCGCGGAGGACCCGGTCCTCGACGCCGAGCTGATCATCCTGGCCGACCAGGCGTACCGCTCGCTGGGTCTGCGCCGCTTCCGCATCCTGCTCAACTCGCTCGGCGACAAGGAGTGCCGCCCCGTCTACCGCGAGGCGCTCCAGGGCTTCCTGCGCGGACTCGACCTGGACGAGGACACCCGGCGGCGGGTCGAGATCAACCCGCTGCGGGTCCTCGACGACAAGCGCGCCGAGGTGCAGAAGCAGCTGGTGGGCGCGCCGCTGCTGCGGGACTCGCTGTGCGAGGCGTGCCGGGACTACCACGCCCAGGTGCGGGAGCTGCTCACCGCGGCCGGTGTGGCCTTCGAGGACGACGAGAAACTGGTGCGCGGTCTCGACTACTACACGCGCACCACGTTCGAGTTCGTCCACGACGGCCTCGGCTCCCAGTCGGCGGTGGGCGGCGGCGGTCGCTACGACGGCCTCTCCGAGATGATCGGCGGCCCCGCGCTGCCGTCGGTCGGCTGGGCCCTCGGCGTCGACCGCACGGTCCTGGCGCTGGAGGCGGAGGGCATCGCCCTGGACCTGCCCGCCGCCACGAGCGTGTTCGCCGTGCCGCTCGGCGAGGATGCCCGACGTGTGCTGTTCGACGTGGTGACCCGCCTGCGCAAGGCGGGCGTGGCCACGGACTTCGCCTTCGGCGGCAGGGGCCTCAAGGGAGCGATGAAGGCCGCCAACCGCAGCGGCGCGCGATACGCCGTCGTAGCCGGAGAACGCGACCTCGCCGAGGGGGTCGTCCAGCTCAAGGACATGGAATCCGGCGAGCAGGAGCCGGTCGCCCTGGACGCGATCGTGGAGAAGCTCGCCTCACGCCTCGCCTCGCGGCTGGCCTGACACCACCCGGCGTCTGACGCCCCGGACCGGCAGGGACCGGTCCGGGGCGTCTGCCTGCCGGCGGGCACCCCGGGCCGCCCGCCGACAGGCGCGGCCGGAGCTCGGCCCGGCCGCGACCTGAGCCGCGCTCCCGGGGACTTCGCCCCGGGCCCGGCGTCTTCCGGGGACTTCGCCCCCGGACCCCCGTTCCTCAAGCTCCTCCGGCTGCCGCTGGGGCGCCGCCGCTGGGGCGCCCCCGGACGGAGTCCGGGGGTGGCAGTCGGGGGAGGAGTCCGGCGGAGGAAGCAGGGGGCGCTTGAGGACGCGGTCGAAGGCCGGGCGCCCCCAGCGGTCCGAGGGCGTCTCGCCAGGCGGGCGGACCGGCCGGACGGGGAGCCCGCCGAGGCGACGGCGGGCTGCGGTGAAGCACGCCGGCCGTCCTGCCCGCAGCCCGAGCCCGGGCGGCGGGCGCATCGTCACTCCGGCAGCAGCCCCTGACGCAGCGCGGTCGTCACCGCCGCCGTGCGGTCGTCGACGCCCAGCTTGCCGAAGATGCGCAGCAGATGGGTCTTGACCGTCGACTCGCCGATGAACAACCGGCGGCCGATCTCCGCGTTCGTACAGCCCTCGGCCACCAGCCGCAGCACTGCCGTCTCGCGTTCCGAGAGCCTCGGGAGCTCGGACCGGCCGCCGCGGAGCTGGTCGACCAGGCGGGTGGCCACCGAGGGGGCGAGGACCGTCTCGCCGCGTGCCGCCGCGCGGATCGCGTCGGCCAGCTCGGTACGGGCCAGGTCCTTGAGCAGATAGCCCGCCGCGCCCGCCTCCACCGCCCGGAGGATGTCGGAATCCGTCTCGTACGTCGTCAGCACGATCACCCGGGACGGCAGCCCCGCCGCCCGCATCCGGCCGATCGACTCGACCCCGCCGCCGCCGGGCATCCGCAGATCCATCAGCACGATGTCCGGCTCCAGTTCGGCGCTCAGCGCCTCCGCCTCGGGGCCGCTCGACGCCTCCGCCACCACCTCCAGATCGGGTTCCGCGCCGAGCATGCCGCGCAGGCCCTCCCGTACGACGGGATGGTCGTCGGCGAGCAGAATGCGGATCATGGACGGCTCCTGTCGTCGGCGGATGCCGGCACCGGCTCCGGCGGCCGGCGCTCCGGCGCAGGCAGCCGTATGGACACGGCGGCGCCGCGGCCGGGTGCGCTGACGACCTCCGCGCTGCCGCCCACCTCCGCGGCCCGGGCATGCAGCCCGTTCAGGCCGTATCCCGCGAGCGGAGCCGAGGCGTCGAAGCCGCGCCCCGTGTCCCGTACCGAGAGCCGCAGCTCCGTCTCACCGTAATCGAGCGAGATCGTCACCCCGGCGTCGGGTCCCGCGTGCTTGGTGACATTGGCCAGTGCTTCCTGGCAGGTGCGCAGCGCCACCACCTCCAGTGCCGCGGGCAGCGGCCGGGCCGAACCGGCGATCTTCACGGCTGCGGTCGGCCCGTGGCGGGCGGCGAGTCTGCGCAGCGCGTCCGGCAGCGAGCCGCCGTCCAGATCCGCGGGCGCGCCTCCGGCGACCAGCGCACGTGCCTCGGCGAGGTTCTGCCGGGCGGTGGCGGCCATCAGCTCCAGATGCCGCCGGGCCTGCGGCAGATCCCGCTCCAGCTCCGAGTCGACGGCCTGCACCAGCATCAGCAGGCTGGTGAAGCCCTGTGCGAGCGTGTCGTGGATCTCCCGGGACAGCCGCTCATGCTCGGCCAGCGCGCCCCGTTCCGCGGACAGGCGGGCGATCTCCTCGCGGCTCGCCTCCAGTTCGGCGATGAGCGCCGCACGTTCCTCGCTCTGCTCGATGATGCGGGTGATCCAACTGCCGAAGACCGCGGAGAAAGCCAGGGTGACGACGGCGAACAGCGCCTGGAAGAACAGCTCCCGGCCGTCCGGACGCCACAGCAGCGCCCATCCGGCGACCGGGCCGATGTTCATGGCCGTCACCGCGATCAGCGCCGGCCGCGTCGGCAGCAGCATGAAGCACTGCGGCACCAGAGCGAAGGCTGCGAGCCGCATCTCACCCGCCAGGGCCGCCGCCGGGAGGAACAGCAGCCCCGCGCCGGTCAGATACCGCCCGGCGCGGCGGCTGTCCTGCGCGAGCGCCATCAGCTCACGCCCGCCGCCCCAGACATACCAGGGGGCGAGCAGCGCGAAGAGCGCTCCGGACGTCACACGCACGGCGTGCGAGGGCTGGGACGAGGCGAGCGTGAGGACGAGCGTGGCCACCCAGACGACGGCGTAGTACCCGTCCCAGAGGCGCACGCCGCGGTTCCAGGCGTGGGCGACGCCCGACTCGCCCGGCGCGGACCCGCACTCGGCGTCGGGGCGGGGCCCGCGTGCCGCGACGGGTCCCGCCCTGTGTGTGCTCCCCGGCCGCGTCAGCCGTCCCGGCGGCTTTTCCATCGGAAGGTCATCAGACACAGCGCCAATCCTCCGATGCACCAGGCCCCCAGCACCAAGGCGACCCGTCCGTACTCCCAGCTGCCCGCCTGCTCCAGCACCGCGGCCGATTCCGGGAGGAACACGCCGCGCAGGCCCTGGGCCAGCCACTTCAGCGGGAACAGCGCCCCGATGTTCAGCATCCACGAGGGGATCGTGTCGATCGAGATGTACACGCCGGAGATGAACTGGAGCACCAGGAACGGCAGAATCACCACGGAACTCGCGCTCTGCCCGGACCTCGGCACGCTGCTGACGGCGATGCCGAGCAGCGCGCAGCCGGTCAGCCCGAGCAGGAAGATCCAGCCGAACCGCAGCCAGGCGCCGGGGTCCGTCGGCAGGTCGACGCCGTAGAAGACCGTGCCCACGGCCAGCAGGGCGGCGGCCTCCAGCAGCCCGGTGACCAGGACCAGCCATACCTTGCCCAGGAAGTAGGCCGCGGGCGGCATCGGCGTGCCGCGCAGCCGCCGCAGTTGCTTCTCGTCCCGCTCGATGGCTATGGAGATGCCCAGCGACTGGAAGCTGGTCGCCATGATGCCCGCCGCGATCATCGCCGGCACATAGAGCTGCGATGCGGTGATGCCCGCGCCCTCCACGTCGTCGCTGAAGATCGACGCGAAGAGGAAGAGAAACACGATCGGGAAGGCGAAGGTGAACACGGCCTGGTCCCGCTGTCGGAAGAACTGCTTCACCTCCAGCGCTCCGCGTGCCAGCCCGAGCCGCCAGGCGCCCGGAAGCGTGCCACGGGCGGTCTGCTGTGCCGTGCCGCGCCCGCCGACTGCGGTGGTTGACGTGCTCATCGCGTCTCGCCTTCCGTCGCTGTCGCCGACTGCAGCTGGCGCTGCCCGATCAGGCCCAGATAGACGTCCTCCAGGGAGGGCCTGGTGACGGTCAGATCCGGGATCTCGCCGTCGAAGCGCCGCATCAGCCCGGCGACCGTACGGGTCGGTGTGTCCGTCACAAGGGAACGGGCCGTGCCGTCCGGGTCCGTCCAGGCAACCGTCGCCTCGACGCCGTGCGCCTGACGCAGCTGGGCCGGGGTGCCCTCGGCGACCACCCGCCCGGCCGCGACGACGGCCAGCCGGTCGGCGAGCGCCTCGGCCTCCTCCAGATAGTGGGTGGTCAGGACGATGGTGGCGCCCTCGTCGGCCAGCAGCCGGATCAGCTCCCAGAACCGGCGGCGCGCCGCCGGGTCGAACCCGGTCGTCGGTTCGTCGAGCAGCAGCAGCTCCGGAGCCCCGATCACGCCCAGCGCCACATCCAGCCTCCGCCGCTGGCCGCCGGACAGCGCCTTGATCCGCTTGCCTGCCTTCTCCTGGAGGCCGACCAGCGAGATGACCTCGCTCGGGTCCCGCGGCGTCGGGTAGTACCGTGCGAAATGCGTCACGGTCTCGCGCACCGTCAACTCGGCGGGCGCGGATTCGTCCTGCCAGACGATGCCGACCCGCGAGCGCCACCGGCGGTCGCCGGACGCCGGGTCCGCGCCCAGGACACTCACCTCGCCCGCGTCGCGGGAGCGGTGGCCCTGGAGGATTTCCACGGTCGTGCTCTTCCCGGCGCCGTTCGGGCCGAGGATGCCGAAGACCTCACCGGGACGGATGGCCAGGTCGAGACCGTTCACGGCGGTCACATCGCCGTATCGCTTGCGCAGGCCGCTTACGTTCACCGCGAGTTCTGTCATGGCCCCAGCCTTCCGGCATGCATATGTGCGCTGCGACGCCCAACCAGCCATCCTTATGTCAACCGAACGGTGGATCCTCGGGTATGTACGGCAGAATGACCATGCCCCAGCAGCTACTGAGAAACGGAACGGATTGACGGATGGCGACTGCAGCGGTTGACGACGTGTCCTCCGACCGGCAAGCGGACGGGGACAAGGGACTGATCGGCGGCGGTCGGGCGTTCGCGTGGATGTTGATCGTCACGGGTGCGGCGGGTCTGCTGGCCGCCTGG
>NZ_JADWYQ010000073.1 GCF_022414575.1 Streptomyces sp. MUM 178J | reverse complement strand
AGACCGCTGTTACACACGAGCGCACCCTGTCGGCCGGTCGTTCGGCGGTCCGGCACAGCCTGTACACCTTCAATGGCGGGCGGATCGTGGCCCGCCGGGCGTGGGACGGCCGCACCGGCTCCCGCTATGAGCGGATGATCCGGGCGGCTGAAGCCGCGGGGAACCTGGAAGCGGCCGAGGAATGGGAGGAGCGCCTGCAGCGCTTCCGCGCCGCCCGCCACCACCGCCGCATGGACCTGCTCCACTCGCCCGGGGCGGCCGCCAAGGGCGTGGCCGTCGGCGCCGGCATGAGCATCGGCGTCCTGGTCGCCCTCGGCATCGTCATGGCCCTCAACACCGGCCACGTCGGAGACGTCATCACCCCGCTGTCGGCGACGATCGATTTCATCGCCCTGCTGATCCGGATCGTGCAGATCGTGTGGGGCCCGGCGCTGACGATCGGCCCGTTCCTCGCCCTGCTCGCCCTGTGGTCGGTCGGCCGCAAGCAGCAAGCCGCCCCGAACTGGGCGCTCCCGGCGAACGTCCGCACCGGTGAAGGTGAGCCGATCACGCCGTCCATCGTGGTCAAGGCCCTGCGCGACCTCGGAGTGCCCGCCCTGCGCAACGCCATCAAGGAGATGGGCGACGCCGGCGCGTCCATGCTCGGACCGATCACCATCGCCGGATGCGGGGTCGAGGTCGACGTGACCCTTCCCTCCGGGGTGTCGACCAACGAGGTGCAGAACAAGCGCCGCAAGCTCGCCGAGAACCTGACCCGCCACGAGCACGAAGTGTTCATCACCATCCCGCAGGCCGCCCGCACGGTGCGGTTGTGGATCGCCGACTCGGGCGCGCTGGACGAGCCGATCGGCCCGTCTCCGCTGGTCACCGACGACACGATGACCGCCGACTACGCCAAGGGGAAAGCACCCTGGGGGCAGGACCTGCGCGGGGACGCAGCGAGCCTGAGCCTGTATCAGCGGCACCTGCTCATCACCGGGTTGTCGAACCAGGGCAAGACCGTGGCCCTGCGCTCGCTCGCGCTGTGGCTGTCGCTGGATCGGTCGGTGCAGTTCCTCATGGGTGACCTCAAGGGCGTGGGCGACTGGGCCATGTTCGGCGGGCTCGCCACGACGCTGATCCAGGGGCCGACGGATGAGCACGTGATCCAGGTGACCGAGATGGTCGAGGGCGCGGTGGCCGAGATGAACCGCCGCATCCAGGCCCCGCCCGGCACGGTGTTCCCGCCGCTGATCGTGCTGGTCGACGAAGCGCAGGTCGCGTTCATGTGCCCGGCCAAGGGCACGGGCAAGGACAAGCGGCCCTACGGCGGGTCCAAGGCCGACTCCCGGTACTTCATGGCCGTCCGCAAGATTCACAACCAGGGGCGGGCCGTGAACGTGCTGATGTGGCAGGGCACCCAGGACCCGACCAACGAGAACCTGCCCAAGCTGGTCCGCGAGGGCGCCCACACCCGCGCCTCCCTCGCCCTCGGTACGGAGTCGCAGGCCCGCATGGCTCTCGGGGACAAGGCCGTCGACGGAGGCGCGGCCCCGAACCTGCTGCGGCCGGGCCTGGATCGGGGAACCCTTGTCGTCGCCTCGGACGGCATCACCATCCCGGCCGGACAGTCGTCCATCACGGTGCGCACGCACTACATCGACGACGACGCCGCCGAAGCCATCACCGACCGGGCCAAGGCCCTGCGCGACGGCGTCACGACCCTGCACACCATCGAACGGGGCGAGGAACATGACCCGCTCGCCGACATCGCCGCCGTCATCGGCGACGCGCCCCGCGTGCGGACCAAGGACGTCCTCGCCCGGCTCGCCACACGGAACCCGGGTGCCTACGGCGGCTGGTCGTTCCTCGACCTCAAGCGCGTCCTGGACGACGTCGGCGCCGAGCCGTACAAGTCCGACGGCGTGATGGTCGTCGCCCGTGACCGCGTCGCCCGCGCCCTCGCCAACCGCGACGACGAGGGTTCCGCTTCCGCCGAATGACGGCAGGGAGCCGACCCGCGACGGGTCAGGGAGGCAGGGAGAACTCCCTGACCCCCTCCCTGACCCGCCTCCCTGGCCCTGACCTGCACGAATGATCGTTCAGGGAGCCAGGGAGGCACGCAGGCCACACCCCTAAAACACCCCTCTGCAGGGCATCCCGAAGGGGGTGCCTCCGCCTCCCTGAACCGGCACAGGAAGGGATTCCACATGTACCCCGACCGCACCCCGCACGCGCCCGCACAGCGGGCCGTGGAAGTCCACCAGCCCACCCCGTACCCGCCCGCCACGGCCGTGCCAGCGCCCCTCGTGCTGGTGCAGCCGGACACCGTTCCCGCGGTCGCGAGCATCGTCCTGCCCGACGGCCGCGTCGTCACCGGCTACGCCACCGAACCCGCCCGCCCCGAACCGGTCGCGGTCAAGCCGGTCGTGTCCCGCACGGCCGTGACCGTCGCCCTCGGAGGCGTCGGGTTCCTCGCCGTGTGCGGCGGGCTCATCCTGCTCACCACGTTCATCGCCGCACTCACCGCGCTCATCACCCAACTCATCATCCTGGCCGCCGTGATCTTCGGCGGATGGATCGCCGTCCAGGTCCTCGGAGCGAGCGACGGCAAGGCCGGCACGACGGTGAACATCCGCCGGGCCGTCTTCAAGCGCAACCACTTCCACGGCTGACCAGACAGAACAAGGAGCTCCGAGTGTTCATGATCCGCGTCATCTGCGACCCCGCCGACACTGAGCACATCGTCGCCGCGCTAGACCGCACCTTCACCACCGGCAACGTGACCGTCTACCCCACCCGGGACGGCCAGCGGAACCGGCTCTACCTCCGGGCCGACCACCGCAGCACCCCCGAACCCTCGTGGCCCACACCCGAGCAGGCCTACGCCGACGCCCCGAGGATCAGCAACGAGATCGGCTGGACCACCGAAACGAGCGCACACACGCCGATCGGTCAGGGCCTGGACCGGGAGTACTTCCTACGCAAGGCCGCCGTGCTGGACCGCATGGCGCTCACCGCCGACAGCCGCGACGCCGACGACATCGCCTGCGCCGCGACTGAGGCCGCCCGCCACCTCATGGGCCTGGACGACACGCCCGTGATCTGCGACCCGCGCCACTACGTCCGCCAGCAGTACGCCCACTGGGCCACGCACCACTAGCTACGCCAAGGGCGGCCCCCATCGTCTCGCCAAAGCCGTGGGGCCGCCCTTGCCCAACCAATCCACAACAGACCTGTTGGAGGCATCCAGCATGACGCATGACCCCCGTACCGCGCTGCTGCGCGCAGCGCTGGCCGCGGCTGAACGTGGCTGGCCCGTCGTCCCGCTCCGGCCGCGGGGCAAGAGGCCCGCTGGCCACTGCGAGGAGCGGTGTCCCGGCACCGGCCGTTGCGCGGACGGGCACCTGGTGCCCGAGCAGCGCGCCACCCTCGACCCAGACCTGATCAGGGCTGCATGGGAGATGCGGCCGTACAACGTCGGCATCGCCACCGGCCCCGCCGGGCTGCTCGTTGTCGACCTCGACACGCTCAAGCCAAAGGACCTGAAAGGAACGCCTGACGGCGCAACGTCCTTCACAGCGCTCTGCGAGCGCGCCGGATACGCCGTCCCCGCTACCTACCGCACTCGGACTCCGAGTGGTGGAGAGCACCTGTACTTCACTGCACCCGCCGGTGCCCGCCTGAAGTCCACCGCCGGACGCCTCGCACGAAAGGTCGACACCCGCGCCTGGGGCGGCTACGTCGTCGCCCCAGGCAGCATCACCCCCGACGGGGTCTATGAGGCCCTCGACGACATCCCCGTCATGGACCTGCCCGCCTGGCTCCTCAAAGCACTCACCCCCGCATCACAGCGCACTGCGGGCCCGGTCCGCGTCAGCACACCGCGCAACGGCTCACGGTGCGCGCAGGTGGCACTGGAGCGGGAGAGCGCCGCTGTGGCTGCTGCCCGGGAGGGCTGCAGGGAAGCAGAGTTGTTCCGGGCCGCACGCGCCATGGGCCGGTTCGTCGCATGGGGCGACCTCGACCGCAGCGATGTCGAGCAGGCTTTTCAGGCGGCGGGGGAGTCCGCAGGGCTGAAGCCGTCCGAGTGCCGCTCGACACTGCGCAGCGCTCTGAACTGGTCCATCCGTACCGCCCGACCCCGGCAGGCGGCATGAACCCCCGCCCCTCCCCCCGCCTGAAAAGCCCTGCCGGCACCCCCGAGAGGCGGCACCTCGCCGAGCAGCCCCCGCCCCGTCCGGCCGTGGGCGCCCGAGGGGACGCCGCCCGTAAGGGCGTCGTTTCAGCTCTTCCCCGCTCGCAGCGGTTCCGGGCCGACGACGTGCGCCCCAGCGCCGATCCGACGCCCGACCGGCCCGGCATCTGCATCTACGCACCGCCCGTCTACCGCCACCACTACGACGGCACGCGCTGGACCAAGCGCCACAGCGACACCCCCACCGCCGCCTACGCCTGCCCCTGCGGAACCACCCGCACCGCCACCGGGCAGCACGACGTGGCCGACCTGGTCACCGACTACGAGGCACACAAGCACTTCTGCACCGGCACCCCCGCCGAGCACACCGAACGGAGGAACGCCGCATGACGATCGCCATCGACGGTGCCGCTCTGCTGGACGACGTGGAAGCCTTCCACCGCCGCTTCAACGTCTTCCCCCACGAGGCCGCCTACGTGGCGGTCGTGTTGTGGGACGCGCACGCCCATCTGCTCGACTGCTTCGACTCCACCCCGCGTATCGCGTTCCTGTCCCCTGAGCCGGGGTCGGGCAAGTCGAGGGCGCTGGAGATCGCGGACACCCTTGTGCCGCAGCCCATGACGGCCGTCAACGCGTCCGCCGCCGCCCTGTTCCGGGCGGTCTCCGGGCCGAGTGGCCGACCGACGATCCTGTTCGACGAAATCGACACGATCTTCGGGCCGAAGGCGGGGGACAACGAGGAACTGCGCGGGTTCCTCAACGCCGGCCACCGCCGCACCGGGGTCACCTACCGGTGCATCGGCGACGGCGGCAACCAGACCGTTCAGGCGTTCCCCTCGTACTGCGCGGTAGCAGTCGCCGGACTCGGCTCACTCCCGGACACGATCATGACCCGGTCCGTCATCATCCGCATGCGCCGCAAGGGCGTCAACGAGCACGTGGAGCCCTACCGGGCCCGCATCCATGAGGCGGAGGGACACCGGCTCCGCGACCGGCTTGCCCAGTGGGCGGAGCAGGTTCGTGCGCAGGTCGTGGAGGCATGGCCGGAGATGCCCGACGGCGTGACCGACCGCCCGGCCGACGTGTGGGAACCCCTGCTCGCCGTCGCCGATGCCGCCGGCGGGGTCTGGCCCCACCGGGCGCGGGAGGCATGCGTGGCCCTGGTCAAGGCATCCCGCGCCAACGACAAGGGCAGTCTCGGGGTCCGGCTGCTGACGGATCTGCGCGATCACGTCATGGTGGGCATCGACCGCCTGCCCACCGTCGCGATCCTGGACCGGCTCAACGCTCTGGACGATGCCCCGTGGGCCGATCTGGGCGGCAAGCCGCTCGACAACCGGCGCCTGTCTCGGATGCTCGCGGAGTACATGACGGCCGACAACGAGCCCATCACCTCCCGCAACATCAAGACCGCCGGGAGCGTCCTCAAGGGCTACTACGCGGCCGATCTGCATGACGCGTGGTCCCGCTACTGCCCCCCGCCCCCGGAAAGTCCGCTACCTCCGCTACCCGGCACCGAAAACGTGACCTGATCAGCGCATACGGGGTAGCGGCAAGCACCGACGCGAGCCGCTACCCCGCCGCTACCGCTACCCCTATCCGCTACCTCGATCAGGCCCCTGACCTGCGCGGTAGCGGCGGTAGCGGAAGTAGCGGCCCTCAGACAGTGCCCCCGAAGGACTGCCCCGAGGAGACCCCGCATGAGCATCGCCAGAGTGGACACCGCTCGGCTCGCTGAGGTCGGCGGCCCGGCCCCCGTTCTCTTGACGGTCGAAGAGGCCGCCTACTGCCTCCGCATCGGCCGGACTACCTGCTTCGCCCTCATTCGCACCGGAGAGCTGGAATCCCTAATGGTCGGTGGACTCCGGCGCGTTCCCGCCGACGCCCCGGCCGCCTACCTGGCCCGTCGCCGCGCCGAACAGCGCGCGGCCTGACCTACCCCCGCCGGAGCACCACCCCATCACGGGTGGTGCTCCGGCTGTTTCACCCCACCCTAAGGAGTCCGCGCGTGACGGAAGAGAAGAAGCGCACCCGACAGCCCAACGGCCGGTCGTCCATCTACCAGGGCAGTGACGGCAAGTGGCACGGCCGCGTCACCGTCGGCGTACGCGACGACGGCCGGCCGGACCGGCGACACGTCGAACGGAAGACCCGCGCCGAAGTGACGGCGGCCGTCCGTGAGCTGGAGAAGCAGCGCGACGCCAAGACCCTCGCCAAGCCGGGCAAGCCCTGGACGGTCAAGATGTGGCTGACTCACTGGGTGGAGACCATCGCGCCGCTCGCGGTGAACGAAAACACCATGGTTGGCTACGGCGTCGCCGTCCGGAAGCACCTGATCCCCGCCCTCGGTGCTCACCGGCTCGACAAGCTCAGGCCGGAGCACATCGAGCGCTTCTACGGGAAGATGCAGGCCGACGGCCGTAAGGCCGGAACAATCCACCAGATCCACCGGACCTTCCGCACCGCGCTGAACGAGGCGGTACGGCGTGGTCACCTCACCCGCAACCCGGTGCAGCTTGCCAAGGCGCCCCGCGTCAGCGAAGAGGAGATCGAGCCGTACACCGTCGAGGAGGTCAAGCGGCTACTGCGGGCCGCCGATGATCGGCGCAACTCCGCTCGCTGGGCCGTTGCTCTGGCACTCGGTCTGCGGCAGGGCGAGGCATTGGGGCTCAAGTGGGCCGACGTGGACATGGAACGCGGTGTTCTGATGGTCCGCCGTAGTCGGCACCGCCCGCGATACGCCCACGGATGCGGCGACACGTGCGGCCGAAAGGCCGGGTACTGCCCGCAGCGCCAACGCACCAACCCGGAGACGGCCGACACGAAGTCCCGTGCGGGCCGACGAGCGGTCGGCCTGCCCGCCCAGCTCGTTGACCTGCTTCGGGCCCACAGAGTGAAGCAGGACGCTGAACGGGCGGCGGCTGGGGAGAAGTGGGCGGGTGAGGGCTGGCTGTTCGCCACCCCGGACGGACGCGGCACCCCGCCCCGCACCGACTACGACGACTGGAAGGAACTGCTGACCGACGCCAAGGTGAGGGACGGCCGCCTGCACGACGCCCGACACACCGCCGCCACGGTGCTGCTGATCCTCGGGGTCTCGGAACGGGCCGTCATGGGTCTCATGGGGTGGTCGACAACGGCAATGGCCGCTCGGTATCAACACATGGTCGACACTGTTCGGGTGGACGTGGCCCGACAGGTTGACGGGCTCATCTGGAAGCCGGAAGCCGGGGCGTCCGGCGAGGACGACGACGGGGCCGCCGGGGTCCTTGTACCGGCCAACTGAGACGGGAACTGAGACGGAGATGCGCGAAGGGTCCGGCGCGATGCGCCGGACCCTTCGTCTACCAGCGGTAGCGGAGGGATTTGAACCCTCGGTGACTTGCGCCACACTCGCTTTCGAGGCGAGCTCCTTCGGCCGCTCGGACACGCTACCGGGAGAGATCCTAGCCCAAGGTGGGCCCTGCGCCGAAATCGATAGGTCGCCGAGCCCCGGAGCGGTCCGGGGCGGGGGCTCAGCGCTCCCGGAAGAAGGCGCTCAGCTGCCGGGCGCATTCCTCGCCGAGGACGCCGAGGACGACCTCGGGGCGGTGGTTGAGCCTCCGGTCCCGTACGACGTCCCACAGTGAGCCCGCCGCGCCCGCCTTGTCGTCACGTGCCCCGTAGACCAGCCGGTCCACGCGCGACTGGACGATCGCCCCCGCGCACATCGTGCACGGTTCGAGCGTCACCACGAGCGTGCAGCCGGTCAGCCGCCACCGGCCGAGCCGCTCCGCGGCCCGGCGGATCGCCAGCACCTCGGCATGGGCGGTCGGATCGCCGGTCGCCTCGCGTTCGTTGTGCCCGGACGCCAGGAGCGTGCCGTCGGCGGCCAGCACCAGGGCGCCGACCGGCACATCGCCGGACAGCGCGGCCTGCTCCGCCTCCTTGAGGGCGAGGCGCATCGACGCCTCCCACGGCCCGCGTACGGGGTCGTGCACGGAACCGGACGGCGGAGGTGTGGCGGAGGTTGCACCGGTCACTAGCGGACGGTCTCCAGGACCTCGGAGGCGCCGAGCGCCTCGGCGATGATCATCAGCCCGTCCTCCTCGATGGACAGCAGTTCCTTGGCGGAGACTCCGAGGTCGTCGAGGATCTCGCGGTCGCCCAGCGGACCTGCCGGGGCCGCTTCGGAGTCCGCCATGTCGTCCTCGCCGGCCGCTTCCGGCTCGCCCTCCTCGGTGCCGTCGAGGTTCAGCGCGTCCAGTTCGTCGGCCGCGTCGTCGTCGTCCCCGCCGAGCAGTTCGTCGGTGAGGATCTCTCCATACGAGGAGCGCGCGGCGGCGGCCGCGTCCGAGACGTAGATGCGAGGGTCGTCCTCGCCCTCCACTCGGACGACGCCAAACCACGCGTCCTCCTGCTCGATGAAGACGAGCACCGTGTCCTCGTCCACCGAGGCCTCGCGGGCCAGGTCGGTCAGATCCGACAGGGTCTCCACATCGTCGAGCTCTGTGTCGCTCGCTTCCCACCCTTCCGGAGTGCGCGCGAGCAGTGCGGCGAAGTACACCGTGACTCTCCCACTGATCAGAGGTGTGACGACCGGCGGTGCGCTGCTCGTGCCCCGCCCACTCGGAATCGTGGCAGAAACCGGGCCGATGCGAGAGGTCTTCCGTCGTTGCGTCGTCCACCAGTTCTCACGAGTGCGGTTTCCATACTGCCTTCCCGTGCGTCCTGGGAGGTGCGGCGGCTACCAGCGGAAGGTCCGCATGCGCATCTGCTGGCGCATCCGGGCGGCCCGGGCGCGCCGCGGCTGGACCCGGTCGCGCAGCGCCCTCGCCTCGTGCAGCTCGCGCAGGAAATGGGCGCGCCGCCGGCGGCGCTCCGCGTCGGCTTCCATGGCCGCGACGGCCTCGGGGTCCTCGAGCCCGCGGGAGGCCTGCTCCCGTTCCGCCTCCGCTCGCGGCTCTGGTTCTGAATCCGGCTTCGGCATCGGCCGCACCACCCCGCCACTGGGTCCCTGTTGCTTCCACCTTCCCTCTGTGGCCTCGGTTGATGCGAGCCCCGCTACTGTGGACGCCATGCGGATCCATGTCGTCGACCACCCGCTGGTGGCGCACAAACTCACCACGCTGCGCGACAAGCGCACCGACTCCCCGACCTTCCGGCGGCTCGCCGACGAGCTGGTCACCCTGCTCGCGTACGAGGCCACCCGGGATGTGCGCACCGACCAGGTCGACATCGAGACCCCGGTCACCGGGACGACGGGCGTGCGGCTCTCCCACCCGCGGCCGCTGGTCGTGCCGATCCTGCGTGCCGGCCTCGGCATGCTCGACGGCATGGTGCGGCTGCTGCCGACGGCCGAGGTGGGCTTCCTCGGCATGATCCGCAACGAGGAGACGCTGGAGGCGTCCACGTATGCCACGCGGATGCCCGAGGACCTGTCGGGTCGGCAGGTGTACGTCCTTGACCCGATGCTGGCCACCGGCGGCACGCTGGTCGCGGCGATCCAGGAGCTGATCAAGCGCGGTGCGGACGATGTGACGGCCGTCGTGCTGCTCGCCGCCCCCGAGGGCGTCGAGGTGATGGAGCGCGAGCTGGCGGGCACCCCGGTCACCGTGGTCACCGCCTCGGTCGACGAGCGGCTGAACGAGCACGGCTACATCGTCCCGGGCCTCGGCGACGCCGGCGACCGGATGTACGGCGCGGCCGAGTAGCACGCGCGGCGCCGGGCGGCGCGACGCCGCGGGCCGCGGCCCGCAGCGCGCCGGCTGCGTCAGTCTGCCGGCTGCGTCAGTCCGCCGGCTCGCAGGAAGGGCGCGGTGCGGGCCTGGTCAGCGCGGCCAGCGCCGCGTCCGCGTCCTTCTTCGCCGTCAGGTTCTTGAAGGCCGTGCCCAGGATCAGGTCCACATCCGCCGTCTCGCGGGTGTCGGCCTTCAGCTGTGCGCCCCGGACCTGGGTGGCGAGCACCCGGAACGCGCCCTCGTACGACGCCGGCGCGCCCAGCAGTATCGCGGTGCCGGCAACCTTCTTGTCGTACTCCTCGGTGGCGTTCCCGATCTCGCCGATCGCGAAGCCGCGCTTCTTCAGCTCGTCGGCCGCGCCCTGTGCGAGGCCCGTGCGCGGGGTCGCGTTGTAGACGTTGACCGTGATCTGGCCCGGTTTGGGCGGCGCCGGCGCCGCCGAGGGGGTGGGGGCGGGTGCGCAGTCGGACGCGCGGCCGGAGGCGGCCTGCGTCTTCTTCTCGTCCCCGCCGCCGAACACATCGATGAGCTGCAGCGTCCCCCAGCCGGCCAGACCGAGGGCGACCGCCGCGGCGAGGGTGGCCAGAACGATCCTGCGGCGGCGCCGGGGACGTCGCATGCGTGGGTACGTGTCCCCCGTCACGCGGTACTTTCCGCCCATGCCGGGGGGTGTGAGCATGCTCATGAGGCGCAGCGTAGTGCGGCCTGTCGGCGATGCCTACTAGATGATCAATGGAGTGCGTCCGTACGGTCCCGAAAGGGTCCGAAAGGGGCATCCGACTGGTGCGTGCGGCCGATGCCGACGGGTCTTGCAGCTCCGGTCCGGGTAGGAGCGGCGCGATCAGCCCAGTTCGAGCACGCGTGCATGGAGCACCTGGCGCTGCTGGAGGGCCGCCCGCACGGCGCGGTGCAGACCGTCCTCGAGGTAGAGGTCGCCCTGCCACTTCACGACATGGGCGAAGAGGTCGCCGTAGAACGTGGAGTCCTCGGCGAGCAGCGTTTCCAGGTCCAGTTGGCCCTTGGTCGTCACGAGCTGATCGAGGCGGACCGGCCGCGGCGCGACATCCGCCCACTGCCGGGTGCTTTCCCGGCCGTGGTCGGGATACGGCCGCCCGTTTCCGATGCGCTTGAAGATCACACGGAAAGCCTACCGGTCAAGGCGCTCCGGGCGCAGCCAGGAGACTCGAGTGCAATCCTGGGCAAGCGTGTCTTTTCCGGCAATCAGCGTGGGGAGCAGGGGTTCATATGAGCGCGAGCGAGCAGGCCGCCCCGGAGCTTCCCGAGGCCGCACGGAAGATCGCCGCCGGGTATCCGCCCGCCGGGGAGGCGATCGAACTGGGCGCCCTGCTCTGGGACGGCCGGTGCCGCGCCGAGGCCCCGATCCGCCTTCCGCTGGCCATGCTCAACCGCCACGGGCTGGTCGCGGGCGCGGCCGGCACCGGGAAGACCAAGACCCTCCAGCTCATCGCCGAGCAGCTCAGCGGCGCCGGGGTGCCCGTCTTCCTGGCCGACGTCAGAGGGGACCTGTCGGGGATCTGCGCACCGGGCGGGGCCGAACCCGGCGAGAGCGTAGCCGAACCCGGCGAAAGCGGGACCGAAACGGGCGAGAGCGCGACGGGCGCGGACGACGGGCGGGGAGGGGCGGGTGAGAAGGTGCGGGAGCGGGCCCGGCAGGTCGGGCAGCGCTGGGAGGCCGAGGGCTTTCCTTGCGAGTTCTACGCCCTCGGCGGCCACGGCGCCGGGATCCCGCTGCGCGCCGCGGTCACCGACTTCGGGCCGCTGCTGCTCGCGAAGGTCCTCGAACTCAACCGGACGCAGGAGCAGTCACTGGGGCTGATCTTCCACTACGCCGACTCCAAGGGCCTGGAGCTGGTGGGTCTGAAGGATCTGCGGGCCGTGGTCGCCTTCCTCGTCTCCGACCTGGGCAAGGACGAGCTGCGGGGGATCGGCGGGCTCTCGACCGCCACGGCCGGGGTGATCCTGCGGTCCCTGACCGCACTGGAGCAGCAGGGCGCGGACGGCTTCTTCGGCGAGCCCGCGTTCGACACGCGCGATCTGCTGCGCACCGCGCCGGACGGCCGCGGGCTCGTCTCCGTACTGGAGCTGCCCGCCGTGCGGGACAGGCCTCGGCTGTTCTCGACGTTCCTGATGTGGCTGCTGGCTGATCTCTTCCACGATCTGCCGGAGGTCGGGGATGTCGAGCGCCCGAAGCTGGTGTTCTTCTTCGACGAGGCGCACCTGCTGTTCGACGGGGCGAGCAAGGCGTTCCTGGAGTCGGTCGTGCAGACGCTGCGGCTGATCCGCTCCAAGGGAGTCGGCGTCTTCTTCGTCACGCAGTCCCCGCAGGACGTGCCCCCCGAGGTGCTCGGACAGCTCGGCAGCCGGGTGCAGCACGCGCTGCGCGCCTTCACCCCCGATGACGCCGAGGCGCTGAGGGAGACGGTCAAGACCTACCCGCGGTCGGAGTATCGGCTCGGGGAGGTGCTCACCGGGCTGGGCGCCGGCGAGGCGGTGGTCACCGCGCTGAGCGAGTCGGGCGCGCCCACTCCGGTCGCCGCGACCCGGCTGCGGGCGCCGCGGTCCCTGCTGGGGCCCGTCGGGGCGGATGTGCTGGAGCGGGCGGTGAAGTCCTCGGCGCTGTACGGGCGCTATGCGGAGGCCGTCGACCGGGAGTCCGCGTACGAGCGGCTCTCGGACGAGCAGCAGGCCGCAGAGGAGGCCGCGGTGCGGGCGGCGCGGGAGGTGGAGCCGGCCCAGGAGGCGGAGGCGGGTCAGGCCCCGCCGCCCGGGCGGCCCGCGGAGGAGCCGCCGCTGGCGCAGCAGGTGGTGGGCAGCGCGGTCTTCCGTTCGCTCGCCCGGTCGATCGGCACCCAGCTCGGCCGGGAGATCGGCCGCTCGCTGTTCGGAACGGCGGGCCGCAGGCGGCGGTGACGGCGGAGGCGAGCGGGGTGGAGGCGAGCTGAGCGGGGGCGAGCGGGGTGGGGGCGAGCTGAGCGGGGGCGAGCGGGGTGGGGGTGGGCGGCCGACGGCAGCCGCCCACCCCGGAGGACTCGCCCTTCTTTGGACCTACTCGGTGACCTCGCGGCCGTGTTCGTCGTGCAGACCGCCGCCGCTGCCCTCGTCGCCCTGGGTCGGGACGGACTCGACCGGCTTGCGCAGCGAGCTCAGGTCGTGGGCGTAGGTGCCCACGGCATTGGCGATGACGTCGATGTTGGCGTCGAACGCCGCCATGTTGACGTTGCCGAGGTCGTCGCACGCGTCGTGGTAGCACTTGTCGTACGCCACCCCGGCCTCGCCGCCGAACTTCTCGGCCTGCTTCTCGGTCTTGACGCCCTCCGCGCCGGTGAACGTGCCGCCCGAGGGAATGCCGACCTCGATGAACGGGCCGTAGTCCGAGCGGCCGGTGAAGTCCGTGCCCTCGTGCGGCAGTCCGCGCCTGTCCATGAAGTCGGTGATATCGCGCTCGAGCTGCGCCGAGCCCTTCGGGCCGGGCCCCGCGCCGACGCCGTCGGAGTCGTCCCCGTCATAGACGAAGAGGCCGTAGTTCGGCGAGGCGATCATGTCGAAGTTGAGGTAGAGCTTGACCTCCTTGCGGTCGAGGCTGCTCATGTTGGCGACATAGTGCTCGGAGCCGAGCAGTCCGTTCTCCTCGGCGGACCACCAGGCGAAGCGGACCTTGTTGGCCGGCCGCTTCTCCTTCTTCGCCAGCTCCTGGGCGACCTCGAGCAGACCCGCCGATCCGGAGCCGTTGTCGTTGATGCCCGGGCCCGCGGTCACCGAGTCGAGGTGCGCGCCGAGCATCACGGTGTTGGCGGCGTTGCCGTGCCGGGTCTCCGCGATGACGTTGTTGGTGGTGCGCTTCTCCTGGAGCTGGCGGATCTCCAGGGAGAGCTTCACCGCGCCCTTGTCGAGGTCCGCGGCGAGCTTCTCGCCCTCGGCGAGCGTGATGCCGCCGGTGGGGATCTTGCCCGCGCCCGCCTCTCCGAGGGTGCCGTTGAGCGGGCCCTCGGAGTGGTTGTATATGACGGCGCCCACGGCGCCGGCCTCGGCCGCGGTGGCCTGCTTCTGGGCGAAGGTGCATCCGCCGCGCTTGATCAGGGCGATCTTTCCGGTGAAGGTCCCGGAGGCGTAGTCGCCCGGCTCGCAGCCGGTGGTGCCGTCCTCGTCGACCGGCACCGCGGTGAGATCGGCCTCGATGCCGCCCACCGGGGTGGACGCGGTGTACGTCATCGCGTTGATCTCGACGTCGCGGGACTCGGGCGCGACCACGGAGAGCTTCTCGGCCTGTGTCTCCGTGTACATGAACTCGAACTGCTGATACGAGACGTTGTAGCCCCACCTCTTCAGCTGCTGGTACACATACGCGGCCGATGCGTCGTGTCCGAGGGAGCCCGCGGCGCGGTGGCCGCCTGCCGAGTCGGCTATCTGCTGGAACTTCTCCAGGTGCCGGTAGGCGTCCTCGGCGGACGACTTCTGCACCAGCTTCCTGGCCAGCTTCGACGCTTCCTTCGCCGCCCGCTCACCGGGGTCGAGGCGGTGCGACGCGGAGGAGGGGGAGGCGGAGGCCAGCAGGAGCGGGGTCGCGAGTGCGGCTGCGGCCATGGCGGCCACGGCTCTGCGATGGGATGAGTTCACAGAGTTCCTTCCCGTGCGGTCAGAGTTGAGGGGAAGTTAGCGATCTTTGAGTGTCCTGTGAACACTTGTGCCGCAACTCACTGCATATTTCCTCTCGTTGCCCTGTCTCATCGGGGATGTTCCGGTCCGTCAGGGTGTCTGTTTCGCCTCCTTCGCGGCGCGCTTCATCTCCTGTTTGTGGGCGCGCACCTTGGCGAGCGACTCGGGCCCGGTGATGTCGGCGGCCGAGCGGTAGGCGCCCAGCTCGCCATAGGCCCCGGCCGCCTCGCGCCAGCCCTCCGGGCGCACGCCGTACTGCTTGCCGAGCAGCGCGAGGAAGATCCTCGCCTTCTGGTCGCCGAAGCCCGGCAGCGCCTTCAGCCGCGCCAGCAGCTCCGTGCCGTCGGCGGCGTCCTGCCAGATCGCACGGGCATCGCCGTCGTACTCGTCGACGACGTACCGGCACAGCTGCTGCACACGCTTGGCCATGGAGCCGGGGTAGCGGTGGACGGCCGGCTTCTCCTTCAGCAGCTCGGCGAAGGCGTCGGGGTCGTATGCGGCGATCTGCCCGGCGTCGAGGTCGTCGGCCCCGAGGCGTCGGGCGATCGTGTACGGCCCGGTGAACGCCCACTCCATCGGGATCTGCTGGTCGAGCAGCATCCCGACGAGGGCGGCGAGCGGGCTGCGGCTGAGCAGCTCGTCGGCCTCGGGTTGCTGGGACAGATGGATCGAGGTGGTCATGGACCGATGATCACCCCGTGCGGTGCGGGTCGCCAGTGAGGACGGCCCGCAAGATTGCTTGAGGGGCCCTTGGGGGAGAGTCGGATTCCGGGGGCGGCGAGTTCCCGGCGGGGTGCCCGTTGTTTCTCACAGCCGCTGGGGCTTCGCCGGAGCGCTCATACCCCCGTACGGTATGACTCCATGAGGACTGCGAGCTCCCCCGGACCCCGTCGGGGGGTGACCCCGCCGCCGGCCCTGGCGGGCTTCGTGCTGCTGCTGCTGGCGCTGACGGCCGTCTCCTTCGCTGTGGGACGTGCCGCGGGCCCCGTCTCGCCGGGCCTGCACCGGGTGGAGGAGGGCGAGCGCTGGGACGGGCCGGGCGGCTCCGGAGGCCATGACCACGGGATGCGGGCGCCCGGGGCGGTACGGCCATGAGCGACACGCTCGGCGCCTCCGCGGTGACCGACACCGATCTGCTGGTCGGCGGAATGACCTGCGCCGCGTGTGTGGCCCGCGTGGAGAAGAAGCTCAACCGGGTCGAGGGCGTGACCGCCACGGTCAATCTGGCCACCGGCCTCGCCCGTGTCGCGCATCCGCCCGAGGTGGGCGTCGAGGTGCTGATCGAGACCGTCGAGCGGGCCGGGTACACCGCCGAGCTGCCGCCCCCGGACGACGAAGTCGACGAAGCCGAGGACGGCGGGGACGAAGGCGCGGCCGCGGAGTCCGACGCTTACGACGAGCAGGCCGAGGAGCGCGAGCGACTGCTGATCACCGCGCTGCTCGCGACCCCCGTCCTGCTGCTGTCGATGGTGCCCGCCCTACAGTTCGACTACTGGCAGTGGCTCTGCTTCACCCTCGCCGCCCCCGTGGTCATCTGGAGCTCGCAGCCCTTCCACTCCCGCGCCCTGGCCGGACTGAGGCATGCCACCGCGACGATGGACACCCTCGTCTCCCTCGGCGTCATCGCGTCCTTCCTCTGGTCCGCTTACGCGCTCTACTTCGGCGGCGCGGGCGACCCGGACATGCGGATGCCGTTCACCTGGCTGCCCGGCGACGGCGGCCACAGCGGGGCGCATCTGTATCTGGAGGCGGCGGTCGGCGTTCCGCTGTTCGTGCTCGCCGGGCGGCGGCTGGAGGCGCGGGCCAGACGCGGCACCGGGTCCGCGCTGCGAGCCCTCGCCGAACTGGGCGCGAAGGACGTCGAAGTGCGCGGCCCCGCCGGGCGTCCCGGGGTGCGCATCCCCATCGCGCGGCTGCGCACCGGGCAGGAGTTCACCGTCCGGCCGGGCGAGAAGGTCGCCACGGACGGCGAGGTCATCGAGGGCAGCTCGGCGCTCGACCTGTCGCTGGTCACCGGCGAGTCCACACCCGTGGAGGCAGGCCCCGGCAGCAAGGTCGTGGGCGGCGCGGTCAACTCGGGCGGGCTGCTCGTCGTCCGCGCCACCGCGGTCGGCGCGGACACCCGGCTCGCCCGGATCACCAGACTGGTCACGGACGCCCAGGCGGGGAAGGCGAGGCTGCAGCGGCTCGCCGACGCCGTCGCCGGGGTCTTCGTGCCGGCGATCGTCACCGTCGCGGCGTGCGTCCTCGGCTTCTGGCTGGGCGCGGGCGCCGCGCCCGAGGCGGCGGTCACCGCCGCCGTGTCCGTTCTCGTCGTCGCCTGCCCTTGCGCGCTGGGCCTGGCCATCCCCACCGCCTTCCTGGCCGCGACCGGCCGGGGCGCACAGCTCGGCGTGCTGATCAAGGGCCCCGAGGCGCTGGAGCGGCTGCGCGGAGTCGACACCGTCGTCTTCGACAAGACGGGCACGCTCACCACCGGCCGTATGACGCTCGCCGCGACGACCGTGACGGAGGGCGGGCCGGACGCGGCGGCCGTGCTGCGGCTGGCGGGCGCGGTGGAGTACGGCTCCGAGCACCCCATCGGGCGAGCCGTGGCGGCGGCCGCGGCCGGGGGCGGCGCTGAGCCCCCGGCGGCGCTGCCGCGGGTGTCCGGCTTCCGCGCGGTACGCGGCGAGGGCGTCTACGGGCAGGTGGACGGGCGCGAGGTCGGCGTACGGCGGCCGCGGGAGGACGCCGAACTGCCCGGAGAACTGCGCAGCGCCCTGGAGCGTGCCGCGTCGGCCGCGCACACCGCGGTCGTCGTGGAGTTCGACGGCCGTCCGGTCGGCGTGCTGGCGGTGGGGGACCGCCTGCGGCCTTCCAGCAGGGACGCGGTCGCCGAGCTGATCGCCTTGGGCATCGAGCCGATCCTGGTCACGGGCGACGCCGAGGCCCCGGCGCGGGCCGCGGCCCGCGAGGCCGGCATCGAGACGGTGCACGCCGGCGTCTCCCCCGAGGGCAAGGCGGAGCTGGTCGCCGCGCTGCGCGCCGACGGGCGGCGGGTCGCGATGATCGGCGACGGCGTCAACGACGCGGCCGCGCTGGCCTCGGCGGACCTGGGCATCGCGATGGGCGGGGGCACGGACGCGGCGATCGGGGCGGCCGACATCACGCTCGTACGGGAGGACATGTCCGCGGTCGTCGCCGCCGTACGCCTGACCCGGCGCACGCTCACCACGATCCGGGCCAATCTCGGCTGGGCCTTCGGCTACAACGCGGTCACCGTGCCGCTGGCGGCCACGGGCTGGCTCAACCCGATGTTCGCGGCGCTCGCGATGTCCGCCAGCTCGGTGCTCGTCGTCGGCAACAGTCTGCGGCTGCGGGCGTACGGGACGGGTGCGGCCTCTCCCGCGGGGGCGGCGCGACCGGCCGCCGACTCCGGTTCGCACTCCGGCCCGGAGCCCGGCCCGGAGTCCGGCACCGGTGCCGGCTCTGCTCTCGGCTCCGCTGCCGCTCTCGGCTCCGGCGCCGCTCTCGGCTCCGGCGCCGTTGTCGGCTCCGGCCCTGGATCCGGCTCCGGCCCGAAGGGGGGCTCCGATGACCACAGCCTCCGCTGACGGCGCCGGCGCACCGAAGAGCCGGGCGCTCCCGCCCGGCTCCGGCCCGGCCACGGCCGCCGACGCGGATTGTCCCCGGAGCACGGGTCCCAGCCGCGGCGCCGGCAAGGGAGGCCCGTCCGAGCGGGACTCGGCCCCGGACCCCCCGAACGAGGAGTCCGAGGCGCGGGGCGGCGCGTCGCGGCCGTCCGCCGCCGGGCCGGCCGCGGACCCGGCCGCGGGACCCGGCTGCGGGGCGCGGGTGCGTTCCGCTGCGCCGGGGGACTC
>NZ_JADWYQ010000072.1 GCF_022414575.1 Streptomyces sp. MUM 178J | reverse complement strand
GGCCGATACGGACTCGCCGGCGGTCGCCGACCGACCGGTCGACGTGGGCGTCGCCGCGGGCGCAGCCTGCGCGGTGGGCGCGCGGCGACGGGACGCCGCGGGGCGTCCGGTGGGCGCGGGGCGAAGGGTCCGGGTCGTCTGGGCGGCCACGGCCTTCTGCAGTCTGCTCTGCACGGGCGCCCGCCAGATGTGGCAGATGGCCAGGGCCAGTGCGTCGGCCGCGTCGGCGGGCTTGGGCAGGGCGTCCAGCCGGAGCAGCCGGGTCACCATCTGTCCGACCTGCGCCTTGTCGGCGCGGCCGCTGCCGGTGACGGCGGCCTTGACCTCGCTGGGGGTGTGCAGCGCGACCGGCAGTCCGCGGCGCGATGCGCACAGCAGGGCGATGGCGCTGGCCTGGGCGGTGCCCATGACCGTGCGCACATTGTGCTGGCTGAACACCCGCTCCACCGCGACCACATCGGGCCGGTGCTCGTCCAGCCACTCCTCGATGCCGCGCTCGACGGCGACGAGACGGCTGCCGAGGTCGGCGTCGGCAGGGGTGCGCACAACGCCGACGCCTCGCATGGCCAGCGGACGGCCTGCCACCCCTTCGACCACCCCGACGCCGCACCGGGTCAGCCCCGGGTCTACCCCGAGAACGCGCACGTGCCCCTCCCTCCATCTGTTCGTGCAGGCTATCGCCCGGCACTGACAACGGACGGGCCGACGGGGGTGTGTCCCGTCGGCCCGTCCGTCGTCGGCGTGCGAACCCCGTGTACGAGGCTCCGCGTATGAAGAATCCGCGTATGAAGAATCCGCGTATGAAGCAGAGTCAGGCGTCGACCTTCGCCATGATGTCGTCGGCGACGTCGAAGTTGGCGAAGACGTTCTGCACGTCGTCGCTGTCCTCCAGCGCGTCGATCAGCTTGAAGATCTTCCGCGCGCCCTCCTCGTCCAACTCGACCTGCATGGTCGGGACAAAGCTGGCCTCGGCCGACTCGTAGTCGATGCCGGCCTCCTGGAGCGCGGTGCGGACCGCGACCAGGTCGGTGGCCTCGCTGATGACCTCGAAGCTCTCGCCGAGGTCGTTGACCTCCTCGGCGCCCGCGTCCAGCACCGCGCCGAGCACGTCGTCCTCGGTCAGCTCGCCCTTGGGCAGCACGACGACGCCCTTGCGGTTGAACAGGTACGACACCGAGCCCGGGTCGGCCATCGAGCCGCCGTTGCGGGTCATCGCCACGCGCACGTCGGAGGCTGCGCGGTTGCGGTTGTCGGTGAGGCACTCGACGAGCACCGCGACGCCGTTGGGGCCGTAGCCCTCGTACATGATCGTCTCGTAGTCGACGCCGCCGCCCTCGAGGCCGCCGCCGCGCTTGACCGCCGAGTCGATGTTCTTGTTCGGAACCGACTGCTTCTTGGCCTTCTGGATGGCGTCGTACAGCGTCGGGTTGCCGTCCGGGTCGGCCCCGCCGGTGCGGGCCGCGACCTCGATGTTCTTGATCAGCTTCGCGAAGAGCTTGCCGCGCTTGGCGTCGATCACGGCCTTCTTGTGCTTCGTCGTAGCCCATTTAGAGTGGCCGGACATCTGCCTGTCTCCTTCGCGTTACCCAACCTGCTGCGTTCGCCAGAGATCCTACCGGGATGCGCTCAGCCCGCTGCGCGCACCATCTCCGCGAACAGCGCGTGCAGCCGGTGGTCGCCGGTCAGTTCGGGGTGGAACGAGGTCGCCAGGACGTTGCCCTGGCGCACGGCGACGATATGGCCGTCGTACTCGGCGAGCACCTCGGCCGCGGCGCCCACGGACTCCACCCACGGGGCGCGGATGAAGACGCCCTCGACCGGGCCGCCCGGGACGCCCGCGACCTCGACGGCCGCCTCGAAGGACTCGTTCTGACGCCCGAAGGCGTTCCGGCGGACGATCATATCGATGCCGCCGAAGGTCTCCTGGCCGGAGCGGGGGTCGAGGATCTTGTCCGCAAGCATGATCAGCCCGGCGCAGGTGCCGTACACCGGCATGCCCGACCTGATGCGCTCACGGAGCGGCTCCGCCATGCCGAACAGCGCGGCCAGCTTGGACATCGTGGTCGACTCACCGCCGGGTATCACCAGCGCGTCGACCTCGGCCAGCTCCTCGGGGCGCCTGACCCGCCTGGCCACGGCGTCCGCCGCGGCCAGGGCGACCAGATGCTCCCGGACGTCGCCCTGGAGGGCCAGGACTCCGATGACGGGGGTGCTCATGGACACTTACCACCCGCGGTTGGCGTAGCGCTCGGCCTCGGGCAGGGTGTCGCAGTTGATGCCCACCATGGCCTCGCCCAGGTTCCGCGACGCATCCGCGATGATCTTCGGGTCGTCGTAGAAGGTGGTGGCCTTCACGATCGCGGCGGCGCGCTTGGCCGGGTCGCCGGACTTGAAGATGCCGGAACCGACGAAGACGCCCTCGGCGCCGAGCTGGCGCATCAGCGCGGCGTCGGCCGGGGTGGCCACACCGCCCGCGGAGAACAGCACGACCGGCAGCTTGCCCAGCTCGGCGGCCTCCTTGACCAGCTCGTACGGGGCGCGCAGCTCCTTGGCGGCGGCGTACAGCTCGTGGTTGTCCAGGGCCCGCAGCCGACCGATCTCGTTCTTGATCTGGCGCAGGTGGCGGACGGCCTCCACGACGTTGCCGGTGCCGGCCTCGCCCTTGGAGCGGATCATCGCCGCGCCCTCGGCGATACGGCGCAGGGCCTCGCCCAGGTTGGTGGCGCCGCACACGAACGGGGTGGTGAAGGCCCACTTGTCGGAGTGGTTGACCTCGTCGGCGGGGGTGAGCACCTCGGACTCGTCGATGTAGTCGACGCCGAGGGACTGCAGCACCTGCGCCTCGACGAAGTGCCCGATCCGGGACTTGGCCATGACCGGGATCGACACGGCGTCGATGATGCCTTCGATCATGTCCGGGTCGGACATCCGGGCCACCCCGCCGTCCTTGCGGATGTCGGCCGGGACGCGCTCCAGCGCCATGACGGCGACCGCGCCCGCATCCTCGGCGATCTTGGCCTGCTCGGGGGTGACCACGTCCATGATCACACCGCCCTTGAGCTGCTCGGCCATGCCGCGCTTGACGCGCGCAGTGCCGGTCGCCGGGGTGTCAGCGGCCTGCGGAGTGGTGGACTGCGTGGACACGGAGGACCTCACTCGATGAAGACGGTGTGTTGCCTCCCTGATGCAACATGTGCCCCCCGGTCCACGACAAGGGCCAATGATGACCCGGTGGATCGTTTTGCCCCGGGTCAGGCGGCGCGGTCCGCGAGCGCCGCCGGGGGCTCGTCGTCCATCTCGAACGCCATCGGGAAGGGGGCGTGGCCGGCGAGCCTGAACCAGCGGACCTTGCGGTGGCGGCGGAGAGCACGGGCCGCGCGGACGGCGTCGTTGTGGAACCGGCGGGCCATGGGGACCCGGCGCACCGCCTGTGCGAGCTCGCCCGCGGCCTCCTCGCCGCCCGGGACCTCCCGGACCGCCTCCACCTGCTCCGGCTCCCCGAACACCGCCCGCAGCGCGGCGCTCAGCTCGCTCTCCGCGACCTCGCGCTGCTCCTCCTCCGCCTGGCGGGCGGCGTGCGCGGCCTCGTACAGCACGATGGACGCGGCGGGGTCGAGCACGCCGGCGGTGGCCAGCTCCTGGGTGACCGAGGCGCGCCGCAGCAGCTGCGCGTCGAGGGCGGCGCGGGCGGCGTCGATGCGGGCGTGCAGCCGGTCGAGGCGTCCTGCGGTCCAGCTCAGATACAGGCCGATGGCCACGAGGGCGACGAGGATCCAGATCAGGGTTGCGGTCACGGCGGCCAAAGATACCGGTGCCGGTGCGGCCCCCTGTCAGGCCAGGGCCCCTGGAGCCCGGGCTCTTCGCCGGCCAGGCGCACGGGCGCGGTTCCCCTCGCGGGGCCTTCTCCCCCGCCCCGCCCTTTCCCGAGACCGGGGCTCCGCACCGGACCCCGTTGTACGGGGGCTCCCGCCCCCGGACCCCCGCGCCTCAAACTCCCCCGGCCACCTCCCCCAGACTCCTCCCCCAGCTACCGCTGGGAGGTGCCCCCAGGGGTGCCCCCGGGGAGGTGCCCCCGGGGAGGTGCCCCCGGGCCAGGCTGGATGGTGCGGGCTCCGTGCCTCGTCTGAAGGCCGTACCGGGATCTGGGGCGGAACCCCGCCCTTTCGGGGGATCTCGGGCGGGGGCCCAGCCCCGCCCCGAGGTCAGTCGCGGGCCAGACCGAACCGCGCGCGGAAACCCGTGCGTTCGTCCGCGGCGACCGAGGCCGCACCGTCCGTCACCGTCTCGTAGACCGCCAGGATGTCCGTGCCCACCGTCGACCAGTCGAAGCGCCGCACATGCGCGCTCCCCCGCTTCCGCAGCTCTGCTCGCCGCACCGGATCGCGCAGCAGGGCGACTGCCGCGTCGGCCAGCGCGTCCGCGTCCTCGTTGGCGAAGAGCTCGCCGGCCGCTCCCTGGTCGAGGACCTGGGCGAACGCGTCGAGGTCCGCGGCGAGCACCGGCGCGCCCGCCGACATCGCCTCGACCAGGATGATGCCGAAGCTCTCCCCACCCGTGTTGGGAGCCACGTACACGTCCACGCTCCGCAGCAGCCGGGCCTTGTCCTCGTCGCTGACCATCCCGAGGAACTCCACCCGCTCGCGCATCTCCCGCGGCAGCGTCGCGACGGCCTCCTCCTCGTCGCCGCGCCCCGCGACCAGCAACCGGGCCTGAGGGCAGGCCTCCAGGATCCGGGGAAGGGCCTTCATCAGCACCGGCAGCCCCTTGCGGGGCTCGTCGATACGGCCGATGAAGCCGATCGTGTGCCCCTGCCACTCCGCCTTCGGCTCGGCCTTCTCAAAGAAGGCGACGTCCACCCCGTTCGGGATGACCACCGCGTCACCGCCCAGATGCTCCACCAGCGTGCGCCGCGCGTACTCGCTGACCGCGATCCGCGCGCTGATCTTCTCCAGCGCGGGCTGAAGGATCGGATATGCGGCGATCATCGCGCGGGAGCGGGGATTCGAGGTGTGGAAGGTGGCCACGATCGGGCCCTGCGCCGCCCAGCAGCTCAGCAGCCCCAGCGACGGGGAGGCCGGCTCGTGGATGTGGATGACGTCGAACGTGCCGGTCTGCAGCCAGCGCCGCACCCGCGCCGCCGACAGGAAGCCGAAGTTCAGCCGGGCGACCGATCCGTTGTACGGCACGGGCACCGCCCGGCCCGCCGAGACGACGTACGGCGGCAGCGGCGTGTCGTCGTCCGCGGGCGCCAGCACGGACACCTCGTGACCGAGGCGGATCAGATGCTCCGCGAGGTCCCGGATATGGAACTGGACGCCGCCCGGCACGTCCCACGAGTAGGGGCAGACGATGCCGATCCTCACAGCGACCCCTGTTCCCGGTCGGGATCGAGATCCGCAAGCCACAGCCGCTGCAGCATGTGCCAGTCCTCCGGATGGTCCGCGATGCCTGTGGCGAAGACGTCCGCCAGCGCCTGTGTCATGACGGCCGTCTTCTCGGCCCGGGTACCCGTCCGAGGCACCTCGACGGGGGGATGCACCCGGCCCCGCATCACCGGCGGCTCGTCGTAGAAGAGCGTGACCGGCAGCAGCAGCGCCCCCGTCTGCTGCGCCAGCATCGCGGGTCCGGCCGGCATCCGCGCCGTGTCGCCGAAGAACTTCACCTCCACGCCGGACGCCGACAGATCACGGTCCGCGACCAGGCACACCAGGCCGCCCGCGCGCAGCCGCCGCGCCAGCGTCCCGAACGCCGACCCTCCGGTGTGCGGCAGCACCTCCATGCCGAGGCTCTCGCGGTACGCCACGAACCGGTCGTACAGCGACTCCGGCCGCAGCCGCTCGGCCACCGTCGTGAACGGCACACCCAGGGCGCGGGTGACCCAGACGCCCGCGAGGTCCCAGTTCGCCAGGTGCGGCAGCGCCAGTATCACCCCGTTCCCGGCGGCCAGCCCGTCGGTCAGATGGTGCACGTCCTTCGGCTGGAAAGCGTCCGCGACCCGCTCCGCACTCCACGCGGGCAGCCGGAAGGACTCCATCCAGTAGCGCATATACGAGCGCATCCCGGCCTGCGACAGCGCAGCCAGCCGCGCCGGGCCGGCATCGGGAACCACACGCGCCAGATTGGACTCCAGACGCAGCACGCTCTTCCCGCGCCGCTTCCACACCGTGTCGGCGACGCTCCGGCCCAGCCGGGCGGCCGCCGGCTCGGGCAGCTTCTTCACCGTGCTCCAGCCGAGCCCGTACAGCGCGTCTGTCACCCGCTCACGCGCCGTGTGCCGTTCTCCGCGCTCCCCGTGGTCCCGCGTCATGTCGTCTCAGCCCCGCTCCCCTGTGCGGCGTCTGCACCGGACTGGGCGTCCGCCTCGGCAGCCTCTCGGCGCACCGTCACCACACGCTGCCCGAGCGTCACCAGCGAGCCCGCGGCCACCAGCCACAGAGCGATCGGCAGCAGCACGTCGATCCCGGGCACCCCGAACTTGTGCAGCCCCGCGAAACCGGCGGCGACCAGCGAGATCACCAGACGCTCCGCCCGCTCCACCAGGCCGTTCACGGCGACCGGCAGACCGATCGACTCACCGCGCGCCTTCGTGTACGACACGACCTGCCCGCTCGCCAGACAGAAGATGGCGACGGCACACAACACATTGTCGTCCCCCGAGCCCGCATACCAGAGCGCGAAGCCGCCGAAGATCGCCGCGTCGGCCACCCGGTCCAGCGTCGAGTCCAGGAACGCGCCCCAGCGGCTGGACACCCCCGCCTGCCGAGCCATGTTCCCGTCGACCAGGTCCGAGAACACGAACAGCGTGATCACGACGGTGCCCCAGAAGAACTCGCCCCGGGGGAAGAAGACCAGCGCACCCGCCACGACTCCGGCCGTGCCTACCAGCGTGACCGCGTCGGGACTCACCCCCCGGCGGAGCAGAAACGCGGCGAACGGCGTGAGGACACGCGTGAAAAACGCACGCGCGTACTTGTTCAGCATGGCCTTCCCGACGGTCGGTGGGCCGCATGGCCCCTTCGGCCATCGGCTGGCCCATCGTAGCCACGCCCCCGCACCCGCACCGCGCGCACCCGGCCCTGCGGCGGCGTACGACATATGGACGCACCATGGCCTGAGTGGAAAGCTCGAAAGACCACCGCGGGCATCGACGGAGCTGCACGCGGCTCCCGCGTCCCGCGCCCACACCTCACCGTGCACCGAGTCGGGAGGAACACATCATGGGCGACAAGACGAACACACACCCCGGAGCCGCCGGCAGGGCTACAACGGCCGACCGGCCCGCCTCCGTACGGAATGTGGTGCTGGTCGGCCACAGCGGATCGGGAAAGACCACCCTGGTCGAAGCTCTCGCCCAGGCCACAGGGGCCGTCAACCGCGCCGGGCGCGTCGAGGACGGCGCCACCGTCTCCGACTACGACGAGATCGAACACCGGCAGCAACGCTCCGTACAGCTCTCCCTCGTCCCCCTCGAATGGGACGGCTACAAGATCAACCTACTCGACACCCCCGGGTACGCCGACTTCGTCGGAGAGCTGAGGGCCGGTCTGCGGGCAGCGGACGCGGCCCTCTTCGTCATCTCGGCCGCCCAGGAAGCCGACGCCGTCGCCGCCTCCTGCCGCACCGTGTGGGAGGAGTGCGCCGCCGTCGGCATGCCCCGCGCGATCGTGATCACCCACCTGGAGACCGCCCGCACCGACTACGAGGAGCTCACCCGCGTCTGCGCCGAGATCTTCGGCGGCGACGACCCCGACGCCGTGCTGCCCCTGTACCTCCCCCTGTACGGCCCCCAGCACGCCGACGGCCACGCGTCCGTCACCGGACTGATCGGGCTGCTCTCCCAGAAGGTCTTCGACTACTCCTCCGGAGAACGCAAGGACACCCCGCCCGACGCCGAACAGGCCTCCGTCATCGAAGAGGCCCGCAGCCGGCTCATCGAGGGGATCATCTCGGAGAGCGAGGACGAAACCCTCATGGACCGCTACCTCGGCGGCGAGGACGTCGAGGTCACCACCCTCGTCGACGACCTCGAGAAAGCCGTCGCCCGCGGCGCCTTCCACCCCGTCCTCGCCGCCGCGCCCGCCACCGACGGCGCACGCCAGGGCCTGGGCACCGTGGAACTCCTGGAACTGATCACCCGAGGCTTCCCCACCCCTCTGGAGACCGCTCCCCCGGCCGTCACCACCCCCGAGGGCAAGACCCGCCCGCAAGTCGCCTGCGACCCCGGCGGGCCCCTTGTCGCCGAAGTCGTCAAGACCGCGTCCGACCCCTACGTCGGCCGCATCTCCCTCGTCCGCGTCTTCTCCGGCACCCTCCGCCCCGACGAGACCGTCCATATCTCCGGACACGGCCTCGCCGACCGCGGCCACGAAGACCACGACGTCGAAGAGCGAGTCGGCGCCCTCACCTCCCCCTTCGGCAAACAGCAGCGCACCATGGCCCACGCCATCGCGGGCGACCTGGCCTGCGTCGCCAAACTCAGCCGCGCCGAGACCGGGGACACCCTCTCCGCCAAGGACGACCCGCTGCTCATGGAGCCCTGGAGCATGCCCGACCCGCTGCTCCCCCTCGCCATCCAGGCCCACAGCAAAGCCGACGAGGACAAACTGTCCCAGGGGCTCGCCCGGCTCGTCGCCGAAGACCCCACCATGCGGCTCGAACAGAACCAGGCCACCCACCAGGTCGTGCTCTGGTGCCTCGGCGAGGCCCACGCCGACGTCGCGCTCGAACGGCTCCGCAGCCGCTACGGGGTCCAGGTCGACGTCGTCCCCCACAAGGTGTCCCTGCGCGAGACCTTCGGCGGGCCCGCCGCCGGGCGCGGCCGCCATGTCAAACAGTCCGGCGGCCACGGCCAGTACGCCATATGCGAGATCGACGTCGAGCCCCTGCCCGCCGGCTCCGGCGTCGAATTCGTCGACAAGGTCGTCGGCGGCGCCGTGCCCCGCCAGTTCATCCCCTCCGTGGAGAAGGGCGTACGCGCCCAGGCCGCACGCGGGGTCGCCGCCGGCTACCCCCTGGTCGACGTACGCGTCACCCTGCGGGACGGCAAAGCCCACTCCGTCGACTCCTCCGACGCCGCCTTCCAGACCGCAGGCGCCCTCGCCCTGCGCGAAGCGGCCGCGGACTCCCGCATCGACCTGCTGGAACCGGTCGCCGAAGTCCGGGTCCTCGTCTCCGACGACTACGTCGGCTCCGTGATGAGCGATCTGTCAGGACGGCGCGGCCGTGTCGTCGGCACCGAACAGGCCGGAGGCGGACGCACGCTCATCCGTGCCGAAGTGCCGGAACTGGAGATCGGCAGGTACGCGATCGACCTGCGCTCCATCTCCCACGGCACCGGCCAGTTCAGCCGCGGCTACGCCCGCCACGAGCCCATGCCCGCCCAACTCGCCGAGAAGCTCCGCGCACAAGCCGAGAACGGCTCATAGCGCGCCGCACAAGAAGGGCGCATAGTCGACAGCGCCCCCAAGACGCCGCCGCCCCGCCCCCGATAGGCTGGAGTGCTCAGCCCATCAGGTGTGCGGGGCACGGCAGTTGGGAAAAGCCGAGATGCGACGGGCATACGGCGACGCGGGGCGATGGGGGCGGATGTGGCCGACGACGGATTCGATTTCACTCCCGGGGCACAGATCCCGCTCATCGGCTCGGCCGGACAGACCGCGGCCACCCACGCCCTCGCCTCCGCCGCCTACCGCGACAGCCCCGCCGAGGACATCCTCAAGGCCAACAACGAATGGCATAAGTCAGAGGTCAAAAAGGGCAAGTTCTCGCTCTTCGAACCCAACCTCGGTGAGGCTTTCTCCCGCGCCGTCCAGACACGCATGCTCGGCGACGGGCGCGGCGCGCTCATCCAGTCCTTCGGCATCGAACCCCAGGTCGTCGTCGAACACGCCCTCGCCGCCAGCCGCATCCGCAAGGAACGCGACGCCAAACTGACCGCCATCACGGCCATCTGCGGGCTCCTCTTCCTGCCTGGAGTGCTGCTGTGGATGGCGGTCTTCCAACTCCGCCGCACTCTGGCCGGCGCCCAGAACAAGAACGCCGGACTGCTCGGCGCCCTCGTGCTCATCGGCATCGGCGGCCTCGCCCTGATCTTCCTCATCCGGCTGCCCTTCACCGGCTTCCTCGGGTACTACCTTCGCGGCATGATCATCGCCCCGGTCATCGGCTGGTTCCTCGCCAAACGCATCTGCGAAGCCACCGCCAAGGATCTGCGCGACCGCTGGGACGGCCTGCTCTCAGGCGGCGGCGTCGGCGCGAAGATCCCCGAGGCCGTGCCCGGCAACCCCGGCGAGACCGCCGCCGAACAGCTGCGCCAAGGCCTGTCCAAGCTCAGCGCCGAGCAGCAGTCCAACGTCGTCTTCTACGCCGGCCCCAAAGGCATACTCGGCATGGGCACCCGCTGGGGAAGCTGGCAGCTCGCCGAGGAACTCACCCCCAAGGAGCCCGGCAAAGAGATCAACCAGTTCCGCAGCTGGGACGTCGTACGAGCCATCCACGACCGGCTCAAACTGCTCCAGCGCGGACCACTGCACTCCGGCGGCTTCCCCACGCCGTCCGTCAGGCACTGGATCGTCGCCCCCGTCGGCGAAAACGCCGGCGCCGTCTCCCGGCCCGAGGGCCAGGATGTCGACGCCTTCCAGATCCGCGCCCACGAGATACAGCGCATCTGCAACGAGCAGCAGTTCGGCAGCGGAAACCGCCACTACCTGGGCGTGCAGTTCACCCTCTGGGACGGTCAGCTGGTGCTCACCATGATGATCACCGTCACCGTGCTGCACGAGACCCTGCGCGTCGAGGTCACCGGCCATGCCCTCGGCCCCGTGCACTCCCTCTTCACCAGCAAGCCCGAGGCGAAGACCAAGACCGTGAGCAAGACGATCCGCTTCTGGGAGACCCGCAGCATCGCCCTGCCTCTGGTGGAGACCCGGGAAGTCGTCCGGCTCATGGTGCGCGCACCGCTGACCTGGTATCCCCCGCTGCTGGAGTTCCTCGGCGGCAAGCTCGTCCTGCCCGAACCCTTCGGGCTGCGCCACGCCTGGGCCGAGAAGCCCTGGCGGCACCGCTTCATGGCGGACGACGCGATGCGTGCGGCCACCCCGGTGCTGCGTGTGGCCCATGCCGCCGCCATGAGGGTGCTCGAGGAGAACGGCGTGGACACGGAGCGTTTCGGCAACCGCTCGACGGCCGTCAGCGGGGCGGTCCAGGACGCCGCCCCGAAGAAGGCGGACATCTACGACGCATAGCCGTCAGACGTCACCGGATGCGGCGCCCGCACTATGCGGGCCACGCCTCCGCGAGCATCTTGCGGGTGTCGGCGAGCAGCTGCGGCAGGACCTTGGTGTGGGCGGTGACCGGCATGAAATTGGTGTCCCCGCCCCAGCGGGGCACGATGTGCTGATGCAGATGCGCGGCGATGCCGGCGCCGGCGGCCACGCCTTGGTTCATGCCCACGTTGAATCCGTGGGCACCGGAGGCGGCACGCAGAGCCTGCATGGCCTGCTTGGTGAACTCCGCCAGCTCGGCGGTCTCGGCACCGGTCAGCTCCGTGTAGTCGGCGACATGCCGGAAAGGCACGACCATGAGATGACCGCCGTTGTACGGGTAGAGGTTCAGCACGGCGTAGACGCTCTCGCCCCGGGCGATGACGAGCCCGTCCTCGTCGGACTTGGCCGGAATGGTGCAGAAGGGGCAGCCGTCATCGGCCCCCGGCCCGGTCGGCTTGTTCTCCCCCAGGATGTAGGCCATCCGGTGAGGCGTCCACAGGCGCTGAAAGGCGTCCGGCGTCCCCACCCCGATCTGCTGCTCCGGCTCACTCGTCATACCGGCCAGCATATTCGCCCGTGGGAGGGTGGGAAGCGCCGAGGGGCGGCACCGGAAGGACCGCCCCTCGGTCAGCCCCGTGTGCACGGGGACCGCTTATGCCGCGAACTGCCCGCTGCGGCTGTTCGCGGGACCACCCCGCTCACGCGGGGACCGTGTCACACCTGAATGCGATGTTCGACAGCGTCGACGAGCTCCTGCAGCGCGAGGTCACGGGGAATCCCGTTCTTCTGCGAGCCGTCGCGGTAGCGGAAGGAAACCGTGCCCGCGCTCATGTCGTCGTCACCGACGATAATCATGTACGGGACCTTCAGCTTCTGCTGGTTTCTGATCTTCTTCTGCATACGGTCGGAGGACGCGTCCACCTCGACCCGCAGCCCCTTCCGCTTCGCCTCGGCTGCGAACTCCTCCAAGTACGGCACATGCGCGTCGCCGACCGGGATGCCCACCGCCTGCACCGGGGCCAGCCACGGCGGCATGGCACCCGCATAGTGCTCCAGCAGCACGGCGAAGAACCGCTCGATGCTTCCGAACAGGGCCCGGTGGATCATGACCGGACGCTGCTTGGAGCCATCAGGCGCGGTGTACTCGAGGTCGAAACGTTCGGGCAGGTTGAAGTCGAGCTGGATGGTCGACATCTGCCAGGTCCGGCCGATCGCGTCCTTGGCCTGGACGGAGATCTTCGGACCGTAGAACGCCGCGCCGCCCGGGTCCGGGGTGAGCGGCAGGCCCTGCTTCTCCGCAGCCTTGCGCAGCACCTCGGTCGCCTCTTCCCAGACCTCGTCCGAGCCGACGTACTTCGTCTCGTCCTTGGTGGAGAGCTCCAGATAGAAGTCGGTGAGACCGTAGTCGCGGAGCAGATTGAGGACGAAGGTGAGGAGCGAGTCGAGCTCCTCGGCCATCTGCTCCTTGGTGCAGTAGATGTGCGCGTCGTCCTGGGTGAAGCCCCGGGCGCGGGTCAGGCCGTGCACCACACCCGACTTCTCGTACCGGTACACCGTCCCGAATTCAAACAGCCTCAAGGGCAGCTCACGGTACGAGCGGCCCCGCGCATCGAAGATCAGGTTGTGCATCGGGCAGTTCATGGGCTTGAGGTAGTAGTCCACGCCCTCGTCGAGCTGCATGGGCGGGTACATGCCCTCGGCGTACCAGTCCAGATGGCCCGAGGTCTCGAAAAGCTTCCCCTTGGTCGCATGCGGGGTGTAGACGAACTCGTACCCGGCCTCCTCGTGGCGACGCCGCGAGTAGTCCTCCATCACCCGGCGGATGATGCCGCCCTTGGGGTGGAAGACCGCGAGGCCGGAGCCGATCTGCTCCGGAATGGAGAACAGGTCCAGCTCGGCGCCCAGGCGGCGGTGGTCGCGCTTCTCGGCCTCCGCGAGGAACTCCAGGTGGGCCTTCAGCTCGTCCTTGGACGGCCAGGCGGTTCCGTAGATGCGCTGAAGCTGCTTGTTCTTCTCGCTGCCGCGCCAGTAGGCGGACGCGTTGCGCATCAGCTTGAACGCCGGGATGTTCCGGGTGGTCGGCAGGTGCGGGCCCCGGCAGAGATCTCGCCAGCACAGCTCGCCGGTCTTGGCGTCCAGGTTGTCGTAGATGGTCAGCTCGCCCGCGCCGACCTCCACATCCGCGCCGTCCTCGCTGGAGGCGGAGCCCTTGAGGCCGATCAGCTCCAGCTTGTAGGGCTCGTCCACGAGCTCTTCGCGGGCCGCCTCGTCGGTGACCACCCGGCGGGAGAAGCGCTGGCCGCGCTTCTGGATCTCCTGCATCTTCTTCTCGATGGCCTTGAGATCCTCGGGGGTGAACGGCTTCTCGACGTCGAAGTCGTAGTAGAAGCCGTCCCTCACCGGCGGGCCGATGCCGAGCTTGGCCTCCGGGAAGAGCTCCTGCACGGCCTGGGCCATCACATGCGCGGTGGAGTGGCGCAGGATGTCGAGGCCGTCCGGGGAGGAGATCTCCACCGGCTCGACCTCCTCGCCGTCCTTGACCTGGTACGCCAGGTCCTTCAGCTCCCCCGCGACGCGTGCGGCGATGATCGTGCGCTCGCCGGAGAAGAGGTCGGCGGCCGTAGTGCCCGTCGTCACCACGCGCTCTTCCCGCTCGGAATCGCGTTGGATGATCACACGGACGTCTGACACCGGTCTCTCCTGACTGAAGGGGAAGCGCCGCGCTGGTCTCGCGTGCGCACGTCGAATCGTACCGAGCCGAGCCGACCGCGCGCGAAACGGTTTGCCGCCCTTCCCTCGCGCGGGAGCTCACTCGCCGGGGCCGCAGGCGTCCTCGAAGAAGTCCAGGTTCTCGTAGAGCGACTTCATCAGCCGGTCCCGCTCGGACTCGTCGACCTGTACGGGCACCACATGGGAGGCGTCGCTGAGCCTGCGGAAGCCGCCGCGGCTCTCCAGGCGGCCGACCACGCGGATCGGCAGTCCGACCAGGTGGGCGTGGCCTGCGGTGCGGTAGGAGTCCTCGTCCAGGGCCACGCGGACATGCGGCACCTCGGCCCCGGCGAGCACCCTGAGCCGTACGGTCCCCTCGCCGCGCGGCCCGGAGCGGCGCATCCGCACCACCGCGCCGGTGATCCGCACGGGCACCGAGGGCTCGTCCTTGAGGTAGCGTGCGCCGGCCTCCCGGAGGGCCGGCAGATCACCGGGGGAGAACTCGACGGGCTCGCCTCGGGGCGCGCAGCCCTGCGGGACGCCGGCGGCGGGCGACCAGTCGACCGCGATCCGCGCCCCCTCCGATCCGCGTACGAGTGCGATGACGGCCTCGGTGAGCTCCCGGCTGACGCCTGCCTGCACCGCGGTGTCGAAGGCTTCCATGCCGCCGGTCGCGCGCCGGTAGTCGATGGCCTCCCGGGCGGCCTGGAGTGCGTGGTAGAGGCGTACGGCGATGGGGCGGCCGGTGTCGACGGGCACGAACGCGGTGAGTGTGCTGCCGCCGGAGGCGGGGGCGACGAGGACGCTCTCCAGGGAGGCCTGGGCCTGCCTGCGGTGGCGTGCGCCGTAGTAGCCGGCGCGGCCGCGGACGGCGAGGGCCGCGGCGAGCAGCGTCTGGCGGGCCGCGGTGCGCAGCTGTTCCTGCACGGTCCAGGCGGCGGCCCCGGAAGGCCCCTGGGGCACGTCGCGGTGCCAGCGGATCTCGTCGCCGACGAGGGTGAGGCCGACGAGCACCTCGCGGGCGGAGGGGACGGAGCTGCGTTCGAGGGCGGTGAGGGCTTCCCCGATGAGGTCTTCGCAGTCGGGGAAGGAGCGGCTGTCGGGGACGAGGAGGCTGGTGCCGGCGGCGGGGCCGGGCGGGGTCCAGCGGGCGTACCGTCCGGGGGCCCCGCCCCGGCGTCGCCAGCCGTGGCGGGCGAGGAGGGCGCTGAGGATTGCGGGGTCGACCCGGGCGGGGTCGGGGTGCGCGGCGGTCCCGTACCAGTGGGCGTCGGGCGGTTCGCCCGGCGGGTGGAGGCGGGTGGTCGGCGGGGCCGTCGTCTCGCTGTGCGGCCGGTGTGGGACGTGCGTCTCGCATGGACCGTGAGGCTCACGAAGACTGTGAGGCTCACGAGGGTTGTGTGGACTGTGTGGGTTGTGTGGACCATGCATCAGGGTCTCCCTCCCGCCCCGACCCGGGTCATGATCTCGCAGAGCGCCCGGTCGTCGAAGATCCGCGAGGTCTGTATCCGCACATTGGTTCTACGTCGGCCCGTCACCGGGTGGCCGGCCAGATTGATCCAGTAGCAGCAGTGGCGCAGATCAAGCCGGTCATGGCTGGCCCGCAGCCATTCGTCCTGGGTGCGCGGTACGAGCATCACGACGAGGATCTTGTGCACGGAGACCGGGGTGCGGGCCAGCTTCACCAGATGGTCGTTGTCGAGAGTGAAGGAGAACGCTCGGGCCGGTGGGTGCGGGGGGATCTGGTAGGTGCATTTGAGCTGCACCTTGATGGTGATCTCGTCGTCGACTGCATGGCGGGCCGAACTGTGGCTGACGTGCCAGTCGATGCCGTTGTCCGGGAACGGCTGGGAGAGCGAGCATCCGGCCGCCGCCGCGACGGCGTGCAGATAGCCCACCTGGAGGGTCTCCATACAGGCGGTGGTGGCGAGTGCGCCGCGCAGCGGTGCCGTCCGCTGGGGCAGCAGCCCGCCCGATTCAGGCTGCGCGAGCGCCATGGCTCCGTGTGCCTTCCCGGCAGTGCCGATCGATTCGCCGTGACGGCGCGTCAACATTTCCGCCCGTCAACTGTGTTGTGACCCGACAGACCTCGGCGCAAACGGCGTACGGGGCAAACAGCCCGGGTATCACCGATTCGGGCAGGGGGACGACGCCATCTGCCCGGCATGTGCGAGGAGTTCGGGGATGACGCACTGGTATGACGGCCCCCTGGCCGCATTTGACACGGAGACGACGGGTGTGGACGTCGAGGAGGACCGCATCGTCTCGGCCGCGCTGGTCGTGCAGGACCTGGCGGGCGGGCGGCCGCGGACAACGCGGTGGCTGGTCAATCCGGGTGTGCCGGTGCCGGCGGAGGCGACCGAGGTGCACGGTCTGACGGAGGAGCATCTGCACCGCCACGGCCGGTGGCCCGCGCCGGTGATGGAGGAGATGGCGCGTGCGCTGGCCGAGCAGTGTGCGGCGGCGAGGCCGCTGGTGGTGATGAACGCTCCATTCGATCTGACGCTTCTGGACCGCGAGCTGCGTCGGCACCGGGCGTCGTCGCTGTGCCGCTATCTGGAGAACGTGCCGCTGTGCGTGCTGGATCCGCGGGTGCTGGACAAGCATCTGGACCGCTACCGCAAGGGACGTCGCACGCTTGCGGACCTGTGCGCGCACTACGAGGTGGAGTTGGCGGGGGCGCATGACGCGGCGGCGGACGCGACGGCGGCGCTGGAGGTCGTCCGGGCGGTGGGCCGGCGGTTCGCTTCGCGGCTGGAGCGGTTGTCGCCGGCCGAGCTGCATACGCTGCAGGCGGTGTGGCACGCGGCGCAGGCGCGCGGTCTGCAGGCGTGGTTCGCGCGCAGCGGGATGCCTGAGGAGTCGGTGGATCCGTCATGGCCGCTGCGGCCCGAACTGCCCGCGGCCGCCTGAGCCGTACGGCCGGGTGCGCAGAACGCACAAAACCGGTCCGTCATTGACGGACCGGCCTGCTGCTGTGGGCGATACTGGGTTCGAACCAGTGACCTCTTCGGTGTGAACGAAGCGCTCTCCCGCTGAGCTAATCGCCCGGGAACGCACCGAACCATACAGGCTGCCGAGGCGTTCGTTCAAACTCCGCCCCTGCTGAGGAGGGCGGTGAGGCCGCGTCTGCCGCTGCGCATCATGGCGGCGTGGTTGGCGACGAAGAGCGGTCGACAGGGCAGTGCGAGCAACCGCATGAGGGGTTTGCGGACGTCGACCTCCTGCTCGTACAGGGCCCGGGCGCCCGGACCGTGTGCGGTGACCGTCCAGCGCGCCCAGCCCTCCAGGTCGCCGTGCATGGCGATCTCCAGGACGCGGGCGTGCGGGTCCTTCCGGGTGGCGCTGGCGGTGACGCGCAGGTCGTACGGGAGGAGTGAGCGGAAGCGCGCGGCGCCGCTGTCGTCGCCGAGGCCGGTGACGGAGCGGACCTGGGGCCACCAGCGCGGATACTCCTCGGCACGCTCCAGTACGGCGTAGACGGCGTCAGGCGGAGCGGGCAGCTGCCAGACGCTGCGGAAGAGGAAGTGGCTGAAGCGCATGGGGCAAGTGTGCGCCGGGACGGGGGTACTCAGACGGGACCTGAGTACCCGGGCGCATGACGGGCGCTGTGGCGGGGGCCACACTGCGGCGCATGGAGAACGTACCGCCGCCGGCCGTCGAGCTGTCGACGCTCGACCGGGAGCTGGCGCGACTGGAGGCACGCCGGGCTCAGTTGCTGGCGCGCCGGGCGCAGCTGCTGAGCATGCCGTACGACGGGTTCGGGCCGCCTGCGCCCGTGCCCGTCAGGCGTCCTGCGACGGCCGTCGGGCCGCGGGGCGGGCCGGAGGCGACGCCGACGAGCGTCCAGAATGTGCTGTTGGCACTGGGCGGGGTGCTGCTCGCGGTCGCGGCGGTGGCGTTCACGCTGGTGAGCTGGGGGCGGCTGGGCATCGGCGGCCGCGGCGCGGTGCTGGGGCTGGTGACGGCGGCCGCGCTGGCGGCGCCCGCGGCGCTGCTGCGCCGACGGCTCGCGTCGACGGCGGAGTCGGTGGCCGCGATTGCGCTGGTGCTGACAGTGCTCGATGCGTATGCGCTGCACCGGGTGGTGTTCACGGGTGTGGAAGGGCGGGTGTTCTGGGCGCTCGCCGCCGCCGTGCTGGCGGCGGTGTGGGCGGCGTACGGCCTGGCGTTGGGGCGGCTGCGGGTTCCGCTGCCGGCGGCTGTGCTGGCCGTGCAGTGGCCGCTGCCGCTGTGGGCGTGGTCCGCGGGGTCCGGGGGGCCGGGGCTGGAGTGGGCGCTGCTGGTGACGGCGGTCCTGGATGTCGTGCTCGCGGCAGGGGCCGGGAGGGCTGTTCCGTCCGCAGTGCGGGTGGTGGCCGCCGTCGGGGCGGGGCTGACGGGCTGCTGGGCGCTGCTGATCGCGGGCGTGCAGTCGGTGACGGCGGATTCCGCGGCGGCTGCGGTCCGGCCGGGGGCGCTGCTGTTCACGGCCGCGGGGGTGCTGGTGTGGGCGGCCCGGCGGCTGCCCGGGGCGGCGGCGGGTCTGGCTGCCGGAGCGGGGCTGCTCGCGGTCGTGGGGGCCGGCGGCGTGGTGCGGGCGGCGACGCCCGACGGGTGGTCGGTTCTGGGGTACGCGCTGTGTGCGGCGGCGGTGTCGGGAGCCGTGCGGGCGGGGGCGCGGTCCGGTCGAGCGGGTCCGGTCGCGCAGGGGCTGTCGTATGCGGCGGTCTCGGCGGCCGGGGGCGCGGTGCTGTGCACGTTGCCGCTGCTGCTTGCGGGGGCGCTGCTGGGTCCGGCAGCACGGCTGGAGGGGGTCTGGTCGGGCCCGACGGCGGCCGCGTACTCGGCCGGGGGCCTGGTGCCGGCGGAGCCGGGCGGGCTGTCGGCGGCGCTGATCCTGCTGGCAGGTGCGGCGGTGCTGTGGCAGTGGCCGGGGGCGCCGGGCGGCCGGGCCGGTGGTGCGGCAGCGCTGGTGTGGAGCGCCGGGATGGTGCTGCCGGTCGGGTTCGGGGCCGGGTACGGCGCGGGGGTGGCCTGGGTGCTGGCGGTCACCTGCGCCGTGGTCCTGGTGGCCGTGCGGGGTACGGGGTGGCCGGGGCTCGCCGAGGTCTCGACGGCCTGCGCCCTGGCGGGCGGCGCGAGCGCCGTTCTGGCGGGGCTGGCGACGCGGACGGCGACGTTCGCGGTGCTCGGGGTGCTTGTGGCGGTGTTCTGTCTGGGCGTGCTGTTGGTGCCCTCCGGGGCCGGACGGGCGGTGCAGGCGGTGTTCGCCTGTACGGCGACCGTGTGTGCGGCGGGTCTGGTGGGGGC
>NZ_JADWYQ010000071.1 GCF_022414575.1 Streptomyces sp. MUM 178J | reverse complement strand
CTCCGGCACCGCGCCGACCGCGTCGGTCAGCACCGCGCCGAGGGCGGCGTAGGCGTCCAGGCGCGGCGGCGACGCCGGATACGCCGTCGCCGTCAGCCGACGGGCCGCCTCGGCGGCGCTCAGGTCGGGATGGCGCGCGCGGACGAGGGCCGCGGCGCCGGCCACATGCGCCGCCGCCAGGGAGGAGCCGGAGCCGAGGTAGTGGCCGGGCCCCTCGGGTCCGCTGCCGACCACGGCGTCACCGGGGGCCGCGAGGTCCGCCGACACGGCGGTCGGCGCTCCTTTGGGACGGCCGCCCCCGGGGCCGTAGTCCATGACCGCGAGCACGTCGGGCGCCGCGGCGGGCCAGTACCACAGCGGGGCCCTCTCGCCCCCCTCCTCCTCGCCGTCGCCCTCGGGCGCGGTGTCCGGGGCGAACGGGGCGACCACCAGGGCGTCGCGGTCGGTGGCGTACGCCACCGCGGCGGTCAGCTCCTTCTTGCCCGCGGGCAGCGCCCGCGCCACGTAGATCACCTGTGCGCCGGCCTCGGCGGCCTTCCTGATGCCGTCGGCCAGCAGCGTCGGCGAGGTGGCGCCGCGCTCCTCGGCGCCCCGCACCGCGAGGATGCGCGCCGCCGGGGCCACTCCCGCGACGCCCACACCCTCGGCAGGCGCCGCAGCGATCACTCCGGCGGCGAAACTCCCGTGTCCGACGCAGTCGTCCCCGGCATCCCCGGCCGCCTCGACCCGGCCGGACAGGGCCGGTATGGAGGTGCCGACGCCGGTGTCCACAACCGCCACGGTCACGCCCGCACCTTGGGACTGCTGCCATGCGCGCGGCAGGCCGAGGGCGCTCGTCGTCCACGGCTCGCTCTTCGCGGTCTGCCCGGACGCCTCGGCGCACGGCTCGTCGGCGGCCAGTTCCGTGCGCAGAAGAGGGAGTTCCACCGGATCGGAGGCCGCCGAGGCGGGTGCGGCGCCCGCGACGAGCAGGGGGCCGGCGACCAGCAGGGCGGCAACGGCCGCGCGAGCGGAAGTGGGGTCGCATCGCATGGCGCGCATCCTATGCTGCCCCCGGGAAGCACCCGTTCGGACACCGGTTCGGAACGCCTGGGTGAACTCCTCTGGCCCGCCTGGAAGATGAACCGCACCTCACGTAGCCTGCATCAGGCGCGTCCCGCCGTGCCACAGGGCCGACAGTGGCGCCTGAGCGAGGAGGAACAAGCTTGTCACGGCAGTTGCTCACCGTCTGCCCGGAGCGGCCGGACAGTTTCCGGACCATCGGTGAAGCCCTGGCCCAAGCACGCAGCGGAGCGGTCGTACAGGTCCGGCCCGGACGCTACCCGGAGAACCTGACCGTCCGGACGCGGGTGACCATCGTCGCCGACGGCGAGCCCGGCAGCGTGGAGATCTGCCCGCGCCGGGGCAGCGCGATCGTGCTCGCCGCCGACGCGGTCATGCTCACCGACCTCACGCTGCGCGGCGGTTCCGAGGACGTGCCGGTGGTCGACGCGGCACGCGGGCAGGTCGCCATGGACGGCTGCACCGTCTCCGGTTCGGGCTGGACCGCCCTGCTCGCCCGGGAGTCGGGCTCGCTGGCGATGCGGGGCTGCCGGGTCGGCAACCCGGTCGGCGCCGGCATCGTGGACACCACGGACACCGGCAGCGTGATCGCCGACTGCGTGATCGAGAACCTGGGCACCACCGCCGTCGTGATCAGCGACAACGCCCGCACGACCGTGCGCGACTGCCGCATCCGCGACGCCCGCGGCAACGGCGTGCTCACCAACGGCGAGGCGCAGGGAGTCGTCGAGGACTGCGACATCTCCGGCACGGAGAAGCCCGCCGTCGCCCTGGAGGGCAGCAGCAGCACCCGGGTGCAGCGGGTCCGGGTGCACGATGCGGCGGTCGGCGTGTATGTGACCAGCAAGTCGCGCCCGGTGCTGGAGCAGGTGACGGTCACGGACACGGCCGGTCCGGGCATCGTGGTGGCCTCCGGCGCCGATCCCGAGGTGCTGCGCTGCCGTACGTCGCGCACCAAGGGCAACGGGCTGGCCGTCTCCGAGCGGTCCCGCGGCAGCTTCCGGGAGTGCGAGTTCGACACCGCGGGCGGCCCCGCGATCCGTGTGATCGGCTCCAGCACGCCGAACCTGACCGACATCACGGTGCGCGACTGTGCGGACCGGGCGGGAGCCGTGGTGCTGGAGGAGGATTCGGCGGCCGAGTTCGACCGGCTGGAGATATCCGACGCGGCCGGAACCGCGATCCTGATCCGCGGCGGCGGCAGTCCGCTGCTCCGCCGCGCCCGGATCACCGCGCCCGGCGGGCACGGCGTGGAGGTCGTCGACGAGGGCCGCGGCCGGCTGGAGCACTGTGCGATCGAGGGCGCCGGGGCGGACGGCATACGGCTCCTGGGCGGCGGCCGTCCGCAGGTGCGGGACACCGTGGTCAGCGGTGCCGCCGACGCCGGCATCCGGGTCGGCGCGGAGGGCCGGGGAACGATCCGCGACTGCCGTATCCACGGCGCGGGCGCCTCCGGCGTCGCCGTGGACAAGGGCGGTGAAGCATCCGTGCTGCGCACCGAGATCGCCGAGGCCGGGGCACACGGGGTGATGGCCCTGGACGGAGCCCGCCTGTCCCTGAACGCCTGTGTGATCACGGGCAGCGTCGGCGACGGCGTCCGGATCGACACCGCGGAGCCGGTCACCGTGGCCGGCTGCACCGTACGGGAGAACCGGGGCGCCGGCCTGAAGCAGATCCGGGCGGGCGACCGGTGCACCGTGGAGGACCTGACCAGTACGGGCAACGGGGCCCCCGACGTGTGGGGGGCCGACGTCGCCGACGCCGCGGCGAAGGGCGAGGGCGGCCGGGGCGGCGCCGCGAAGGCGGCCGCGACCGGACCGCTGGAGGAACTGGAGTCGCTGACCGGCCTGGCCGACGTCAAACACCAGGTCCGCACCCTGGTCAACCTCAACCAGCTGGCGCAGCGCCGTGCCCGGCTCGGCATGCCGGTCCCTCCGATGAGCCGCCACCTGGTCTTCTCCGGCCCGCCCGGCACCGGCAAGACCACCGTCGCCCGGCTCTACGGCGGGATCCTCACCGAACTGGGCGTGCTGCGCTCGGGGCACCTGGTCGAGGTGTCCCGGGCCGACCTGGTCGCCCAGGTCATCGGCGGTACGGCGATCAAGACGACGGAGGCGTTCAACGAGGCGCTCGGCGGAGTGCTGTTCCTCGACGAGGCGTACACGCTGCTGTCCGACGGCAAGGGCGGCGGAGCCGACTTCGGCCGCGAGGCGATCGACACCTTGCTGAAGCTGATGGAGGACCATCGCGACGAGGTGGTGGTGATCGCCGCCGGCTACACCGACGAGATGACCGAGTTCCTCACCTCCAACCCGGGCCTGGCCTCGCGTTTCACCCGCACCATCGAGTTCGCCAACTACTCCGTGGAGGAGCTCGTCACCATCACCGAGCGGATGTGCGCGGCCCATCACTACCAGCTGGACCCGAGCACTCTGGACGCCCTCGCCGGGCACTACGGCCGGATGGAGCGGGGCGCCACGTTCGGCAACGGCCGCGAAGCGCGCCGGGTCTTCGAGGAGATGGTGGACCGGCAGGCTTTCCGGCTCGGCTCGATGACGGACCCGGCCGAGGCCGATCTGTCGCTGCTGCTCCCCGAGGACGTCGGCACCGGCCCGGACACCGCCGGCCAGGACGCGGCCAGCTCCGAGGAGCTGCTCGCCCGGCTGGAGGCCATGGTCGGTCTCGGAGCCGTCAAGCGTGAGGTGACGGATCTGGTCAACCTGCTGGCCACGACCCGGCAGCGGCGCGCGGCCGGCCTGCCCACGCCGCACATCAGCCAGCACCTGATCTTCTCCGGCCCGCCCGGCACCGGCAAGACCACCGTCGCGCGCCTGTACTCCGAACTGCTGCGCTCCCTAGGGGTGCTGCCCAAGGGCCAGCTCGTGGAGGTGGCCCGGGCCGACCTCGTCGGGCGGTACGTCGGGCACACCGCGCAGCTCACCAAGGAGGTCTTCGAACGCGCCCTGGGCGGTGTGCTGTTCATTGACGAGGCCTACACCCTCACCCCCGAGGGGGCGACCTCCGACTTCGGCCGGGAAGCGGTGGAGACGCTGCTGAAGCTGATGGAGGACCACCGGGACGAGATCGTCGTCATCGCGGCCGGCTACACCGACGAGATGCGCCGGTTCCTGGACTCCAACCCCGGCCTGACGTCCCGGTTCACCCGCACCGTGGAGTTCGAGAACTACACCACCGAGGAACTCGTCGGCATCATCACGGCGCAGGCCGCGGACTCCGGTTACGACTGCCCGCCGCCGACGGTCGAGGCGCTCGGCCGGTACGTGGCCACGATCCCCCGCGACCGTTCCTTCGGCAACGCCCGGACCGGCCGGCAGCTGGTGGAGACGATGATGACGCGGCAGGCCCGGCGAATCGGCACGCTGTCGGCGCCCGGCCTGGACGACCTCCGGCTGCTCCTGCCCGAGGACCTGCCGACGGACAGCACAGCCGGGGCCGGGCTACAGCACTGAGCCGGACCGCAACGGGGCCGGCGGACGGACCGGCCCACCGCGGCAACGCACCGCTCACACGTTGCAGCGGAGTGTCTGCGGGCTCAGTTCTGGCGGGTGGACGCCGATCGCACGTACGGCCTCTCCGGCACCGGTCTGGACTGGGAACTCGGCTGGACCGCGCCCGGGGAGCACCTGGTCGAAGAGTCCCGCACCTGGTCCCCGCTGGAAGCCTCCGAGGCACCCGTCGGCGCACCGTTGAGCAGATCCACAACGAGCCGACCGGCAATACACAGGTCCTGCCCAAAGTGAGCTCCCCGCGGACGGGTTCCGCCGCGCCCGACACGCCAACAGGCGGTCCGGGCAGCACCTTTGATGTGTACGCCAGGCGTTGAACCGGAACGTGCACTACGCCGCTCCCACCAGCGGAAACACTGTTCTGTGGCACGAGGTCAGCACAGAGTCAGCACCGGAGCACGTGTTCCTCGTACGCCGCCGGAGGCTGAACCTCCAGGATCGTCGCCGTTCCGCCGGCCACCGAGGTCTCGTACAGCGTGATCCGGTCGCCCGGGGCGAGGTGCCTCCATCGCGCCGCTGTCAGGGTCGATGCACATTCAACAAGCCCGCTAACGCGAAGTAGTCGCACGACTGCGCGTTGAAGCGGAACATTCACCCAGCGGCTCCCATCCGGAAAGCCGACACCGGCGGTCGGATCCAGCACGCATCCAGCACCCGGAGAAGCGCCCAGCGCGGGAGAGGCAAAGAGGCATTGTGTACACATGGGACACTTGGTACGCTTGGGTGCATGACACAGCCGCTACCCATAGAGTCGATCCGCGACGTCCGCGCGCACCTGGCCGAAGTCGTGGAGCGGGCCGACCGCGACGACGTGCCCACGGTTATCACTCGCCGAGGCAAGGAGGTCGCCGCCGTGGTGTCCATCGAGGTGCTACGGAAGTACCAGGAATGGGAAGAGCGCGAGATCAACCGGATCATCGACGAGCGCATGGCCAGCCAGGCACCCGGCATCCCGATCGAGGACATCATGAGGGAGACGCTGGCGCGCAGTGAGTGAGTACCGCACCGTCTTCCGGCCGGAGGCCCAGGCCGAGCTCCGGAAGATCCCCCGGGACATGGCCCTCCGCATTCTCGCCAAACTGACGGAACTGGAGAGCGATCCCCTCGGCTTCAACACCACCGCTCTCGTGTCCCAGCCCGAGCGCCGCCGCCTGCGAGTCGGGGACTACCGGGTCGTCTACACCATCGACAACGGGGAACTGGTGGTGTGGGTCGTCCACGTCGGACATCGCTCCGCGGTTTACGACACCTGACCTCGCTGACCTCACGTCAGAATGCCCAGCACCCATCCAGGTCGGGCATGACGACGGGGCGGCTCCCAGAGGAGCCGCCCCCTTCTGCTCTGCATGTTTGCCAGGTCAGCGACGTGGTGTCATTTCATCCGCTCACACGTTGAAGCGGAACGTCCACCACAACGCTCTCACCTGCGGAAACGCGCTTCTGTGTGATCCAAGTCAGCACAGAACCAGCACGGGGGATTCACGGACAGGGGATGCGGACAAGGACGAATGGGAGGGTGATCCGTCGGTGATCTCATGGCCCTGACCTTTCCGAATCGCTACGGTGATGCCATGACCGCACTGCCCGACTGGATGCGCCCGCCGCGCGCGGAAGGCTGGTTCGCGGAGGACCTGGACCGCCTCCCCGAGGCGCCCCGCCACACCGAGCTGATCGACGGAGCCCTCGTCTTCATGATGTCGCCCCAGCGGTGGTGGCACGGCCACCTCGTCACGATGCTCACCGTCGCCCTCATGGAGCAAACGCCCGCCGATGTCAGGGTCGGCCGCGAGATGACCATAAGGCTCGACCAGCGCAACCGACCCGAACCGGATCTGCTCGTGACGACGGCCGACTACGACGGCGATCGCACCTGGTTCACACCGGACGAGGTACGACTTGTCGTCGAGGTCGTGTCCCCCGAATCCGCCCACCGGGACCGCACGGTAAAGCTTCGCAAGTACGCAGAGGCCGGCATCCCGCACTACTGGTGCATCGAGGACGAGGGCGGCCTCCCCGTCGTCCACGTCTACGAACTCGACGAACCGACTGGCGTCTACGCGCCTGCTGGCATCTTCCGGGGCACCCTGAAGCGCCCTGTGCCTTTCGAGATCAGCCTGGATCTCGACAAGCTCACCCCGCCGCAGGGCAACTAGAAGTCAGCACCAAGTCAGCACGGGAACACAGAAGGGGCCGGGCTCGCCCGAGCTCAACCCCTTCTAAAGTGCCTGCTTGACGAATCACCTAGCGCACAGTAACGAACTCATCACACATTGAAGCGGAATACCCAACGCATCGCTCCCACCTGCGGAAACGTTCCTTCAAGTGATCGCATCCAGCACCGATCCAGCACGGTAGCCGTTCATCCAGCACGTCAAGCGGCGGAGACGGACTCCTCCACGCCCTCGGTCGCAGGGCGCATGGCGTTCTGCATAGTGTCTCGGCAACGATCCCACGCCTCGGGGACGAGGTGACCGTAGATGTCGACGGTGGTCTTGACCGACTTGTGGCCGAGCCAGCGCGAGACCTCACGGATCGGCACCCCGTTCGCCAATGCGGTCGAGGCGAAGAAGTGCCGCAGACTGCCGGGCGTGTATTTGGCCATGCCGTCCACGTCGACCACGCCTGCCGCCACGCACGCCTTCTTGAAGTGGTATCCGAAGGTGGAGGCGGTGGGCATCACACCCTTGCCACGCTGACGCGGGGAGAAGAAGACCTCCAGCCGCCGACGTCTGCCGCGAAGACCTGTGAAGGCCATGGGCACCGGCGCCCACCGCGACAGGTGGCCGTCGATTTCCTGCTCGACGAACGGAGCAGCCGGGACGTCCCGGTACTCGCCCTCCGTGCGGTGCTTGAGCGGCACAATGCTCGTGTGGCAGTCACCGCGGTGCGCTTTGGCACTGACCTGCCAGCGGACCCTGACGAAGCCGGACCGTCGGCACTCGGTGGAGAAGGCGAGGGCCTCGCTGGGGCGCTGGCCGGTGCCCGACTGCAGGTAAACCGCGAGACGATACTGCGAGGCGATGTGCTCCGCGATCAGATCAACCTCGCCCAACGTGGGAATCCCGTCCTCGTCCACCGCGCACGGGGCCGCCCGGAGAACCCGGACGCCGCGCGCGGGATTGTGCCGGATGCGTTTCTCCACGACGGCCACCTCTAGCATCGCGGCCACCATCACCAACCGATCGTTGATCGTGGAGACCGCCAACCCGGCGCCGGAGGAGTGCAGTTCCTTGGCGAACTCCTCGAAGTCGCGCCGTGCCAGCCCGGTCAGCATCTTCCGTCCCAGTCGCGGCACGAGATGGTTCTGGATGAACCCTTCGTAGTTGCGGCGCGTAGATTCACCGATGACCCGGCGCTCCAGCCACTCCTGAGCCCAGACCTGCAATGACACCCGCCCAGGCGCAGGATCGAAACGAACGTCGGCCTTCTTGTCGCTCTCGACCTTGTCGGCGAATGCGTCCGCACCATCTGAGCCCACCCGCCGGGCAAACGACCTCTCCCGCTGCCGCCCTCGCCTACCGCCCGGCTCCCGGTAACGCACTGTCCACCCGTGCCGACACCGCGGACGGTCACACGGGAAGTTCCGGTCCCGGACGTCCCTCTTGCACCTCTGAAAAACGCTCGCCACCCAAGCCCCGATCCGTCGCCTGGCCCGTGCTCGAAACCGTGCACTGGCGTCCCAGGACCCAGCAAGGCATTCATCGCCAATCCGCTCTTTCCAGCGAATGTGGGCCCAGCCTCACCTGCAGCCCCGGCCCACCGAGCTCCCTCACCGGACGCGCTCGCACCTCAACGCTCGCTGGCGTGTGAAGCGCACATCGACAGCGGAGGCCATACCGCAGTATGGTTAATGTATGGCTACCAAGAAGGTGACTATCACCCTCGACGAATCTCTGGTCGAAGCCCTGGCCGGAGCTGCCGAGGAAGAAGGCGTCCCGCTCTCCCGCCTCGTCGCTGGAGCAGCCGAACGCGAGCTACGTCTGCGGGCCGGCCGCGCCGTCATCCAGGAGTGGCAGGCCGAGCACGGAGCCTTCACCCCGGAAGAGCTTGCCGCCGCCCGCGCGGATCTGGCCGCCGCCGACGCCGAATACCTCAGCAATCCGGGAGCCTCGGCCGCGTGAACATCCCCTACCTGTACGACGCCGGGGTCCTCATCGCCATCGACAACGACGACCGGCGCATGTGGGCCCGCCACAGCCTGGCCCTGGAGGACGGCAGGGACATCCACGTCCCGTCCGTCGTCGTCAGCCAGGCATGGCGGGACTCCCGCCGCCAGGTCAGACTCGGCAGGTTCCTCGCCGGGTGCCACGTCCTGCCCGTCGGCCTCGAAACCGCCAAAACCGCAGGCATCCTCTGCGGCAAGGCCGGCACCTCCGACATCGTCGACGCCACCGTCGTGACCATGGCAGCCAGCCTCGGCGCAATCATCTGGACCTCGGACCCGGACGACATCCGCACCCTCACCGACGCCCAGGACATCAAACCCGCCCCTGTCATCCGCACTGTCTAGCAACCGATGACACCCGACAACCCGACCCGTTCGCATACTCACTGAGCCCTTTCCATCACCGGCCTGAGCTGGCCAAATGCAGGGTGAGGGCAGCTCGGACGAGGTTTGTGACGCGGGTGGTCGAGCACCGCAGCTTACGGAGCAGCCGCCAGGACTTGAGGGTGGCCACGGCCTGCTCGACGAGGGCTCTGATCTTCGCGTGGGACCGGTTGACGGCCTTCTGACCTCGGGAAAGCGTCTCCCAGCGGCCCCAGTATGGGACGCGGACCGTACTCCCGGCACCTCGGTAGCCCTTGTCGGCCCAGCAGGTGACGCCCGCCTCCGCGAGGGCTGCGATGATGCCGTGCTCACGGGCGGCCCGGACGTCGTGGACGGCCCCGGGCAGGGCAGGTGAGGCCCACAGCAGCTGGCCGGAGGGGTCGGCCAGGATCTGCACGTTCATCCCGTGCTTCTTGTGCTTTCCGGAGTAGAAGGGCCGGTCTGCGGCGATGCGGTCGATCGGCAGGAGGGTGCCGTCCAGCAGTACGAACGCCTTTGTCGATGCTGTCCGGGCCGCCTCGGCGAGAGCTGGGGCGAGGGCGGCCAGGAGCTCGACGGCCTCGGTGATGTACCGGTAGGCGGTGGTGGTCCCGATACCGAAGCCGGCCGCGAGCTGGGCATACGGATGGCCGTTGCGCAGGTGGGCCAGAGTGAGCATGGCCTGCCGGCCCGGGCTCAGGCGCCGCCACCGCGTGCCGAGCTCCCGGCGGCGCTGACGGAGCTTGGCGGACAGGAAGCGCAGGGCGGAACTGGACACGTCGACGCCGGACGGGTAGACAAGCACGCGAAGCCTCTGGTGGAGATGGTTCTTCTTGGTCGAAAACCCATCTACCAGGGGCTTCACCTGCCTGTCAGCCCAACTGGAGGACCTGACCAGCAGGTTGGAAAACGCTCACTGCCTCATCTCGAGGCCACCGAGCTGGGAATGTCCCTCGTCGAGGGACCGTGACAGTAGAGGTCGTCGGCTGCGAGTGTCCGGTAAGTGACGCCTTCACAGCTGTTGAGGTCGACGGCGAGCCGGGTCTCTGACTGCTCCTGTAGGTAGTCACGGACGCACAGTCGCCCTCGACTGCGATTGTTGTCCACTAAACGTCATGAACGAAGGCGCGGTACTCCCGGACGACCAGCTCCACCTCGTGGGAATGCCTGTCGAGGTACTGTCCGACCGAGACAATCTCACCACCAGCCGCAACGCTTGCGTACGCCTGCGCGTACCCGCGAGGGTCCGTGTCCGAGGAGTAGGCGCGAGCGCCCTGATCTTGATGTACCCAGATCCGGTGCTCGTCGGCCACAGCCGCCTCGGCCCCAACGGGTCCGATCTTCTCCAGGAACACGTAGTGCAGCCCCAGGAGATCCAAGAGTTCTCGATCACGTTCCCACACGGTCCCCGCGTACATGTTGCTCACCAGGAACAGCGGGTCTCGGTACACGAGCCGTACCGCATCGGGCAATGACATGCCCCGGCCGTTCCAGCACAGGGCCCCACGTACCGAGTGCCGTGGCCCTTGGCGGGGTACGGCTTCGCCCATGACCATGGGTAGGAGATTCCCCATGCGGTCGGGCCACCCATGGATGATTGCTTGCAGGAGGTCACAGGGGTTGTAGACGTGCAATCCGACGTCTCCCTCACCGACCTTCGGGCCCACTTCGTCTAGCCAGCCGTCCACGAGTGACTCCCACTCGTGGTTGCCGGCCAGGCTCTGCCGAGCCTCCTGCCGGAACGCCTTCCAACGGCTGGCTACCTGCGGGCTGGCGGTGCCCGTGTACAGGATCTGACTGTCTCCTCGTTCGTCCCCGGTAAGGAAGCGGAACAGGTCCTGCTCTTCGAAGGCGGCTGTGACGTCGTAGGCGCCGGTGCCTCGGAAGCCTTGGATGGCCCAGTTCGGGTCGTCACGGAGATTCTTCAACAGCCCTGGCCGTGCAGACTCTATGTTCATTCCGCGCAGCTTGCTGCGCGCAAGACGGTTGCAGATCTTGCAGAGGGCCAGGTACTCCGCCTGGTGCTCGTCAGCGAACGGCTCAGGCCCGTCGTAACCACCCAGGAGATCCGCTGCGGCGAATTCCTCGTTCACCCGGCCGACTGCCAAGTATAGGCCGAAGGGTGCAGGGATGTAGCGTTTCTCCGCTACCCGGTCCAGATCCGCCGCCAACAGGTCGAGCGTCCCCAGCTCGTCCGCGACCTTGCTGATGATCCTCCAGCCCTGCTCACGCTGTTCCTCCGCGGCGAAGAAGAACAAGTTATGGATAGGGGTGATGCGGGGTTCGAACGCCCGTGGCAGGAGCTCCACCCGCTCGGTCCCGATGGGGGTGCCGTTGCTGTCCAAGAGCAGCCGGTACCCGCGAAGATCATGACTCCAGTCACGCGCGGCATGACTGACGGCGATCAGGAGTTCCTCCCAGTCATCCGGTACGGCGACGATCACCGCACGGATGCGGTCCGGCGCGAGGTTCTTCTCCCGGCAGAGAAGCTCCGTGTACTTGTTGACTTCGTGCAGGGCTTGCCGTGCGCTAGATCGGGACCGCTTCAACTCGATGACCACCCACATTTGATGGCGATCACGAGCCAGGATGTCGATGCTGCCCCTGGTGCCGTGTGCGTTGGGTAGCGGGTACTCCTCGAACTGAACCGGCCGAAGTCCCGGCTCGATCAACTCGAGGTTCTGTACGAGCGCATTGCGCAGAACGTTCTCAAGAGGCGGTCGCATGGCCGAAGGCTAAACCAGAGGACTGACAGAGCCCTAGGACGAGTTCGCAGGGCTCAACAACGATCACTCAGTCTTGTGCAGCTGATCTCCACCCGCCGCTTCCGAAGCCTCCGCCGAAGTCGGATCTGGAGCTGGAAGCCCAGAGGGGTTGGAAGTCTCTCCCTCCAGTGCGTACGCGAGCGCGAGCGCGATCCGCTCGATCCAGTTCAGCGCGTCCGTGACATCAGCCTCGCCGATTGGGCGGCGCTGCTTGAGGTCGCCGTCGATCAGGTCCGCGTCGTGTGCAATCTGGTTTCGGCGGCGGAGCAGCAGGATGTACTTACCGCGCAGCCGCTTCTCATCGTATGAAGTGCGATACTGGCTCCACCGGTTGACCCACTTCGCCGCCTCCCGCCACACCTTGACATCGGTGACGAGCGCCATCACCTTCGCAATGGCGTCCGGGTTCTGCAAAGTCTGCCGGGCGATGTCCTGGCGCACCCTCTCTGCGACCACCTCAGAGGTGGTCGATTCGCCCCGCTGCACCCTCTCCAGGCAGTAGAGCGGCAACGGGTAGTCACGGAGCTTACGCGGCATGTCCGGATCGTCCTTGGCAGCTTCCTCGGCGACCCGGCGCAACACCTCCTCCTGTACCCAGTGTTCGAGGGCGGCGATGGACTGCACCCAGGCGGCTCGGTAGAAATCGGCGGTGTCGATACCCTTGGGGCTGAGCACCTCCAGCGCCTGCCCGGCTCGCACCATCTTGCGTGCGTACGACAAGTTCGTGACGAACGATTCGAACTGATGGGTCTGGGGGTGCGCGATGGCCATGCATACCTCTGTACGGCGCGTAGGGAGAACGGAGAACTCCGGAACGTTGACTCCTGATGTTCCCTGTACTGCACAGAGGTCGGTCAAGCGACTTTTCGGATCACCCTCAGTTTGTGGCTCGATCCGATCGGTTCAGCTCCGGATCCGACCCTTCACTCCCTTACAGCAGTCTTCTGGAGCGCTCCGCGATAACGTACGGGGTCGGCTGGCTCGCGTCGAGGCACGGCTCAGCGTTCTGGGCGATCAGCCCAGAGGCCAGGCCACTACCAGAGCCGGAGACGACGTAGGAGGCTTCGCCGTCGACGCTGCCCCAAAAGAGGTGGCTGGGTCGGCCCAGAGATGTCCGCCATTGTGGCTGTGGCGAATGCTCCATCATCGAGCCAGTGCATCGCAGGGACTTCGGCATCTCCACCTCTGATGGGGAATGCCGACAGTAACCGCGCGAGAAAGCCGAGGGCCGCAAGGCACTAGGCATTGCGGCCCTCCAGCGCGGTGACGCCAGCCTTCCGGCCATCGTCAAACCTCTTCGGCCTCCGGTACATCAACATCCGCGCCCAAGGACTTCGCAATGGCCGTGAACTCGGCCAGGGCGGACTGAAGATCGCGCACGATCTCCTCGGCGACGACCTCCGGCTCCAGATCGCTGTCCGCGTCCTCCAAGGCCGGGTCCTTCATCCACGTGATGTCGAGGTTGACCTTGTCGCGCCCGATCAAGTCCTCGTACGCGTACGGCTTCCAGCAGCCGCTCTCGTCCTCGTCCGCGACGCGGGCGGTCAGCGGCTCACCTGCCTTGTACCGGGCAACGAAGTCGTCCAGGTGGGCCCGGGTCAGCGGGCGCTGCTTCATGGTGAAGTGCTGGCCCGTGCGGAAGTCGTAGACCCAGGTGACGGTGGTGTGCGGTTTACCGTCGGCGCGCGGGGGCTTCTTGTCGAAAAACAGGACGTTGGCCTTGACACCGCCCGCGTAGAAGATGCCGGTGGGCAGGCGCAGGATCGTGTGCAGGTCGAACTCGTCGAGGAGCTTGCGGCGCACCTTCTCACCCGCACCCCCCTCGAAGAGGACATTGTCCGGGAGGACCACGGCGGCCCGACCGTTGACTGCCGTCAACGACATGATGTGCTGAAGGAAGTTGAGCTGCTTGTTGGTCGTGGTGGCCGTGAAGTCGTCACGGTCGTACTGCACGTCCTCCTTCTCTACCTCGCCGTCCTGGCCGATCACAGTGATCGCGGACTTCCGGCCGAAGGGCGGGTTGGCGAGAACGAGGGAGGCGTGCCGCCCGCTCGGCTTCTCGGCGAGCGCGTCACCGACGTCGATCAGGCTCGGGCCGTCACTCTTACCGATACCGTGCAGCAACATATTCATGGCGGCAAGGCGGGCGGTGCCGGTGACCAGCTCGTTGCCCCAGATCTTGGACCCACTGTCGTACGCCTTACGGGCGTCGATATCCATGTCCCGGACGTGGTGCCGGGTGACGTACGCGTGGGCCGCGATCAGGAAGCCGCCAGTGCCGCAGGCGGGGTCGGTGATGGTGTCGTCCGGGCCCGGCCGGGCAACGTCCACCATGGCGTCGATGAGCGCGCGCGGCGTGAAGTACTGGCCGGCGCCGGTCTTGGTGTCTGAGGCGCCCTTGGCGAGCAGGCCCTCATAGGCGTCGCCCTTGAGGTCGGTCCCGGTGACGGTCCACTCCTCGCGGCCGATCAGCTCGACGACCAGCTTTTCGAGCAGGGCGGGCTTGGTGATCCGGTTCTGCGCGTCGGCGAAGATCGTGCCGATGGTGGTGTGGGGCTTGCGGCCCAAGTGCTCCAGGATGGCGCGGTAGTGCGCTTCGAGCTCGGGACCGCGCTTGCTGACCAGCGACTTCCAGTTGTAGTCAGCGGGCACAAGGTCGCTGAGGTCGCGGCCACCCCACTCGTCGTTCTCGATCTCGTCGACCATCTTCAGGAAGAGCAGGTATGAGAGCTGCTCAACGTACTCGATGGTGGACATGCCGTTGTCACGAAGGACGTTGCAGTAGTTCCAGAGCTTCGCGACCAGCGTGTTGGTCTGCGCGGCAGCCTTCTTGGACTTCGGCGTCTCGGTGAGGGGGACGCCTTCGGCGGAAGGCATGGCAGCGTCGTCCGCGGTGGTCTCGGAGGCGGTATCGGATGCGAGCGCGGTCACTGGTCGAACAACTCCTGCTGAACGGAGGCGGAGGGGGCGGGGGTTGGAGCGGGGGCAGCCTTCGCCGCCGCGGCGGCAGCGGCAGCGGTCGCCTTACGCGGGCGAGCAGCCCTCTTGGCCGCTTTGCGGGCGAGCATGGCGGCCTCGCGCTCGGCGGCGATGCGGGCGAGGAGGCTAGCGGCGGGCTCGTCGGCGGGGTCCTGCGGGATCAAGTTGCCGGTCAGCGCCTTCCTCAGCAGCGCCGAGCGCAACGTCGCAGCTCGCTTGAGCCCAACCTCGACGGCGGCTCCAACACGCGCAAGGCCGTCTAGCCGCTCGCCACTCTGCTGCAGAATCTCCGGCTGCTCACCCGCAGGAGGAATGGGAACTGGCAGATTTCTGATTTTCTTCAGGCTGATCGAAGCAAGGTTGGTCGTCTGCTTCCCATTCGCTTCAAACCATCGCGCCGAACTGTTCGCGTGGTAGGCAAGGAGTTCCGGCAGAATAACCTCCTCGTGAATCCTCGCCCGGAATACATGATTCTGATGGATGGCATCCTTGACTTCGCCCCGCCAAACCCAGCCGCGGCCCAGTTTGTCGCGGTCGCCACCTTCGTTCATCAGCACGTCTCCGGTTTCGAGACGCAAGTCCTCAGCCTTCTTCTCCGGGACTCGAATTGTCTCTACACGGCTGAGGTCGAGCCATCCGCGTTGCACGTTCGCGACCCGAAGATAGGGGACTTCGATGAGGTCGGGATCAAGCTGCTTCTTCTTGTCCTTGGTGACACCACCCACGACCTCGGCGATATCGCCGAGCCGCCCCCAGGACCAGCTGGATGGAATCCTCGGCAGGTTCCGGTCGATTGCGTCTGCCTCGCGCGGAAGGGGTGCGGTGGGCTGATCCGCCGGAACAGCCCTAGCGGTAGCAAAGTTCGTCACACGGGCGGCCAGAGCACGAATTCGTGCATGATTCACCCGGAGTACTCGCTCAGCCGCGTCGAGCCGGGAGAGCTGCTCTTCGAGGGCCTCGACGATGCGGTGCTGTTCGGCAAGCGGCGGCAGGTCCAGCTGGACCCGCTTGAGTTTTGCCGTACTCAATGTGTACAGGCCGCTCGATGACTGGGCAACATCCATCAGCTGCGTTTTGACCAGAGGAGAGTTCCAGAGGAGTTCCAGGAACTTGGCATTGACAGCCGCCGTAGGGCGAACTCTGATCAGGTGGTTCTGATGCACAGCATCAGAGATGGAACCTTTCCAGGTCGCCGCACGCCCGATCTGATCAGGGCTACCGTTCCCCTCTACGACCAGCAAGTCGCCGACCTTCAGCCGAAATCGGTCGATCTCCCCTTTGAACAGTTCAACCTCATGAACCTCGGCAAGATCCAGTGTGCCGCGCCCAACATTCGCCACACGCAGGAATGGGAACTTGTTCTCGACCGGCCGCCGCTTCGCCTGCTTCTGGATTCCCCCATTGACATCGCAGACCTGGTCCAGAGTGGTGCTCGCCCACCCCTCCGGCAACCCACCCATACCCTCACTCAAGCCAATTCCCGATTCAGCTCGTCCAAAAGTTCCAGCGCCTGATTCCTGCCACCGAAGGCGTTCGCGAAGCCCGGGCCACCACCCTTTTCAGAGAACGGCATGTGGCCGAAGTCCTCGCGTTCCATGCCCAGGTCGACCACGATCGCGTCCTTGATTCGGCGCAGCCACCACAGCTGTTCGTCGGTGAATTCCGCACCCGCCTGGTTCTGCCGCAGCAGCCAGCCTTCGAAGCGCTCCTCGACCACCGTACGGTACGGGCGCAGCTGGTCGTCCGCGCCGAGCGTGTAGCGGACGAGATTCATCAGGTCGCCCAGGCCGGCCGTCTTCGACAGCGACTCGGCCGCCTCGCCGACCAGCGCGTAGTGGTCCCAGATGACCTTCGGGGTCCAGTTCCGGCGGGTAGCCTTGATGGCCGCCATCAGTTCCTTCAGGTGGGCCCGTGCCTCCCGAGGCCGGACCCGGGAGCCACTGCCGAGGATCACCTGGAGGGCGATCGCCTCCGCCGCCGCCTCGTCGCGCTTACGGCTGTCCAGGAGCTGGCGCCATTCCGCCAGCTCCTTCGCCGCCCGCTCCTCCCTCGGGACCTCGTTCACCTTCAGTGTGACCTCGGTCGTCGCGTCGTACGTGAGGTCGTGCTGCTGCTTGATGCCGATGATCAGCTTCCGCAGTTCCGGGTGAGTGGTCAGAGTTTCGACCGAGTCGTGTACCAGCCGCCGTGCGTGGTCCGCGCCGCCTTCCCGGTACGCCCGGTCCTGGGTGTCGACGTCCACCGCATTGGTGATCTTCCGGACCATGTCGGTCAGTGGCACCCCGCCCGATACCTGCTCGATCCGCTCCCGCTCCTCCTTGGTGAGTTTACGGTCAAGCCGGGCCAGCCGGCGCGCGAGCGTCTCGGCCTGTTCGGCCGTCAGCGAGCGGCTGCCCGCCTTGTCCATCAGCTTGGTCAGGCTGAGACTGCCGCCGTCCGGCTGCAGCATCGGGCGGGTGTCGACCAGCGGCGAGGCAGTGACGCCCACCGCATCAACCAGGACGAAACGGTCCTTGGCGAGGTCGGCGGCCGGGTCCGGGGTGACCGCCTTCAGGTCGTCAGCATCGATCGTGCGAGCGCCGCGTCCCTTCATCTGCTCGAAGAGGACGGGGCTACGAACGGCCCGCAGGAAGATCACGCATTCCAGGGCCTTGACGTCCGTACCCGTAGCGATCATGTCGACCGTGACGGCGACCCGCAGCAACGGCGAGTTCCGCAGGTCGTTGACGAGCTGCTCGGGGTCGTCACCCTTGTCCCGGGAACGATAGGTGATCTTCTTGGCAAAGGCGTCTCCGCGCCCGAAGACCTCCTTGACCTGCTTCAACACCTCGTCCGCATGGTCGTCGCTCGCCGCGAAGACCAGCGTCTTGGGCAGTTCGGTCCGGCCCGGGAACCAGCGCCGCCAGTTGTTCTTGTACGCGGTGAGGACGGCCCGGATCTCGTCCTCGGCGATCACCGTGCGGCCGATCTGGCCGACCGTATACGTGAAGTCCTCGTCCAGCTCTTCGTAACGCTGGGCGCGGGTCTTGCGGTCGCGGATACGGACCGTCGTCCCCTTGTCGATCTTCGCGCCGCCGTCCTCCCGTATCGAGGAGTCCATGGTGACCACGTCGAAGTCGACGTTGACGCCGTCGGCGACGGCCTGTTCGTAGGTGTACTCGGAGACCGTGTTGCCGTCGAAGAAGCCCTTGGTCTGCCGGGTCGGGGTGGCGGTGAGGCCGACCAGGTGGGCGTCGAAGTAGTCCAGGACGCCGCGCCACAGCCCGTAGATGGAGCGGTGGCACTCGTCGATGACGATCAAGTCGAAGGACTCGATGGGGACGGCCGGGTTGTACTCGACGGTGACCGGGCGGTCGGTCATGTAGTTCTCGTCGAGGGTGGAGGAGTCCTCGCGGTCCTCTGCCTCGGTGGTGTCCTCCAGCGGCTCACCCTTGAGGAGCGCGTACATGCGCTGGATGGTGGAGACGACGACGGAGGACGTCTCCTGGAGACCGGACCGGCCGAGCGAGTCGACGTTGTAGAGGTCGGTGAACTTGCGGTTCTCGTCCGGCGTCTTGTAGCGGTCGAACTCGGCCTTGGCCTGGCGGCCGAGGTTGTTGCGGTCGACGAGGAAGAGGATGCGGCGCGCACGCGCGTGCTTGAGCAGCCGGTACGACTCGGTGACCGCGGTGTAGGTCTTGCCTGCGCCGGTGGCCATCTGGATCAGCGCGCGCGGCTTGTCCTGGGCGAGTGAACTCTCCAGGCCGACGACCGCCTCTTCCTGCGCGGTACGCAGGTCGTGCGACTCCAACACCGGCAGCGCGGTGCGCAGGGCGGCCCGGAAGGTGGGGGTGTCCGGGTGCTCGGTGGCGCGCTTCATACAGGCCGCGAAGGACTCCGGGCGGTGGAAGGCGAAGACCGGGCGGGAGCGGGCGTGCGGGTCGAGGCGGTTGAGGAAGAACGTCTCGGCGCCGGTGGTGGCGTAGCGGAAGGCGAACGGTTCCTGCTCACGCCAGACCGCCATGGAGTGTTCCTTGAGAACGCCGCCCGCGTACCGCTCGTTCTGCGCGAGGGCGCCGGCCAGGGCGGTGCCCTCGCGCTTGGCCTCGATGACGCCGACGATCATGCCGTCGACGTAGAGGACATAGTCTGCGCGACCGGTGGCCAGGCTGAACTCGCGGACCGCGACGCCCTGCGAGGCGAGCGGGTTGAGGTCGCCGTGGTTCTGGACCGTCCAGCCCGCCTGGGTGAGCATCTCGTCGATGCGGACGCGGGCCTGCACCTCGTTGAGCGGCTCGGGCTTCTGAGCGCGCTCGACGATCGCCTCACGGGCATTGACGGTGACCGGCCGGGGCTTGAGGCGCGCCTGGTCGTAACGGTCCTGATAGGCGCGCCGGAGCCGCTCAATTTCGTCCCGGTGTCGGGCTACCTCCGCCTCGGACTCGGCACGGGCCCGTTCAGCCGCCTCGGTCAGCCGCTCGGCCTCCTCCCGGCCACGTCGCTCAGCCTCCAGCCGGTCACCGACCTGGCTGAGGCGGGTTTGAGACTCGGCGAGGGTGCGCTGGTAGTGGCTGAGTGCCTCGCGAAGCTCGGCCAGCTCAGCAGATCCGCCCGGCACCTCGCTCGGCAGCTGGGGCGGCACGAACGCGGCGATCTCTCGTACGTTGTCGATCGCGCGGGAGAAGAACTGGCCGAGTTGGAAGCACAGTTCGACAGCCTTGAGAGCCTTGCTGGTGTCGAAGAGGTGGTTGTGCGCGGCGTCGTTGCGCCCACGGCGGAGCGTATCGAAGGCATCTCTGGTGCGGCCGGGGAGCAGGCCGGCGCGCTGGAGTCCGGCCAGCCGGTCGATCTGCCGGGTTCCCTCGATGCGCACCCCGGCCCGCTGCACCAGCTCCGCGGCGAGCAACTCGCCGAACTGGCCAGAGGCGACGTACGAGACATTCGGGTTAGTGAAGACGGACTGCTCGGCCTGCGCGCCGTAGATAGCCAACAGGGGCTGCATCGCGTAAAGCCGCCCGAAGTTGGGCGACTTCCGAGCCGCTGCCTTCAGCTGCTCCGGGACTTGCTCACGACGCCGTGCCTGCCCGCTCATACGCTGCCGCTCCTCGACCGGGCCACATCCGGCCCTCACCTGTGACAAGACCTCTCAGCGTATGTCCAACCAAGCGCTCCGCTCTAGCAAATGAATCGATCACGACAAGATCGACGGCCCCACAACCGCCCACCCTCAAAGGTTCGTGTGCGTTCGCAATTCCAGCACGGGACAGCATCACGGGGGTGGCCACAAGTGCCGGCAGGTGCTCCGATCCGGCCCTCTGGGGCAGCGCCTAGTGTCCTGAGTCGTTAATTCGTGTGCAGTATGCGGCGAGTGTGTCGAGGATGTCGTCGGCGGTC
>NZ_JADWYQ010000070.1 GCF_022414575.1 Streptomyces sp. MUM 178J | reverse complement strand
AGACGCACCGTGGCCGCCCCGCCCGAGCCGTCGGGCCCGACGGCGAGGACGCAGTCCGCCGCGTCCGCGTCGAGGGCGTACGGGCCCGCACCGTGCAGGGTGAGGGTCGGCATCAGCGAGCCCGCGGCGACCGGCGGCAGCAGGCGCTTCGCCGGCGCCGGATCGCCCAGTTCCGCCAGCGCGGACAGCAGCGCGGCCGCACCGGCCGTCTCGGCGTACGGCCCCGGCGCCGCGTGACGGCCCAGTTCCACGAAGGCGACGGCCAGATCGACGGGCCGCGGCCCCAGCCCCTCGTACGCCTCGGGCACGGCCAGCGCGAGGACGCCCGCCTCGGCCAGCCGGGACCACAGCGTGCGCCCGGCGGTGAAGTCCCCGGCCGCCCACGCCCGCACCGCCCCCGGCGTGTCCGCCGCCGTGAGCATCGCGTCCAGTGAGCGGGCGAACGCGGTCTGTTCCCCGGTGAGCAGAAAACGCATCAGCGGCGGCCCTTCTCCAGCCCGAGCAGCCGCTCGGCGATGATGTCGCGCTGGATCTCGTTCGTGCCGGCGTAGACGGGGCCCGCGAGCGCGAAGACGTACCCCTCCGCCCAGTCGCCGTCCGCCCGCTCCGCCTGGTCGCCGAGCAGATCGAGTGCCGTCTCGTGCAGGGCGAGGTCGTACTCCGACCAGAACACCTTGTTGAGACTGGACTCCGCCCCCAGGGCCGCGCCTGCGGCGGAGCGCGAGGCGGCGGCGCACGCGAACAGCTGGTAGGCCCGTGCGCCGATCACCGCGTCCGCCACCCGGTCGCGCGCCCCCTCCGGCTCCCCCCGCTCGCGCCACAGCCGCACCAGCCGGTCCGCGGCGGCCAGGAACCGGCCGGGGGAGCGCAGCGTCAGCCCCCGCTCGTCGCCCGTGGCGGACATGGCGATCCGCCAGCCCTGCCCGGGCTCCCCGATCACATCCGCGTCCGGCACGAAAACCCCGTCCAAGAGGAGTTCGGCGAAGGCGGGCTTGCCGTCCAGCCGCCCGACGGGCCGCACTGCGACCCCCGGCGCCCGCAGGTCGAACATCAGATACGTCAGCCCTTGATGGGGCCTGGCCGCCCCCGGGTCCGTACGGAACAGTCCGAAGGCCCGGTCCGCGAAGGCCGCCCGCGAGGACCAGGCCTTCCGGCCCGACAGCAGCCAGCCGCCGTCCGTGGGCACCGCCCGGGACGTCAGCGCGGCCAGATCCGATCCCGCCTCCGGCTCCGACCAGGCCTGCGCCCAGATCTCCGCGCCGGCGGCCATCGCGGGCAGCACCCGCGCCCGCTGCTCGGCCGTGCCGTGGTCGAAGAGCGTGGGGGCGAGCAGCTGGATGCCGTTCTGCGAGACCCGGCCGGGAGCGCCCGCCGCGTAGTACTCCTCCTCGAAGGCCAGCCACCGGAAGACGTCCGCGCCCCGGCCGCCGTACTCCCGCGGCCAGGAGAGTGCCGACCAGCGGTCCGCGTACAGCACGGCCTCCCAGGCGCGGTGGGCCGCGAAGCCCTCGCGCGTCTCCAGGGAGGGAAGCGGCTCGGCGGGCACATGCGCGGCGAGCCAGGCGCGGGCCTCGGCGCGGAAGGCGTCGTCGCCGGGGGAGCTGTCCAGGTCCATGCGGTTGCCAACCTTCCCTAACAAGTGTTTGGTAGGTTAACGTGCCGCCGTGACGGACAACAAGGCGCAGTACGTTCCGGGGCACGGCCTGCTCACCGGCCGCACCGCCCTCGTCACGGCCGCGGCCGGCGCGGGGATCGGCGGCGCGACCGCCCGCAGACTCCTCGAGGAGGGTGCGCGCGTCCTCCTCGGCGACCGGCACGCCCGTCGGCTGAAGGAGGCGGAGGCGGCGCTCGCCGAGGAGTTCGGCGTCGGCGCGGTCGCCGCACTGCCCTGCGACGTCACCCGGGAGCGCCAGGTCCAGGCGCTGTTCGACACCGCGGTGCGGCTGCACGGCCGACTGGACATCGTCGTCAACAACGCCGGGCTCGGCGGATCCGCGCCCCTCGCCGAGATGGCCGACGAGCAGTGGTCCGCGGTCCTCGACACCACCCTGACCGGCACCTTCCGCTGCACCCGCGCCGCCCTGCGCCGCTTCCGGGACACCCCTGAGCGCCACCCCGGCGGCTGCGTCGTCAACAACGCCTCCGTCCTCGGCTGGCGGGCCCAGTCCGGCCAGGCCCACTACGCCGCCGCCAAGGCGGGCGTCATGGCCCTGACCCGGTGCGCCGCCATCGAGGCCGCTCAGTACGGAGTGCGGGTCAACGCGGTCGCGCCGAGCCTGGCCATGCACCCGCATCTGGCCAGGGTCACCTCACCCGAGCTGCTCGACGAGCTGACCGCGCGGGAGGCCTTCGGGCGCTGCGCCGAACCCTGGGAGGTCGCCAACGTGATCGTCTTCCTGGCCAGCGGCTACTCCTCGTATATGACCGGCGAGGTCGTCGCCGTGAGCAGCCAGCGTGCCTAGGTCCGCCGCCCGGGGACGACAATGGTCATGTGCCCAAGATGAAGAAGACACAGGTGGCCGCGGCCTCCGTGCCCGACCGACGCAGGGAACTACTCGACACGGCGGCCGAGGTGTTCGCCGCGCACGGCTACAACGCCACCACCGTCCGGCGGATCGCGGACACGGCCGGGATGCTCGCGGGCAGCCTCTACTACCACTTCGACTCCAAGGAGTCGATGGTCGACGAGATCCTCTCCACCTTCCTCGACGAGCTGTGGCAGGGGTACGACGCCGTCCTCGGCACCGGACTCGGCCCGCGGGAGACCATCGAGGCCCTGGTCACCGAGTCCTTCCGGGAGATCGACCGGCACCGCGCGGCCGTCGCCATCTACCAGAAGGAGTCCCGCCACCTGGCCGCCCAGCCGCGCTTCGCCTATCTCACCGAGTCCCAGCGGAAGTTCGAGCAGGCATGGCTCGGCACGCTTCAGCGCGGGGTGGCCGAGAAGGCGTTCCGCGCCGATCTGGACGTCCGGCTCGCCTACCGGTTCCTGCGCGACACCGTGTGGGTCGCCGCCTCCTGGTACCGGCCGGGGGGACAGCACAGCCCCGAGGAGATCGCCCGCCAGTACCTGTCGATGGTGCTGGACGGCATCGCCGTACGGGACACCTGACACCCAGCACCCAGCACCCAGCACCCAGCCCCCAGCACCTGGCAGCGAAGGAGCGTCAGCCATGGCCGAGGCATACATCGTCGAAGCGGTACGCACCCCGGTGGGGCGGCGCAGGGGCGGCCTCGCCGCGGTCCACCCCGCCGACCTCGGCGCCCATGTGCTGACCGCGCTGGTCGAACGCTCCTCCATCGACCCCGCCGCCGTGGAGGACGTGGTCTTCGGCTGCCTGGACACGGTCGGCCCGCAGGCCGGCGACATCGCCCGCACCTGCTGGCTGGCGGCCGGGCTGCCCGAGGAGGTGCCGGGCGTCACCGTCGACCGGCAGTGCGGCTCCTCGCAGCAGGCCGTGCACTTCGCCGCGCAGGGTGTGCTCTCCGGCACTCAGGACCTCGTCGTCGCGGGCGGCGTGCAGAACATGTCCCAGGTGCCGATCGCCTTCGCCTCCCGGCAGGCCGCCGAGCCGCTCGGGCTCACCGAGGGCCCCTTCGCGGGCAGCTCGGGCTGGCGGGCGCGCTACGGCCGGGCCCCGGTCAGCCAGTTCCACGGTGCGGAGCTGATCGCCCGCAAATGGGGCATCTCGCGGCGTGCCATGGAGGAGTTCGCCCTCACCTCCCACCGTCGCGCGGTCCGGGCGGCCGACGAGGGCCGCTTTGAGAAGGAGATCGTGCCGTACGGGGACATGACGGCGGACGAGGGCCCGCGCCGTGACACCACCCTGGAGCGGATGGCGGCCCTGAAGCCGGTCCTCGACGGCGGAACGATCACCGCGGCCTGCTCCTCCCAGGTCTCGGACGGCGCGGCGGCGCTGCTGCTGGCAAGCGAACGGGCGGTCCGCGACCACGGCCTGACGCCCCGCGCCCGCGTGCACCATCTGTCGGTGCGCGGCGAGGACCCGATCCGCATGCTGACCGCACCCATCCCGGCCACCGCCCACGCGCTGAAGAAGACCGGCATGTCCATCGACGACATGGACCTGGTCGAGATCAACGAGGCGTTCGCCCCGGTCGTGCTCGCCTGGCTGCAGGAGACGGGCGCGGACCCGGAACGGGTGAACGCCAACGGCGGCGCGATCGCCCTGGGCCATCCGCTGGGCGCGACCGGCGCACGGCTGATGACGACGCTGCTGCACGAACTGGAGCGGACGGGCGGCCGGTTCGGCCTCCAGACGATGTGCGAGGGCGGCGGCCAGGCGAACGTCACGGTCATCGAACGCCTGTAGGCCTCACCGAGCGCCGCCGGGCTCAGCGGCTGCCCCGGCCGGCCCGGCCGAGGGACCCCAGCCCGTCGAGCACCTCCTCCGCCTCCCGCATCACCCGCTCCACCAGCTCCGCGCAGCTCGGCAGGTCCTCGATCACACCCGCGACCTGACCGGACGACATCACCCCCAGGTCCGTACGGCCGTCGACCATGGCGGCCTTCAGCAGCATGGGGGTGTTCGCGGCGAGCAGCACCTGGCTGAGGGACAGCTCCCGGCCGTGCTTCAGCGCACGGCCGTCGCGGACCAGCGCGGCCCAGGACAGCCCCGAGATCCGGCGGAAGCGGGCGGCGCTGCGCAGCGCGTGCAGCAGCGCCCTGAGACGCCCGGCGCGCTCCAGCGCGTCGACCAGATCCGTGCGGAGCACCCGGTGCGGCAGCCCGTCGACCGCCGTGGTCACCGTGACGTCCCGCACGGACGCCGCCAGATAGCGCGCCTTGACGGCGTCCGGCACCGTCGAGTCCGACGTGAGCAGAAAGCGGGTCCCCATGGCGACGCCCGCCGCGCCGTACGCCAGCGCCGCCACCAGCCCGCGCCCGTCCCGGAAGCCGCCGGCCGCGACCACCGGCACCGACACCGCGTCGACGACCTGCGGCAGCAGCACCCCGGTCGCCACCTCGCCGGTGTGCCCGCCGCCCTCTCCGCCCTGCACGATCACCGCGTCCGCGCCCCACGCCGCGACCTTCTCCGCATGCCGCCGCGCACCCACCGAAGGGATCACGACCACGCCCGCGTCCCTCAACTCGGCGATGAGCTCGCGCGAGGGCGCGAGCGCGAACGACGCCACTCTCACGCCCTCCTCGACGATGATCCGGACCCGCTCGCGGGCGTCGGGGGCGTCGGCCCGCAGATTGACCCCGAAGGGGGCGTCCGTGCGGGCGGCCACCTCCCGTACCGCGGCGCGCAGCCCGCCGGGCGTCATGGTCGCGGACGCGAGGATGCCCAGCGCCCCGGCGTTCGCGGCGGCGGAGACCAGCCGTGGCCCGGCCACCCACCCCATCCCGGTCTGCACGACCGGATGCCGCACTCCGACAAGCTCGGTGAGCGGAGTCTTCATCGGCCCGCCGCCCCGACCTCGTGCTCGCGGCGTCCCGCCGGGTCGATGACCTCGCGGATCAGCCGCAGTTCGGCCGCCGTCGGCTCACGGGTGTACGGAACCTCCCCGGCTCCGGCCCAGGCCCCGGCCCTGGGCACGGTCAGGTCAAAGCCGGTCGCCTCCCGGACCCGGTCGAGCGTGACCCCCGGATGCAGGGATGCCAGCCGCATCGTCCGGTCGGGGGTCTCGAAATCGAACACGCCCAGGTCGGAGACGACCCGCGGGATGCGGTGGAACCGGCTCGCCGACGGGCCCGCTCCCGCCGCCCGCGCGTAGCCGACTCCGCACACCATGTCGACCCGCTCGACGAACACCCTCCGCGTATGCCGGGGCACCCAGTAGCTGACCGGGTGGTTGAGGGTGTTCGCCGGCGCGCCGCGCACGCCCAGCAGCTGGCGGTCGGGCCGGCGCCAGTCGCCGATGCAGGAGATGTTCTGGTTGCCGTGCCGGTCGAGCTGGCTCGCGCCCATCATGACGTGCCGCCTGCCCCCGGTGACCAGTGCCAGATGCTGCCGGTACGGCAGCCAGCCCTCCACCGTCCCGTCGAGGCCGACCAGCATCGCCTCCCCGTCGGTGAGCAGCAGATCGGGGGAGAAGGTGTGCTTGGCGAGGCGCGCGCCGAGGGACGGGATCAGGCCCATCGGACTGGCCAGGACCTCCCCGTCGCCGCGCCATGCCTCGGCGCAGGCGACCACGCAGTACTCCGCCCGGCTGACCGTGTCCGTCATCGCTCTGCCTCCCGCTCGCCCGTCTGCTCCTCGTGCCAGGTCCGCACCGCCGACTGATAGGCCCCCTCGTCGGAGCCCGCGAGGAAGCGGTCCGCGAACTCGGGCCAGCCGGTGGCGGCGTACAGCTTCTGGAAGTTCTCGTCGCGGTCGTAGTCGGGGGCGCACGAGGTGAAGTGCGCGCCGTTCGGAGCCTCGACGACACCGGTGACGGCATGACGCTTGAGCAGCAGGGTCTGCGGCGCGGCCTCCTTGGCGAGGTCTGCCGTCCCGACGAGTCGTTCGCAGGAGACGTACGCGGCGTCGGCGGCCTCGCAGAACAGATCGTCGAAGTACGGGTCCGGGCCCAGGTACTGGCCGTTGCCCGACGGGTCCGCGCGGTTCATGTGCACCAGCGCGGCGTCCAGGCGCAGCGCGGGCGCGGCGACGAACTCCTCGCCGTCGCCGTACGGCGAGACCACCGTGCGCAGACCGGGGTTGACCCGCATGACGTCGGAGCCCAGCGCGGTGCGCACAGGCAGGAACGGCAGGCGGTGGGCGGCCGCGGTGAGCCCCCACATGAACATCGCCTCGTCGAGCTCCGTCAGTTCGAAGGCGGCGCACTGGCGGGCGGCGCGGAAGTGCGGTTCGAGCGGGATCGAATCAAGGGTGGCGAAGGGGGCGACAAGCCGGCGGACACGGCCCGCCGCAGCGAGCAGCCCCACGTCGGGGCCCCCGTACGACACCACGGTGAGATCCGTGAGGCCGGCCCTGAGCACCGCCCTGACCAGCGCCATCGGCTTGCGGCGCGAGCCCCAGCCGCCGATGCCGAGCGTCATCCCGCTGCGCAGCCTGCCGACGACGTCCTCGGGCGTCATGGTCTTGTCGGTCACCGCCCGGCCTCCTCGGCCGGGGCGGCGCCGAAGGCGCCGCGGACGCGGTCGGCGAGTCCGCTGAGCCCCGCCTCGAAGGTGAAGCCCTGCTCGAAGCGGTAGCTGCGATGTACGTCGACCGGATCGATCCCGTTGATCGCCGCCTTGGCCAGCCGCAGCAGTTCGCCGTCCTTCGCCGCGACCTCCCGGGCCAGCTCCAGCGCTGCCTCGCGCAGCCGGTCGCGCGGGGTGACGCGCCACACCGCGCCGTGGGCGTGCAGTTCCCGGGCGGTGACGGTCCGTGAGGTGAAGTACAGCGTGCGCATCAGATGCTGCGGGACCAGGCGGGCGAGGTGGGTGGCCGCGCCCAGGGCCCCCCGGTCCAGCTCCGGGAGGCCGAAGCGGGCGTCGTCGGAGGCGACGAGCGCGTCCGCGTTGCCCGCCAGGCCGACGCCGCCGCCCAGGCAGTGGCCCTGCACCGCCGCGACGACGGGGACCTCGCACCCGTACACGGCGGCGAACGCCTCGGCGCAGGCGCGGTTGACGCCGATGAGCGCCGTGCGCGCCGCGTCGTCCCGCTGCAGTTCCTTCAGGTCGACGCCCGCGTTGAAGCCGCGGCCCTCGGCGGCCAGCACGACGCAGCGCACGGCCGGGTCACGGCCCGCGGCGCGCACCGCGTCCGCGAGGTCGTACCAGCCTCGCACGGGCAGGGCGTTGACGGGTGGGAAGTCGACCGTGACGAGACGGACGCCGTTTCCGGGACGTGCGGTGGAGACACCCATGGATGGATCAGCTACCTTTCCACCAAACGTTTGTTAGGTGAGGGAAGGTAGCAGCCCATGGAGTGGGAGGGGAGGGTCGCGGTCGTCACCGGCGGCACCCGGGGGGTGGGCGCGGGCATCGCCCGGGCCTTTCTGCGGGCCGGGGCCGAGGTCCTGGTCTGCGCCCGCCGACCGCCTGAGCGGCCGGTCGCGCACGGCGGCAGGCAGGCGCGCTTCCTGCCCGTCGATCTGCGCGACACGGCCGCGGTACGCCGCTTCTTCGACCAGGTGGCCGACCGGTGCGGACGGCTGGACACGCTCGTCAACAACGCCGGCGGAACCCCCCGCCGCCCGCTGGGCGAGGGCGGGCCCGAGCGCCACGCCCGGGTGGTGGAGCTCAACCTCCTCGCTCCGCTCACGGCCTCGCTCGCCGCGTACGAGCAACTGCGCGCGGCGCGCGGCTCGGTGGTGATGACCGGCAGCGTGAGCGGGACCCGCCCGTCGCCGGGCACGGCGGCCTACGGGGCGGCCAAGGCGGGCCTGGAGAGCCTGGCCCGGTCCATGGCGGTGGAGTGGGCCCCGGAGGTGCGGGTGAACACCATCGTCCTCGGCATGGTCCGCACGGAGCTGTCCGCGCTGCACTACGGGGACGCGGACGGGGTGGCGGCGGTGGAACGCACGGTGCCGCTGGGCCGGCTCGCGGAGCCGGACGAGATCGGCGACGCGGCGCTCTTCCTCGCCTCGGACCGCGCCGCCTACATCAGCGGGGCGTCGCTGCTGGTGCACGGGGGCGGCGAGCGGCCCGCCTTCCTCGACGCGGCGACCGCCGGCCGGCGGCAGGAGACCGCCGACCTGCCGGCCGTCCGCCGGAACGAGACCGTCAACCGTCAGGAGGGGAGCACCGGATGAGCGGCATCTGCGACGGGCGCGTCGTCATCGTCACCGGAGGAGGCAGAGGACTCGGCCGCGCCCATGCCCTGGCGCTGGCCGCCGAGGGCGCGCGCGTCGTCGTGAACGACCTCGGCGTCGGCCCCGACGGGCTCCCCGGCGAGCCCCCGGGCCCGGGCGGTCACGCACGGCAGGTCGTCGACGAGATCCGCGCGGCGGGCGGAGAGGCGCTGGCGCACGGCGGGGACGTGGCCGCACCCGAGGGCGCGCGGTCGCTGATCGCCGCCGCCGTCGACGGCTTCGGCCGGCTGGACGCCCTCGTCAACAACGCCGGCTTCCTGCGTGACCGGATGCTCGTCAACCTCGACGAGGAGGACTGGGACGCCGTCGTACGCGTCCACCTCAAGGGTCACTTCCTGCCGCTGAAGCACGCGGCGGCGTACTGGCGCGGCGAGGCGAAGGCGGGCCGGGAGTCGGCCGCCAGGGTCGTCGGCACCACCTCCGGGGCGGGCCTGCTCGGCAGCGTCGGACAGGGCGGCTACTCCGCCGCCAAGGCCGGGATCGTCGCCCTGACACTGGTCGCCGCGGCGGAACTCGGGCGCTACGGAGTTCAGGTCAACGCAGTCGCCCCGGCCGCCCGCACCCGGATGACCGAGCGAGCCTTCCCCGAGGCGATGGCGGCCCCGGGGGCGCCGGGCGCGTTCGACGCGATGTCCCCGTCGAACGTCTCGCCGCTCGTCGTCTGGCTCTGCTCCGGCCCGCCCAGCGCGGGCGTCACCGGGCGGGTCTTCGAGGCGGAGGCGGGCCGCATCACCGTCATGGAGGGCTGGCGGCGCGGCCCCACCGCGGACAGGGCGGCGCGCTGGACCCCGGCGGAGGCGGGGGAGGCGGCCCGGGGGCTGCTGGCCGGGGCCGAGCCGCCCCTTCCGGTGTACGGGTCGGGGCCACCCCGACCCGTACACCTCAAGGGGTGATCCCGATCCGTACACCGGAAGGGGTGATCCCGGCCGGGGTCGGCGCGCCCGCCGCCGTCGACGCTCATGCGCCGTCGGCGCTCAGGTGTCGCACTCGAGGACCGTGCGGCACAGGCCGCAGCGGGCCCGCACCCGCCCGCGGACCGGCAGCCGGATGCGCTGCCGGCAGGTGGGGCAGGCGAAGGAGACCTTCAGCACGCCGTCGGGCCCGCCGCCCTCGAACGCGTACGGGGAGCCGTTTCCCGCTGCGGCCTGCGGATGCTCCTGGGCGCGCCGTCGCTCCTTGGCGTACCGGCGGCGGCCCGCCCACCCGGCCGCCGTCAGCGGCGGCTGCCGGCGGTCTTGCTGCGCCTGCGCCCTGCCTCTGGCGAACGCCGTGTACGCCTGCGGACTGGTGAACCACGGCGAGGGGTCCTCGCCGAACATCTCCGACCGCTTGGCCAGCACATAGCCGAACTCCTCCGGGGTGAGATAGCCCAGCTTCTGGCTGGAGAGCCGGTCCTCCCGGAACGCGTCGAGCAGCAGCCAGCCCGCCCCCAGATAGGTGGTCGCCGTGTCCGTGAGGATCTCGTTGTCCCGGGTCCCGGCGAACGACAGATCCAGCCGGTGCAGCAGCACATGCATGATCTCGTGGGCCAGGGCCGCCCCGATGTCCCGGCGGTGTCTGCGGAACCGGTCGTTCAGTTCGATGAAGTACTCCGGGCCCGCGGTCAGTTCGACGGAAGCGGCATGCTCCATCTCCCGGAAACTCACGATCATCCTGGCGTCCGGCAGCCGCAGCTGCTGCACCAGGGCGCGGGCGACGCGCTGTGTGCCCAGATGCAGATCGTCCTGGTCGGAGAAGGCCACGTCGGCGGGCGGCACGCTGGCGCCGTAGGAGAGGATCCCGTCCGGCGAGAGCCGCCGGTACAGGGCGGTGATCGCCTCCCGCACCGTGTCGAGGTGCGGAAAGCCGTGTACGACCTCGCTGCCGTTCACCACGTCCGTACCCCCATGCGCGACGGTCGGCCGGACTCAACTCTACGGGGCCCGCCATCGGGCTGCCCCGGTGGCCGAAAAGGCTGTCTTGTGAGGGCCGTGATCCACTCTCGATAATCCGAGCACGCTTGTCGGGCCCATGTCATGCATGGTCTGTGGGGTGCCGGACGGCGCTCCGAGGACTTCCCGAGGACTTCCCGGAGGACCGGCGGGCGTATCTCAACCCCCCACGAAAGGCAGTCCGTTGAAGCAGCTTCTGCGTGCAGCCAAAAGATGCGCCGCGGCAGGGGCGGTCGCCCTCGCCGTGATCAGCCTCCAGCCCGCCTCCGCCTCCGCTGCCCCCTCCGCCGCGCCGCCCGCTCGGCAGACCCCCACCGCCGTGCCGCCCGTCGTCGGCGGAACCCGCGCCGCCCAGGGCGAGTTCCCCTTCATGGTCCGGCTCTCCATGGGCTGCGGCGGATCGCTCTACGCCCCGGACATCGTGCTGACCGCCGCACACTGCGTGGACGGATCGGGCAACGACACCAGCATCACCGCCACCGCGGGCGTCGTCGATCTGCGCAGCCCCAGCGCGATCAAAGTCCGCTCCACCAAGGTCGTCCAAGCCCCCGGCTACAACGGCGACGGCAAGGACTGGGCGCTGATCAAGCTCTCCAGGCCCATCGACCTGCCCACCCTCAAGATCGCCGACACCACGGCGTACAACAACGGCGCCTTCACCGTCGCGGGCTGGGGCGCCGCCCGCGAAGGCGGACCGCAGCAGCGCTATCTGCTCAAGGCCCAGGTCCCGTACGTCTCCGACGCCGACTGCCGACAGGCGTACGGCAGCGCACTCATCCCGGCCGAGGAGATCTGCGCCGGATACAACCAGGGCGGCGTCGACACCTGCCAGGGCGACTCCGGCGGCCCGATGTTCCGCAAGGACGACTCCGGCTCCTGGATCCAGGTCGGCATCGTGAGCTGGGGTTACGGCTGCGCCCGTCCCGGCTATCCCGGCGTGTACGCCGAGGTCTCCACCTTCGCCTCGGCGATCAGGAGCGCGGCGGCGAATCTGTAGCCGCACACCCACCAGGCACACCGGTACCGCGGGCACACCGGTACCGCGGTAGAACCGGACAGCACAGGCGGCCGGCCGGCGCCAGCCCCGGCCGGCCGCCGTCTGACGTCCCAGGGCTCCTCAGCCGGAGCGAGGGCGCCGCATCCCAGACACTGAACACCCGCCGACCCCTCCGACCACGGCGACGTAAGCTCCGGGACCATGACCACGAGGGACATCGACGAGTCCGTACAGGCCCAGCTCGAACGGCTCCGCGAGAGCATCGACAACATCGACGCGGCAGTCGTGCACATGCTCGCCGAACGCTTCAAATGCACCCAGCAGGTAGGGCACCTCAAAGCCCGGCACAACCTGCCGCCCGCCGACCCCGCCCGCGAAGCCCGCCAGATCGAACGCCTGCGCCAGCTCGCCGAGAGCGCCAAGCTGGATCCTGCCTTCGCCGAGAAGCTGCTGAACTTCATCATCGCTGAAGTGATCAGACACCACGAGCAGATCGCCGAAAAGCCCCTGACCAGCGACGGAGCATCGGGGGAGTGATCTTCGATGCTCCACAACTGATCATAGAACCCCGTCATCATGCATCGATTCACCGCCCGCCCCGCAGCAACGGGATCAGCCCGCTCGGTGGCCGAGCGCTGGTTGGCCGGGGTCGTCAGAACCGCCCCTGCGGTTGACAACTCCGGTCAATCACAGATTTCTTCCACTCTCATACACGGCCAGCTCTTCGGGCGTGCCGTTGAACGCGGGGCCGCAGTTGGACGGCAGTCGCTCCACGACCATCGCGATAGCCTCCTGTGCTGTATCAGCTCTACCGATCTTCTGAGTCCGCGAAGGTCCCTCAACGTAGTACGGCCCGGCGTGGCCCGGGCCGGCTGCTGTCGGACCGATGTAGGGCACGTCCCATGTCCAACGCTGCTCAGTGCAGCGACTGAAGTGCAGCTCCCACATCCCAACCCAGGGGAAGAGCTGCCGTAGCCGTGGCTCGGCGTATGCCGCCGCAACCAACTCAGCGCTCACCCGGTCGGAGTCGAGCAGCTCCTGCCATGCCGCTTCCACCTTGTCTGCGTCTGAAGCGTTCGTCGTCATGCTCGAATTCTCCATTGCGGCCAGGTTGGGTGGGTGCGGTGAGGTCGGGAGCGCTATGCCGCACGAGCGAATATCCGGGCTACCAGACGACCGTCATCGAAGCTCCGACCGAGGGGGGCGTCCCGGTCTGCAAGGTTCTCGCCCAGGCGCTCGCCTCCAGACGTGCGGACGCTGAGCCCCCTCGTCCAGCCGTCTGAGCCTCACGCCGAACCGCCGTCCGGACAGGGGTGGGGAATTACGTGAAGCCGAAGATGCGGCCCGTGGGGAATTACTTGACCGTCGACAGCTCCAGCAAGGGTCGACATCGCCGACGCGCCCAGCGACAGAGTAACCTGATGTCCTGGCTGGACTCGGCCGCCCGTCGCGACCTCATGCGCTCCCGACGTGAATACAGAGCCAGCAAACGAAGTCGGCCGGATGGCCTACTGATCTTGGCGTGATCACTTCTAGGCGCACACCTCGAAAAATGATTCCCTTGTAACTCGTCTGCATCAGACGATACGGGAGGAAAATCGTGAGACTCATACGGCCCGTCGCGGCAGCAATCATGACCGCGGCCTGGCTGTGACGACGGGGACTGTGGCGCGCGCCAAGACGACTCAGACCAAGCTGGCCAACGGTGTGCTGAAGTTCGAAGCGAACGACGGAGGGCACGTAAGCGGCAACTCCGGCCTGTTCTACTCGGCAACCACCTACACCAAGACAGGAGGCAGCCGCGTCGACATCATATTGAAGCTGCAAACCTCCGAAATTATTAAGGCGGGTCCCAAGAAGTCCGTTTCTAAGGGGCAGACGGTCGGACACTCATTCGGCGGACTGAGTAAAGCCAGGTACGCGCCGGACTGCCGTGTCTCCGGGCTGATGAACGCCAGCAACGGCGGCCCCTACTGGACTCCGTCGGTCAAATTCTGCTGAAACGGTCCCGCACGTGATTGAAGCATCCATCGGCGCTGTCCCCGGGCTGCTGGCCGCCTTCGCTGTGCTGTGGGCGATGTCCGCTGCTGTGGTGGCACTCGTTTCCCGTCGCCGCGAACGGCCCGTACTCCTTCCTGTCCTCGCGGCTGGGGCAGTGTGCGGGATCGTCACCGTCACTTTGATGCCCGGTATGGCGGGGACGGCCGGCGAGTCGGTATGCGACGCGGGATGGTCCATGGCGCAGGCCGCTGGCTCGTCGTCTGCGTGGCTGAACGTTGCGCTGTTCATCCCCGCGCCGCTGCTGTTGACGATGCTGTTCAAGCGGCCGCTGACTGTCGCAGGATGCTCGGTCGCCGCGTGCGGGATGATCGAGATGGCCCAGGCCACGGTGGTCGCAGGACGGTCCTGCTCGGTCACCGATTCGGTGATGAACACGGCAGGCGCGCTGATCGGCACCGCGGCTGGCTGGGCTCTGGTCCGCACCTGGAGGCGGCCGGTGTGGAAGGACCTCGCCACATCGGCCGCCGTCCTCGGCGTCTCAGCCGTCGTGCTCACCATGTGGATCCGTTCAGCCGACCTGGGCTCCTATGACGAGCCAGCGCAACAAGCCCACCAAAGGGCTGTGGAAGCCCAAGCCGACAGTGCCGACGCATGGATCACGGAAGCGGCCCGCGAAACTTTCGGACCCAACGCCGAGTACGAAGGGTCCGAGTACAACAAGGCCGAGGGCCTCATCACTGCCACCACATCGCTGGGCGAGATCACGGGACGGTGGCCGGACGAGACGCTGATCTCCGCTGCGGTGAACGACAACGAAGCCGAACCGGGCGATCTCACGCACGGGCAGGCCGTTCAGGTCGGCAAGCGGTTCGCCGAGCGGTGGTTCCCCAAGCAGATTCAGGGGGCGAAGCTGACTACCGATGTCCTGGCCGCCGACGCGGGAAACCGCGCCATGCACCACCTTACCTACCGGCGTTACGTGGACGGCGTGATGATGCCGATGCGTCTCGACCTGACCGTGACCTCGGCCGGACGACTGCTCGGCTTCACGGCCGACCCAGTGGCAGACCCCGAAATGCCCCGCCCGAAAATCACGAAGGCCGGCCTGGGGGACGTCGTCCGCAAACAGACGGGCAGCGCCCCGGTTGCCTCCGTGCTCCTTGCCCAGAAGGTCAGCGGCCAGTGGCGCCCGGTATGGATGGTCGGTGTGCAAGGCGTAGACGAGTCTGACGTGTTCATTGACGCCGTCACCGGGGACCTGGTCGCGCCTGACGCGTAGGACTGACAAACGCCGTCGAGTGGACCGCCATCAAGCTGCGCTGGGGCCTGACCGTGGACACGAACTCGAGCAAGAAAGACTCGCCCAGCTCGCCGACGCCTGCCCCGGAGCCACCGTCGCTGCCGAGCCTGCCCCATAGCGCCGAGGTCGAAGAGTTTCCGCCACACCTCTACCGTGCTGGCCGAACGTGTGTGCATGCTGTGCGCGGTGGTGGTCTGGCCCCCTCCAGGCGGACCCTCCCCATTGGGCCCTGCCGTGTCTGCGGCGGGGCCCCGCGCGTCCCTCCCGGCCCTCCCCACGGGAGGGTCGTCACGCTGCCTCGTACTCATGCGCCCCGCCCACCTTGCCATTCGACCCACTGGGGATCGTCGAGCAGCTGCTCGGCATCCGGGAGACCAGTACTACAGCCGGAGATCTTGTGACTGACTCCGAGACTTCGGCATCCTCCACCCGCGCACCACACCCGGCCGCTACCGAATCCACCCGCTGCTCGTCGCGTACACCTCCCTCGCACACATGGTCAACGTCATCAACGACCCGTCCACGGAACTGTGGGGCCTCAACTACAAGGCCGACCGTTACAGCGTCCTGGCGGCGAGGGTGAGTGTGCATGCTCCGAGGACCAGGAGCGGGACGGCGAGGCAGGCGGGCACGGGTCGGCCGGTGCGTTTGCGGCGCAGGAGCAACCAGGCCGCGCACACCGCGGTCAAGAGTGTGAGTGCGCGGGTGAGGGCGCCGTTGTGGTAGGCGGCCAGCAGGGTTGCGTGGTCGGTGGCCAGGACGAGGAGCGCGGCGAGGAGGACCGCTGAGATCGCGCACGCAGTTTCCAGCAGACGCAACAAGACCTAGCCCCCACTCAAGTGCCTGTCTTCGCCTTCTCGGCCGTGTAGTCCGTCAGTTCGCGGGTGGTACGGACGGCTTGATCTCGACCTTCTCAACCATCCGGCCATCCTCGTCTATTTCGGTGGAGCGGCGTTCCCCGGACCTGAGGCCCGGCGCGGGGGCCAAAGAAGGTCCGGACGGCTTGATGAAGTCGCGTGTCTTAACCATGAGCGGCTTGCCGTCCGCGTTCTTGACGATCTTGCCGTCAGGGCCGATGAGCGGCATTTCCTCGGGCATCTTGCTCTCGTCCACCGTGCCGTCGGGGTTGACCCACTCGGGAGTGGGCGGTGCTGACCGCCGGTCGGTCGTGGGGGTCTGGTCGAACTTCGCGGACGCGTTTACCGAGGCGGTGCCGATCAGAAGCGCTCCTGTTGCAGCAGAGGGCTGCTGATAAGGCGAGGAAGGCGCTGACCGGGTTCGGTATTCCACGTTTCGCCGGTGGTGTGGTTGCTGCGTAGAGGCGTGCTGTGCGAGATCTGACTGTCACTAACGGTCCTCTCGCGGCCACTTGATGATGTTCTTCTGGCTGTGTGCGGTCAAGCTATGTAGGCGTTGTGATGCTTCGCAAGGAGTACGGCGGGCGAGGCGTGTCGGTCGTGTCCCTTGGCGTGCAACACCGTTGCGTTATGCCGTTCGGCGTCTTGCCAAGTTCCTGAACGAGAGGACGGGACCCCTGGTAGATGAAGCTTCCCCAAGGCCGGGTAGTTAGCGTGACCTGCGGAAACGCTAACTACCCGGCCTTGGGGAAACTTCAGCATGGCAATACGATGCACCCATGATTCGAGCCGTGGTCTTCGACGTCGGCGAGTGCCTGGTAGACGAGACTCGCGAGTACGGCACCTGGGCCGACTGGCTGGGGGTCCCCCGGCACACCTTCGCCGCCATGTTCGGGGCCGTGATCGCCCAGGGCCGCGACTACCGCGACATCTTCCAGGAGTTCCGCCCTGGGTTCGACCTCTACGCCGAGCGCGACAAGCGAGCCGAAGCAGGCCAACCGGAACACTTCGGTGAAGAAGATCTCTACTCCGACGTGCGGCCCACCCTCGCCCGCCTCCGAGCAGATGGGCTGTGGCTCGGCATCGCTGGCAACCAGACTGTCCGGGCCGGCCGAATTCTGCGCGATCTGTTCACGAAGGATGTCGACCTCATCGGCACGTCAGATGACTGGGGTGCCAGCAAGCCCGACCCCGAGTTCTTCGTCAAGGTCGCCGCCGCCGTCCCGTTTCGCATCGACGAGATCCTCTATGTCGGCGACCGCGTCGACAACGACATCAAGCCCGCCCTCTCCGCAGGCATGCACGCGGCGCTCATCCACCACGGCCCCTGGGCCACGATCCAATGGCGCAGCGACGAAGCGCAGAAGCTGCCGACGATGAGGGTCGACAGCCTCATGGATCTCCCCGAGCAGATCTCCAACCTCAACGTGTCAGTGCGCTGACGGTCGTAGACCACCCGTACAAGCGGTCATCCAGGTCGCGCACACAGCGCTCGTGCTGCCACGGCGTGAGCGCCCTGCGCACCTCCCGCACCCGACACCTTCAGGCTCCGCCGCCGCCCCCGGCTGCAGCCCGCCCCGGCTGCCGGCAACCAGGACGCCCCCGCCCGCGCCCCCGTCCCGGGGCACGGGCCCCGCCATGTGCGCCCCCGCCTCCGGCAACCCGCTTCCGCGTGCGCTCTCAGCGCAACGGGAACCCCGTGTGCCGGGCCCGGCCGATCGGGCAGCATGTCACCCATGTCCGTACTGACGCGCGACGAAGCGCAGACCCGAGCCCAGCTCCTCGACGTCCACCGGTACACCGTCGAGCTCGACCTCACCACAGGCGAGGACACCTTCGACTCCCGCACGGTCATCCACTTCACCGCGCGCGCTGCCGGAGACACCTTCGTCGAAGTGAAGCCCGCGGTCCTGCGCTCCGCCACCCTCGACGGCCGGCCCCTCGACCCCGAGACGCTCCAGGAGAACCGGCTCCCCCTCACCGGCCTCACCCCGGGCGGGCACGAACTGCGCATCGACGCGGACATGCGCTACTCACGCACCGGCGAAGGCATGCACCGGTTCACCGACCCCAGCGACGGCGAGGTGTACGTCTACACCCAGCTCTTCCTCGACGACGTCCAGCGCGTCTTCGCCGCCTTCGACCAGCCCGACCTCAAAGCCGTCTTCGAAGTGGCCGTCACCGCCCCCGAAGACTGGACCGTCCTCGGCAACGGCATCGCCACGCACACCGGAGGCGGCCGCTGGCGCTGCGCCCCCACCCCGCCGCTCGCCACCTACTTCGTCGCCGTCGCCGCAGGCCCCTGGCACTCCGTACGCACCGAACACGCCGGACTGCCCTTCGGCCTGCACTGCCGCCGCTCCCTCGCCCCCCATCTCGACGCGGACGCCGAGGAACTCTTCGAGATCACCCGGCAGTGCTACGACCGCTACCACGAGAAGTTCGAGGAGCCCTACCCCTTCGACTCCTACGACCAGGCCTTCGTACCGGAGTTCAACTCCGGAGCCATGGAGAACCCCGGACTGGTCACCTTCCGCGACGAGTTCGTCTACCGCTCCGCGGTCACCGACACCCAGCGCCAGACCCGCGCCATGGTCATCGCCCACGAGATGGCCCATATGTGGTTCGGCGACCTCGTCACCCTCGCCTGGTGGGACGACATCTGGCTGAACGAGTCCTTCGCGGAGTACATGGGCTACCAGACGCTCACCGAGGCCACCCGCTTCACCGACACCTGGGTCGACTTCGGCATCACCCGCAAGGCCTGGGGCTACGACGCAGACCAGCGGCCCTCCACCCATCCCGTGGCCCCCGCCCCGGAAGCCGTCCCCGACACCGCCTCCGCGCTGCTCAACTTCGACGGCATCTCCTACGCCAAGGGCGCCTCCGCACTGCGCCAGCTGGTCGCCTGGCTCGGGGAGAAGGACTTCCTCGCCGGGATCAACCTCCACTTCACCCGCCACAAGTTCGCCAACGCCACCCTCGCCGACTTCATCGACTCCCTCTCCCAGACCACCGACCGCGATGTGCACGCCTGGGCAGAGCGATGGCTGGGCACCACCGGAGTGGACACCCTCACCCCGCAGACCGCCGAGGCCGGCGGCGGCTGGTCGCTGACCGTGGCCCGCGAAGGCAGCAGGCCCCACCGCGTCGCCGTAGCCGCCTACGACCAGGACCCGGTGGAGACCGGCCGTCTCGTACTGCGCGAACGGTTCGAACTCGACGTCCCGCAACGCGAGACCCGTACCGCCGCCGGCCGCCGCCCCGCCCTCGTCGTCCTCAACGACGGCGACCTCAGCTACGCCAAGGTCCGCCTCGACGCCGCCTCCTGGGACACCGCGCTGCGCTCCCTCTCCGGCATCCCCGACCCGCTCACCCGCGCCGTCGTGTGGAACGCCGCACGCGACATGGTCCGCGACGGCGAACTCGCCCCCGCCGCCTACCTCGACGCGGCCCGCGCCCACCTGCCCCGCGAAAGCGACCTGGCCGTCGTCCAGGGCGTCCTCGCCTTCGCCTCCGGGCAGCTCGCCGACTGCTACCTCCCGCCCGGCCGCCGCCCCGCCGCGCTGTCCTCCGTCACCGCCGTCTGCCGCGACCTGATGCGGCACACCGAGGACGGCCGCGACCCCGGACTCCGCCTCACCGCCGTACGCCACTTCATCGACGCGGCCGCCCGGCCCGAGAACCTCCAGGAGTGGATCAACGACGGCAGCGTGCCCGGCGGTCCCGAACTCGACCCGGAACTGCGCTGGCGCGTCCTGTGCCGCCTCTCCGTCCTCGGCGCCACCGACGAGGCTGCCATCGCCGCCGAACTCGACCGCGACCCCAGCGCCGCCGGCCAGGAAGGCGCCGCCCGCTGCCGCGCAGCCCTGCCCGACCCGGAGAGCAAGGAGGCCGCCTGGGAGCGGATGTTCCGCTCCGACAGCCTCTCCAACTATCTCTTCATCGCCACCGCGCAGGGCTTCTGGCAGCCCGAACAGGCCGGTCTCGTACGCGACTACGTCCACCGCTACTACCCCGACTCCGTCGCCCTCGCCGCCCGCCGGGGCCCCGCCATGGCCGAAGCGGCCGGACGGCACGCCTTCCCCGCCCACCACGTCGACGCCGAGGCGCTGCGACTGGGCGAGAAGTGCCTGCGCGACGACGAGATGACCCCCGCCCTGCACCGCAAGCTCGCCGACCAGATCGACGACCTGCGCCGCGCCCTGGCCGTGCAGGAGGCCGACCGGGAGAACGGTCCCGACCGCGAGAACTGACCGTTCCTAAAGACTGAGCATGAGTTGCACGTGCTCAGCCGAACTCCCCGAACGGTCTTGGGCGTTCTGGTCCACCGCGTTCCTGCCGCGTCCGGTCCCTTCGCCTTGCAGGCGTGGTCCGGGTACGCGG
>NZ_JADWYQ010000069.1 GCF_022414575.1 Streptomyces sp. MUM 178J | reverse complement strand
GGGCGTGGCCGGGCGCCGCGCCGAGCACCGGCGCCTGACGCGGCGGCGTGACCGCCCCGTCGCCCCGGGCGGCGGCGTCGGCCGCCGTGGACAGGATCTCGCGGGGCAGCAGGACGACCGCGGTCGTGCCGCCGTAAGGGGAGTTGGTGAGGGTCACCGAGATGCCGTGGCGTTCCGCGAGGCGGCCCACCACGTACAGGCCGAGGCGGTCGTCCTGGGCGGGGTCGAAGTCGCCCGGGCGGGAGAGCGTGCGGTGCGCAGCCGCACGTTCCTTCTCGTCGAGGCCGAGCCCCCGGTCGTCGATCTCCAGGACGAAGCCGCCCTGCGCCTGTCCCGTCCGCATCGTGACCTGGGTGTGCGGCGGGGAGAACACCGTCGCGTTCTCGACGAGTTCGGCGATCAGATGCACGACGTCCGCGACCGCCTCCGCCGCCACGCCCACGTCCGGCATCGGCGGCACCACCACGCGCGCGTAGTCCTCGATCTCGCCGACCGCCGCGCCCACGACGTCGACCACGGGCACCGGCGCGCGCCAGCGCCGTCCGGGCGTCGCGCCGGAGAGGATGATCAGCCCTTCCGCGTGGCGTCGCATCCGGGTGGTCAGATGGTCGATGCGGAAGAGGTCCTCCAGGGTGTCGGGGTCGTCCGTCCTGCGTTCCAGGGTGTCGACGAGCTTGGCCTGGCGGTGCACCAGCGCCTGGTTGCGGCGGGCGATGTTGAGCAGCACGGCGAAGACCCCGCGCCGCAGGGTCGCCTGTCTGACGGCTGCCTCCACCGCGGCGCGCCGTGCGGTGTTCAGCGCACGGCCGACCTCGTCGATCTCGTCGAGCCCCGGCCGTCCGTCGCCGTCCCCGCCGAAGTCAAGCGGCGGGGCGGCCTCCGCCGCATCGACGTCCTCGCCCTCGCTGAGCCTGCGCATCACGTCCGGGAGCTGACGGGACGCCAGCAGATCCGCCGCATCCCGAAGCTCCTCCAGCCGGCGGGAGATCCGCCGTCCCGAGCGGACGGAGAACCACACGGCCAGTCCGACCGCCAGCAGCCCGAGCCCGCCCACGACCGCGGCCTTGACCATCTCGCGGTAGGCGAAGGCTCGCCCGCGGTCCGCGCTGTTCAGCGCCGCCTCGGTGCACAGCTGCATATACCGCTTGACCGCCCGGTCCGTGGCAGTGCGCCAGGAGTCCTCCGCCATGGCCTCGCCCGCACCCGACGCGCCCGCCCGCAGCAGCGCGTCCTCGCCCGCGGTGAGCGCCCGGTACTCCGCGCTCCGCTCGAACTCTTCGAAGAGCTGCCTCGAGTCCCGGGGAAGGTCGGGGACGTAGGTGCGGTGGAAGACCCGCCGGTCTTCGACGGTGGCGGTGAGGGCGTCGTACTGGCGATCGGCGATGCCGCCCGCCGCCCGTGCTCCGGCGACCAGCGCGTCCTCGCGGGAGACGAACTCCCGCACCCGCACCAGTTCGATGACGACCTGCGCCTCCCGCGCGAGCTGCCCCGCCTGGAGCGCCGTGAGCGTCGACTGGACGTCGAAGGCGGGCTCGACGACGGCCGTGTACTCCTCGACGGCCCGGTCCCAGCTGAGCTTGCGGGCCAGTACCTGCTGCCGCAGCGCTTCGAGGCCGTCCACGGCCTCGTCCATCGTGTCGAGGGACCGGCGCTGGCGGTCCGAGAGGGCGGCGCGCCGCTCCTCGTCCCGGATGGCCTCCCGCATGGCCGCCACGGCCCGGTCGGTGGCGCGCTGCTGCTCGGTCAGGGCGGCGACGGAGGCCGTGCCGTCCTGACCGTCCCGGCCCTCACCCAGATACGCGGCCGAGATGCGGCGCTCGATCTGGATCTGCCCGACGGCCGTGTCGACCGGTGTGCCGAAGGTCTCGTACACGCCCTGCAGCCGGATCAGGGCCCTCAGGTCTCCGGTCACGGACACCATGGCGAAGCTCCACAGCGCCAGCAGAGCGATGACTGGTATGACGGTGAGCGTCACGATCCGTCCGCGGATCGTGGGGCGGCTCAGACGCCGGCGCATGGTCCCCCCGGGGACAAGGAATGGCTGAATAAGGGCGGTTACCCTGAGGTAGGGGCAGTCAAGCTACGCGACGGGATATCCGCAGTGCAACGTTCCTTCTGGTAACCGCGGCGGTGAACCGCGGCCGCCTCGCCCGCCGATCCGCGTCGCCGTCCGGCCACCGTGCCGCGTCGGCGCGCGCGTCGATCGCGTAAAGTGCGCGCGACTATAGAAACGCGGCAACTGGGTAGGCGAGCCGTGATGAACGCAGAAGCAGCTAAAGCACATGTGGTGATCGAGGCGTCGCCGCACGAGGACAGCGTGGCCGCCCGCCAGGCCGCCGCGGCGTTTGTGCTGCGGAACTGCCCCTGGGCGGACGCCGACGCCGTCCTGCTGGTCGTATCGGAACTCGTCGCCAACGTCGCCCGCCACACTGCGGGGTGGTGGCGACTGCACCTGTCGGCCGGAGCGGACGCGCTGACCGTGGAGATGGAGGACTCCAGTCCGCTGCTCCCGGTGCCGCGCGAGCCCGACCTCGCGGGCGGCGGCGGCTTCGGCTGGCATATGGTGCTGCGGCTCGCCGGGCAGGTGGAGGTCCGTCCGCTGCCGTACGGAAAGCGAGTTCAGGCCACCTGGCTGCGTCCCGCGCCCGCCGCGGCGGCGGAACCGGCGACGGCCGTCTGAGGGCCGCGGCACAGCGCGTCCGGCGGAGGCCTCCCCTGTCTCTCCCTCCCCTTACGCCCCAAGGGACCCCATCACGAAGCCGGGGTCAGCCCAAGCCCGATCAAACCCCGCCGGCGTCTGGGGCGCGGGGATACGGGGTGGAGCCCCCGGACGGAGCCGGGGGCCGGCGCTCGGCGAGTACGGCGTCGGGGCGTCAGTCCGCCTTCAGCAGCCCTTCCCGGAGCCGGGAGGTGATCCGCGTCAGCAGCCGCGACACATGCATCTGGGAGACTCCCAGCTCCTCGCCGATCTCCGACTGGGTCATCTCCTCCCCGAAACGCATCCGCAGAATCCTCCGGTCCCGGTCGTCGAGCTCCTGGATCAGCGGCTTGAGCGCCTGGACGTTCTCCGCCGTCTCCAGATCCGCGTCCGGCCCGCCCAGTCGGTCGGCCAGCGGTGCGGGTGAGTGGTCGGAGGCGTCCTCCATGGGCATGTCGATGGAGCCGGCCGTGTAGCCGTTGCTCGCCACGACGCCCTCGATGACTTCTTCCTCCTCGATGCCGAGGTGCTCGGCGAGTTCGGCGGTGGTCGGGGTGCGGTCCAGGTTCTGGGAGAGTTCGTCGACGGCCTTCGCCAGGTCGATCCGCAATTCCTGGAGCCTGCGCGGCACATGGACGGCCCAGCTGGTGTCGCGGAAGAAGCGCTTGATCTCGCCGACGATGTACGGGACGGCGAAGGTCGCGAACTCCACCTCCCGGCTGAGCTCGAAGCGGTCGATCGCCTTGATCAGCCCGATGGTGCCGACCTGGACGATGTCCTCCATCTGCTCGGAGCGATTGCGGAAGCGGGCGGCGGCGTACTTGACCAGCGCCAGGTTCAGTTCGATGAGCGTGTTGCGCACATACTGGTGCTCGTGGGTTCCCTCGACCACCGTGTCGAGGCGCTCGAAGAAGAGCTTGGAGATCTCGCGGGCGTCCTGGGGAGCGACCTCTGCCGGATTCTCCACCACCGGAAGATCCAGCTCCGCCATGTTCGGGCGGTGTGTTCCAGGCTGGGTGAGTTCGGTCGGAACCGGGCTCGCCGTGGACACTTCGTCCTCCCCTGCTTTGTGGCCAATGCAGGGCGCGCCTACCCAGCCTTTCCCCGCCCATGCCTGTTCATGCACGCCCGTGCCGGACCCGTGTCGTCGGGGCCGGCCATGCCGGCTCGGCGCGCCGACGGCCGGAAGCGGCCCGGGAGGGACTCCGGCCCCTCGCGTCGGACGCGAGGGGCCGGCACAGCAGCGGACGACCGCGAGGCGCGGGCCGCGGAGGCGTCAGTTCCAGCTGGCGTGCAGCGGCTTGCCCTCGGCGTAACCCGCGGCGCTCTGGACGCCGACGATCGCCCGCTCGGCGAACTCCTCGAGCGAGCCCGCGCCCGCGTAGGTGCAGGAGGAGCGGACGCCCGCGATGATCGAGTCGATCAGGTCCTCGACACCGGGGCGGGCCGGGTCGAGGAACATCCGGGAGGTGGAGATGCCCTCCTCGAACAGCGCCTTGCGGGCGCGGTCGTAGGCGGACTCCTCGCTGGTGCGGTTGCGCACTGCGCGCGACGAGGCCATGCCGAACGACTCCTTGTACAGCCGGCCGTCGGCGGACTGCTGAAGGTCTCCGGGGGACTCGTACGTACCGGCGAACCAGGAGCCGATCATGACGTTGGAGGCGCCGGCCGCCAGGGCCATGGCGACGTCGCGCGGGTGGCGCACACCGCCGTCGGCCCAGACGTGCTTGCCGTGCTTCTTCGCCTCGGCGGCGCATTCCAGCACGGCGGAGAACTGCGGGCGGCCCACGCCGGTCATCATGCGGGTGGTGCACATGGCGCCGGGCCCGACGCCGACCTTGACGATGTCGGCGCCCGCCTCGATGAGGTCGCGCACGCCGTGGGCGGCGACGACGTTGCCGGCGACGACGGGCACCTGCGGGTCGAGCGCGCGCACGGCCCTGAGCGCGGAGATCATGTTCTCCTGGTGGCCGTGCGCGGTGTCCACCACGAGCGTGTCCACACCGGCCTCGAGCAGCTGCTTGGCCTTGCCCGCCACATCGCCGTTGATGCCCACGGCGGCGGCGATGCGCAGCTTGCCCGCGGTGTCGACGGCGGGGGTGTAGAGGGTGGCGCGCAGGGCGCCGCGGCGGGTCAGCACGCCGGCGAGACGGCCGTCCGCGTCGACGGCGGGGGCGTAGCGCCGGTTGGCGGCGTCCAGGACGTGGAAGGCCTCGCGCGGGTCGATGTCCGCGTCGAGCTCCAGCAGATCCGTGGACATGATCTCGGAGAGCTGGGTGAACCGGTCGACGCCGGTGAGGTCGTGGTCGGTGACGATGCCGACCGGGCGGTGGTTCTCGTCGACGACGACGCCCGCGCCGTGCGCCCGCTTCGGCAGCAGCGACAGCGCGTCGGCGACGGTCTGGTGCGGCGTGAGCACGATCGGGGTGTCGAGCACGTGGTGCCGCGTCTTGACCCAGGAGGTGACGTCGGTGACGACGTCGATCGGGATGTCCTGGGGGATGACGACGAGGCCGCCGCGGCGCGCCACGGTCTCGGCCATCCGCCGGCCCGCGATGGCGGTCATGTTCGCGACGACCAGCGGGATGGTGGTGCCGGTGCCGTCCGGGGAGGAGAGGTCGACGCCCTGGCGGGAACCCACGGCCGAGCGGCTCGGCACCATGAACACATCGTCGTACGTCAGGTCGTACGGCGGCTTCAGGTCATTGAGGAAACGCACGTGCTGAACATCCCAGTCGTTCGGAGTTGGCCCCCGGACAGTGCAGCCGGGGAAAACGCACGTACTTCATTCTCCCATGGCGACGACAGTGCACAGCGCAGGAGAAAACTCCAGCTCAGCCAGGGGGTCATCGGCAGATCCTCCAAAGCCGTCCGTGCCGGGCGGGCCCGGATCGGCCGACCGGTCAGTCGTCCGGGTCTGCGCGGTCCAGGGCCGGTCGCGGGGGCGGCGGCGCGGTCAGCAGCCGGTCCGCCGCCGCGGTGTCCGTGACCAGGCTGGTGACCAGTCCGGAGCGCAGCACCGCGCCGATGGCCTCCGCCTTGCGCTGTCCGCCGGCGATGGCCACCACCTCGGGGATGCGGCGCAGCCGGTCCGCCTCGACCGTGATGCAGCGCTCGCCGAGGTCCCGGCCGACTCGGCGGCCGTCCTTGTCGAAGAGGTGGGCGGACATCTCGGCGGCGACGCCGAGCGAGGCGTAGTGGGCCCGCTCCTCGTCGCTGAGCATGTCGTGCACCGTCGAGATCCCCGGCTCCCAGGAGCCGATGGACACGGCGGCGACGGTGACCTTGTCGAAGTATTCAAAGGCCCGCGCGATGCCGGTCTGGTTGCGCAGCGCCGCCGCGGTCGCCGGGTCGGGCAGCAGCATCGGCGCATAGATCGGATGGGCCTCGCCGCCCGAGACCTGCGCGGCGCGGCGCACCGCCTCGACCGAGCCCCGCTCGGCCGTGCCCGCGTCGTACACGCCGGTCAGCTGTACGACCGTGCACGGGGGGAGCCGGTCCAGGGCCGCTGCCATGTGGATGGTGGACCGACCCCAGGCCAGGCCCAGCACATCGCCCTCGGCGACCAGCTCGCCGAGCAGGTCAGCGGCCACTTCGCCCAGGTTCTCGGGGTCGGGCGACTCGTCGGCGCCCTCCGCGGGGGTCTCCACGACGACCGCGTGCCGCAGGCCGTAGCGGGAGCGGAGCGCGTCGGACCGCTCCGCGTCGAGCTCCGCCGGGACACGGATCTCGATCCTCACGAGATCCCGTTCGAGCGCCGTCTCCAGAACCCGCGCGACCTTGAAGCGGCTGACGCCGAACTCCTCCGCGATCTGGATCTTGGACTTGCCCTCGAGGTAGAAGCGGCGGGCCATGGCCGCCGCCTGCACCAGCTCCGCGGGTCCCATCCGCAGGGCCGGCCGTCCCGCCGACATGGCAGACACGGCGATCTCCTCACTGCTGTACACACTCCGGACCCGTCATCCTGTCAGATCCGGTGGTCCTTGATCAGCCCTGGTGGGCCAACAACGGTTGAACAAGCTCGGCGGCCGCCGGGCCGCGCGGGCGCACGCCCCGGTGGCCGGATGTCACACCGACCCTATGCCCCATCGACGTTACGCCTCCGCGAGCGCCCCCTACTGCGGACCGTGCGGACACCTGGGCGCACGGGGTCGCGCACCCGAACGCCGACTCAGCCCGCGGCCGCCCGGGCGCATGCCGCGCGCGGGCGGCCGCGGGGCCGGAACATGCGCGGTGTCCTGCGCCCTGTCCTGGGGGCGTGGGGGACCGGCGCCCACGTCCCCAGGACGCGGGGAGGCACCTCCACCTCCGGCACCGCCTCCGGCCGTGTCCTCAACCCGGTCGCCTGCCCCGGCTGCGCCGGGAGATGCCCACGGGTCCCCTCGGGCGGAGTCTGGGGGAGGTAGCCGGGGGAGATTCAGGCGCGGGGGTCCGGGGGCGGAGCCCCAGGTTCAGTGGGCGCAGGCCCAGGCCGCCGACGCCGTCACCCCGGTCGCCTTCTCGCGCAGCATCCGCACCGCCGCGGCCGGATCCTCCGCCCCGTACACCGCAGAGCCCGCCACGAAGACGTCCGCGCCGGCCTCCGCGCAGCGCTCGATCGTGGCCTCCGAGACGCCGCCGTCGACCTGCAGCCACAGCTCCAGGCCGTGCTTGGAGATCAGCTCCCGGGTGCGGCGGATCTTCGGCAGCATGATGTCCAGGAACGCCTGTCCGCCGAAGCCCGGCTCCACGGTCATGACCAGCAGCATGTCCAGCTCGGGCAGCAGGTCCTCGTACGGCTCGATGGGCGTCGCGGGCTTGAGCGCCATGGACGCGCGTGCGCCCTTGGACCGGATCTCCCGGGCCAGACGTACCGGCGCGGCCGCCGCCTCGGCGTGGAAGGTGACGGAGCCGGCCCCTGCTTCGACGTACTGCGGCGCCCATCGATCGGGGTCTTCGATCATCAGATGGCAGTCCAGCGGGGTGTCCGTCGCACGGCTGAGGGACTCCACGATCGGCACGCCGAGCGTCAGATTCGGCACGAAGTGGTTGTCCATGACGTCGACGTGGAGCCAGTCGGCGCCTTCGACGGCCTTCGCCTCCTCCGCCAGGCGGGAGAAGTCGGCGGAGAGGATACTGGGATTGATCTGAACGGCCATGGGCCAAGCCTGCCATGTTCCCCGTGGCCTCTCGGCGTCGGGAGGGCGGCAAGGCCGCTGGAGGCCATATGAGGGACGCGAGCGACGCGGAGGAACCGGCGGACGCGTCGGCAGGCGTGCCGCCGCCGCGTCCGCGGCGGCCACACCGGAGCGTGGCCCCCGTCGTCTGCGGCCGCCGGACCAAATGGGCCGTGGTGGTGCTGTGGCTGGCGGTGGTCGTGCTGGCCGCGCCGCTGGCCGCCAGGCTGAACGACGTCCAGGACAACGACGCCGCCTCCTGGCTGCCCGGCAGCGCCGAGTCCACGCAGGTGCTGGAGGAGTCCGAGGAGTTCCGGCCGGAGGTCATCCCGGCGATCGTGCTGTACGCCAGGGAGGACGGGCTGACGGCCACCGACCGGGCCCGCATCGGCCAGGACGTGGCCGCGCTGGAGGAGCTGCGGGCACACGGGGTGCGCGGGGACGAGATCCGCGGGCCCGTGTACGACCGTCAGCCCGACCCGCGCGCCGCACAGGTGTTCGTGCCGATCACCATGGACGAGAAGGGCTGGGAGCGGATCGGCCCCGCGGTCGACGACATCCGCTCGGTGACCGGTGTCAGCACGGGCGGGCTCTCCGTGTACATCACGGGTCCGGGCGGCACCGCGGCCGACTTCTCGAACGCCTTCGAGGGCATCGACTCGACGCTGCTGTTCGCGGCCATGACCGTGGTGATCGTGATGCTGTTGATCACCTATCGGAGCCCCACACTGCTGCTGGTGCCGCTGTTCTCGGTGGTGTGCGGACTGCTGGCCGCCCAGGCGGTGATCTATCTGCTGGCCAGGCATGCCGATCTGACGGTCAACGGCCAGAGTGCGGGCATTCTGACCGTCCTCGTGTTCGGCGCGGGCACGGACTACGCGCTGTTGCTGGTGGCCCGCTACCGGGAGGAACTGCGTCGGCACGAGGACCGGCACGAGGCGATGGCGCTCGCCCTGCACCGGGCCGGCCCGGCGGTGCTGGCCAGCGGCTCCACGGTGATCCTCGGCATGCTGGTGCTGCTGTTCGCGGAGATGAACTCCACCAGCGGCCTTGGCCCGGTCGCCGCGATCGGGGTGGCCGTGGCGCTGCTGGCGATGCTGACGCTGTTCCCCGCACTGCTGGTGATCTTCGGCCGCTGGATCTTCTGGCCGGTGATCCCGCACTTCGGCTCGCCGGAGCCGACGGAGCGCGGCTTCTGGGCACGCACCGGACGCCGGATCGCGCATCGGCCCCGGGCCGTGTGGGCGACGACGGCGGTGGTGCTGGCGGCCTTCGCGCTGGGGCTGACCCAGCTGCGGGCCGAGGGCATCAGCAACGCCGACTCCTTTACCGACACGCCCGACTCGATCGCAGGTCAGGAGATCCAGGCCCGGTACTTCCCCGCAGGCAGCGGCGACCCGCTGGTCGTGATCTCCGACGCGCCGCAGGCCAGAGAGGTCGCCGAGACGGTCGCGAGCGATCCGGGGGTCGTGCCGGCGTCGATCGGCGTCCCGCCCGGCACCGCTCCGGAGCATGAGGGCCGGGTGCTGTTCGAGGCGACCCTGACGGATCCGCCCGACAGCCAGGCCGCCCAGGACACCGTCGAGCGGGTGCGGGACGCGGTGCACGCCGTCCCGGACGCCGACGCGCAGGTGGGCGGGGGCACGGCCGCGCTGCTCGACATGGAGGTGGCGACCGCCCACGACAACATCCTGCTGATGCCGCTGGTGCTGCTGGTCGTGCTGCTGGTGCTGATTGCGCTGCTGCGTTCACTGATCGCCCCGCTGCTGCTGATGGCGACGGTGGTGCTCTCGTTCGCCGCGGCGCTGGGGCTGAGCGCGCTGGCGTTCCGGTACGTCTTCGACTACGCGGGCGAGTCGACCGACTTCCCGCTGTTCGTCTTTGTCTTCCTGGTGGCGCTGGGCATCGACTACAACATCTTCCTCACCACACGCATCCGTGAGGAAGCCGGCATCCAGGGCACCAAACCGGGGGTGGTGACGGGACTGGCCGCCACCGGCGCCGTGATCACCTCCGCGGGTCTGGTCCTCGCCGGCACCTTCGCAGCCCTGGGCACACTCCCGCTGGTCGCCTTCGCGGAGATCGGCTTCGCGGTCGCCCTCGGTGTGCTGCTGGACACCTTCGTCGTACGGTCGGTGCTGGTCACATCCCTGTTCCTGGACGTGGGCCACACGGTGTGGTGGCCGCACCGGCTGGCGCGGGGACCGGACCCCGAGGTGTCCGAGAACGGATGAACCGCCAGGACGAGGCCGTATCAGGCGGTGCGCCGCAGCAGGGCCAGATACATCGCGTCCGTGCCGTGCAGATGCGGCCACAGCTGGACGTCCGGCCCGTCACCCAGCGCGGGCACGCCCGGCAGCAGCGGCCTGGCGTCCAACTGCTCGGCGTGGACGGCGGGTCCGCCCCGGCCCTTGAGGACGTCTTCCACGACGGCCCTGGTCTCGGCGAGATGCGGCGAGCAGGTCGCGTATCCGACCACCCCGCCGACGCGCACGGCGGCGACCGCCTCGCGCAGCAGCGCCCGCTGAAGGGGCGCGAAGCCCTCGAGGTCCTCGGGGCGACGCCGCCAGCGGGCCTCGGGCCGCCGGCGCAGCGCGCCCAGGCCCGAGCAGGGGACGTCGACCAGCACGCGGTCAAAGGTTCCGGGCCGCCACGGCGGGCGGGTGCCGTCGGCGGCGACGACCTGGTACGGGCCGGGGTTGCCGGCCAGCGCCCGCGCCACCAGCCGCGCCCGGTGCGGCTGCTTCTCGGCGGCCAGCAGGAACGCGCCGCGCTCCGCAGCGAGCGCGCCCAGCAGCGCCGCCTTGCCGCCGGGGCCCGCGCAGCCGTCGAGCCAGCGGGCGTCGGGGCCGTCAAGGGGGGCGTTGGCGAGGGCGATCGCGACGAGCTGGCTGCCTTCGTCCTGAACGCCCGCGCGGCCCTCCCGCACGGCGTCGATCGCACCCGGCTCACCGCCCTCGGCCAGCCGCACGGCATACGGGGACCAGCGGCCCGGCAGCGCCGCCTCGTCGCCGAGGACGTCGAGCAGCTCCGCCGGCGCGGCCCGGCCGGGGCGGGCGACCAGGGTCACCTCAGGGCGTTCGTTGTCCGCCTCCAGCAGATCCTCGATCCCCTCGCGCGGACCGCCGAGGGCGTCCCAGAGCGCGGAGACGACCCAGCGAGGATGGGAGTGGACGACCGACAGATGGTCCTCGGGATCCTCGGCATACGGCGGGGCGACCCGCTCCAGCCAGCCGTCCAGGTCGTCCTGGGCGATTTTGCGCAGCACCGCGTTGACGAACTTCGCGCGCCCGTCGCCCAGCACCACGCGCGCCAGCTCCACGCTCGCCGACACCGCCGCGTGGGTGGGGATGCGCGTCCCCACCAGCTGGTGCGCGCCCAGCGCGAGCACGTCCAGCACCGGGGGGTCGACCTCCCGCAGCGGCCGGTCGACACAGGCGGAGACGATCGCGTCGTAGGTGCCCTGACGGCGCAGCGTTCCGTACACCAGCTCAGTGGCCAGTGCCGCGTCCCGTGCGTCGAACCCCTCCTCCTCGCGGGCCTTGCGCAGCAGCGGCGGCAGCACGAGATTGGCGTACGCGTCACGCTCGTCGACGGCCCGCAGGGCCTCGAAGGCGAGGATCCGCACGGGGTCCTTCTTCGGCCGGCGGTAGGGCTTGTGGGGGCGGCGACGGCGCTGCTCGCTCAAAGGTGCTCCGCGTGTGACGATGGTGCGAACGTACGGGTTCAGCCTACGTCGGCCGTGCCGAGCTTCTCACCGGGGGCGATGCGCACACCGCGGGCCCAGTCGGCCGCCTTCATCGGCTTCTTGCCCTGCGGCTGCACCCAGAGCAGTTCCACGGCGTGCGAGCCGGTGCCCGCGAACACCTGGTTCTTGCCCGCGTCCAACAGGCCCGGGGCGAGGTCCGTGCGGTCGGGAAGCAGCGCCGTCTGGATCAGCTTGAGGCGCTCGCCGCGGAACAGCGTCCAGGCGCCGGGAGCGGGGGTGCAGCCGCGTACGACGCGGTCGACGCGGAGCGCGGGGGCCGCGAAGTCCACATGGGCGTCCTCGACGGTGATCTTCGGCGCGTGGGAGACGCCCTCGGACGGCTGCGGGACGGCCTTGAGGGTTCCGTCCTCGATGCCGTCCATGGTCGCCGCGAGCAGCCCGGCGCCGGCGAAGGCGAGCCGGGTGAGCAGATCGCCGCTGGTGTCGGACGGCCGCACATGCTCGGTGATCACCCCGTAGACCGGGCCGGAGTCCAGCCCCTCCTCGATCTGGAAGGTGGACGCGCCGGTCATCTCGTCCCCGACGAGGATGGCGTGCTGGACGGGCGCGGCGCCGCGCCAGGCGGGCAGCAGCGAGAAGTGGAGGTTGACCCAGCCGTGGGCGGGGATGTCCAGCGCCGCCCTGGGCAGCAGCGCACCGTACGCCACGACCGGGCAGCAGTCGGGCGCGATCTCGCGCAGCCGCGCCAGGAACGCCTCGTCCCGCGGCCTGACCGGCTTGAGCACCTCGATGCCCGCCTCCTCGGCACGCTCGGCCACCGGGCTGGCGACCAGCCGCCGCCCGCGCCCGGCGGGCGCGTCGGGCCGGGTGACGACGGCGGCCACCTCATGCCGGTCGGAGGCGATCAGGGCGTCCAGGGCGGGTACGGCGACCTCGGGGGTGCCGGCGAAGACGAGCTTCATCGGTGGCTGACTGCCTCTCAGGCTGGGCTCCCGGGCTGGAGCGTGGAAAGACGAGCAGCACACCAGTCTATGTGCGGGCTCGCGTGAGGAGAGCCCGGCGGTCCCGCCGGCGACGGTGAGGGGGCGAGCCCGGAGGATGTGTCCGGCGAATCCTTCCCCGGCCCCTCCCCTTCCCGAAACCGGGGCAGGCCCCCAGCGCCCCGTAAGGCCACCACCTCGTGTCCTCAGGCTCCCCCGGTCCGGGAAGCACCCCCAGGGGGCTGGATTTCCAGCCCCGCCTGGGGGCGCCTCCGGGGCCCCTGGGAGCACCCCGGACGGAGTCCGGGGAGGCCGGCTGAGGAGGAGTCCGGGGGAGGCAGCCCGGGGATACCGAGGCCGGGCGCCGGGGCGGAGCCCCCCGCACGGGGTCCTGGGCCGAGCCCCGGTCAGGGGGCGTACGGGTGGCTGCGCGCCCTGCGCGCATACGCACACGCCCCTGCACCGTGACCACTTCCCCGGGTGCCGCGTTGGTCAAGGAAGATTGACCCAAGCGGGCCGCCCCTGATGCGGCCCGACCCCTTTTCAACGCCGGTTCGAGAGGCTTGTCAATGGCCGACCACGCAACCCACGACGCCCAAGCCCGGGCCAGCCTGCATCTGTTGGTGCGGGACATCGAGCGGGTCCGCCGGCAGGTGGACGCCCTGCGGACGCTCACCGCCCAGCTGGGAAACGTCTACCGTCCGCGCCGCTCCGGCCCGTCCACGGGCTTCGTCGTCTACGGCAGGGCGCCGGCCCCGACCGTCCGACTCGCCCAGGAACTGCGGGACAGCGTCGAGACGCTGGTGACCGCGGCGGTGGACTTCGACCGCTCGCTGGGCTTCTCGTGGGACGCGGTGGGCTCGGCGCTCGGGGTCACCAAGCAGGCGGTCCACCGCCGGTACGGCGCACGCCGGGCCGCCGCGCAGCAGACGGGCGCTGCCGCCGCCGACCCCAACGGGGACGCGGGTACCCGGCCGCTGCCGGTGGGCGGCGGCACGGGCATGGCCGCGGTGCCCGCCTCCCGTCCGATGCCGCCGCAGCCCACGGCGGCCACTGGTCCATCCCTCCGCGAGGAGGCCCGCCCGAGCGCCTTCCCCGGCCCGCGCAACGGCTGACCCCTCCCCCGGCTGCCCCCGCCCTCCGGGCCGGGGGCAGCCGTCTGTCCCACGCGCCGGCCCTCGTCGCGGGTGGGGCTGGCACCCCCCACTCCACATCGCGGGTTACGACCCGTCAGCCGATGTCCGGCGGGTCGACGCGGATGCGGACCGGAGGTTCGGTGCCCCGCGTCAGGCGGGAGGCCTGGGCCGATCTGAGCGCGGTGGCGAGGGACGCGCCGCTGCCCGGGGGCACGCGGATCAAGGCGCGCTGCCAGCGCTCGCCGGGTGGGGGGTCACCCGGACGGCGCGGGCGGCCGGGTGGGGTCACCGGGAGCGCCACCGGGCCCAGCACCTCCGACTCGCCCGGCAGCTCCGTGTCCGCGAGGAAGGACGCCACCGCCTCCGCGCCTCCCGTGACCGCAGCCATCCGGGACACCGGAGGAAAGCCCAGCTCCGCGCGCTCCGCCAGCTCGCGCTGCGCATGCCCGACCGGGTCCCAGCGAACCAGGGCCTGGACGGGCCGCAGGGTCGGCTCGGCCACGACGACGACCACGCCGCCGGCGCTCTGCGCCCGCACCAGCGACGCCGCGTCGAGCCAACGCCGCAGCGCCTCCTCCCCCGCGCGCAGGTCGGGGCGGCCGAGCATGGCCCATCCGTCGAGGAGCACGGCAGCGGCATAGCCGTCCTCGGCGACCGGCTCCGCGCCGGGGGTGCTGACCACCAGCGCGGGCCGCCCGGGCACGGAGTCGAGGACGTGGTCGCGTCCGGAAGTGCGCACCGGGACGGCCGGGAACACCCGGCCGAGCTCCTCCGCGGTGCGCCGCGCACCGACGACCCGGGCGCGCAGCCGGGCGCCGCCGCACTCCGGGCAGTGCCAGCCCCCGGTGTGCCGTCCGCACCAGCCGCAGGTCAGCGCCTGCTCGTCCGGGGCCTGAAGGGGCCCGGCGCAGTGCCCGCACCGTGCGGGCGCCCGGCAGCGCTCGCAGGCGAGCCGGGGGACATAGCCGCGCCGGGGCACCTGCACCAGTACGGGGCCGGTCCGCAGCCCGTCGCGTATCGCCTGCCAGGCGAGGCTCGGCAGCCGGGCGGCCCGCGCCGCCTCGTCCCGCGCCAGATCGGTGTCGCCCACGGTCCTGACGAGCGGTGCGGCCGCCCGCACCCGGTCGCGTCCCGCGGCCAGCGGCAGCGCCCAGCCGCTCTCGACGAGCTGCGCCGCCTCCACCGTGCAGCTGACGCCGCCGAGCAGGAATCCGCACCCTTCGTGCGCGGCGCGCAGTTCGAGAACCTCCCGCACATGCGGAAACGGTGCGTTCTCATCGCTGTGGCTGGAGTCTCCGTCATCCCAGACGGCGACCAGCCCGAGGTCCCGTACGGGGGCGAACATCGCGGCCCTGGTCCCCACGACCGCCCGCACCGAGCCTCGGCGCACGGCGAGCCACTGCCGGTAGCGCCGCTCCGGCCCGGATTCCGCGGTCAGCAGCGCATGCCGACCGTCCCCCAGGAGCGCCGTCAGCGCGGCGTCGACACGGGCCGCGCGCCGGCCGTCCGGCGCCACGACCAGCGCACCGCGCCCCGAGGCGAGCGTCGCGGCGACGGCGCGGGCCAGCTCGTCCGGCCAGTGCGGCCCCGGCAGCGCCGCCCACACCGCCCGTGGGGCGCCCCCCTCGGCCAGGGATTCAAGGAACGCCGGACCTCGTCCGTACCGCTGCCAGGTGCCTGCGTCGGGGGGCTCCGGTGCGGGCAGCGGCTCTGGCGACGGCTTCGACTCGGCGCGCCCGTTCCGCGGCGGGATCGCGAGCTGCAGCACATCGGCCAGGCTGCCCGCGTACCGGTCGGCGACCGCCCGTGCGAGGGCGAGCATCTGCGGGCTGAGGACCGGCTCGGGCGAGACCACATAGGCCAGCGCGGCGAGCGCTCCGCCGTAGTCGGTCTCGGCGCGGCGCTCGATCAGGAACCCGTCGACCAGGCCGCCGCCCTCGCGCCGCCCTTCGCGGACCCGGTGTCCTCCCGCTCCGAACCGGACCCGCACCCGCACCCCGGGCTGTGCCTCGGCGTCAAGCTCCTCGGGGACCGCGTAGTCGAAGTACTGGTCGAGATGGAGCAGGCCCTTGTTCACCACCACCCGGGCGACCGGCAGCTCCTTCGCCAGCGCCGCCCCCCGCCAGGTCCGCGGCTTGGCCTTCGGGACCTTGGCCTTGCGCACGGTCTCCCGAATCAGCGCAAGCTGCTCCGGCCCGCTGTCCGCGGGCTCCTCGGGCCGCTTGTTCTCGCTGCTCACAGCCTCATTCCTACCAGAGGCAACTGACAGTGCCAGGGGCACGGCAGGAGCCCGGCGGGGACACGACGCAAGCACGGAGAACACGGAGCCCGGCCCCGCGCGGAGCGGAAGCCGGGCCCGGTGACAGGGGAGGCGGCTTACAGGCCCGCGGCGGCGCGCAGGGCGTCCACGCGGTCGGTGCGCTCCCAGGTGAAGTCGGGCAGCTCACGGCCGAAGTGGCCGTAGGCGGCCGTCTGGGCGTAGATGGGCCGCAGCAGCTCCAGGTCGCGGATGATGGCGGCCGGACGCAGGTCGAAGACCTGGGAGATGGCCTGCTCAATCTTCTCGACGTCCACGGTCTCGGTGCCGAAGGTCTCGACGAACAGGCCGACGGGCTCGGCCTTGCCGATCGCATACGCCACCTGGACCTCGCAGCGGGCCGCGAGCCCGGCCGCGACGACGTTCTTGGCGACCCAGCGCATCGCGTACGCCGCGGAACGGTCCACCTTGGACGGGTCCTTGCCGGAGAACGCGCCACCGCCGTGCCGCGCCATCCCGCCGTACGTGTCAATGATGATCTTCCGGCCGGTCAGACCCGCGTCGCCCATCGGACCGCCGATCTCGAACCGGCCCGTCGGGTTCACCAGCAGCCGGTAGTCGTCGGTGTCGAGCTTGATGCCGTCCTCGACGAGCTGCTTGAGGACGTGCTCGACGACGAACTCGCGGATGTCCGGTGCGAGCAGCGAGTCCAGGTCGATGTCGGAGGCGTGCTGCGAGGAGACGACGACCGTGTCCAGTCGGGCGGCCTTGTCGCCGTCGTACTCGACGGTGACCTGGGTCTTGCCGTCCGGGCGCAGATAGGGGATGGTCCCGTTCTTGCGGACCTCGGACAGCCGGCGGGAGAGCCGGTGCGCCAGGTAGATCGGCAGCGGCATCAGCTCGGGTGTCTCGTCGCAGGCGTAGCCGAACATCAGGCCCTGGTCGCCGGCGCCCTGCTTGTCCAGCTCGTCGGCTTCCTCACCTGCGGCGGCGCCCACGACCCGGGACTCGTACGCCGTGTCCACACCCTGGGCGATGTCCGGCGACTGGGCGCCGATGGAGACCGAGACGCCGCAGGACGCGCCGTCGAAGCCCTTCTTGGAGGAGTCGTAGCCGATCTCGAGGATCTTGTTGCGGACCAGCGTGGGGATGTCGGCGTAGGCCTTGGTGGTGACCTCTCCGGCGACATGCACCAGGCCGGTGGTGATCAAGGTCTCCACGGCGACGCGGGAGGTCGGGTCCTCTCGCAGAAGCGCGTCGAGAATGGTGTCGCTGATCTGGTCGGCGATCTTGTCGGGGTGACCCTCGGTCACGGACTCCGAGGTGAAGAGACGGCGGGACACATCGCTCCCTGGGGTTGCAGCGGCTGCTGGCTGATCATGGCTGGACCGGCAGGGGCTGCGCCCCGGACGTCCGCCGACCAGTTTATCCGCCGCGGTCCGCAGACGGACAACCCGTCTCGCCCGATGGGAGTGTCCTGACCTGTGGTCCGGCGCAAAACCGGACCTCAAATGGGACCTCGACCGGCTGGAAAGCGTCGGTTTCGGCGCGGGTCCGCGTGCCCGTACGGGTGGCGCCGGGCTCATCCGAGCCGTGGGGCCACCAGATCCCAGACGATCTCCGCCAGCGCTTCCTTGGGCCCGTACGGCACGGGCGTCTCACCGCCGTCGGCCGCCAGCACCACGGCCTCGTTCTGTTCGGAGCCGAAGGTCTTGCGCTCCCCGACCTCGTTGACGACCAGCAGGTCGCAGCCCTTGCGGCGGAGCTTCTCACGGCCGTTGGCGAGCACGTCGTCCGTCTCGGCGGCGAAGCCGACGACAACCTGCCCGGGGTTGGCCCGGTCGGCGGAGATCTCCGCCAGGATGTCGGGGTTGCGGACCAGCGAAAGGGGGGCCGGGTCCTGGCCGTCCCGCTTCTTGATCTTGCCGCCGGCGTACTCGGCGGGGCGGAAGTCGGCGACGGCCGCGGCCATCACCACCGCGTCCGCGTCGGCCGCCGCCTTCAGCACGGCCTCCCGCAGCTGTACGGCGGTGCCGACGCGGACGACGTCGACCCCGGCCGGGTCCGGCAGCCCGGTGTTGGCCTCGATCAGGGTCACGCGCGCACCCCGGGCCGCGGCAACGCGGGCCAGGGCGTATCCCTGCTTCCCGGAGGAACGGTTCCCCAGGTAGCGGACGGGATCGAGCGGCTCACGCGTGCCGCCTGCGCTGACCACCACATGGCGGCCGGCCAGGTCGGCGACGGTCGCGGCCCCGCCGCGGGCGAGCACCCTGCGGCAGGCCTCGAAGAGCTCGGCGGGCTCGGGCAGCCGGCCCTTGCCGGTGTCCACGCCGGTGAGTCGGCCGCTCGCGGGCTCGATGACGAGGGCGCCGCGGCTGCGCAGCGTCGACACGTTCTCCTGGGTGGCCGGGTGCTCCCACATCTCCGTGTGCATGGCGGGCGCGAAGACGACCGGGCAGCGTGCGGTGAGCAGGGTGTTGGTCAGCAGGTCGTCGGCGAGGCCGTGGGCGGCCTTGGCGAGGACGTCGGCGGTGGCGGGCGCGACCACGACGAGATCCGCCTGCTGGCCGATGCGCACATGCGGCACTTCATGGACGTCGGTCCAGACCTCGGTGGAGACGGGGTGCCCGGAGAGAGCCGACCAGGTGGCAGCCCCGACGAAGTTCAGCGCGGAGGCGGTCGGCACGACCCGCACATCATGGCCGGACTCGGTGAGCCGGCGCAGCAGCTCGCACGCCTTGTAGGCGGCGATTCCGCCGCTGACGCCGAGGACGACCCTCGGCCTGCCCGCCGCCCCGCCGGATGCCGTGTCGTTCACTGTCGCCTCGTCCACCGCTGTCTCTCCCCGCACTCGGCTGTGTCCTGTCCCCATGACACACCCAAGGCCCGGCGGATGACCGCCAGGCCTTGGATGAGGTGAAAGTCGGGCCTTACTGGGCCGGGCCCTCGATGGCCTCGGAGGTCAGCAGACCGGCGTTGATCTCGCGCAGTGCGATCGAGAGCGGCTTCTCGTGGACGTGGGTGTCCACCAGCGGGCCCACGTACTCAAGCAGGCCCTCGCCGAGCTGCGAGTAGTACGCGTTGATCTGGCGCGCGCGCTTGGCCGCGTAGATCACGAGGCTGTACTTCGAGTCGGTAGCCTCGAGCAGCTCGTCGATCGGCGGGTTGATGATGCCCTCGGGCGCGGTGATGGAAGAGGACACTCTCTAGCCTTCCGAAAGAACGTGCAGAATGAAATGATCCGAAAAAGATCAAACAACTGCCATCAAGGCTAGCAGCTCACGCGCCACGTCCTCGACGGAGGTGTTGACCAGGGTGGTGTCAAACTCGGACTCGGCCGCCAGCTCCGTCCTGGCGACTGCCAGCCGACGCTCGATGACCTCGGGGGACTCGGTGCCGCGGCCGGTGAGCCTGCGGACCAGTTCCTCCCAGCTCGGCGGGGCGAGGAAGACCAGCCGGGAGTCCGGCATGGACTCCTTGACCTGCCGAGCCCCCTGGAGATCGATCTCCAGCAGCACAGGCTCCCCGGCCTCCAGCCGATCGAGCACGGCACGGCGGGGTGTGCCGTACCGGTTGCCCGCGAACTCGGCCCACTCCAGCAACTCGCCGTTGGCGATCAGCTTGTCGAACTCCTCGTCGGTGACGAAGAAGTACTGAACGCCGTGACGCTCGCCGGGGCGCGGCTTTCGGGTGGTAGCCGACACCGAGAGCCAGACCTCGGGGTGAACCTTGCGCATATGGGCGACGACCGTGCTCTTGCCGACCCCGGAGGGGCCGGAGAGCACGGTCAGCCGCGGACGTGCCTCTGCTGCCATGCAGCGATTATCCAGGTTCCCGGGAGCGCCGGAGAACGTCAGGAGCCGGTGGAGCCGAACTCGCGCTCCAACGAGGCGATCTGATTGGTGCCGAGGCCGCGCACCCGACGGCTCTCGGAGATGCCGAGCCGTTCCATGATCTGCTTGGCCCGGACCTTGCCGACGCCGGGCAGGGACTCCAGGAGGGCGGAGACCTTCATCTTGCCGATGACGTCGTCCTTCTGGCCCTGCTGGATGACCTCGTGGAGGGAGGCGCCGGAGTGCTTGAGTCGATTCTTGACCTCGGCCCGCGCCCGGCGAGCCGCGGCGGCCTTTTCGAGCGCGGCTGCGCGCTGTTCGGGGGTAAGGGGCGGAAGAGCCACGCCTACGTCACCTCGGATGTCGAACTGTCGGATACGGACCGGTGAGGAACCTAGTCGCCCCACACCAGGCGAGCAACGAGCAACGCAGTGCACGTTCACTCTTCGTCGGAGACTAGCGGCCGATGCCGCTCCAGTCAGCGAGAACCGAGGAAAAGTCCAGGTCAGCATCGCATGACCGGGACATTTAGGACATAAAGCGCGGATTTTGGGCCAAGTTTTTGTCAAGGGAGTCGAAGCGGACGGGCACGACAGGCGCGAAAAGAGCCCGAGGCGCATTCCCCGGGCGCACATCGGAGGTCTCCCCAGGCAGCCGGGCTTTGCACATGCGCCGGTCCCATGCCGGGGGCCGTTGCGGTGTTCGCCTGGCGGCCCGCGAGGGTCCGCGGCGCGCACGGGCGGGCGCACCGGGGTGCGCCCGCCCTCGCCGCAGGCCAGGCTGGCTGGCCGGCCGGGTGCGTCGTACTACGGCGTCGGCTCGCCGGGCGCCCGCGCCATCCGCACCCCGCCCGTCTTCTTCGACGGGTCAGGCGCCGCCGTCGACCCGTCCACG
>NZ_JADWYQ010000068.1 GCF_022414575.1 Streptomyces sp. MUM 178J | reverse complement strand
CGGGACCCGGTACGGCCGTCCCACGCGCGACGGGCCACGATCCGCCCACCGTTGAACGTGTACAGGCCGTGCCGCGCCACCGCGCGAACGGCCGTCTTCGTACCCTCGTGCGTGACTGCGGTCTTCACCGCGCGCCCGGAGCGCACCCACAGCGGCACCGGCCGAGCCAGCGGCGCGTCGGGCACCACGGTCAGGGTGGTCACGGCCGCGGGTTCGGCGACCGGGTCGGCGTGCTTGTGGAGGTGGACGACGTTCTCAGACATGCTGAAACAGCTCCTGACTGCCCCGTTCGGGGCGGGAGTGAGGAAGCCGCCGGGGTGCCGGATCCGTGCAGGGAGGCGATCACCCCGGCGTGCGGGGGTTGACTGGTCACCACCAGCCGGACGACTTCTTGGCGGCCTTGGCTCGCGCCGTCTCGGTGATGAGCCGCTGCCGCTCGCCGTGCAGGGCGCTCAGTTCCGCGGTCAGCCGCATCTCGGCGGCGCTGCCGGTGGACTCGATCTGCTGCTCCGCGCGGCCGGTGCTGCGGCCCCGCAGGGTGCGGTAGGCGCCGGTGGTCACGGCGCGGGCCATGGCGCGGCGCTCACGGCCGTTCAACGGCCACAACTCCCCTCGGCGCACGGCCTCCAGCTTCTTCGTGGTCGCCTGGATCTCGCGGTCCAGGCGGCGGATGTCGGCGTTGCTCATCGGGTGATCCCTTCAGTCCGTGTGGGGCGCAGGGAGGCCGCTACGGTGTGCGGCATGGGTGGGGACTCTGCGGTCCGTACGCGGCCGTGCAGGTGGTGTGCTGTGCCGGTGGAACAGCCGCGCGATTGGTGGCGCAGGCGGCGGTATTGCAGCAAGCGGCACCGGCGTTGGGCTCGCCTCTGGTCGGCTGTCGCGCGGATCTTGGACAGCCTGTAGCGGTCAGGCGACGCGTTTCCATGCGGCCCGAAGGCGGACCTCGGAGGCGGAGTGCCCGGCGGCCCGGAACCGGGCGGCCATCTCTCGATAAGAGAGAGTCGGGGTCTGGCTGGTGCGGATCTCGTCGACGATGACGTCCAGCGCTTCATCGGTGAGCGCCGGCGCGGCCTCCAGCGACCGGGCCGCCAGCGGCTCCGACGGCCCCCACATAGGCAGCTCCCAGCGGGGCGTGACACCGGGTGTGACGCGGGCCGTCACGCTGGTCAGCGCCCTGCCGGTGTCCTCGCCGGCGCGGGCCGTCTCCAACATCGACCACGCGGAAGAGAGCGTCTGCGCGGTCCGTGCCTGGACGCGCGCGACGCGGGCACCGGCCTGCGTCACGGCCGTCAGCCGGGTCTCCTCGGTGGCCGCTTCCGCCCGGAGCCGGGCGCGGGCCACGGCCGCCTCATCGCGGGCCTCCTGCTGAATCCCCCGGATCGCATCCAGCGCGACCGGGGTGAGTGCCGTGCGCTCCCACAGGCCGTGGACCAGCCACATGGCCTTGGCCGCGATCGGCAGCCAGGCCACGGCCAGCCACGCGCCGGCGGAGCGCTCGGCGGTCAGCGCATGTGCCGCCAGGACACTGGTGGCGAGGGCGCCGAAGGACCAGCCGACGGCGGTCACCGCCGTGTTGTGGTCGCCCTGCGCGGCCAGCCGGCGTTCGTAGGCGAGGGTGGCCAGCCATCCTCCGTCGATGCCGAGACCGACGACCACGGCGACCGGCCACGGCACCGCCGTGCCGAGCCACATCACGACCACGGCCAGAGTGAGGACCATAGACACGGCCGTCATCGCGACGGCCGGCAGCACGGTCTTGGCGTTCATGCGGTCACCGCCTTTCGGGGACGCACCGTGACGGCCGCGATCAGCACAACCGGGGTGCTGTCGACGTCGGGGTCGCGGCTGTCCTCCGTCCAGGACCACACCGCGCCCGGTACCACCTCGTAGCCGAGACCGGCCAGCGCGCGCCGCCGCTCCGCCACGGTGGGCACCGGCCCCGTGCGCGCCCAGCGGACGGTGGGCCAGTCCGGCTCGCCGTACAGCACGACGTACAGGCACCACGCGCCGCCGGTGTGCGACATCTGTGCGGTCAGTGTCCCCATGCCGCACCTCCCGCGGTGAGCAGGGCGGCGAGGATGAGCAGGGCCCCGCCGGTACGGATGAGGTCGACCGCGCGGCGCAGGCAGGTGAACTTGGCGACGGCCAGCCGGGACAGTCCGGTGACGTCGGCGGCCAGGTCGCAGGCGACAGCCGCGCTGATCTCCTCCGCCGTGAGCGTCGCCCACAGCGGGAAACCGCGCCGGCCGCACAGGTTCGGGCGGACCGACCGCAGCAGCAGACCGGCCGCCGCGACCAGCAGCACCAGACCGGCCCCACCCGCGACGATGGCGGGCCGGTTCAACGGCAGGTCACGGGCGACCGTCCAGGCCCCGGCGAGCACCGCGCCGACGAACGCCAGCAGCAGCGCCGTCTTGCTGTCCGTGCGCGTGATCTCCGCCTTCACCTCGGCGTGCGCAGCGAGCAGGTTCCGGTCGGTGGCACTCACGCGGCACCGACCGACTGGTTGGCGCCGGCCGCGTGGTTGAGCAGGGCGACGCGGGCGGCAAGGGCGCGGCGGCGGGCCCGGCGGATGCGGCGGTCGTCCACCTCGGTCGGCGTGCGGCCCAGGGTGACGATGTGCGCGTCCAGCAGGTCGACGTCCGCCAGGATGACGGGCATCTCCCGCTCGATCGCGTCCAGCTCCGCGTTCGTCGGCTCCATGAAGTCGGCGAACGTGGTAACAGCGTCCTGAACAGTAACGATGTGCTCCATTGGGTCGTGTTCCTCTCAGCGGTGGAACGGCCCGAACAGCACCCCTCGGAGTTGGCCCTCCGGGGGGTGTGCGCCGTTATTGGAGAAGGCCGCGTATGACACGCGGCGCGGCCACTGAGCAGCAGCCGAAGTGCCCCGGACCGGTCTCGAACTGATCGGGTGCCGTACGGGGCGCGCCGGTCTTCTCCGCCTTGTTTCCGACCCCTTCGGGCAGGCGGACCACGGGTTACCGGCAGTTCCCTGTGTGAAGTTCTCAAGGCGCTTGCGCTTCCTTCGAGCCCGTTTCACGGGGCCCTCCGGGCGGCATGGGAGCAGCCCAATCGGGACGCTCCGGACTCGCTGTCCTAGGACTGCGAGCCGCTCAGCAAGACTGTGACGCACAGTCCCAGGACTGTCAACAGTCCTGGGACTGTGTTTCACTTGTCCATGTCGAGAGGAGTGCTGCATGGCGCCCAAGTGGCGGGAGCTGGCGGACCGACTGGCCGACCAGATCAGGAACGGCGAGTACGCGCCCGGTGCCCAGTTGCCGCAGATCAGGGACCTAGTGGAAGCGGGCGAAGGCTCGAAGTCCACGGTCCATGCCGCCTACAAGGCGTTGGAAGCCGAAGGACTGGTCACGTCGTCGCGCGGACACGGCACGGTTGTCCGCGAGCGGGCTCCCCTCAAGCGGCTCGGCATTGCGCGTTACGACAAGGCCAAGTGGCGGGACGGCGATGAAGTGGCGTTCATCGCGGACCGCGTGGCGTCCGGACGCACGTACAAGCGGAACGAACAGACTCAGACCGTCAGCCGCGTCCCGGCGCCGGCCGTCGTCGCCCAGGCACACGGTCTGCCAGAGGGCGCGGAGGTCTACGCACGTGCGCGCGTGGTTAAGGAGGGCTCGCAGCCGACGCACACGCTGACGAGCTACTACCGTCCCGAGCACGTGGAAGGGACGCGCATCGTCGACCCGACGCCGGGGCCCGCCGGCCGGGGCGGTGGCTTCCGTGTCCTGTACGACGCCGGATACGAGATCGACCACATGCAGGAGACGCTGTTCGCACGCATCCCCACTGCGGACGAAGCCCAGCTCCTCCAGCTGGCGCCGGGCGAATGGGTGGTGGAGCTGCACCGGACCACCTACACGGCCGACGGCACCGTGGTGGAATTCGCGATCGGCGTTCACGCCGCGACACGCTTCGCCTGGACGTACGACTTCAAGGTCCCCGACTCAGCGAAAGCGGAGGGCGAGAGTAAGTGATCTCGGCACAGGCATGGGCCGATGCTCAACGGCTCTGGGATTTCCAGCAGATGGGGCACGAGCTGCGCCCGTGCTCTGTCGCGATCGGACTCGGCAGTCATGACCTGGGAGTCGCCGACACAACCGCAGATCTCTACCACCGGGGCATGATGCCGCTGATCGTCTTCACCGGGGCGACCAGCCGCACCACACGCGACCGCATGCCGCGTGGCGAGGCTGAGCACTACCGCGAGCGGGCGATGGAACTGGGGGTGCCGGCTGATGCGATCCTGGTTGAACCGCGGGCCCGGAACACAGGAGAGAACATCCGCTTCTCGCGCGCACTGCTCGAGGAACACCAGGCCGCCGTGTCGTCCGTCCTGCTGATCAGCAAGCCGTACGAAGAACGACGGGCCTACTCGACCGCACGCAAACTGTGGCCCGAAGTCGAGTGGGTCAGCGCATCCACACCCATGACCCTGGCTGACTACGTCGACTCGATCGGAGACGCACGCTTGGTCATCGACATGTTGGCCGGCGCGCAGCAGCGGCTCATGATCTATCCGCAGCAGGGATTCATGATTGAGCAGCCCATCCCCGAGGACGTAGCCGCAGCGTACGAGCGCCTGCGCGACGCAGGGTTCACAAGCCGACTCGTGGCAGATCCCGCAGTGCGGAAGTGACGAAACTAGAGCAGCTTCGGATAGTTGCAGGGTGATGTTGACGCCCGCTTGGGCTGGGAAGAGATCGACGCCCAACGTTGCTCGGTCTGCCATGGGCGGGGAAGGTACATTGACGCCTGCTGAAATGCCACCCGCCTCGTGCCCCAGGCGTGCCCGATCAGTGGAGAGCACTGGGGAACCACGGGGAACGAACGAGGGTGACTCGGCCGTTCCTCCGCAGGTCAGAGCCCACGCAGGAGAGCCGAGGTCCGCATACGGTGTCCTCCAAACTAACTAGCTAAGACGGACCCTGCGGGTGAACTATCACTTTACGTACTCAATTGCCATTGCCGCTATTCTTCTGGCAGATATAATCACCGAGTCCACGTTCAATTCCTTTTGCTTGTTTGAGCGTGGTGCCTGGCAATAAATCGGGGAATCCAGAGTCAATTCTCGGTCCTGAGTCTCTTCCGTCGTGGACGTGCTGCGTGAGGACAAGTCGCCTGAGAACACCCATCCACCGTCAAGTAGTAGAGTGACGCGAATCGTGCATTTTTCCGTCGGTCGCGTGAATGCGACTTCCCATTCTGTCTTGAATTTCTCAGGGTGTGACGGTGTAGAGAAGATTAGGCGATTCGAGAGGTTTCTCAGGCGTACGGATTTGCCAAAGGTAAGCGCCAATGCCATCGCGCCCAGCAAGATGCCAAGGGACCACCATGCGATGAAAGCGTAATTATTGCGGACATAGTCACCTGGTCGACGAACAAGTTCCCCCAGGTTCGGTGTCCAGTCCGACGGCAACGCCGCATGGGCGATTGTGAAGAGTAGCAGTGTCACGGTCAAGCTCGCCGCGCTTGCGAAGGCGACGGTCGCCGTCTCCCTGAAGGGGGAAAGCTTGACAGACGGGAGAGAGCGCTCCTTGGTCCATGTGTACGTCAGCCCAGGACTCAGTAGAACCATGAAAATGAGGAGGCCTATGAAAGTCGCTGGCATCGCACCCTACCCGTTTTGTCCGTTCTTCATGGTCGAGGAAAGTCTGCCTCCGGTGGCTATTCTCCGAGTCGTTGGGGATTAGCTGTTCCAGGTCTACCGTCTTCAGGTTCCTCTTCTGGTTCCTCTTGCGGGATAACTGGCGGCTTATCCGGGCGTTCTTTTGGAGTCACGGGCTTCTTCTCAGGCACAGACTCAGAGCCCACAACCTCGTGAGCGGCCGAACGCTCCCAGTTGTATGCCTCGCGGGTACTCTTCCTCTGCTTTGCCGCGGCGCGCTTCGCCTTTTCCTTGGGTGGTTCATCCTTTTTCGTCCCATCCTTGCGGTTCATTTTGGCATTGTCCTTTTCGGGTCAATTGCTGTCATGGACAGGCGACTGTTGGAATCGATAGATGTTCGGCGATCTGGAAATCTCAGCTTGCTCGGTCACTTCTCTCGATATGGTCGACGATAGAAACCGTGGAAGCGATCTACACCTTGTGAGGAGCCGGATGGGTTATCTGCTGCGCAGGGCGCGGCAGAAAGAGCGGTACAGCAGCGCCATACCGCAACCCCAGCAACCGCCCCCGTCCCACACCATCCCTCCGGGGCCTCGTAGCGGCCGGTATGGCCGTCGCTGACCGATCCGGCTGGAGCTACGGATCAGAAGGCTTCTGACATCAACGACGCCGGACAGGGGCACACCAGCGGCCCTGTCCAGCCGTCGCATCACTCGGCGACAGCAGCCGGCGTGGACTGTGATCGAACTCCTAAGGCGGTGTTCTCGTGGGCTTCCTCAGGTGCGCCCCAGCGACTCTAAGTGATGGAGAAGCCGCAGGTGAGAGGAGTTGAGGGGAACCCGCTGTGAATCTGCTGCGGGCCCAGCGGCGGGCCGTCTCTGGGCCGTCCGAGGGCAGCCAGCAACAACCGCTGACGACCAACAATGACCACCAAGGCGCGGCGGACTGCTGCGCGCTGGTGGCATGTCCGCCCAGCTACACCCAGGTATCGAGCCACATCCGGTTGCGCCATTCCTCTATCGGAATCGGCGTCCCCGTATACAGCGGCCAGAAGTAGATGAAGTTCCAGATGATCAGCAGCACCAGCACACCCGAGCCGATCGCCCCGATCGCCCGCCGGCGGTCGTCGGAGCCCGCCGGGCCCAGCAGGGCGCCGATCAGCATCGCGACCGCCAGACACAGGAAAGGCACGAACACCACGGCGTAGAAGAGGAAGATCGTCCGCTCCTGGTAGTGCAGCCACGGCGCCCAGCCCGCCGCGATGGCGCAGGCGATCGCGCCCGCGCGCCAGTCGCGGCGGAACAGCCAGCGCCACAGGACGAAGCAGATCGCGAAGCACGCCGTCCACCACAGCAGCGGGGTGCCCAGTGCCAGCACCTCGCGGGCGCACTTGTCGGCGACGTCCGCCGGGCAGTCGGCCGTGCCGGCGACCGGGTCCTCGTAGAAGTAGGAGACCGGGCGGCCCAGCACCAGCCAGCTCCACGGGTTGGACTCGTATGTGTGGCCCGAGGTGAGCCCGACGTGGAAGTCGAAGACCTTGGCCTCGTAGTGCCACAGGCTCCGCCACCAGTCCGGGAACAGCCAGCTCCAGGCGCTGTCCCTGCCTTCCGTGGCCGCCCAGTCGCGGTAGTAGCCCTTGTCGGTGACGATCCAGCCGGTCCAGGAGGCGATGTAGGTGGCGATGGCGACCGGCACCGTGGCGAGGAAGGCAGGGCTGAGGTCCTTGACCAGCACCGCCTTGTACGGCTGCACCGCACCCGCCGTGCGGCGTGCGCCGACGTCCCACAGGACGGACATCACACAGAACGCGGCCATGATGAACAGGCCGTTCCACTTGGTGCCCGCCGCCAGCCCTAGCAGTACGCCGGCGGCCAGCCGCCACGGCCGCCAGCCCAGGCGCAGGCTCTGCGCCACCGAGGAGTCGGGGCGCAGCACCCCGTCCGCATCGGCCGGCAGCGCCGCCGCCAGCCGGGCGCGGGCCCGGTCGCGGTCGATCAGCAGCGCGCCGAACGCCGCCAGCACGAAGAACATCAGCACCAGGTCGAGCAGCGCAGTGCGGCTCATCACAAAGTGCAGCCCGTCCACTGCCAGCAGCGCGCCCGCCAGACAGCCGAGGAACGTGGAGCGGAACAGCCTGCGGCCGATGCGGCACAGCATCAGCACCGACAGGGTGCCGAGCAGCGCGACCATAAAACGCCAGCCGAACGGTGTGAAGCCGAAGAGCTGTTCGCCTATGCCGATGACCCATTTGCCGACCGGCGGATGCACCACATAGCCGGGGTCGGCCGGGATCTCCACGCTCGAGGGATCGGCGAGGATCGACTTGTCGACGTCCTTCGGCCAGCTGCCCTCGTACCCCTGGTTGATCAGGGCCCAGGCGTCCTTGGCGTAGTAGGTCTCGTCGAATATCACCGCCCTGGGGCTGCCCAGGTTCCAGAACCGAAGCAGCCCCGCGACCAGTGCCACCAGCAGCGGCCCGCCCCATGCGGACGCGCGCACCAGTCGGTCCGCGACCGCCGGGGGGATGCCGAGCACCGGCCACAGCCGTTCTGACGGGCGGGCGTAAGGGGGCGCCAGCCGTTCCCGGAGGCCGATCACGGGCCCGGGCGCATAGCCGAATCGGCGCAGCCGCTGCTGCCAGCCGGGCTGCGGCGGCCCGGCGTCCATGCCCTTGAGGGTCGGTGGCGCGGTACTGGTCACCGCGCCATCGTAGGGAACGCGGCTGTGTGGGGAGCGCCGCAGCGGTGCGACGGGTGCCGCAGGGGTGACCCGACGGCGTCGTGGTCGCGCTGCGGCGGGTGCGGCCGCCCCGGTGCGCGCGCCTGCGAGGATGTCCGGTGTGACAGGAACGCTGGTACTCGCAGGCACCCCCATCGGCGATATCGCGGACGCCCCGCCCCGCCTCGCCGTCGAGTTGGAGAACGCCGACATCGTCGCTGCCGAGGACACCCGGCGGCTGCGTCGGCTCACCCAGGCCCTCGGCGTGCACACCAAGGGGCGAGTCGTCTCCTACTTCGAGGGCAACGAGGCCGCCCGCACCCCTGAACTCGTCGAGGCGCTGGCCGGCGGCGCGCGGGTGCTGCTGGTCACGGACGCCGGAATGCCCTCCGTGTCCGACCCCGGCTACCGGCTGGTCGCCGCCGCGGTAGAGCAGGACGTCAGGGTCACCGCGGTCCCCGGCCCGTCGGCTGTGCTCACCGCCCTCGCCCTGTCCGGGCTGCCGGTGGACCGCTTCTGCTTCGAGGGCTTCCTGCCGCGCAAGGCGGGCGAGCGGCTCGGCCGGCTGCGGGAGGTCGCCGGCGAGCGCCGGACGCTGGTCTACTTCGAAGCCCCGCACCGGCTCGACGACACGCTCGCCGCCATGGCCGAGGTGTTCGGCCCCGAGCGGCGCGCCGCCGTGTGCCGTGAGCTGACCAAGACATACGAGGAGGTCAAGCGGGGGCCCTTGGGCGAACTGGCCGCCTGGGCCGCCGAGGGAGTACGCGGCGAGATCACCGTCGTCGTCGCCGGCGCCCCCGAGGCCGGCCCCGAGGAACTGGACGCGGCGGAGCTGGCGCGCCGGGTGCGGGTGCGTGAGGAGGCGGGGGAGCGGCGCAAGGAGGCGATCGCGGCGGTCGCCGCCGCGGCGGGGCTGCCGAAGCGCGAGGTGTTCGACGCGGTCGTGGCGGCGAAGAACGCCTCAGCGGGGCCGACACCCACGGGTCGGTAAAGGTCTATCGTGAAAGGCAAAGCGCAGACCGTGTCATCCGGCTTTCAGTACCGCCTTTTGCATGGCGACGCCCAAGGCCGCACCATTTCTCGACAGGCGTGATGCGCTCCGGCCGGAAACGGCGTCCACTGGATGCAGTGGAGAGGAGCTGGCATGAGTGAGAGCACAGGCGCCGCCGGGGTCCGGGAGTCATACGCCTTCGCCTGTATGGGATGCGGTCACGGCTGGGAGCAGTCGTACGAGATAGAGCACCACTCCGACCCGTCCGGGAAGGATTTCGTCGTCTACAGGTCCGGCGGGCGGCGGGTTCCGTCGCCCCTCTCGCGGCCGAACTGCACCAACTGCGGAGGACACGTCATACGGATCATGAAGGCGGGGCAGGTCTCCTCGGCCGCGCTCAGCCATCTCTTCGAGTCCGCGCCCGACACGACAGGACCCGTCGACGAGATGCCGGTGTCGACCGTCGGCCCGCTGCCGACGTCCCGGGTACGGGCCGCCGAGCCCCATCGCCCAGCCAGTTCCGCGGCGTCCGCGCCCGCGGCGTCGGCTCCGGAGGCGTCCCGGCCGGAGACTCAGCCGGAGCTGGTCCACTGGCACCTGTCCGCCCTTCTGAAGCCCTTCCAGGGCAGGAAGAGGACGTAGCCGCCGGGGCGGGACCCTCGACTCGGCCCTCGTAGGATCACGCCCATGAGTTCGAAGTCCGTTCCGCCGCCGTTGCCTGAACCGCTCACCGTGCCGGTCGCCGACTCGCACACCCACCTCGACATGCAGCAAGGCACCGTCGAGGAGGCGCTGGCCAGGGCCGCGGCGGTCGGTGTGACCGCCGTCGTGCAGGTCGGCTGCGATCTGAAGGGTTCGCAGTGGGCCGCGGACACCGCCGCCGCGTACGACAGCGTGCACGCGGCGGTCGCCCTGCACCCGAACGAAGCCCCGCGCATCGTGCACGGGGACCCCGAGGGCCGCTCGCGTCAGGGCGCGCGGGAGGCAGGCGGGGACGCGGCGCTCGACGACGCGCTCGCCGAGATCGACCGGCTGGCCGCGCTCGACCAGGTCAGGGCCGTCGGCGAGACCGGCCTCGACTACTACCGGACCGGGTCGGAGGGCATGGCGGCCCAGGAGCGCTCGTTCCGCGCCCATGTCGAGATCGCCAAGCGGCACGGCAAGGCCCTGGTCATCCACGACCGCGAGGCGCACGCCGATGTGCTGCGCATCCTCGCCGAGGAGGGTGCTCCCGAGCGCACGGTCTTCCACTGCTACTCCGGCGACGCGGACATGGCCCGGGAGTGCGCGGCGAACGGCTACTTCATGTCCTTCGCCGGCAATGTGACCTTCAAGAACGCACAGCCCCTCAGGGACGCGCTGGCACTCGCCCCGGCGGAGCTTGTCCTCGTCGAGACCGACGCCCCTTACCTGACGCCCGTCCCCTACCGCGGACGGCCCAATGCGCCCTATCTGATCCCTCTCACTCTGAGGGCGATGGCCCAAGTCAAGGGGCTCGACGAGGAAACGCTGGCCGCCGCGATCGCCGGCAACACGGCCCGCGCCTTCGACTACTGAGCGCTCATCGCCGAGCGTCGACTACTGAGCGCTGATCGCCGAGCGTTGATTGCTGAGCGCTGATCGCCGAGCGTTGATTGCTAAGCGCCGATTGCTGAGCGCTTTCGAATCCTGGGCGGAAGTCCGGCGAACACAACGCTGAGTTGTCGAACGGCTTGGGAGAGTGACCCTCGCTCCGTTACTGTCCCACGAACTGTCCCCGATGCCGTCCGGTCCGTCCGGCCGACCGGACGGACCGGACCTTACGGAGCGGAGCGTCGTGAGCTATTCCCAGGGCAGTCACCGCGCCAGTCCCGTCGCAGGCGTCCCGGGGGCCCAGCCGCCGCCCGACGCCTACACCGCGTACGACCTCGATCTGTACGACGCGGTCACCGCCACGGCGACCGCGGTCGCCCCGCTTCCTGTGCCCCTGTCGCCCCCGCCGCCCGCGGCGGGTGGACGCGCCGCCGCCCGGCACGCCGCGCGCCGACGTGAGCAGTCGGGCGGCGCCGGCGGCGGCAGCACCGGCATCCGCTGCCGGAACCGGCTCGTCCCGCTGGTGCCCCAGGCTCTCGTCGTCGCCTTCCTCGCCGGCGGCGCCGCCGCCTTCGTCGCCAGCGACAAGGCGGTCCGGCTCAGCGTCGACGGCACACCGCGCACCCTGCACACCTACGCGGACGACGTCGCGGAGCTGCTGGCGGACGAAGGCGTCGTCACCGGCGCACACGACCTCGTCTCGCCCGCCGTCGGCGAACCGCTCACCGACGGCGACGAGGTGGTCGTCCGCTACGGCCGCCCCCTCACCCTGACCCTCGACGGACGCCGCCGCCGAGTCTGGACCACCGCCCGCACGGTCGACGGCGCGCTGCGCCAGCTCGGGGTGCGCGCCGAGGGCGCGTATCTGTCCGCCTCGCGCTCCGCGCCGATCTCCCGCGAGGGGATGACGCTGCTCGTCCGCACCGAACGGGCCGTGACCTTCATGGCGGACGGCCGCGAGCGCACCGTCCGCACCAACGCCGCCACCGTACGCGGGGCGCTGGCCGCCGCCGGGATCGTGCTGCGCGGCGAGGACACCGCCTCCGCGCCGCTCGACAGCTTCCCGCGAGACGGCCAGACCATCACCGTGATGCGGATCACCGGCTCCCGGCAGGTCCGCGAGGAGGCCATCCCCTTCCAGACGGTCGAAACCCTCGACGACACGCTGTTCGCCGGCACCGAAGCCGTCGTACGCCAGGGCAGACCCGGCGCGCGCCGCGTCACCTACGCCCTGCGCACCGTCAACGGCGTCCTGCAGAAGCCCCGCAAGCTCTCGGACGAGGTGGTGCGCGCACCGGTCGCCCAGCTGGTGCGGGTGGGGACCAGACCGCGCCCCACTTCGATCGCCGATGTGGACGGGCTGAACTGGCAGGCGCTCGCGGAGTGCGAGTCCGGCGGCCGTCCCGGAGCGGTGGACTCCTCGGGGACGTACGGCGGGCTGTACCAGCTCGACCGGCAGACCTGGCGGGCGCTGGGCGGCGAGGGCGTGGCGCAGGACGCCTCCTCGGAGGAGCAGACCCGCCGGGCGAAGAAACTGTACGTACAGCGGGGGGCGGCTCCCTGGCCGCACTGCGGCCGTAGGCTGTATCGGTGAGCACCACTGACCACCACGACCGCGCCGCCGGACCGACGGACCCCGGACCGACGGACCCCGGACCTCAGGGCGCCGGGCAGGACGCACTGCTCGGCCCCGCCGACGTCCGCGAGCTGGCCGCGGCGCTGGACGTACGCCCCACCAAGCAGCGCGGCCAGAACTTCGTCATCGACGCCAACACCGTCCGCCGGATCGTCCGCACCGCCGAGGTGCGGCCCGACGACGTGGTCGTCGAGGTCGGCCCCGGGCTCGGCTCGCTGACGCTGGCGCTGCTCGAGGCGGCGGACCGGGTGACGGCCGTCGAGATCGACGACGTACTGGCCGGGGCGCTGCACGCCACCGTCGCGGCTCGCCTGCCCGAGCGCGCGGAGCGCTTCTCGCTCGTCCACTCCGACGCGATGCTCGTGGAGGAGCTGCCCGGGCCGCCGCCGACCGCGCTCGTCGCGAACCTTCCGTACAACGTCGCCGTGCCGGTGCTGCTGCATATGCTCGACCGCTTCCCGACGATCGAGCGGACACTCGTCATGGTCCAGGCGGAGGTCGCCGACCGGCTCGCCGCCCGGCCCGGCAACAAGGTGTACGGCGTGCCGTCGGTCAAGGCCAACTGGTACGCGAACGTCAAGAGGGCCGGCGCCATCGGACGCAATGTCTTCTGGCCCGCGCCGAACGTCGACTCGGGACTGGTCTCCCTGGTGCGGCGCGCCGAGCCGGTCGACACCTCCGCGTCAAAGCAACAGGTCTTCGCCGTCGTCGACGCGGCCTTCGCCCAGCGCCGCAAGACGCTGAGGGCCGCGCTCGCCGGATGGGCCGGGTCGCCTGCGGCGGCCGAGGCGGCGCTCACCGCCGCGGGGATCTCCCCGCAGGCCAGAGGGGAATCCCTCACAGTCGAAGAGTTCGCACGGATCGCGGAGGCCAAGGCGTGAGCGTGACGGTAAGGGCGCCGGCGAAGGTCAACGTCCAGCTGGCGGTGGGCGCGGCGCGGTCGGACGGCTTCCACGACCTGGCGAACGTCTTCCTCGCCGTCGGGCTGTACGACGAGGTGACGGTCGCCCCCGCGGCCGAACTGAAGGTCACCTGCACCGGGCCGGACGCGGGACAGGTGCCGCTGGACCGCACGAACCTGGCCGCGCGGGCCGCGGAGTTGCTCGCCGCGCGCCACGGCCTGGAGCCCGCCGTCCATATCCACATCGACAAGGACATCCCCGTCGCGGGCGGAATGGCGGGCGGCAGCGCGGACGGCGCGGGGGCGCTGCTGGCGTGTGACGCGCTGTGGGGTCTGGCCACGCCTCGCGAGGAGCTGCTGTCCCTGTGCGCGGAGTTGGGTAGCGATGTGCCGTTCAGCCTGGTGGGCGGGGCGGCGCTGGGCACCGGGCGGGGTGAGCAGCTCACCGAGCTGCCGGTCGGCGGCGACTTCCACTGGGTGTTCGCGGTGGCGGACGGGGGTCTTTCCACCCCGGCCGTCTACGCCCAGTTCGACCGCCTCGCCGCCGGTGCGGACATCCCGGCGCCTCAGCCCTCGCCCGCGCTGCTCGACGCGCTGCGCACGGGCGACGCGCGCGCACTGGCCGAAACCCTCTCGAACGACCTCCAGCACGCGGCCCTGTCCCTGCGCCCGGCCCTCTCCGAAACCCTCTCCGCGGGCCTCGCCGCAGGCGCCCTCGCGGGCCTCGTCTCCGGATCCGGGCCCACCACGGCCTTCCTCGCCGAGGACCCGACCTCGGCGGAGGCCATCGCCCGGGCGCTGATCTCCTCCGGCGCCTGCCGCACGGCCCGTACGGCGTCCTCACCCGCGGCGGGCGCGACGGTGCGCTGACATGTGACCGCCCGCCCCGGCCCGCCGGGAGGGGCGCTAGGGGGCTGCGGGTGCTGTCGTGGGGGCGGCGGCCAGCCGCAGGCCCACCTCCACGAGGGTCCAACCGACACGGGTACGGAAGTTCCGTGGGCGCCGGGTCACGGCGGTGAGGCGGTGCGCGTGGGCTTCGGCGCGGAGTTCGGCGGCGCGGATTCGGTGTAAGGCGAGGTGGGTCTCGGGGTGCATCGGGCGGCCTCTCAGTCCGTGTGGATGGGGATGACGTGCGTGTGGACCCGCACGCGCTCGGTGTCCGGGGCGTCGTCGTCGGTGGCCGGTGAGCGGTAGCTCTCCACGAGGTCGTGCATCTTGTGGATGAGTTCGAGGGCGAGCTCAGGGGTGAGGCTCAGCGTCCAGTCGCTCATGTCCGAGGAGCGGTTCCAGGCCTCGGACCAGTCGTGGCGCGTGCCGAGCCAGGTCGCCAGCTCCTGGGTGTGATGGTTCGCGACCTCGTGCATGAACAGGTCGGCGGCGCCGCGCACTCCGGGATCGCGGTCCTTGAGCAGCGCCGCGTCGAAGCTCACGCCCATGTGAACCGCCTTCCACCAGCGCTCCCGCCCCTTGCCGTGCTCCGGCGCGTCCTCGACGAAGCCGTGCGCGGCGAGCTGACGCAGGTGGTAACTGGTGGCGCCGCTGGACTCGCCCAGCTCCGCTGCCAGTTGTGACGCGGTGGCCGGCCCGCCGTGCCGAAGCGCGTTCAGCAGCCGCATGCGCAGCGGATGCGCGAGTCCACGCAGAGAGCGGGCGTCGAGACTGCGGACCTGGGGATCCTGTGGCTCGTTCATGCGTGCAAAGGTATCCTTGCAAAGACTTCCTTGCAAGGAGATCTTTGCAAGGAAGTCTTTGTGGGTCGCGGCACCGCCGCAGACGGCAAGTGCCTGTCGATCACGTGCTATTCAGGGGCAATGATCGTTCGCATGGGATCGGGCAGACCGTACGACGCGGTGCTGTGCGACTTCGACAACGTGATCCGGTTCTACGACCTGACCCGGGTGGCCAGGCTGGAGCGGTTGGCCGGGCTGGCCGAGGGGACCACCGCGGATGTGGCCTATGCGCCAGAGGTGGACCTGCCGCTGCTTCTCGGCCGGATCGGCAAGGCGGAGTGGGTGGACTCCATCGCGCGAGGGCTCGGGCATGACGTCTCGCCGTCGCAGGCCCATGAGCTTGGAACGGCGTTCGCCGAGGCGCCCTTCTGGGTGGACGACGTGGTCGTTGCCATGCTGCGTCGGATCAGGGAACACCTGCCGCTCGTCCTGGTGACCAACGCAACCCTGGATCTGGAGAGCGATCTGGAGGCGCTGGGGCTGTCGGACCTCGCGGACCATGTGGTCAGCAGCGCCCGCGTGGGGGTGGCCAAACCCGACCGTGCGATTTATGAAATAGCGGTCAAGCGAGCAGGGGTGGCCATGGAGCGGTGCCTCTTCGTGGACGACAGCCTGGAGAACGTCGAGGCGGCAGTGGCCCTGGAGATGACGGGGGTGCACTACCGCCGACAGGGAGATCTCCACGAGGCGTTGGCTCCCGTGCTGGGTGGATGAGGCCGTGCAACCGTGTCCGCGCGCCGGTTACGCGGGACGGGGGGAGCCGTAACGCGGGAGGACTCCGGTGTCGAGCGGGGACGGCAGCGGGGCGGGAAGTTCGACCGCCTCGCCGTACACGCCCTGCAGTCGACCCCGGTACTCGCCGTCCTTGGGGCGGGTGTGCAGGCTCCAGCGCCCGGTCCGGGGGTCCAGGACCAGCAGCACGGGGACCCCGGCGCGGGCATACCAGCCGTTCTTGTCGGTGATGTCCTTCGCCTTCTCCGACTGGGAGATCACCTCGACGGCCAGGGCGACGTCACCGGGGTCGGCGAGCCAGGAGTCGTCCTCGTCCCACTCCACGGGCAGGACCGTCAGATGGGGAGTGGCGTAGTCGTCGGGATCCTCCGGCAAGGCGACCGAGGACATCTCGTATGGGGCCAAGCTCGCGGGCAAGCGGGGTTCGATCTGGATCCGCAGGCGGCGGATGGTACCCGCGTGTTTGCCGCGTGGGGTGGGGGACATCACGAGGCTGCCCCCGATGATCTCGACCCGTAGTCCAGTGGAGGCTTCAATCTGCTCGGCGACCTCGCGCAGGTTCCCGGGGCGCGGGTGCAACACGGGAAGATTCACTGGTGCCCACCTCCTGTCGGCGGCCGGTCAACCACCACGATACGGTCTCCAGCCTTCGACGCGGCAGGAATCGATGCCCGCCTCAAGCAGGCGATACCGCGCAGCTCCCGTCCCGCAGAGGCGGGCACACTCCCCGGGAACTCGGTCGTCCGGCTTCGCCGGGACGACGCGAGTCGGAACAGGGCGGGGCGGGCCGTACTCAGGCGCGGAATGAGTAGGAGCGCGCTGACCCAAGCCCGCTCCGCCCCGGCACCGTACGCGCATGGGAACCAGCGTTCGTGAGCTCGCCGCCATCACACCCGGCACACGGGACCGGTATGTCGACCTGCTGAGGGTCGTCTCCCTGGGGACCGTGGTCCTCGGGCACTGGCTGATGGCCGCCGTCACCGGGGACGGCGTCGGGAATCTGCTCGCCGTCCTGCCCGGGCTGCAGCCGCTCACCTGGGTGCTGCAGATCATGCCGGTGTTCTTCTTCGTGGGCGGGTTCTCGCACGCCCTGTCCTACCGGTCGCTGCAGCGCAAGCACCCCGGGTCCCGGACAGGCGTGTACGCGGTGTTCCTGCGTGCCCGGCTGCGGCGGCTGCTGCGGCCCACGATGGCGTTCATCGGCGTATGGGGCGCGGGGGCGCTCGCCGTGCAGGCGGTCGCGGGGGACGCGGCGTCGCGCGGGCTGGGCGGGACGGCGCTGCGGTTGGTCGCACAGCCGCTGTGGTTCATCGGGATCTATCTGGCGATGGCGGCGCTCACCCCTCCGCTGCTGCGGCTCCACGAGCGGTACGGATGGGGCGCGTTCGCCGCGCTGCTGGGGGCCGCCGCGGCCGTGGACCTGCTCCGCTTCGCCGCGGGCACGCCTTACGTCGAGTTCCTGAACTTCGCCTTCGTCTGGCTGGCCGTCCACCAACTGGGCTTCCTCCGGGCCGATGGACGGCTCCGCACGGCGGGCGTGCCCGCCGCTCTGGCCGCCGCCGGTCTCGCCGGGGCCGCGGTGCTCGTCGCGTTCGGGCCGTATCCCCTCAGCATGGTCGGGATGCCCGGCGAGAAGGTCTCCAACATGGCCCCGCCCACGCTCGCCCTGCTCTGCCACGGCGTGTGGCTCGTCGGCGCGGTCGAGCTGCTGAGGGGGCCGGGCGGCCGGCTGGTCGCGCGGCCCCGCGCATGGCGGGCCGTCATCGCCGCGAACGGCGTCGCCATGACCGCGTTCCTGTGGCATCTGACGGCGATGCTGGGCGTGTACGGCGCGCTGCTCGCCGCCGGCGCCCGGCTGCCCGCACCCGCCTCCGCCGCCTGGTGGGGGCAGGCCCCGCTGCGGCTGGGGGCCGCCGCCGTGCTCACCGCGCTGCTCGTCGCCGTGTTCCGCGGCTTCGAAAGGCCCGACCCGTCGGCCTCGGCAGCCCTGCCCGTTCCGTCCGCCTCGCCCGCCCCGGGCATACGCGACCGCAGCCCCGCCCCGGCCGCCCTCGGCGTCGTCCTCTGCCTCCTCGGCGTCCTCGGCCTGTCCATGGTCGGCTTCGCCGGACTCCTCGAAGGCCGTACCGCGACCCTCGTGGCAGTCGACGTGAGCGCGCCTGCGGCCGTCGTCATGGCGCTGGCGGGCTGGTGGCTGGTCGCGCGCGACTGAGGTTCTGCGGGAAGAGCCCGCGACCGCCCGTCGGGTGTGTGCGTGCACATCGCGGCCGGTCGCCCCACGCGGCGGAGCCGCCGCGTGGGGCGACCCCGGGGTGCGCCGTGAGCCGGTCGCGCCCACGCGGCGGAGCCGCGCACCGATGCGGAGCCGCGCACCGATGCGGAGCCGCGCCCCTCGGGGTGCTGCCGCACCGAGCCGGATTCACCAGGCCGCCGAGCCGCCTCCCGCAAGCCGTGTGCTGTCGAGCCGCCCCGTCCGCACACACGCTTTCCCCGCAGCACTTCGGGCACGGGAGGCGCCCCGGCCGCCGGACGACGCCCTTGCCGGCCGGACGTCGCGGCCGCGGCACTAGGCTGGGAGCCGGTTCAGCACGACGGCGGCATGGAGTGAGATGGCGGTCAATCTGGTCAATGTCGAGGCGGTCGGCAAGGTGTACGGCACCCGTGCCCTGCTCGACGGCGTCTCCCTCGGTGTCTCGGAGGGGGACCGCATCGGCGTCGTCGGGCGCAACGGCGACGGGAAGACCACCCTCATCCGGATGCTCGCCAAGCTGGAGGAGCCCGACGGCGGGCGGGTCACGCACAGCGGCGGGCTGCGTCTCGGGGTGCTCACCCAGCACGACTCGCTCGACCCGGCGGCGACCGTCCGGCACGAGGTGATCGGCGACCTCGCCGACCACGAGTGGGCGGGCAACGCCAAGATCCGGGACGTTCTCACCGGACTCTTCGGCGGCCTCGACCTGCCCGGCTTCCCGCAGGGGCTGGACACTGTCATCGGCCCGCTGTCCGGCGGCGAGCGGCGGCGCATCGCCCTCGCCAAGCTGCTCATCGCCGAGCAGGACCTGATCGTCCTCGACGAGCCGACGAACCACCTCGACGTCGAGGGCATCGCCTGGCTCGCCCGCCATCTCCAGGCGCGCCGTTCGGCACTGGTCTGCGTCACCCACGACCGCTGGTTCCTCGACCAGGTGTGCACCCGGATGTGGGATGTGCAGCGCGGCACGGTGTACGAGTACGAGGGCGGGTACAGCGACTACGTCTTCGCCCGCGCCGAACGCGAACGCATCGCCGCCGTCGAGGAGGCCAAGCGGCAGAACCTGATCCGCAAGGAACTGGCCTGGCTGCGCCGGGGCGCGCCCGCGCGCACCTCCAAGCCGCGCTACCGCATCGAGGCGGCCAACGAGCTGATCGCCGATGTGCCGCCGCCCCGGGACGCCTCCGAGCTGATGCGGTTCGCGGGCGCCCGGCTCGGCAAGACGGTGTTCGACCTGGAGGACGTCGGCATCCAGGCCGGGCCCAAGGCGCTGCTGACGCGTCTGACATGGCAGCTCGGGCCCGGGGACCGCATCGGTCTCGTCGGCGTCAACGGCGCGGGCAAGACCTCGCTGCTGAGGGCGCTCGCCGAGGCCGCGCGCACCGGCGGCGACACGCAGCCCGCGGCGGGACGGATCGTTGTCGGCAAGACCGTGCGGCTGGCCTACCTCTCCCAGGAGGTCGCCGAACTCGACGAGGAACTGCGGGTCCTGGAGGCCGTACAGCGGGTGCGCGACCGCGTCGATCTGGGCAAGGGCCGCGAGATGACGGCGGGTCAGCTGTGCGAGCGGTTCGGCTTCACCAAGGAGAAGCAGTGGACCCCGGTCGGCGATCTGTCGGGCGGCGAGCGGCGTCGGCTCCAACTGCTGCGGCTGCTGATGGACGAGCCCAACGTCCTCTTCCTCGACGAGCCGACCAACGACCTCGACATCGAGACGCTGACCCAGCTGGAGGACCTCCTCGACGGCTGGCCCGGCACCCTCGTCGTCATCTCGCACGACCGATTCTTCATCGAGCGGACCACGGACCGGGTGTTCGCGCTCCTCGGCGACGGCGCCCTGCGCATGCTGCCCCGGGGCATCGAGGAGTATCTGGAGCGTCGGCAGAAGATGGTGGAGGCCGCGGCGCCCGCGCCGGCCGCGCAGTCCGCCGAGACGGCCCCCGCGGCCAAGGGCAGATCGGCCGCCGACGCCCGGGCCGCCAAGAAGGAGCTCCAGAAGGTCGAGCGGCAGCTCGACAAGGTCTCCGGCCGGGAGTCCGCTCTGCACTCCGCCATGGCCGACCACGCCACCGACTTCGAGAAGGTGGCGGAGCTGGACGCCGAACTCCGGGAACTCGCCGCCGAGCGGGAAACGTTGGAACTGCGCTGGCTGGAACTCGCCGAAGACGCCCAGGGCTGAGGGCCTGGTGAGAAGAGCGCGGACAGCTCGTAGAGACGCCGTGCAAAGCGCGTAACAACCCCATCACAGGCCGGTCCTCCCTTTGGAACAGGGCAGGACCGGCCCGGGCGTGTGCGCTAGCGGGTGATAGAAAGAGACCCCGCTCGACTGACGTGATACAGCGGAAGTCCACTGTCCGAATCGCTCCGTTCCGGCCCCGGCCTCTCGCCGCTCGCCGGAACAGCGGGGGAGGCCGGTCGGCCAGCGGATCCGTACGAAGGGGGAGGGGCTGTGACTCAGCCGCCCAACCAGCAACCGCCGCAGGGGGGCTTCGGAGCTCCTCAGGACCCCCCGAGCGGGGCTCCGCAGCCGTCCACGGGCCAGCCGCCCGCCGGTCCGCCGCCCGCGGCCCCGCCGCAGATGCCGCCGCCGCCTCCGCAGGGCCCGCCGCAGACGCCGCCGCCTGGGCAGGGCGCGCCTCCGCAGAACCCGCCGCAGGCACCGGGGACTCCGCCCGCGGGCCCGCCCGGCTACGGCTATCCGCAGGCGCCGGGCCAGCCGCCCGCCCAGCCCGCAGGCTACGGCTACCCCCAGGCCCCCGGCCCGTACGCCCAACAGCCGCCCGGCCCGTACCAGCAGCCGGGCCCGTACGGCCAGCAGCCGGGACCCTACGGCGGCTACCCGACCCAGCCGCAGTACCCCGGCGCGCCCACTCCGCCCGGCTCGGGCAAGGGCGGGTTCCTCAAGGGCAAGCCCGCCGTCCTCATCGGCGCGGCCGTCGCCGCGCTGCTCGTCGTCGGCGCGGGCGCCTACTTCGCGGTCAGCGGCGGCGACGACGCCAAGGACGACAAGCCGGTCGCCGGCAAGTCCGACGACGCCGCCAAGCCCAGCGGCTCGGACGACGCCGTCGACGAGGGCGATGGCGAGGGCACCGGCCGTGAGGCGGACGACGACCTCAACGCCGGCCGTCAGGACGGCGAGGCCAAGGTCCTGTTCCTGACCAAGAACGATGTCGACCTGCCGCGCAACGGCGCGGACGTGTACGGCCTGTGGACCGTCGGCGACACGGTCGCCAAGGGCATGTACCGCGAGGTCGCCGGCTACTCGGCCGCCGACGGCAAGAAGAAGTGGAGCGTGCCGTTCGACACCGAGCTGTGCGCCGCGCCGGTGAAGACCTCTGACGACGGCAAGATCGTCATCGCGGTGAACGACTCGCTCGGCGAGAAGGCCAAGTGCAACAAGCTCCAGATGATCGACCTGAAGACGGGCAAGAAGGGCTGGACGGCCGACATCCCGAAGAGCACCGGCTTCTTCTCGTTCTCCGACTTCACGCTGGCCATCAGCGGCAACACGGTCACCGCGGCCGGCACGGGCGCCTCGTACGGCTTCTCGTTGGCCGACGGCAAGAAGCTGTGGGACAAGCCGTCCGACGGCTGCAAGCCCTACGCGTTCGCTGGCGGCCCCAAGCTGATCGCCGCCGCCAGCTGCAAGACCAGCGACTACAAGGTGCCCCAGCAGCAGGTCCAGAGCGTCGACCCGGCCACCGGGAAGCCCAAGTGGACGTACAACACCCCCAAGGGCTGGGAGGTCAACAAGGTCTACTCGGTCAGCCCGCTCGTCGTCTCGGTCACCCACCGCGAGGACAAGAAGTGGTCCGTCATCGCGCTCGACGACAACGGCAAGCTGCGCTCGCAGATCGACGGCGGCGGGGATGAGTACGACGTCCGCTGCGGCGGCTCCTTCGTCGTCTTCGGCCAGAACCTCGAGGGCTGCACCGGCGTCGCCGCCGACGCCTCGACGTTCTATATGTCGACCAAGCCGACCAAGCTCACCCGCGGCACGAACGAGGTCGTCGCCTTTGACCTGAACACCGGCAAGGCCAAGTGGCGTTCCAAGGCCGGACCGGAGCGCACGATGACGGTGCTGAAGACGGACGGCGGCAAGGTCATCGCCTATATGCCCGCCTCCTGGGACCGCGGCGGCGCGGTCGCCGCGATCGAAGCGAGCGGCGGCGACCCGAAGGTGCTGCTCCAGCACCCGACGTCCACGGCGAAGATCGAGAACAACTTCTACTCGCCCAAGATGGCGTATGCGGACGGCCGGTTCATCATCGCGAGCGGGCGGGTCAGCGCAAGGAACGACGAAGAGGAGAAGGAGACGAAGACCATGATGGCCTTCGGCAACTGACCTCCTCCCGCCGTCCGTTCTCCATGTCACCAGAGGTAAGCAGGCCATGACTCAGCCGCCCAGCCAGCAACCGCCGCAGGGGGGTTTCGGAACCCCTCAGAACCCTCCGAGCGGCCCCCCGAACCACCCCCCGGCTCCTCCGGCTCCCCCGAGCGGGGCTCCGCAGCCGTCGGCGGGCCAGCCGCCCGCCGGTCCGCCGCCCGCGGGCCCGCCGCAGACGCCGCCCCCTGGGCAGGGCCCGCCGCAGACGCCGCCGCCTGGGCAGGGCGCGCCTCCGCAGAACCCG
>NZ_JADWYQ010000067.1 GCF_022414575.1 Streptomyces sp. MUM 178J | reverse complement strand
GCGGGCTGCCTCCTCGATATGGCCGGTGGCGCGGACGGCCGCCGCCGCGCGGGCGCGGGACACCCGGGCGTACAGGGCCGCGTGGGGATCGGGGGAGTTCACGTCGAGCTGGCCGCCCTGCTTCTCCTCCACGACGTCCTCGCCCCGGCTGAGCCAGCGGAAGAGAGTCGAGCGGCTGATCCCCGCGGCGTCGGCGGCCTGGCTCACGGGCAGGCCCACGGCCGTCGCCCGGGTGAGGAGGTCCATCACAGTCGGCGTGAGGATCGAGGGGCGACCACGGCGGCGCGGCTTGCGGCGGGCGGGCTGAGTCGTGTGCGTGTCAGTCATGGGCGCGGACCGTAGAGCCCCGCACGGCTACCGTCGCGGGCTTCACGGGACTTCTGGGACCGCACCATCACGCGCGAGATACCAGGCTCGCCCGCTTGCGTCTCGGGCTCGCCGGCCAGCCGCGAAGTCGCCCAAGAGGTCCAACAGCCGGTGGTCGACAAAACTTGTCGGATAATCCGGACACCGTGCAGGTCATGGCGATGGGAGTCGCCCGGTGGGTGGCCTCTTCGTCTCCAACTCAGGGTTGAGGGAGGGGAAGAAGCCACCCCGGCGGGGCATCACGTGGTCCATCACGTGCTGATGGAGGAAACCTGTTCAGGTCTGGCCCGTTCGCCCAGCTCAGCCGCCGGATGGGTCCACCACCCGAACGCCGGTTCTGCCGGAAGTAAGGGTGAAGGTGCAGGGGCGGATCGGGAGCCGCGGGCGCCCTCCGGGCGGGTGGAGCTGGTGGCCGGCGGCGGGCGGGTACCCGGGGTACCCGGTGTGATCATCTGTCTCCCGTGGGGACGGCTGTCCCCGGTCGCGCTCCGCGCGGAGTCGGGCAGATCGGGCATCCGCCACACAGGTCACCAGCGATCAGGCCGCCGACCTGCGGAAACCGCTGTGCGCCCTTGTGGGCCCACTGGTGCTCCCAGACGTCCAATTACACGCGGACGCCGGAGAACGCGCCGGAGGCGGCATCCTGCGAGGCCGGTTTCCGATCTTCGGGCAGGAATCGCGCCGCTCCTGCGGTTCGATGGCCCCGCCCCCTTGACCGGCCCCTTGACCGGCAGGTGGTCAAGGGGGGTCCGCCCTCGTGATCCATTGCGGACCGGGGGCGGAAACGGTCGTTTTAGCCCCCGCTAGCCGATCCGATCGCACCAATCACCCAGAAGGGTGAAAATCGGGCCTAGAACCGGCAGCGATCCATTGGAATCCATTCCGTACTTGCGCCCCCCCTTTTCGCCCCCCTAGAGTGGTGAACGGACGCCGAGCCGCCCCGGCCCGGCCCACCTTCGAGGGGGAACCATGTCCTTCCCGCGCTTCACGCTCGTCCCCGGCCCGATCGACGTCGACGTGCCCGGCTGGGAACTGACCGGCGACCGCACGACCGGCGAGCACGTGATCGAGTGCCACGAGCTGTTCCACCCGCACGACGAGAACGCCGACATCGAGGCCGCCCTCACGTGGGCGGACGGCATCATCGGCACCCGGCAGGTCTGGACCCACGTCCGTGAGCGCGGGTTCGACCGGTGGGAGGCCGGCGCCGAGGAGGAACTGCCCTCCGGCAAGACGCCCGAGTACGAGCGGTGGACGTCGTTGACGATCCGGCGCCCCGACGACGTCCCCGCGGCCACGCCGCTCGCCTGGCACGTCGAGAAGCTCACCGAGCACAACGACCGGCTGATGAACAACGCGCTCCCCGCCGACTTCAAGTACGACGTGCAGCGCGGCGACGCCGGTGACGCCCTGGCCGCCATCGCCCTGCGCGAGTCCATCCACCGCCAGGTCGAGCAGCAGCGCGGCAGCCGGGTGCGGGAGGCGATCGACCTCGGGGCCACCTGGAGCGAGGTGGCCGCCGCCCTGGACGTCACCCCGGACGACGCCCGGACCTTGCTGCGCGAGTGGGCCAACGGGCAGCACCACCTCTACCGGGGCGACCTCGAGCGCGCGATGGACAACCCCCTCGGGCTCAGCCCCGAGCGGCACGCCGCCGTGCTCGCGCTCACCGAGCTGGGCGACGACGAGGGCGGGCGCCGTGGCTGACCGCCTGTACCTGCGGCACTCCACGGACAAGCAGACCGACGCCCGGCAGCGGCACGCCTTGGCCGCGTTGCTCGCCTCCGGCGCCCCGGCCTACGAGGACCCGGCGACCTCCAGCCGCGTCCTGTCCCTGTACCGCGACGGGTTCAAGCATCTGCTCGACGAGGCGGCCGTCGGCGACACGATCCGCATCGCGGACGCGGCCCGTCTGTTCCGGTCGGTGGCGGACATCATCGCGCTGCGGCCGGTGCTGATCCGGCGCGGCCTGCACCTGCGGGTGGAGTCGGGGCTGCTGTCCGGGATCGACCTCGCCTCGGACGACCCGGGCACCAAGATGATGGTCTCCGTGCTCGCGGCGGTGCTGGAGTTCCAGCGGGACATGATCTCGGAGAACACCCGCGAGGGCGTCGCCGCGGCCGAGGCCGGCGGGAAGACGCTCGGGCGTCCGGCCGCGCTCGACGAGGGCGAGGTGGTCGAGCTGGTGGAGGCGTACCGCGAGGGCGCGGCCGTGAAGGCGCTCGCCCGGCAGTACGACATCGCGCCCAAGACCGTGCGGCGGGTGCTGGATTCCGCTGGGGCCCGTGACGTGCCCGACGACCTCGGGCTTCTGCTCGATGGTGACGCCATGACGTCACGAGGCCATGACGTCACCGACGAGGACCAGGCGGCCGACGCCGACCCGGTCGTAGTGGTCGACGTGCCCGGCCTCGTCGCCGAGAACCTGGTCGACGTCGCCGACATCGCAGTCCGCCAAGCGCTCGACGCCGGGCAGACGATCCGCCGGGGCCAGGGCTACTCAGTGCGGGTCACCGCGCCGGTCAGCGTCCACGCTGCGATGGTCGAGCACTCCGCGACTGCGCTGATGCAGTCGCCCGCCGGCCGCAAGGCCCACCGGGTGCACTCGAACCGGGTCGCCGTGGTCAACCCCGCGAACCCTGCATCTCAGTCTCCGTTCTGAGCCCGCCGCCGCTGGCTCCCGCAGCCAGCGGCGGCTCCCCGAAGTACCGGCGTCCTGTCGGTGCTCCCCGATACGGTGGTTGAGCACCATCCGGCTAGCCGCGTACTGCCGGTCGCCGCTCACGTCCGCGCCCACGCCGCGGGCAGCCCCGCGAGGGGGCGGCCAAGGTCTCCAGGGGCCCGCGTAGATGATCACGGGCGTGCCCTGCGTACCGCCGTTGCACTTCTTCCTGCTGGCCCCTGACGCACGGCCGGTGGAGCGTGGGTCTGTCCGGCTCGGAGACGTCATGCCCAAGAAACAGCCGACCGCAGCGAAGCGAGCCCGCGCCGCCGCCCGCGCCGGCGCCAAGTACACCGCCGCCCTCCGACACGAGAGGGGCGCTCATCCCCTTCCCCCTCACCTCACCCTCTTCGACACTGACGCCCTGGACGAAAGCGAGCGCATGGTCGTGGACTGCCTGCGGGCGCTCGCGGCCGAGGGCCAGCCGCTGGCCGTACGCATGACCGAGCCGGACCCGGAGGTCGTGGAGGCCCGGATGCGGGCCGAGGAGAAGGGCGCCCGCCCGCAGTGGAAGCGGTGGGCGTCGGTGGAGGCCGCCGTCGACGGCTACGTGCTGCGCGAGACCCAGTACGGGCCTGCCCGCTCCGGCTACACGTCGACCAGCCGCGGGCCCCGGGTGCCGGTGCCGGTGCGCGCGGCCGACGGCACCGTGACCGTGGTGGCGATGCCGGAGTGGGCCTGGCTACACGAGGGCCAGTGGATCTGGGAGCACACCGGCTGGCCGATCGAGGCGCCGGGCCGGATCGTGGACCCGCCGCAGGAGTTCTCCCCCGGGCCAGGGCTGCGCTGGCAGGTCGCGGTCTGGCTCAACCTCGCGCGCGAGGGCAAGGTGCTGGGCGAGGACTACATCGGCGGCACCTCGGGCTGGAGCACCGTCGGCTGGTGCACGAGCCGCGAGGACGCCCGCCAGGTCGCCCGCGCGTACGTCGCGCACCGCGGCGACCACGCCCGCGCCGACGTCATCGAGCACGGCACGGACAACGGCGTCGTCTCCGTCACCAGGGACTCCTATCTCCCGGCCCCGGACGCTCCGGCCCGCCCCCGGCCGCCGGCCCTGGGTGAGCCGCGCGGCACCCTCGCCGCAGGCCCTCGCCCGGCCTCCCCGGACCGGTCCGACATTCCCGAGCCCGCCTGGTACCAGGGGGCCACGCACCCGCCGGACTCGTCGCTGATCGTGTGGACCGGCACCGGCTGGCGCACTCTGATCCACACCTACTGGCAGTCCGCGAACATCGCGGCCCTGCTCGGCATCGGGGCCGGCGGCCCGTACGAGTGGGCCGAGTCGTGGGGGCCTCGCCACCCTGACCGGGACATGCACGACTGGACCCAAGAAGGCCGCGAGCGGACGCACCGTTTCCCGGAGCCCACCTACCAGGAGCGCACGAAGCTGATCGACGCCATGCGCCGCGCCCACGAGGACGCCCTGGTGGACGCGCTCTCCGACCGGGGCGACCTCACCCGGGAACAGGCCGCCGACCGGCTTACCCAGGGCGGGGAGCAGTACCGGCACCTCCTGGCCGTCGGGCAGGCCGCCATCTCCCGGGCCCTGCACACCGCCCGCCGCGCCCTGCCCGAGGGCCCCGAGCGCACCGCCATCCGGCACGCCCTGGACGACCTGATGCACCGGCATCTCCTCCCCGCCGACGCCGAGCGCATCGCGGGCGAGCAGCTCGACAGCGAGATCGAGAGCACTCGCTCCCCCGCAACGACCGCCTGGTGCCGCCGTGCCGTCGCCGAGTACGTCTCGCCCGCCTCCGACCCGGCCGCCGCCGACGTGGAGGGGTTCCGCCCGCAGGACACCAAGGTGGCCTCATGACGTCGTGAAGCCATGACGCCACCAAGGCCCTGATCCAGCAGCTCAGCTCAGCGGAACCGCCGGATCAGGGCCTTCCGCGTGGGCTCGTGCTCGCGGGCCAGGCGCAGCAGCTCGCGCACCATCTCCGCCTTGTCCAGGCGGCGCAGCCCGGCAGCCCGGCGCACCTCCCGGAGGAAGTCGTCCACGTCGTCGGACTCCTCCGGCTCGAAGCGCACGGTGAGCGCGACGGCGTCGGCCGCGCGGGGAGCAGGGCGGCGGCCACCCGTCCGCCGGCGGGCCCGCGGCTGCGGCTCCGGGTCGGCGGGCCCGTCCTCCTGGACGTCGGCGTGCTCCTGGTCCTGGCCGTCGTCGGTGACGTCATGGTCCCGTGACGTCGTGGCGTCGTGGTCTCGTGGCGTCGTGGCGTCACGTCTGGTGTCCTTGCCCTGGTCGGACGCCGACCGCATGTCCTTCAGGCGCTGCCAGTCACCGGTGAGACCGCTCATGTCCGGCGGTGAGACGCGGGAGGCGGTCACGCGGCCAGCACCACCTTCGCCAGGTCCCGGAACCACTCGGCCGCCTCACTCTTGGGCGCGTACTCAAGGACCGGCTTCTTCTCCCGCCACGCCTTCCGGATGTCCGTGCGCTTCCTGATCTCCGCAATGACCGGCGGCTCACCCAGGCCGCGGAACGCGTCGAGCATTGACGTGACGATCTCACCGTCGCGCATGTCGAAGCGGGACGGGACCAGGCCCACGATGTCGACCTGCTCGCGCATCGTGTCGCACAGGATGGCGAGCTGGCGCAGCAGCAGGCGCAGGGCGCGGATGCTGGAGTCCTCCGCCTCCACGGGCACGATGAGCCCGGCCCGCTTGCCCGGCCGCCGGCGGGCGGCCATCAGGGCGCATTCGGTGCCGATGCCGAGGGAGGGCGGGGCGTCGATGAGGCACGCGTCGTAGTCGTCCTCGAACGCCTCCAGGAGCCGGGCGAGGCGCATCTCCCGGGCCTGCGAGGCGTACAGCCCCTTGTCGAGCAGGAACATGTCCATGTTGGTGGGCAGCACATGCAGTTGCTTGCGGTACGGCACGACCAGCTCGTGCGGGTCGCCCTTCCACTCGCCGAGGACCAGGCCCTTCATCGTCCGGCCGTCCGGCGACTCCGGGATGCCGAGCGCCTCCGTCAGGTGCCCCTGCGGGTCCCAGTCGACCAGCAGCGTCCTCCGACCGAACTCAGCCAGCGCGGCCCCCAGGTTGATGGTCGTCGCCGTTTTGCCGACGCCGCCCTTCTGGTTCGTCATCGCGTAGATGTCCATGCCCCGGGAGCGTAGAGCCCGTCATGACGCCACGGGGCCATGACGCCATGACGTCACACGACCGCCACACCGGCCGGGCCGTTGATCCAAACCGGACCGCCGGTCCGGGGATGAAGAAGCCACCGCCCCCGTGGACGCCGCCGGACTGCCGGCACCGCGGCGGCGCCCCGCGCGGTGGTGGCTTCTTCACCCCGGGACTCGGGACTGTTCTCTAATCACAGAAGCAACAGAGTTAAAAGAACTACCCGCACTACCCGTACTACCCGCATCATCCCTGTTCAGAGCGTTGCGGGTAGTTGCGAAATGACAAGATCGCACTACCCGCAACTACCCGCACGACTGAGGTGGCGGGCAGTGCGGGCAGTGCGGGCAGTGACTACCCGCGCGGGTAGAGGTAGCCGGACTACCCGCATGGCCTTGACCTGCACTTTTGCGGGCAGTGCGGGTAGTGCGGGCAGTGCGGGTAGTAGTTGCGGGCCGCTACATGTCGAGCGGGCAAAAGGAAGGCCCGCACGGTGTCCGTGCGGGCCTTCCAGAGGGCAGGTGCGACTACTGCTTGGTGGAGGCCGGACCCTCCACCCTCCAGTAATTGATCTTCTGCCGGGCGTCGCGGCGGGACATGATCCGGTAGCCGCTGAAGAACCGGCCCTGTCGAGCGCGGAGCCACTTGCCGAGCTGCTTTGAGTTCGGGATCTTGTCGCCGTTGGTCGGCATGACACGGCTGAGGCTGGAGGCCGCGCTGACGCCGGTTGCCGCAGCGAAGGCGAAGTCGACCAGGTTCTGCGAGGTGTACTCCTTGGTGCCCAGTTCCTCGTGCCAGGCGGAGAGGAAGGCTGCCCACTCCATCGCGTCCTCGTCGGCGTCCTCCATCATCTCCTCGCGGTCCTCCAGCCAGCCGGGGAGGCACATCCAGTTCAGGATGCCGCCGAGGGTGCGCGGCCAGGCGCCGAAGGAGGCCATGTGATGGCTGCTCTTCGGCATCCCTGCGGCGACCCAGCCGCATAGCAGGGTGAGTAGGGCGTGGAGAACTTCGGCGCGGTGGAGCTGCAACCACTCGTTGAGGTCGCCGGCCGCGAACTGCGAGGGGTCTCGGGTGTCAGGCCGGACGTCCGGGTCCAGTCGGCACCAGATGGTTCGGCGGCCGAGGTCATCGCCAACGGTCAGGTTGTTGCCGTTGACCACCCAAAGCAGGTTGTTCGGGAGGGCGACGATCTCGGACCGGCCGAGGATGCGGTCGCTCCAGGTGGCGGACGTGATCAGCTCCGACATCACAGGGAAGCGGATGGTGTGGCCGGTCGGCAGGTTGTCGAAGACGGCTACCGGAGCGCCCGTCTCCATCATCACGGAGGTGATGATCTTCCGCTGTTCGCCGTTGTCGGTGCCCCAGGTGGCCCCCTTGATCCCGAACAGCTCAGCCAAGATCCGTGAGAGCAACGACTTGCCGGAGCCCGGGTTGGTGGCCGTGATTGCCCACATCGGAGTGGGGTCGGGGATCATCGACCGCAGGAGGGGGATGAAGAGTGCGCCCACGAACTGGGCGAGGTCGCTGGCCTTCATCCAGGGGAAGTCGCCAAGCATCTTCCCGACGACCAGCTCTTGCGCTGCTGCGATGTCGGCGGCCGTCGGGTTCTCCGGGACGTCCTTGATCCGGATGCGGGGGGCGTAGAACCACCCGGTCGCCGGGTTGTACCCCTCTCGGAGCTGGAGCTGGCCGTCAGGGCTGAGGAGGGGGACAGAGCTGATCCCCTTCAGCGGGGGCAGCTTCCAGTTGTTCCGAGCCAGGACCACGGCGGCGACGCGGGTAGGCAGCAGCACCGGGGCCGGGCCGCTGTTCTTCCGCATCTTGAAGACTTCGGCGTGCTCGTGCAGAGCGAGGGTCAGGCCGTCCTTAGAGATCTCCTCGATGAAGGGGCCGTCGTTTCCCTCGCCGATCCACACGGGGCGCCGGCCGCGCAGGTACACGTCGGCAATCGCGCCCGACTGGAGGGCTCGGGTGACCTCGGTGACCCCAGTGGGTTCGTCGGTGACGTCGATGACGACGCGTTCACGCACCTCAGCCCGCGGCTGGGGTACGTCGGCGGTGACGGTGTCGGTCGAGGGACCGTCGTCGGACGGGTGGCTCACGTGTGCTGCTCCGTTCTCGGGAGCTGAGCCGAGATCCACTCCTCTGCCTTGCCACTGTGCTTTACAGTGGAATCTGCGTGGGAGGCGGAGCAAGCGGATCAAGGCTCAGCTCGAAGACTTCCAACCGGCCCGGAGCGAAGGTGTCCTACCACCTGCTACCGGGCCGCTCGCTTTTCTGATGTTGGTTGACCCTAGCTGCGACGGTTTACGCAGCTCAGGCCATTTGTGTCGAGGGGACCGCGATGCCCGCCTCGGTGAAGCCACGGTCGACGGCGCGGACCGCGTACGCCTCGGGAACGCCGACGCTGGTGGCCGCCGCGACGATCTCCCCGCCCAGCGTCTGCAGGTCGCACGGTCCGGGGCACTCAAGGTGTAGAGAACCGAGGAACCGGGCGACGCCGAACGCCTGGCTGGCGGCCCCCTGCTCCCGGTGACCGGTGACCATGGCGACGCCCTTGTCGAGACCGGTCCGCACGTACCGCTCTGTGTGGCGGCAGCCGGTAGCGACTGCACGGGTCCAGGCAGCGCGAGGCATCGGGGAAGAGGCCACGGCGCCCGCCGGCACCACATAGCGCGGCAGTGAGGTCACTGTCTCGGGCAACCGGATCATCTGGCCCTCGCCGGGTCCGAGCCATCGGGCGTAGGCCATGAGCGACTTGATGTCGACGCCGGGCCGTACGCCGTTCGCGGACTGCATCGTGCCCAGGTAGATCCAGTGCTCGCCCCGCGTCGTCGCCACGGTGCGGGTAGCAGGCAGGGCCTCGCGGGCCCAGGCGACCGCGTCGGCGTTGTCGAGGTCGACCACGGTCACCCCGGCGCCGCCCGGGTGGTAAGCGACAGCCCCCGCCCGACTCCAGGCCGCCGCCCAGGCCGCCGACGTCACGACGTCGGCGGAGGTCGAGGCGGCAGCCCAGGCGTGGCACGGCCGCGGGCACGCGCAGGTGCCAGCGGACTTCATGTTCGGCCTACCGCCGCACTCGTTCTTGGCACAGGCGGAGCAGTTCCCGAACGGTCCCTTGCCCTCGCGGAGCGGCAGCACGGGCACGCTGCGCGCCACCAGCTCCAGGGCCTCCCGCAGGTGCTCATTCATCGGCGTCTCACGCCCGCAGCGAGGTCGACCAGCGGAGGATCGTCGAGCCCCCGGTCACCTTGACGGCCACCTCGACTACGCGGCCGTCCTCCAGGATCACGGTCCGAACGACCTGCGTCACGATCACGTCCCCCGCGGTCAGGCCGAGTGCGGCCTTCTCGGACTCCCGGGCGAAACGGGAGGTGACCTCTTCAAGGACGTGGTCCTGGCCGACGCCGAGGCGTTCGGCAGCCAGCTCTCGCGACCCCCCAGTGGAGACGGGCTCGGTCAGTTCCGGAGTCACGGCGATCACGTAGGCGGGGTAGTAGGAGCTACTGAGGTGCACTGGTACACCACCCCGGCTCACGAGCCGCCGCCGGACGTGGACCGGCGTGCCCGGGGCGACGTCGAGTCGGGGGGCGACCAGCTCGTCGGCGCCGGTCGTGCCGATCTCCAGGATCTGCGAGGTCTCACCACCCCCCAGAGCCTTCCCGGTGGCCGCGTGCATGGAGACACGGGACGCGATGTTGTTGCTGATGGGACCGGCGACCACGGTGCCGACGCCGGACTTCGCGAGCGTCAGCCCCTCCATCTTGAGCGCCCGGTACGCGCGGTTTGCGGTCGTCTGGGCCACGCCGAAGCGTTCGCAGACCTGTCGAAGCGACGGCATGGTGTCGCCGGGCCTGAGCGTCCCGTCCTGGATCTGCTGGCGGTAGTGCGCAGCAATCTCCGCGTATCCGGTGTTCTCGGGCATATCCCGGCCTCCCTTCCTCGATCTGGCGCAGCACGTCGATGTGCAGCGGTGCACCTATGAGGGTAGTTCACGTAGACCGGTAGCGCTACCAGTAGCGCTCATGGCCGCTAGTGGTCTACCTTGTTGGAGCACCGACCGGAGGGGCAGCGCGTGATGGCGGCTCTGAAGTGATCGGCCGTGCCTTGAGAACTGAACAGAGGACGCACCGCAACCTGCACACGGGGAGAGCGGCCGTCAGCAAGACAGAAGCAGGCATCTGCGACAAGCCGTGAGCCCTGCCGCCCGAAGAGCAGCAAGCACCTTCTCCCGGGCCGTCCCTTCGGGGCCGGCCGCGAGGACCGAGACGAGCGGTGAGACAAGGGCAGAGATCGCGGGCCCCGTGCAGGCAACACCCCGGTGCGAGTCCGGGACGGGGCGCCGGCGGCCACGAGCCGCCCCGCCGTGGTGGCTTCTTCACCAGCCCTGGCCGGGCTGATGGGAGGCCAGAGACCGATGGGAGGTGCGAGAGATGAAGGACCTTCACCAGCCGCTGCCGGAGAGGCCGGCGATATGGCTGCGGGTCAGCCGGGATGGCGGCCGGACGTACGGGCCGCAGGTCGAGGTCTGGCTCGACGAGAAGAAGCAGGTTCCGGTGAACGCGCTGGTCTGGCCGCCGTGCCAGTGCCCGCGGCACCGCATCGACACGCAGGAGGTCACCCAGTGATCAGGATCGTCACCGCTCGTCGGCTCCGAGCCATGCAGGCCGACATCGACGAGTTGTCCGACGACAACGACCAGGCCCGCCGGGACACGGCGGATGCTCGCCTGGCCGCCGAGCTCGCGAACGACTCGGCTGTCCGCGCGGAGAGCGTCGCCGAGCAACTCCTGGCCCGGCTCGCCCAGGCGTACGCCGACAGCATCGAGGCCCGCCGCGAGACCGCCGTGCAGTTCGCCGGACTCCACGCCGTGATCAAGCAGGTCACGGCCGAGCGCGATGAAGCCCGCGAGAAGGCGGCCGGTGTCCGCTGAGCGGGCGAGACTTCACCTCCGGACCGACCCGCGTCAACGACGGGCCGATCCGGGTCAACACCGCACGATCCGAGGACCTGAAGGAGCAACATGACGACGACCGTGGAGCCGCCCGGCACTGTGCCGCTGCCCACCACCCGATCCCACCCGTCAACGCCTCACCCGGCCGCGTCACCTGTGGACGAAGCCGGGTCAACTCCGACCCCGAGAGGGTCAAGGACGCCGCGAGTCGACCGCTGGCTGATGCCCGCCCTGTACGTTGTCGGGGCGCTCGCGGGCGGCCTGGTCGGCGTCATCGGCTTCGCTGCCTCCTACTCCACGCTGGAGGCCGCCGCGCTGGGCTGGGGCTTCGGCCCGACGCTGGCGCAGGCGTTCCCGATCGGAATCGACGCCTCGATCGTCGCGTTCCTCGCGCTCGACCTGGTGCTCATTCACCGCCGCACCCCGTGGCCGGTGCTGCGCCTGTCCGCGCACGTGATGACCGGCGTCACCATCGTCCTGAACGCCTCCGCTCACGGCGGGATCACCCTCTCGTCGAGGACGCTCTCGCACGCGGTCATGCCGGTCCTCTTCGTCATCGGCGTCGAGGCCGGCCGCCGCCTGGTGGTCCGTGCCGCCAGGCTCGCGGAGGGCCAGGACGTCGAAGGCGTCCCCGCCCACCGCTGGCTCCTCTCGCCGATCCCGACGTTCCGGCTCTGGCGGCGCATGAAGCTGTGGAGGCTGAACTCCTACGACCGGGCCGTGAAGCTGGAGAAGGCCCGCACCATCTACGCCGTGCGCCTGGAGCAGAAGCACGGCAAGGCATGGCGGAAGGTCGCGGAGCCGGAGGAGCTGCTCCCGCTGACCCTGGCTCCCTACGGCCTGACCATCGACGAGGCCCTGATGATCCCGGAGAAGGAGCGCCAGGCCGAGGCCGAACGCAACCGAGCGGCGGAGGAGCGACAGGCCGCGCAGGCACTCCAGGAGCGGCAGCGGCAGGTCGAGGCGAAGAAGGCCGATGCCGCAGCCCAGATCGCGGAGATGCAGGCCGACGCCGAGGTAAGCGAGGCGGCTGCCTCCATCCAGGCCCGCACCGCCACGGCGGAGGTGAAGGCCGGGGCCGACGTCGCCGCCGCCGAGGCCGCTGCCACCGCGCAGACCGAGGCCGCCCGGCAGTCCGCCGAGGCCCAGGCCGCCATGCTGGAGAGCGCCGCCGTCCGTGCCGCGAGGCAGAAGGCGGCGGCGGAGGAGAAGGCCACCGCCGAAGCGGAGAAGGCCGCCGCTGACGCCAAGCGCGCCGCCGTTGACGCGAAGCGTTCCGCCGATGACGCGGCCCGCCGCGCGGCTGACGAACGACTGCGCACCGCCGAGATCAACGCCCAGGCGGAGGCGAAGGAGAAGGAGACCGCTGACGCGGCGAAGGTCGCCGCTGACGCGAAGCGCGCTGCCGCTGACGCCCGGCGGGCTGCGGTTGACGCGGAGAACGCGGCGCTCGACGCCGAGGCCCTGCTGAAGCTCCAGCCGACCGAGCGTGCCGCCCGCCACATCGCCCGCATCATCCTGCGCCAGTACGGCGGCGACGTTGAGCAGATGAGCGTCGAGACCGTGGCTGACGCACTCGGAGGTGCTTCGCACGGCACCGCCTCGAAGCGCCGCCAGGAAGCCGCCGCGCTCATCGCGGAGGGGTACACCGGCTGACCCGAGGCCAGCCGCCGAGCACCAAGTCCGGCACCACCAGTGAAGGCCAGCCCCGCGGCAATCGGGGCTGGCCTTCGCTGCGACTGCCGGAAGCAGTCACAGCCGACCAGGACGAACCAACCGCCCTGGTCACGACCACACGGTAGAGGAGAGGTCACCCCCATGAGCAGGACTCCGTCCGGACCGGAGTGGTCCGGGGACATGCTGAGCAAGCCCGAGATGGTGGAGGCGTTCGCCACCCAGCTCCGCGGCGTGCTCAAGTCGCAGGCCGCGTTCGTCTCCGAGGTCCGCCAGGAGGCGGAGGCGATGTGGAAGGCCAACCGCCCCGAGGGCTACAGCACGTTCGAGGCGTGGTGGCGGCACCGGTGGGTCGTCGGCCCGTTCCGCGAGATCCAGGAGCACCTGGAGGAGGCGGCGAAGCTGACGTTCGACCTGGAGGCCCGCTACCGCAGGGGCCGCCACGAGATCCCGGCCGCCCGCCAGGCCGCCGCCCTGGAGAAGAAGCAGGCGAAGGAGGCGCCGCAGGTCACGGCCGGGGGCAAGGCGGTGCCGCCCAAGCCGGTCGAGGCGCCCACGGCCGGGGCCGGCGCCCCGCGTGACTTCCTCGAGCTGGTGAACCGGGAGAGGTCGGCGTGAGCGGAAACGGAATGAGCCCCGAGGCGTTGAAGCGGCTCCGCAACCTCGCCGAGTTCTGGAATCCGCGGATGCAGGCGGCGACCGACGACGCCGACCTCGCCCGGATCTGCTTCGAGCGGGCCAAGGCCGCCGCCAAGCGGGCCCAGCGCAACGGCCAGCCGGGCGCGATGCACGAGCTGGCCAAGCAGCTCGCGCAGTGGGCCGCCGAGATGGAACGGCAGGACGCGAACCGGCAGCGGCGTAACGCCGCGTAGTGCACATCTTCATCATCACCGCCCGCCCCCCGGGTCTCCGGGGGGCCCAAGGCGCGACGCGCATACGCGCGACGCGCGAGGGTCGCCGATTACGTGACCCTCTGTCAACCCCCAGAAGGGAGTGTTCGTGACCACCGACGACCGGAGCGGCGACCTGCTGCCGTTCCCCCACGTCGCCCTCCCGTCGTCCCTCGACGTGGCGGGAGGAGCCCCGCCGGAGCCCGCCGGCACCGCAGACGACGACACGGCGCCGATGATTCCGGTCGGCTCCTGGCCCGCGCTGCCGGACGTCTCCGACATGGCCCCGCCGCTGCACATGACCGTCGCGGGCGTCCCCGATCCGGAACCCGGCGACGAGGGCGACGAGGGCGAGTTCGTCCCCCCACCCCCGGCCGACCCGGACAACCCCCGGACCAGGGACGTGGCGGTGATGGGCATGGCGGTCATCGCGGCCGTCGGCGTCTCGTGTGCCCAGGGAATGTGGCAGCTCGCCCAGGGCGCCCGCGCCCGCGCCGAGCATCGCAAGGCGGTTGCCGACCAGGCCCGCACCGCCGCGAACCGAGCCGCGGACCAGGCGGCCGGGCGGCGGGTGCAGCCCAGCCCGGAGTACGGCCGGGGCCAGAAGGGCGGCAGCAGCGGGCGTGGCGGCGGGACCGGAGGAGGCTCCGGGAGCGGCGGAGGCAAGTCAGGTGGAGGCGGGGGCGGGTCCAAGGCCCCCGCCTCCCTCCGTTCCAACGGGCCCTCCAGCAACCCCAAGAAGGGCCCTGACGCGGCTTCTGGCAGCCGCTCGGGCGGTATTGGCCCCAAAGGTCAGGGCGGCGGCTCCAAGAGCCCTGGAGGGGCACAGAAGGGCTCGGGAGCCTCCGGCGGGTCCGGCGGCGGCAAGGGCGCGGCCGGACGCGACAGCAAGGGCCAGGGTGGCGGCTGGAAACGCAGCCCGGACGGCCCGGTCGCCAAGGAGAACGCCAAGGCCCGCAACCAGCGGAAGGCGGCGAAGCAGAACGCCGACCTCGCCGACCGGACGAAGGACCGGGACGCCGCCCGCGACAAGCAGCGGAGGGCCGACAAGGACGCCCGCAAGGCCGAGAAGGACAAGGCCAGGGAGCGGGAGAAGGCGAAGGACACCGAGGCCAAGGACGGCAAGGACCCGAAGTCGAAGGACGGCAAGGGCCCTGACGCCAAGTCGAAGCCGGGCGGCGACAAGGTCGACCTGACCAAGAAGCCGAAGGAGAAGGAGCCGGAGGCCAAGGCGGAGCCCGCCGGGCCGAAGCCGCTGTTCGACCCCGACGCGCCGGTGGTCGGCACGCACAAGCCGGACGACGGCAAGGACGGCTGGAAGGACAAGAGCGGCACGGTCAACCCGCCGCCGAAGGGCGAAGAGGCCACCGGCACCGGCCCGGCCGGGAAGGACGAGAAGGCCACGGGCGCCGAGGCGCCGGCGGGCGAGACCAACCCGCCGGACTGGGACACCACAGCCCCGCCCCCGCCGTACGGGATGCCGGGCATGGGCGGGATGCGCCCGCCGCCCGCGTACAGCGCGCCCGAGTACGAGGTCGAGCTGGAGGTCCTCCGGCCGCCGAAGGAGCCGCCCCGAACGCCGGTCGCCGCTCTGCCCGTCGCGGGCGAGGAGGCGGCACCGGCCGCCAGCACCACCCCGCCGGAGCCGCCCCCCGCCGCTCCGGCCGTACCCCAGCAGACAGGAGCCCGGTTCGTGAGCGCACCGGTGAAACGGCCCGACACGCAGTACAGAGACGCAGAGCTGACCATCTACGACGTCATCGACGCGGACGCCGACGCGGCCGAGGAGATCACGGCCGGAGTGGACGAGGCCCTGGCCGCCGCCGACGGCTGCGAGCGCCTGGTGACCAAGCTCGAAGCCCTCCACGCCAAGGTCGTGGACCTCAAGGTCCCCGGCGTCCTGGAGGGCATGGTCCTCCGCCTCATCGAGAAGACCGGCGAGGTCAAGGCCAAGGCCGACGCCATCGCCGCCGCCCTGCCCCGCGCCTCCGAGGCCATCGCCACGGCCGGGAGCAACGCGGAAGCCATCCACCGAAACCCCGCCGACGTCACCCGGGACATGGGCCACACCCGCCCGGCCGACCGCGAATACAACATGGAGTAGCGGATGAGCGCACTGGAGAAGGCAGGAGCCGCGGCCGGCACCGTCGCGGCCGCGACCGGGAAGGCGGCGGCCGTCGCGGGCGCGGTAGTCGCGGAGGGCGTGCGCTACGGCGTCGTCATCGCCCAGCTCACCATCGCCGGGGCCCGGCTGCGGGGGCTGAGCGAGCAGGTCCGCTCGACCTACCGCTACGTCGAGGGCTGCTCGAAGTCGGTGGACCGCCTGGCTGACCAGATGGCCGCGCTCAAGGTCGACCGCGACACGGTCGCCGAGCACCACGAGGCAGCCGACGTCATGCGGTCGGTGCTGGAGGAGGCCGAGGCGATGGCCGCCGCGACGGAGGACCTGAGCGCGCTGTTCGACCAGGCCGCCGCCGAGCACCAGGCCGACTACGGCCCGGTCGCCGAGGCGTTCCACGCCATGCCGGTCGAACCGGCCGAGAGCGAGTTCTACAGCAACCGCTGACCCCCACCCACCCCCTGACGAAGCGGCGGCCCGCCGATGTGGCCGCCGCTTCGTCGTCCACCCCGGGCAGGCCGGGGAGAAGGAGAGACACCCCGATGCTTTCCCCCGAGCGCCTTGAACGGCTGCGCGGCCAGCTCGACACCGGCCGCCGCCGCCTGGACACCGCCCGCTCCCACACCGGCCGGGTCGCCACGGCCGCCGGCGCCGCCGTGGCGACCGCTGGCCTCTTCACCCCGGAGGTCACCGGCGAGTCGCTGCTCGCCACCGTTGTTGCCACCGGCGCTGGGCTCGTGTTCCTGCCCACCCGGCGCGGCCGGACCAAGGAGGTCAGGGAGAACACCTACGACGCCGAGGGGCGGCTGACGGGGTCCTCGCTGCGCGAGGTACCCAGCCACCAGGCCAAGACCGCGTCCGTGCTGTACGCGGCGCCGGGCGTCTCCCTGATGGTCGTCCTGGTCGCCGAGCGGATCGTGCCCGGCGTCCACTGGGGGGAGGCCCTGGCAGTCGCGCTGTGGTCGGCCGGCACCTGGTGGCTGCGCCCTGGCCGGGTGGCCCGCCACATGCTCGTGCCGCCGCTCCCGCCGGTCGAGAAGACCGCCGACGTCGTCGCGGCGGAACAGCCCTCCGCACACGAGCACCCGGCGGCCCAGTGGTGGGCGGAGCGCGCGGCCGTCGAGGGCGGCGCCGCGCCCGGCACGCTCCTGGAGGACGTCGAGCGGACCGGCGAGAGCGCGATGCGGGCGGTCATCCGCTCTGCCACCCCCGGCGAGCCGGTGCCCGACATCTCGGTACGCCGCCTGTCCGCCCTCATGGACGTGCCCGAGGACCTGATCGCGGTCGGCGCCGTGCCCGGCCGCGGCGCCTCGGTCCGGCTGCTCACCGTCGGCACCGCCGACCAGGCCTTGGACGCCCGCACGGTGTGGGCCACGCGCATCGCGCCGCTGGCCATGCCCGGCGCCACCATCACCGAAATCAACTTCGGCCGCATGACGGCGGCCGTCGACATGACCAAGGAGATCGACGCATGACCATCACCCCCGTTGTCCCCGGCATCCCCGACGGCCAGATCGTGGAACTCCGGGTCGAGGTCCCGCCGGGCCAGGTCATCAAGTACGACCTGGCGGCCCTCGCGTCCGCCTTCGAGATCACCGACCCCGGCCGGATCGCCGTCGAGACCGACGGCTCCCGCACCGCGCTGGTCACGATCTACCCGTCCAACCCGCTCGCGGTCATGCCGCCCCCGAGCGACGACGACATGCTCATGGACGCCTACGGCCGGATCGTCGTCGGCCGCTACCACAACGGCCGCCCGGCCCGCCGCAAGCTGTTCGACCCCCGCACCGGCTCCGCCGTCCGCGCCCTGACCTTCGGTACCACCGGCGCGGGCAAGTCCCGCACGGTCCAGTACGTGCTCGCCTGCGAAAAGCGCAACGGCATCGTGAGCTGGTACGGCGACCTCAAGGGCGGCCAGTCCGCCCCCGAGGCCCGGGGCCAAGTCGACTGGCTGGCCACGAGCCAGGAGGAAGTGATCCTGATGCTCCGGGCGGCCGTCGCCGTCGCCCAGCAGTCCCGCCAGCCGCGCTACGCGGCGATGGGCCGCAACGCGTTCGTCCTCGGTGACCCCGACCCGCTGCTGTCCGTGCGGATCGACGAGGCCAACCGCCTCCTGGAGAAGGGCGCCCCGTACCGCGAGGAGGCCACCTACCTCGTCAAGGAGCTGGGACGCACCGGCCGGTCCGTCGGCATCGGCGAGGAACTGGACGCCCAGGCCAGCCACCTGGAGGAGCTGGGAGGCTCCGACACCCTCCGCGCCATGCTCAAGGAGGGCGAGGTCACGCTGCTGCGCTGGTCGTCCAGCATGATGCGCCAGCTCGTCGCGGACGGGCTGCTGCCCGCCGGCACCCAGCTCATGCCGATCCCCAAGAGCCTCAAGCCCCGCGTCCTGCGCTCGCAGTTCGCGGAGGGCGCCGACGACGACGATGACGCCTGCGACACCCAGGGGACCGCCTACCTGCTGTCCGGGCCGAACCCGGCGAGCATGATGCGGCACTTCCGCATCGGCTCCATCCTGCCGATGCCGGGCCTGGACCCGGAGATCCTCGCCCTGTACGGGCCGGGCGACCCGGCCCGGCTGGAGGAGGCATCGCTGGAGGCCGCAGGCGAGGCGTACGCCGCACGCGGCACCGAGGCGATGGCCGCACTGTGCGAGGCCGTCCGCGAGGACCAGCAGAAGCAGGTGGCCAAGGCGCAGGCCACCAAGGGCGGTCGCGGAGCCGCGCTCCTGGCGGACCGCATCCGCGTCGCCCTGGCCGACGCCGAGGAAGCGCTGAGCCCCGACGAGATCTTCATTCTCGTCAACGCCGACGGCGGACCCGAGGTCAAGTCGGTCGGCTCCGTCCGCAACGCGCTCGGGGTCCTCTCCGACTCCGGCGACGTCGTCCGCGCCGGACGGGGCCTGTACGAGATCGCCCGCTGAACCTCCCCGCACCGCACCGGGGCCCTGGAGATGACGCCTCCGGGCCCCGGCCCCTTCCCCATCGCGACGAAGAAGGAGCCTCCAGTGGAGCACACCGACCGCCCCGCCCCCGGCCGCCCGATGAACGACATCGAGGCCGACGCCCGCGCCCGCCAGCTCATCGCCGAGGCGTACACGCCGACGTCGTTCCGCGACGACTCCCAGCTGCCCGCGTACGGGCCGACCGAGCCGGTCGCGCAGCCGGGACGACCGCCGATGTCGCAGAAGGCGACGGACACCAGCGCGCTGATGCTCTCCGGCAGCGTCGCCACGCTGTCCGTCGGCGGCGCCACCTCGCTCGTGCTCTACACGCTCGGGCAGGTCGACCCGGTCACCCTCGCGGTCGGCGCGGCCGGGCCCGTCGCCCTGGTCCTCGCCGTTGGCTCGCTCATCCGCTCCGTCGGCCGCGCCAAGGCCGACGCCCACACCGAGCACCACCACCACTACAACGGCACCGTCCGGCAGGAGACGACGAACGTGTCGAGCACGACGAAGGGCCTGTTCGCCAAGAACCGCAACGACGTCCGCTGACCCGCTCGCCGAGATCCTGGAGACCGACATGTCGTTACCGAACGAGCCCACCCAGTGGACCGTCACCCTCACCCCCGCCGCACCGGCCCCGGCCGGGCCGACACTGCGGGCGCGGGCCCGCCGCTGGGGGCTCACCGCGCTCGCCCTGCTCGCCGCGTACTGGATCGGCACCGCCAACGCCGACGGCACCGCGGCCCGCCCGCCGGCGCCCGCGTACACCCAGCCCGCCACCGTGACCGGGGAGCCGACGCGATGACCCGCAAGCACGCCATCCACGACGCCGGGGCGCACGTCGTGACGAGCCACGGCGCGGACTTCTTCGGCGAGGACCGGCACCCGCTGAAGTCGCTGACGAGCCTGGCTGGGTACGCCGAGGGCTGCCTGTCGCGCGACGAGCGCGGCCCGGTCGTGCTGCTGCTGACGAACCCCGGAGAGGGCGGCACCATGACGCCCTCCCAGGCCGCCGAAGTCTCCGCGCTGCTGCACAAGCTCGCGCGCCACCGGTTCGTGCGGGCGAAGGAGTCGGCCGTCGCCCACGCCCTGGCCGATGCCGCCACCCGGGCCGCCGAAGCGGGCGAGCCGTGGGAGTGGCGGATCGAGGCCGCGTAGCGCCGGCGCACACCACCACCGAGGCCCCCGGCCCGTCTCCTCGTGAGGCAGGCCGGGGGCCTTTCTGCGTTCTGGGGGAGGGACGAATGACGAGGGCTTCGCCCACACCTGTTACGGGCCTTCGGCCCGGCGTCGCCCACGCCCGGGGGACACACCGGCACGTCGGCGGCGGGCGGTAGATGGGGGTAGCAAGTTAGTGCATACGGTTACCGTATGCGCCCGACGGCCGGTCAGCGGCTGTCGGTTGGTCCGGGGACGGACCGGGGTTTTCGAGGGGGCGGCGTGCGCGAGCAGCGGGTGTTCGGCGAGACCAGGCGGCGCACGCGCCGCAACGACGAGCCACGTGAGCACCGCGTCTCGCTGCGCCTCGGTGAGGACGAGATGGCCGCCGTCCAGGCCGGTGCCACGCTCGCCCGGCTGACCCCGGCCGGGTACGCCGCGCGCACCGTCGTGGCGGTCGCGATGGGCACCCTGACGCCGATCCCGCCGACAACCCGCGACGAGCTGCGGGAGCTGCTGGAGGCACGGACCGCGCTGACCCGGATCGGCAACAACCTCAACCAACTCGCTCGCACGCGTAACGCTGGCGGCGACGTCACCGACGAGCAGCTGCTCGCCGTGCTCGAACGCGTCGAGGCGGCGGTCCGACGGATGGACGAGGCGACCGTCGTGAACATGCGGCGGCGCCGTCGCCGCGACTGACCGCCCGTGGCCGCTGGTGGCCTTCGCCGGCCCCCAGGCCCCCGCTCCGGTCGGCACCGCCCGGCGCGGGTCGGCATCGTCGCGGTGCAGCCCGGTACGCGCCGGACGGCACCGCCCCCGTGGCTCCTCGCTCCCGAGCCTGAGAGCCCGACCCGTCGGAGCGAGCCTGAGAGCCCGACCCGTCGGAGCAAGTTGGGCGCCAATGTTCCATTAACGCGAGTGGCTCGGTGGCCACCGCCAGGAGCACGGCGACGCCGACCCGCCGCCCCATAAGACGTGCCGCGTCCGGCAGCTCGACGACGACCAGGAGCACGCCGAACTCGTCGAACAGATCCGCCACACCTATGCATCACGACGGCGACGGCCCGTCCAACGCGTGCACACGTGCACGTGCACCCGCGTGCACGCGCGTACGGCTGCCCCACCGCCGCGCTCGGAGAGCACGACCGTGGACAGCCGCCGAGCTCCGCTCGTGACCGCCGAGTCGGTCACACCTCAGACATTGCGAACTGACCCAGGCGACAAGCCGAAAACCATCACACCTCTTGCACTTCCGGCCAACCGCGCCGACCCGGCCCGTGCGAATGCTGCGCGGCACACCATGTGCATTGCCTTCGCCGGACGCTCCAAGGCTCCGAAGGGGGACCAAGGTATCGTCGCTCCGCTCCGATACAGGCGCCCCGGAAACCCGACGTCGCGACCGGTCGCGAGGGCGCACACGCGCGCGTGCCGAAGGCGGGAGACTCCTCCCATGAGCACCGCACGCCGCCCACTCGGCACCGGCCCAAGCGCCACCACGACCACCCTCCCGGCCGGGCCCGCGCCGCGGCTGCTGCCCGTCGAGCGCGTCGTGCCGGGGCAGCTCCTGGGCGACGTCGAGCACCAGGCGGTGGCCGACCACAAAGGTCGGCGGACCCTCGGGCCGGGCATCGCTCGGGAGCCAAAGGGGTCCCCAGGGAAGTAGTCGGCGGGCCCAAGACCCCTTGTCCGCCGGTCCTCATCTGCGGCGTTCTGCCGTACGCGGCGACGTCGAAGAGGACCCGAAACGGGACCCCGTACGGAACCCGAAACGGGACTCCAAAGGGGACTCCGAAGGGAACCCGAAACGGAATCCCGGGCGGAGCAAGTTGGTGCCGAAGGGGAGCTTCACCGTTCCGCCGAGTCAGACCGAGGGCGGCCTGACACCTCTTGCAACTCGTTCCGTCCGGACGAAACTCCGCCGGTCGCTCGGGCTCAGCCGCGTCCCTTGCGGGCCGCACGCTCCCGCCGGCGGCGCTCCGCACGGCTGAGGCCGGGCTGCTGCTCGGGCACCGGCGCGACCCCGGCCGGGCCCGCCCGCAGGTGTTCGGCGGCGATCGTGAAGACGTCGGCGAGCGCCGTGCGCTGGTCCTCGGTGTACTCCCCGGACCGTGCGGCGGCGAGCAGGGAGCGCAGTTGCCGGTACCAGCCGTCGACCGTCGTGGGCGGTCCGCCCGGCTCGGGTCGGGCCGGTACGGGTACCGGTTGGAGCACGGTCGGGCCCTTGCGGACGACCGTGCGCACACGGGTCTCGGTGCGCTCGATGACCTCCCGCACGGGCTCGGGGGCGGCCGTGTCGAGGCCCAGCGCCTTCTTCGCGTTCTCCCGCTCGTGCCAGCGCTTGCGGTGGTCGTCGCAGCAGAACTTGGGCGGGCGGCCGACGCCCCCGTACCGCAGGACGACGCTGCACCACCCGCACGTGCGCTGCACCAAGCGGTCTCGCACGCGGACCGTCTCGTACTGCGCGACGACGTCGCCGTGCTCCTGGTGGTCGTCGTCGGTCGGCTCGGACGGCGCGCTGGTGGTCATCCGGGAACCCTACGACCCGCCTCAGCCCGGCGCGGAGTTCCGTCCGTACGAAACTCGCGGGGCCAAAAGTGCCAGAGGTGTATTGCACCCGAAGCCTCCGGGGCCGGGGACGAGCAAGTTATCGGCGAAGGCACTCTTCGGGTTTCCGGCCGAGGGCGGCCGGAGTTCGAGGCCGGGTGTAAACCAGCCTGTAAAACCGGGTGTGACAGAGGGTCCTCCAGTCCCCCGTCCCGACCTGCACGGACTCTCTTCCAACTCCAAGACCACCCCCTCGCGTCGTCCCTAGGAGGGGGTGGTCTTGGAGTTTCCAGAGGTACAGGTCGGGACGGGGGACTGGAGGACGAGGGAGGTGGGTGAGGAGTTCGGAGGGAGTTCTGCAGCAGGGGGTGGGGGAGTTCGGTCGGGTGGGGAGCGGAGGTGCAAGGTGTCACGCGGTGGGTTCGAATGGGGAGGACGGAGAGGGCAGTCGGTGGGCGGGCCGGTAGTGCAAGAGCCGTGACCGGTTCGGCCGTACAAGGAAGGGCGGCGTATGGGGCGCGGCGGGTTGCCCCCAGCTTGCCCCACAACTTGCTCTACAACTTGCCCTGCAACTTGCCTCCGGGCTTGCCTTACAACTTGCCTCCAGGTTCGGGCTTGCCCCTTGCTCACCTGCAATGTCGAGGGGTGCCGGCGCGCCGACTACTTCCCTGCGAGGGGTCTGAGAAAGTCGAACCCGTGCCGACGTCCGGTGCGGCTCCCCTTCCGCGGCTGCCCGTCACGGACGCCGCTCAGGCGGTGTGCCGTCCTCCTCCTGGTACTGCGCGAGGGTCTTCTGCAGGCGCTGCGCGAGGTCCTGGAGCTGCGGGGTGAGGGCGCGTTCCATCGGGGTCTCCCTGGCACGCTGCCGTGCGTCCTCTTCCTCGAGCAGCTCGTCGAACGACTTCGGGTTCGGGTCGAGGCGGTCGAGGAACCAGGCCGACGCGCGCCAGTCGCCCGGCCGCCGGCGGACGCGTCGCTCGCTGCGGTGCTCGCCGGTGACGGGGTCGGTCCACGTCCGGTACGTCTCGGAGACGACGGCCCCGCGGGCTGCCTCCTCGATATGGCCGGTGGCGCGGACGGCCGCCGCCGCGCGGGCGCGGGACACCCGG
>NZ_JADWYQ010000066.1 GCF_022414575.1 Streptomyces sp. MUM 178J | reverse complement strand
GCCGGCGGCTGACCCGGCTGGCGGACGCCGCGCAGGAGGCCGCACGCGCCGCACGCGCCGATCTGGCGCTGCGCGCGGCCGGCGATCTGCTGGCCCGCGACGCCGAGCCCGCAGACCGGGTGCGCGCACGGCTCGCCGTGCTGGACACGGCGGGGCAGGGTCTGACGGATCTCGACGAGCTCTATGTGCACGCGATGGAGGACTCCGAGGGCGATCCCGGGCTGCGTGCGGCGGTGCTGCTGCGGCTCGCGATCAAGTACGTGCTGGCCGACGGGGATCCGGTGCGTTCGCGGTCCGCCGCCGTGGAGTCCGCCCGGCTCGCGTCCTCTGCCGGCGACCGGCACACCGCCGCGCAGGCGCTGACGCAGCAGGCCCGGATGGACCGGGTGCTCGGCGCGCCGGAGGCCGAGGAGACGCTCACCGAGGCGCGTGCGCTGGAGATGGCGGACCGGCCGCTCGGCATCCGCAACACGGCCCAGATCCTGACCATCCGTCATGCCCTGTTCGACGACCGTCTGGACGACGCCCGCGACCGGCTGCACGCGCTGCTGCCGCTGGTGGAGCGGCGCGGCCCGGTCGAGGACTCCATCGAGCTGTTCCGCACACTGGCCGAGGTGGAGTCGCGGCGCGGCCACTGCACGGCGGCGCTGTCCCACGCCGGGCGATCGCTGGCCCTGACGCTGGAGGCCGGTCTGTCGCCGGGGCCCGCGTGGTTCGCGCTGGCGGTGGCCGAGACCGCGGGCGGCAGCTTCGCCCGCGCCGCGAGCTACGCCCGACGCAGCGCCCAGGCGTCGGAGGAGGAGGGCGACCATGTCTTTCTCTCCCGCAGTCTGTACGCGCTGGGCCGGGTGCAGTTGGCGGTGGGGGATGTGTCGGGCGCTTTGGAGACGCTGCGCCGGGTGCAGGAGGGAGAGAGCGCCCATGGGACCGCCGACCCGTCGATGCTGCGCTGGCACGAGGAGCTGGCGGAGGCGCTGTTGGCGAACGACGCCCTCCAGGAGGCCGAGGAACTGCTCGCGGACGTCGGCCCGGTGGCCGAACGGCTGGGCCGTACGACGGTGCTGCTGGGCTTCGACCGGGTGTACGCGCTGTGTCTGGCGGCGGGCGGCAAGCCCCAGGAGGCGGCCGGGCTGCTGGCGGAGACGGCGGAGAAGTTCGCCGCGCACGGTCTGCCGCTGGAGCAGGGGCGCTGTCTGATCGCGCTGGCCCGGGTGGAGCGGCGCCGGCGGCGGCGGTCGGCCGCGCAGCAGGCGCTGCAGTCGGCGGCCGGGGTCTTCGAGCGGGCGGGGGCCGCGCCCTGGCTGGAGCTGGCCGCGGAGGGCCCGTCGCGTCCTTCGCGGGCGGCCCGCGCCGAGGCCGCCGCGTCCGCGGACGGCAGCGCGCTGTCGCTGCTGACCGAGGCCGAGTTGCGGCTGGCGCAGCTGGTCGGCCAGGGGGCGAGCAACCAGGAGGCGGCGGCTCGGCTGTACCTGAGCGTGAAGACGGTGGAGGCCCGGCTCACCCGGATCTACCAGAAGCTGGACGTACGCTCCCGTGCGCAGCTGGCTACGGCGCTGAGCGCCCGGCCCGGGGGGCGCGGGGCGCCTCGTGCGACGCCGGTCCCGGGCTAATGCCGCGACCGGCGATGTCTGCCCGTCAAGGAGCGCCGTCCGGCGCCTTCGGGCGCCCCCGCGCCCGAAGGGCTGCGGGGAGATCGCAAGACGGCCAAAAGCCCTCATAGCTCCGCTACGAGGGCTTTTGGCCGACGCAACGTGGGGACGCCTCCCGGGCCCGCAGGGCCCAGGGGGTGGGGGGTCCCGCCCACGCCGGAGGCCGTGGAGGAGCGTGCAGGGCGGCGCGACGGGGGCAAAAGTCCGCCGGGAGGGGCAGTAGTTGTTCTGCACCGGGCCCCCGCGCTCCTCTTGCGCCCGACGCAGGGGCTCGGGGGCCGGCCGAGGGCCGGCGGCCGGTCCTGGGCGGTCAGCGGCTGGCGTTCACTCCGGCGAGGACGGCGTTGGCCAGGCGGGTGACATAGGCGTCGTCGGTGGCCCCGCCCGCGGCGAACACGCGGAAGTACAGCGGCGCGCCGAACAGATCGATGGCCAGGCTCAGATCGATGTCGGCGGGCAGTTCGCCGCGATCCACGGCGCGGCGCAGCACGGTTGCCACCGCCACTCTGCGGGGCACGATGACCGACTCGTGCAGGCCCTTGCCCAGCCGGCCGTTGCGCGTCGACTCGGCGAGCAGGTCGGGGACGATTCGGGCGACGAGGGGATGCCGGAGTGCGTCCATGGCGTCCCTGATGAAGCGCTCGATGTCGCCGTGCAGCGATCCGGAGTCCTCAGTGGTGGGCAGGTGTTCCTCCGCCACCTCGGAGACCAGGTCGAGCACCATGGCCTCCTTCGAGGGCCAGCGGCGGTAGAGGGCCGCCTTGCCGACGCCGGCTCGGCGGGTCACCGCCTCCATGGACATGCGGGCGTAGCCGGACTCGGCGAGTTCCTCGAAGACGGCGTGCCTGATCGTCGCGGTGACCGACTCCCGCAGGACCGCGGAGCCCGCGGGCCGCCGGCTGGGCGAGGTCTCGCTGCGCATGGCCATGATCCAGAGAGTAACACGGAACGGAACCGTTGCGTTTCGCTCTTCCCGGGTGTAGCTTCCCGGCCAAGGAAGGCGGAACGGTACCGTTCCGTTCTTGTTGCGGGGTCTACCGAGGGGCCGGTGACACCATGGGGATCGAGCCCGCCGCCGCTCGTACGGACGCCGCGAACGTGCCGCCGCACCGGGCCCGGGTCGTCCTGGTCGTCCTGGCGCTGTTCATCGTGATCAACGCCGCGGACAAGGCCGTGCTGGGGCTGACCGCCGATCCCATCAAGGACGATCTGGGGCTGAGCGCCACCGAGTTCGGCACCATCGCCAGCAGCTTCTACCTGCTGTTCAGCGTCTCGGCGGTACTGGTCGGCCTCCTAGGCGACAGGATCCGCGCCCGTCCGCTGCTCGCGGCGCTCGCACTGGTGTGGGCCGCGGCCCAGCTGCCGATCCTGCTGCCGGCCGCCGGGTTCGGGGCTCTGGTGGCCACCCGGGTGGTGCTCGGCGCGGGCGAGGGTCCGGGCTATCCACTCGCCAACCACACCGCCTTCACCTGGTTCCCCGAGCGTGAGCGGGCACTCCCCTCGGCCGTGGTGATGGCCGGGGCCGCGGGCGGCACGGTCGTGGCCGCCCCGCTGGTGATCCTGGTGAGCAACACCCTTGGCTGGCGGGCCGCGTTCGGCCTGCTCGGCGCAGTCGGCGTCGTCTGGGCGCTCGTCTGGCTGAGGGTCGGCGGCAGCGGGCCCTACACGGGCTCCCTCGACGTCGCCGGGCCCGCGCCCGCCGAAAACACCGCCGAAGACACCGCCGCCGAGACCGGCAGCGACGCCGTCGCGGGCACCGGCCGGGCGCCCGGCCGGGCGACCGACGTCGGCCTCTGGCGGATCGTCACCACCGGAACCTGGCTGGGCGCCACCTTCTCCGCCTTCGCCGTGATGTGGACCCTGGCGCTCGGCTTCGCCTGGCTGCCGCTCTTCCTGGAGGAGCAGGCGGGCTTCAGCGACGCGGCCATCGGCGGAATCATCGGACTGCCCGCCCTGTCCATGGCCGTCCTGGTGCTGACCGCGGGCGCCGTCGCCCAGCGGCTGCTGCGGCGCGGCGCGACCGCACGGCTCGCCCAGGGCCTCGTCGGCGCGCTGCTGCCGCTCGCCGCAGGGCTGTGTCTGCTGCTCACCACCCGCGTCACAGCGGCCGCGCTGCTGCTGCCGCTGGTCGTCATCGCGTTCTCCGCGGGCAACGGACAGACCCCGCTGACCCAGGCGGCCATCGCGGACGTCTGCCCGCCGGCACGGAGCAGCGCCGCCTTGGGGCTCTCCTACGCCGCCGCCGCGCTCTCCAGCCTGCTCGCCCCCTATGTGACCGGACGGATCATCGACGCCGCGCCGCACGAGGCCGCCGGATACGCCCACGCCTTCGACGTCGCGGCCTGCCTGCTGATCGCGGGCGCGGTCGTCTCGGCGCTGCTGATCCGCCCGGACCGCGACGCCGCCGCTCTCCGGCGGGCGGCCGCCTCCCCGCTCTCCCCGCCACGAAGGAGTGAGTGCTGATGCTCTCCGACATCGCCGTCGTCCAGGGTGCCCGCACCCCCGTCGGCCGCTACAACGGCGCGCTGCGCTCGCTGCCCGCCCACCGGCTGGGCGCGCTCGCCGTCCAGGAGGCGCTCATCCGCGCCCGCGTCGATCCGCACAGCGTCGGCGAAGTCGTCATGGGGTGCGTGGGCCAGGTCGGCCCGGAGGCGTTCAACGCCCGGCGGGCGGCGCTGGCCGCCGGACTGCCGGTCCAGGTGCCCGCCTACAACGTCAACCGGCTGTGCGGCTCCGGGCTGCAGGCCGTGTGGTCGGCCGCCCAGAGCCTGGCCCTGGGCGGGGCCGAGACAGCGGTGGCGGGCGGCAATGAGTCGATGACCCGTCAGCCGCTGCTCGACTACGGCGAGCGCGCGCCCGACGAACTGAAAGGCGCCGCCCGGATCGACGGCACAGCCTCGCTGACCTGGGACCCGTTCGGCTGCTATCCGATGGGGACGACGGGCCAGATCGTGGCGGACCGGTTCGGCGTCTCCCGGATCCGGCAGGACACCTGGGCCGCCGAGAGCCAGCGGCGCGCCGCCGCGGCCATGGAGCAGGGCAGGTTCAGCGGCCAGATCGTGCCCGTGATCACTCCGGACGGCGCAGTGGAGCGCGACGAACACCCCCGCCCGGGAACGACCGTGGAGATCCTCGCCACGCTCAAGCCCGCCTTCGCCGCAGACGGCACGATCACCGCGGGCAACTCGTCGGGCGTCAACGACGGCGCGGCAGCCGTCGTGCTGCAGCGCGGTACGGCGCTGAGCCCGGGCGTCACTCCCCTGTGCCGGCTGCGCGACGTGGCGGTGACCGCTCTGGAGCCGGAGATCATGGGGTTCGCGCCCGCCGGGGCGATCCGGAGCCTGCTGCGGCGCAGCGGACTGACTCCCGACGACATCGATGTGATCGAACTCAACGAGGCGTTCGCGGCCCAGGTGCTGGCCGTCATGGACGACCTCGAACTCGACCCCGCCGTGGTCAATCCCAATGGCGGCGCCATCGCGCTGGGCCACCCCGTCGGGGCGACCGGCGTGATCCTGCTGCTCAAGGCCGCGTATGAACTACAGCGCACCGGCGGCCGGTTCGGCGTGGTCGCCATGTGCATCGGCGGCGGCCAGGGCATCGCCGCCCTGATCGAGAACCCGGACGGCCGCTGATGGCGCCCGACCACGCCTGGCATCCGACGCAGGAGCTGCTGGAGCACAGCAACGTCGCCGTGCTGTGCCGGAAACTCGGCGTCGACGGCTATCGCGAACTGCAGCGGCGCTCCGTCGCCGACCCGGACTGGTTCTGGACGCACGCCATGCGGGACATCGGCGTCGTCTGGGATGTCCCGCCGCTCCGGATCCGCGGCGAGGACCGCCGCATCGCGACCACCCGCTGGTTCCCTGGCGGCCGCACCAATCTGGTGGACTCCTGCCTGGAACGCCACATCAGCGAGGGCCGCGGCGACTCGATCGCCTTTCGCTGGGAGACCGAGGACGGGACCGGAGGGCTCCTCGACTACCGGCAGCTGGCCCAGCGCTGCGCCAGGATCGCCTCGGGGCTGCGGGCGCTGCACATCGGCGTGGGCGACCGGGTCGGCGCCTACCTGCCGCCGGGGCGCGAGGCGTTCGAACTGCTCTTCGCCTGCGCGCACATGGGCGCGGTGCTGGTGCCGATGTTCTCCGGCTTCGGCGTCGCCGCGCTGGCAGAGCGGCTGGCCGACGCCCGGGCCAAGGTGCTCGTCACCGCCGACGCCACGGCACGGCGCGGCGTACGGCACGACATGGCGGCGATCGCCCGCCGGGCCGCCGCCGAGGCGACCACGGTCAGGCATCTCGTCGTCGTCGGCCGCGACGGCGCGGAAAGCCTCCCGGAAAGCCCGGGTGGAGTCAGGCCGGTCTCCGGCCGGGCCGCACCCCGGCCGGAGACCGTGCGCTGGGAGGAGCTCACCGCGTCACCGCCGTGTCCCCGGGTGTCTCTCCCCGCCGCCGCGCCGTTTCTGCTGCTGCACACCTCCGGCACCACGGGCCGGCCCAAGGGAGCCGTGCACACCCATGGCGGGTTCCCGGTGCAGGTCGGCTCCGAGGTCCGCTACAACCTCGACGTCAGACCCGGCGACGTGGTGTTCTGGGTCACCGACCCGGGCTGGGTGATGTTCCCGCTCGTCGCCGTGGGCAGCACGCTGGCGTGCGCGAGCGTCCTCGCGTACGACGGCGCGATCGACCACCCTGCCCCCACCCGGCTGTGGCGGCTGCTGGAGGACCACGCCGTCACCGTCTTCGGCAGCTCCCCCAGCCTGTCGCGGTCCCTGATGGGCCGCCGGCTGCCGGACGCCGCCGCGCCGCGCCGCGTGCGCATCCTCGGCTCCACGGGCGAGCCGTGGACCGAGGACGCCTGGCACTGGTACTCCGCGGAGTTCGGCGGCAAACGGTGCCCCGTCATCAACATCAGCGGCGGCACCGAGGTCGGCGGTTCCCTGCTGGGCTCGGCGCCCACCCTGCCGCAGTCCCCGTGCAGCTTCTCCGGACCCTGCCTGGGCGTCGACGCCGCGATCGTGGACGCCGCGGGCGAGCCGGCGGCCGAAGGCGAGAAGGGCGAACTGGTCGTCAAGCAGTCCTGGCCCGGCATGACCCGGGGCCTGTGGCGTGCCCCGGGGCGGTTCGCCCACACCTACTTCCGGCGGCGGCCGGGCCTGTGGTCCCACGGGGACCTCGCCTCTCGCGTCGGCGACGAGTGGTTCGTACACGGCCGTATGGACGACGTCATCAAGGTCGCGGGCAAACGCCTGGGCCCCGCCGAGGTGGAGCAGGCGGTACTCGGCCACCCCCGCGTCGTGGAGGCGGCCGCGGTGGGCGTGCCGCACCCGGTCAAGGGCGAGTCGCTCTGGTGCTTCGTCGTGACCCGGGAAGGGCCGCTCGCCGAGGCGGAGTCGGCATGCATACGCGAGCGGGTGGCGGCGGCCCTCGGCCCGGCCTTCCGGCCCAGCCGCGTGGTGGCCGTTCCGGGCCTGCCCAGGACACGCAACGGCAAGGTGATGCGCCGTCTGATCCGCGACCTGATCAGCGGCGACCCGCCCGGCGACCTGTCCTCGCTCGTCGATGCCCGCGTCATGGAGGCGATCCTGGCCGCGGTGCGTTCGCAGCCCAGATGAACCGAGCCACACCAAGAGGGGAGACCCATGCCCACCGTTGACATACTGCTGCCGGGCTACGCCATCGACACCGACCAGGGGTATCCGGCCTTCTGCGGAGTGTTCCTGATCCGGGGGCGCGCCGGCACGGGCGAGCGCCGGAACATCCTCGTCGACGCCGCCCATGTCGGGCGGCGGCCCTTCCTGTGGGAGGCGCTCGCCTCGCACGGGCTCGCCGCCCCGGACATCGACACCGTGGTGCTCACTCACGCCCACTGGGACCATGTGCAGAACATCGATCTTTTCCCGCATGCGACGCTGCTGATCCACGCGGCCGAACGCCGCTACGCCCACACGCCCCACGCCAACGACTGGGCCACGCCCTCCTGGACGGGGCTGCTCCTGGAGCAGCTGCCCATCCGCGAGGTGCGGGACGGCCACGAGGTGATACCCGGCGTGCACATCCTCGCCCTGCCCGGCCATTCACCGGGCAGCGTCGGCGTGGTCGTCGAGACCGACGCCGGCCGGAGCGTGATCACGGGCGATGCGCTGCACTTCGCCCAGGTCGCCAGGACCCGCCGCAACCCGCTGGTGTTCTGGGATGTGGAGCAGGCCGTACGCAGCATCGACCGGGTGGTGGACCTGGCCGACGTCATCTACCCGGGCCATGACCGGCCGTTCCGGCTGACCTCCCGCAGGGAGATCGAGTATGTGGAGCCGTTCTGCCTCACCGTGACCGGGCTGCGCCCCGACGCCCGGGGCCTGACCTTCGCCGACCGCTCGGAGCACGGGACCGAGTGGATCATGCCGGGCATCGGGGGCCAGCCCGCGCTGTACGAGAAGAACGCCCAGGAGATCGCCCGCCGGATCAGCCGGGTCTCGCGGATCGCCCCGCCCGCCCCGGCATGAGCCGTACGAGCGCGGCGTTGAGCTCCCGGAAGAAGGGAGCCGGCGCCTCACGGGGGAAGAAGTGCCCGCCGGGGACACGGGTGAGGCGGAAGGTGCGGGCGTACCGCTCCCAGGCGCGTACCGCCTCGGGGTCGACCAGCGTGTCGTCCGCGCCCGCGAAGGCGTGGACGTCGAGCGAAGGCCGTGCGGGCACGACGAGCCCGGCCTTCCGATGGCTGGCGCAGATGCGCAGGTCGTCGCGGACGACGGGCAGCAGCGCGCTCAGCCACTCGTCCCTTCCCAGGAACTCGGGGCTCAGCCCCCCGACGTCGACGAGGAAGCGCGCGAGCTCCGCGTCCCCGTACCGGTCGGCGGGCGGCAGCGGCGGTGTGCGGTGCGGCGCCGCGTACGCGCCGACGAAGAGGGCCGACGGCGCGCGCCCGCCCGCGCGCTCCCGGGCCGCCGCGACCGCGAACGCAACCAGGGCCCCCATGCTGTGCCCGTAGAAGGCGTACGGTTCCCGGAGCCAGGGCTCCAGCTCGCGGACCAGCGCCTCGGCGAGCCGCCCGACGTCGTCGAACCGCGGCTCCCGGTAGCGGGCTTCGCGCCCCGGGAGCTGGACGGGCAGCACGTCGACGGATGGCACGACCCGGCCGGGCCACGGTGCGAAGAACGACGCGCCGCCGCCCGCGTGGTGGAAGCAGAGCAGGCGCAGCGGGGCGTTCTCACGGGGCGCGCGCACCAGGCAGGCGGGCGTCGCTCGGGCCGCGCACGCCGGCTCGGCGGATGCGGCGGCGGTCATCGGCCCCCCTTGGCTCCGGCCCTGCGCACCAGCCGCCCCATGGCCCCGGCCGCCCGCCGCGCCAGCCCGGGGTCCCAGACCAGGACAAGCGGGGTGTCGAGGAAGAGCGCCCTGAGGTACAGGCAGCGTCCCGGCGCACCGGTGCGGCGGTCGACGAGATGCCGGTCGACGGCGGTCATGCGCGCACCGCCGCCTCGTGCATCTGGCGGAAGGTGGCGGCCTCGATCAGATCGGCCACCGGGATGCGCCGGCCGGTGACGCTCTCCACTACGGTGACCAGGCGCAGCAGATACACGGAGTCCCACTCCGGGAAGTCGTCCAGGGGCCGGTCCAGGTCCTGTGGTGTGAGGGCCACTCCGAGCTCCTCCGTGACCAGGGCGCAGAACTCGGCGGCATCGGCCACGCTGACGGTGTTCGCGTTCGGATTCATGGCTGGTGTTCCTGTTCGAAGTCGGCGTGCAGACGGATGTGCGCGGGCGGGGGCGGGAGGGTGTGCAGACCGTGCCGGAAGAAGCAGGCGTCGTCGTCGGCGTGACCGGCGCCCTCGGAGGCGAAGCCGTGGTCGGTGTAGAAGCCGGCGAAGGCGGCGTTGCGCGGGGAGGGCAGATAGCGGGCGAGCACACTGCGGGCGCCGGTGGCGCGTGCGTGCTCGAGGACCGCGGTCAGACAGGCGCTCTCGATGCCGCGTGAGAACACCCGGCAGCTCAGCACATAGTTGTCGATCCGCAGGACGGCCCCGTCACGGCGCAGGAAGACGACGCCGACGAGGCCGTGGTCGCCGAAGCGGTCACGGGCCCGTACCGCGAGCACCCGGTGGCCGGGCCGGGCGCACAGACGCTGGACGTCGTCTGCCCGGAGCCGCTCGGTGGCCAGGTGGAACTGGTTGGTGCGCAGGGTGAGCTGGGCGACCCGGGTGAGCTCCGACGGGGTGGGCGGGGACAGGGACGCCTCGATGTCGAGGCCGTTCAGGTACTCCTGGTACGAGGGGGCGTCCTCGCGCAGTTCGCGCCGCTTGGCCTCGGTGCGGTAGCGGGCGGTGCGCTCCCGGTCCTCCTCGGTGAGATCGGTGACGTCGAACCAGCCGTCGGCCAGGAGCGCGGGGGTGTGCAGGGCGGGTTCCTCGTCGACCGCGACGACCGCGACCTCGGGCAGCCGCTCCTGGACCAGGCCGCGTTCGAAGGAGCTGTCGTCGACGAAGACGAAGCCGTCGAGTCCCAGGTTGGCGCTGTCGGCGATGTCCCGCAGATTGTCGTGCTTGGGCCGCCAGTTGGCGTTGATCTGGATGAAGTCGCCTTCGCGCAGCGGCATGGCGGGGTGTTCGCGCAGTGCCCTGAGCACGTTGTCCGCGTCGTTCTTGCTGCTGACGGCCAGGAGCACCCCTTGTGAGGAGAGCTGTTTGAGCGTCCGCTGGAACTCCGCGTACGCCTCGCCGCGCAGCCCGGAGCCGATCTCGATCCCGTCGGGTCCGTCGTCGCCGAGGACGCCGCCCCACAGTGTGCCGTCGAGGTCCAGCACCAGGCATTTGCGGGTCTTTCCCAGCCGGGCGCGCGCCAGGTGCCCGGCTTCGCGGGCGTAGGCGGCGAGCAGCCGGTCGCCGAGCCGCGCCTTGGCGTAGACGGCGGTGCGCGGCTCGTACGCGGGGATTCCCTGGGCGATCAGCGGGTCGAGGTCGATGACGACCAGGCCGGGGTGGTGCTGGGCGAGGGCGAGCAGACCGGTGTTGAACTCGCGCCACACCGCGCCGAGGGCGGCCCTGGACCGCAGGTCGACGAGCTGGTGGGTGTGGTCGCGCAGCAGCGGCACGGTGTTGAGGACCAGTGGCCCGCCGTCGCCTTCCTGGTGGGTGCGGACGGCTCTGCCGAGCAGTTCGAGCCGGGAGCGGACCGCGGCTTCGACGTCGGCGACGCGCCAGGGCGAGGGGACTTCCTCGAACACCGTGTGGGCGTCGAGAAGGCAGAGGGTGAGTCCGGGGGCGTCCGGGGCGGCTGCCCGTGGGGCGAGCAGATCGTGCAGACAGGAGCCGTACGGGGAGACCACGGGGGCGAGGAGGATCCCGTGGCGGGCGAGCTGTGCGGTGAGCGGGGCGACGAGGGGCCCGACGGTCGACTGGCCGGTGATGCGGACGGCGAGCGTCGGGGTCGCGGGGTGGCGGCTTCGGACCAGCGAGCGGTCGAGGCGGGCCAGCAGCTGTCCGGCGGCGGCCAGTTGGCGCTCGGGCAGACGGGCGAGGAGGGTGCGGACGGTGTCGTACTCGGCCTCCAGTCGTCCCGCGGCGTAGGCGGCGCGCAGCGCGGCGAGTGCGTCGCCGCCCCTGTGGTCGCCGATGCCGTCGCCGCCGGTGCGCGGGGGTCCGGCGGCGTCGGATCCGGGGGCGGGCGCGGAGGGGGGCGGCGCATGGTCGTGTTCGGTCGTCGTCATATGCGCTCTGAGGGTCATATGCGCTCCAGGGCGAGACCTGACTTGATCCATTTGCTGGACTCGACGGCGACGGCGGCGACGCGTCCCGGCCCCCGCCACCGCTGGAGGAGCTCGGCGAGTTGGAGGAACGGCAGGGCGTTGCCGTTGTTGCCGACGGAGCCGACGACGTTGACGCGTACGGCGTCCGGGGCGGGCATGGCGGCGGAGATCCTCTCGCTCATCCGGGCGGAGAGCTGCGGGGGCAGCAGATAGTCCACCTGTTCCGCACGCCAGCCGACGTCGTCGAGGAGCTCCCAGAACATCTGCCGGGCCAGCAGGGGCACGGCGGACTCGATCGCCTTGTAGTCCTCGAAGACGGCGGTGCGGTCGCTGTGCCGGTCGCCGAGCCCGAACCAGTCGATGACCTGCCCGGGCTCCCTGCCGAGGCCCACCAGCCGGTTGAGGATCTGGTGGACGGCGAGGGACTCGCCGAGGGGGTCCGCGGTCAGCACCGCGGCCCCGGCTCCATCGCCGAACAGGGCGTAGTTGACGAGTTCGGCGGAGCTTCGGGAGGCGGGGTCGTAGTCGGTCTCCAGGTGTTTGGCGCAGACGTCGCCGCCGATGACGAGCACGGTGGCGCAGCGTTCGGCGAGCAGCAGGGAGCGGGCCACGTCGAGTGCCTGGAAGGCGCCGGCGCAGCCGGACTGGAGCTGGTAGGTGGGGACGTTGTCGATGGCGAGCCGGTCGGCGACCAGGTTCACGGTGGCGGGCATCAGCTGGTCGGGGGTGGCGGTGCCCATGACGACGCAGTCGATGTCGGCGGCCTCGAGTCCGGCCTGGGCCAGGGCCCGGTCGGCGGCCGCGGCGGCGATGTCGGCGAGGGTGTCGCGGACCTGGCCGGTGGCCAGGTCGACGGCGAAGTGGCGGGCGGCGTTCCCGATGAACATCTCGGCCCACTGCTCGTCGATGCCGACCAGCTTGGCGAGCGTCGCGTTGTCCACCGGGTCCCCCGGCAGACAGGTGCCGACCGAGGCGAGGTGCACGGCGGGTGCGGTCATGAGGGGGTTCCTTCCGGAAGGGAGTCCCTGAGCCGTTCCACGGGCGGGTCCGGGGCGCGGTCCGCAGCGGTGCTCGCGGCGCCGTCCGCGGTGGGGCGGTCTGCCGTGACGTCGCCGGGGTCCGTGAGGAGGCATTCGCTCAGATAGTCGATGAGGTCGCCGAGCGTGCTGAGGCTGGCGAGGAGGTCCTCGACGGGCAGGCTGCCGAGCCGGGGCAGCTCCTTCTCGATGCGCGCCTTGAGTTCCATGACCTGGATGGAGTCAAACCCGAGGTCCTCGTGCAGCCGGGAGCCGCGGTGCACGGCGGCCGGTTCGTGCCCGCCGACGCGACACACCAGTCGGTGCGTCAGTTCGCCGACCGAATGGGGGAGGTCGTCGGCCGTCGCCGGCGGGCACGACTCTCCGCGGCCCCTGCCGGGCGGGGCCGCGGCTGCCGCGCCCTGCGGGATGACGGGGGTGGACGCGGTCAGTTCGGGGGCAGTGCGCGGCGGCGCGGCGGAGCGCCAGGCGCGGAAGGTGTCGTCGAAGAGGTACGGGGGGAGCCTGCGGGGCACCTGGTCCTCCGCCGTGTACACCGCGTCCCAGCGCGGGCTGAGGCCGGCGCACCACAGCTCGCCGAGGAGCTGCTGCGGTCGGCAGCGGGCGGCGTGCTCCCCCGGGTGGGCGGCGTGGCAGCTCACCGCGGCGCCGTCGGCGTCGTCCTGCCGCAGCCGGGCCAGCAGCGGGGTGAGGACCGCACGCGGCCCGATCTCCACGATGTGGGTGGGGCCCGCGGCCAGCAGTTCCGCCGCCGCGTCGGCGAACCGCACGGGCGCGGTGATCTGCCGCGCCCAGTAGTCCGCGTCGAGCGGCTCGCCGGCGGCGCTGCGCCGGCCGTGGACGGTCGAGTAGAAGGGCAGTCCCGGCGTACGCGGGACGAGTTGCGCGCTCTCGCGGCGGAAGGCGTCGACGATGGGCAGCATCAGCGGGGAGTGGAAGGCGTGGGAGACGTCCAGGGGGCGGGCGGTGACCCCCCGCCCGGCCAGTGCGGCGCGCAGCGCGGCGAGTTCGGCGAGGTCGCCGGCGACGACGGTGCGGCCGGGGGCGTTGACGGCGGCGAGTCCGAGGCGCGGCCGGCCCTGGAGCAGCCTGCCGGCCTCGGCGGCGTCCAGGGGCACGGCGAGCATGCCGCCGCCGTCGGGCAGGGCGTCCATGAGCGCTCCGCGGCGGGCGACGAGCCGGGCGGCGTCGGCCGCGTCCAGCGCTCCGGCCGTGCAGGCGGCCGCGAACTCGCCGATGCTGTGCCCGATCACGAAGGAGGGGGTGATTCCGGAATCGGCCAGGGCGCCCGCCATGGCGTACTCGACGGCGAAGAGGGCGGGCTGGGCCAGGGCGGTACGGCGGAAGTCCTCGTCGCCTTCGAGGATCGCGTCCCGCAGCGAGCGCCCGACATGGGGCCGGAGCAGCTCGTCGACCTCGTCGAGCAGTCGTGCGTACACGGGTGAGGCGGTGTACCAGGCAGCGGCCATGGCGGCGTGCTGGGCGCCCTGCCCGGTGAAGGCGAAGGCAACGGCGGGTGCGGCTGCCGTGCCCCGGCCGGGGTTCTCGCCGCTCTGCGTCCGGCCGTGGCGTTCCGCCTCGGCGCGCAGGCCTCTGACGAGACCGGGCAGGTCATGGGCGGCGACGGCGACACGGTGCGGGAGGCGGGACTTGACCCGGTTGCTGGTCCAGCACAGCTGTGCGAGCCGGTCGGCGGGCTGGCGGGCGAGGGCGTCGGCCTGGGCCAGCAGATTGGGCCGCAGCCGCTCGGGGGTGCGGGCGGAGAGGGTGAAGACTCCGGGGGCGCGGCCGGATGACCGGTGCGGGGTGCGGGGCGGCGAGGACAGGACGGCGTGGGCGTTGGTGCCGCCCATGCCGAAGCTGCTGACGGCCGCGTGCACGGTGCCCGACGGCAGCCGCTGCGGGGCTTTGAGAAGTGCCAGCCTCCGTGTGGGCAGTTGGAGTTCGGGGTTCTCCTCGTCGGCGTATCGGCTGGGCGGCACGGTGCGGTGGTGCAGCGCGAGCACGGCCTTGACCAGCCCGGCGAGGCCGGCCGCTCCTTCGGCGTGTCCGAAGTTGCCCTTGACCGAGCCCAGCGCGATGCTGCCGCCCGCGCCGCGCTCCGCGGTGAGCCGGCCGAGGGCCTGGGCCTCGATCATGTCGCCGAGGACCGTTCCGGTGCCGTGCGCCTCGATGAAGCGGATGTCGTCGGCTGTGACGCCGGCCGCCCGCCAGGCGCTCTCGATCAGCCGCTGCTGGGACCAGCGGCTGGGTGCGGTGATGCCGTTGCTGCGGCCGTCCTGGTTGACCCTCGTCTCGTTGAGCACCGCGTAGACGGGCTGGCGGTCGGCGAGGGCGTCGCCGAGGCGGCGCAGCAGCAGCACGGCGACGCCTTCGGCGCGGCCGATGCCGTCCGCCGCGGAGCTGAACGGCTTGCAGCGGCCGTCGGGGGCCGACAGTCCGGCCTGGGTGTAGAAGATGTTGATGGCCGGGGTCATGATCAGGTTGGTGCCGGCGGCGAGGGCGTAGTCGCATTCGCCGGAGCGCAGGGCGGCGAGGGCGAGGTGCACGGCGACGAGGGACGAGGAGCAGGCCGTATCGACGGCGAGACTGGGGCCCTTGAGGTCGAGGTGGTACGAGACCCGGTTGGCGCCCATGAAGTAGCCGTTGCCCGAGCCGTGGCGCGCGGTGATGTTCTCGTAGTCCGTCAGATGCAGACAGGCCCACTCGTTGGCCATCACGCCGACGAAGACGCCGGTGTCGGTGTCGGCCAGGTCCGCGGGGGCCAGGGCGGCGTCCTCGACGGCGCGCCAGGAGCACTGGAGCAGCAGCCGCTGCTGGGGGTCCATGGCGACCGCTTCGCGCGGGGAGATGCCGAAGAAGCCGGGGTCGAAGGCGTCGGGGTCGTCGATGAAGCCGCCGCGCAGGGTGTTGGCGCGCCCGGGCTGCGGGCCGTCGGCCGAGGGTGTGCGGTGGTAGCGGGCCGCGTCCCAGCGGGTCTGCGGCACCCGGCCGGTGCCGTCCCTGCCCTGGATCAGCAGGTCCCAGTACTCCTTGGGGTCGCGGGCGCCGGGGAAGCGGCAGTCGAGCCCGACGACCGCGATCGGTTCGCGTGCCGTCATGACGGCGTCCCCGCGTCATGCGCCGGGCCGCCGAGCCGCTCGGCGAGGTGGGCGCTGATGGCCCGGACCGTGGGGAAGTCGTAGACGATCGTCGGGGCGACGGGCAGCATCAGATGCTGTTCTATCTCTCCGCAGATGCTGAGCGCGGCGACCGAGTCGAGGCCGTAGTCCGCCAGCGGTGTGCCGGGGTCGACGTCGCGGGGTGTGCGGTGGAGGTGGAACGCCGCGCGTTCGGTGAGCCAGCTCTCGAGTTCCCGTGCGGTGTGGCCGGGCTTGGCCCGGCCGGGGGCGTCGGTGCGGGACCCGCCGACGGTGAAGGCGTCGTTGACGCTGTCGGCGACGGTGTCGGTGTCGGTGTCGGTGCGCATGGATGCCCTTCCCTGGATGGTGCCTGACATGGAGTCCGCCATGGAGCCTCAGCGGCCGGGGCCGGCCGGCGGGATCACGGTGGCCGCGGAGTGCGCGGCCCGCCCTGCCGCGGCCGTCGGCTCCCGCGGGTGTTCGTCGGCCAGCGCCGCGGCGGCGGGCTCCAGACTCTGGTGGAGGACGGGCAGATCGCCCGAGAGGAAGAGCTGCCGCATCAGCGTGCGCTGTGTCTTGCCGCTGGTGGTCTTGCGGATCGCTCCGGGGCGCACCAGCACCACGCTGGCCCCGGAGAGCTGGAACTCGCGGCTGAGCAGCGCCCGCACCGACACGGCGAGCGCCGGGAGGCCCGCCTCGTCATAGCACCGGGGGCGCAGTTCCTGGACCACGACGACGCCGGTCCGGCCGGCATGCGGGTCGCCGACCGTGAACACCGCGCCGCCGCCGCGCCGGAAGGCGGGGCCCATCTCCTGGACTGCCAGTTCAAGGTCCTGGGGGTAGAGGTTGCGGCCGCAGTGGATGAGCATCTCCTTGATGCGTCCGGTGACGTAGAGCTGCCCGTCGTGGAGTGCGCCGACGTCGCCGGTGCGCAGATACCCGGCGCGGCCGTCCGCGGTCTCGGCGTGGAACGTCTCGGCGGACAGCTCCCGCCGGTTCCAGTACCCGGCGGCCGCCGAGGGGCCGCGCAGCCAGATCTCGCCGACGCGCCCGTCCGGCAGGGAGCGCAGCGTCATCGGGTCCACGATGAGGATCTCGGTGTCCTGCGGCGTGCCGCAGGACACCAGGGTCCTGACGGTGCGACCGGGCCGGGGCTCGCGGAGTTCGTCCTGCTCCAGGGCGTGTGCGTCGACCTTCAGCTCGCCGGGCGGCCGCCCGGTGACCGCGCCCGAGACCAGGAGGGTGTTCTCGGCGAGGCCGTAGCTGGGCACCAGGGCCTGCGGGCGCAGCCCGTGGGCGGAGAAGCGGGCGGTGAAGGCGCGCAGGGTGTCGGAGCGCACCGGCTCCGCGCCGTTGAGGGCCACATGGAGGCTGGACAGGTCCAGCCCCGCGGACTGCTCCTCGGTGACGCGCCGGGTGCACAGTTCGTAGCCGAAGTCGGGCGAGGCGGTGCCCTGGACGCGGAAGTCATGGATCATGCGGAGCCAGCGGTGCGGCTGCTTGATGAAGGAGACGGGAGACATCTGGACGCTGGTGCCCGCCATCCACAGCGGGTGCAGCGTCATCCCGATGAGCCCCATGTCGTGGTACAGGGGCAGCCAGCTGCCGGCGACGACGCCCGGCGGGATGGCCATGGCCCGGCCTATGGCCTGCTGGTTGGCGGCGAGATTGGCGTGGGTGACCATGACGCCCTTGGGTTCGCTGGTGGAGCCCGAGCTGTACTGGAGGAAGGCCACGTCCGTGTCCCGCACACGTGGCGCGGTCCACATCCCGGCCGCTGCCGGGTCCTCGCCGTCGCCGCCGACGGCCAGGCATGCCACGTCGCCTTCTCCGGAGGCGGCCAGCCAGGCGGCGAGCGCCTGCCGGTGCTCGGGCAGCGTCAGCACGGCGCCGGCCGAGGCGTCGCGCAGGATGGCGCTGACCCTGGCGAGGCGTTCGCCCGGCTCGTCGGGAAGCGGGGCGGGGATGGCGGTGCGCCCGGCGTAGAAGCAGCCGAGGAAGGCGGTGACGAACTGCACGGTCGGCGGGAAGAGCAGCAGAACGGGGCGGGCGGTGCGGGCGGAGGTCGCCTCGCGGAGCCGGACGGCGATCGACCGGGCCCGGCGGTCCAGTTCCGCGTAGCTGAGCCGCTCGGGCCGCATTCCGCTGCCGTCTTCGTGCAGATACACCAACGCGGCCCGTTCGGGGCAGTGCTCCACGCCGGCGCGTACGGCGTCCGTCAACGTCCGGTGCTGGGGTGGCAGTGCCACGGCACGTCCTCTCTGTCTCGGGTGGTGCCCGGGTGGTGCGAGGGCCGGAGCGGCACGTGGTGCCACCGGCTTTCCTCATCGTTCGGGTGCTCTGAAAAGGCCGCGTAAAGCACGACTTGGGGTGCACGTCGCGGCGCTGGGCGGTGCGGCAGACTCGGCTTCGCGAGCGGTCTTCCACCCGCTGCCTGACACGCGGTGCCTTGTGAAGGAGCCTCTATGACCGGAATCTCGATCGGCCCGCTGCCGCCCCCTCATCCAGCCGCTCACAGCAGTGGGACGGACGGCTCGGACCATGGGTGGCGGTATGTCCGCGGCCGTGTGCTGAGCGACGGGCACGCCGTGTGCCACGGACTGCTGACCGACTGGGCCGCCGCGCCGGGAACCCCCGCACGGGAGTTGTCGGGCGCGGACTGGGCCCGGTACCGCTCGGCGCGGGAACCGGCGGTGCGCGGACGGCTGTTCGGCTCGCGGCTGCTGGCCCGCCATGCGGTGGCGGCGGCCGCGGATGCGGACCCCTCGCTGGTGGAGCTGGTGCGCGGCGCGGGCGGCCGCCCTGCCGTGTGTGCCCCCGCGGGTTTCGACGTCGGCATCAGCCACACCGGGGATCTGCTGGTGGTGGGGGTGGCCCGTGGACGGCGGATCGGTGTGGACGCCGAGCACCGGGACCGGCCGCTGTCGATGCCGCCGCTGCCGGAGAGGTTCTGTCACCCCGAGGAGTTGGCGCGGCTCGCGCGGCTGCCCGCCGCGGAGCGCAACCGGGCGCTGGTGCACCGCTGGACGCTGAAGGAGGCGTATGCCAAGGCCCTGGGGGTGGGGCTGCGGCTGGATCTGTCGGGTGTGCCCTTCGTGGCGTGCGGTGCGGCGCGGGGGGACGGCAGGCGGTGGCGCTCACCCGCCGCGCCGGGCTGGTGCTTCGTCAGCGGCACGGCGGCGCGGCGATTCGTGGTCGCCTGCGCGGTCGGACCGGCCGGCCAGCGGACACCGCCGCCTCCAGGGGAGGTGTCGGAGAGACGGGCGTCGAGTTACGAGACAGGGATGTTTCGATACAGCATTGACTCGACTAGACGGCGGGTCTAACCTCGGGCGCACGGCCCTCGGTTCCACGCCGTCGCTTGATTCGTCTCACCCGCGCATGCCGCTCCATCCGCGCATGCAGCGCCCCGTCCATCCGTTCACGCAGCACCCTCTTCTTCCGAGGAGCGGAAAACGTGACGTCCCAGACCCGATTTCGTCCCGCCGAGCAACCCCGCCAAGCCGATCCGCGCCGCTGGCTGGTGCTGAGCGTCCTGCTGGTCAGCCTGCTGCTCGTCGTCCTCGACACATCGATCCTCCATGTCGCGTTGAAGACGCTCGCCGAGCCCGCGCCCATCGGTCTGGACGCCTCGCCCAGCGGCCTCCAGTGGGCGGTGGACTCCTACACCCTCGTCTTCGCTGCGCTGTTGATCAGCACCGGCGTGCTCGCCGACCGCTGGGGACGCAAACGCACCCTGGTGACCGGCCTCGCCGTCTTCGGGCTCTCCTCGCTCTGGTCCGCCTACGCCGACAGCACGGCCGAACTGATCGCGGCACGCGCCGCACTGGGCGTGGGCGCGGCCCTGGTGATGCCCGCCACCCTGGCGATCATCATGCGGGTGTTCCCGCCGGACGAGCGCGCCAAGGCCGTCGGCGTATGGGCCGGTGCGGCCGGACTCGCCGTCGCCGTGGGGCCTGTTGTCGGCGGCGCGCTGCTGGAGCACTTCTGGTGGGGCTCGGTCTTCCTGATCAACATCCCCATCGTGGCCGTCGGCATCGTCGCCGCCCTCCTCGTGGTGCCCGAGTCGGCGAACCCCTGCCGCGGCGGCTTCGACCCCGTCGGCGTCCTGCTGTCGGTCACGGGCCTCGCGCTCGTGGTGTACGGGGTCGTCAAGGGCGGCGAAGCCGCGGACTGGACGGAACGGGAAGTGTGGGCGCCGGTGCTCGGCGGAATCGCCGTGCTCGCGGGGTTCGTGTCCTGGGAACGCCGCACCGCCCTACCCGCCCTGGACGTCGGCCTCTTTCGCGTCCCCCGCTTCTCGGCCGCAGTGACGGTCATCGGCCTGGTGTTCTTCGCGCTGCTCGGGGCGACGTTCTTCCTCGTCTTCTATCTGCAGAGCGTGCGCGGCTGGTCGCCCCTGCAGGCCGGGCTGCGGCTGCTGCCGCTGGCCGTCGCCCAGCTGGCGTTCGCTCTCCCGGCCGGCCTCGCCGCCCGGCGGATCGGCACACGCCCGGTGTGCTGTGCCGGCATGCTGCTGGCCACGCTGTCGCTCCTGGCGATGGCCGCGGTGGACCAGCACACCCCCCTGTGGGCGGTCGAGTCCGTCTTCTTCATGATGGGCGTCGGCATCGCCTGTGTGATGCCGCCCGCGACAGCCGCCGTGATGGCTTCCCTCCCCCAGGAGCGCGCGGGCGTCGGATCCGCCGTCAACACCACCTTCCGCCAGGTCGGCGGGGCGCTCGGGGTGGCCGTGCTCGGCTCGGTCCTGACCAGCGCCTACCGTTCGGACATGACGGACCGGCTCGCCGGGCTGCCCGTCGGCCTCCCCGAGGGCGCACGGGACCGGGCACTGCAGTCCGTCGAGGGAACGCTCACCGCCGCCGAGTCGCTCGGCCCCCGCGGCGAGGCACTCGCCGACTCGGCCGTCGACGCCTTTGTATCGGCCATGCACACCACCGCCCTGGCCGCAGCCGCGGCCACCCTGCTCGGGGCCCTGGTCAGCCTGCTGCTCCTGCCTCCCCGTACGAGCGCGGGACGCGGGGCCGCCGAGCGCACATCCCCCGCCACCCAGCCAACGGAGGTCTGACTGATGCCACCGCACGTTCATCGGGCGGCCGCCCCGGGACACCCGTCCCGGGGCGGCCGCCGACGCGATCCCGCCGCCGACCGCGCCATCCTGGAGGCGGCCCTGGCCCTGCTCGGGGAGGGCTGCAGCTTCGCCGATCTGTCCATGGACCTGGTGGCCCAGCGTGCGGGGGTGGCCCGGGCCACCGTCTACCGGCGCTGGCGCAACAAGGAAGAGCTGGTGCTTGCGGCCCTGGGCAGCCTGGACCTGCCCGTCCCGCACCTGGAGGGGCTCCCCCTGCGCGACAAGCTGGTGGCGCTGGTGGACCAGATCCGGCACCGCGGCCAGGACACCCTGCTGCACCGGCTGCTCGCCGGCCTGGTCGGCGAGGCGGCGCGCCGCCCTCATCTCGTCGAGCGCTTCGAGGAGACGGTGGTGGCCCAGCGGCGCAGGGCTTTCGAACAGGCCCTGTCCGAAGGCGTCGAGAGCGGAGAGCTCCGCGCCGACCTGGATGTGGACCAGGCGATCGAGATGCTCACCGGGCCCATGCTCTCCCGGCTGATCCTCCGGCAGCGGCCGGTGGACTCTGCGGCCTTCGCGGAGTCCGTCGTCGACATGTTCCTCAACGGCACACGGAGCCGCCCCGGCCGCTGACGGCCCCGCCCGACGGCGCCCGGCACGCACGACCGGAACCACCAACGCCACGCGCACGGACGGGTCCACCGGCACCACACACGCGGACAGCACCATCAGCACCACGCGTACGCACGGCACAAACGCCACGACGCGTACGGGTATGCACGGCACCACCAGCCCCACACCACCGCACGGCCCCATGCCCCATGCCCCATGCCCCAGCAGGCAGCACACCTGCCTCACGGCACACATCGATGTCAGGAGCCGCACCGATGAAATTCCTCTTCGACGACCCGGCCTTTGACTACCAGGCGCTGCGCACGGCCGGATACGCCGATTTCGGCGGCGCGCAGCTCGGCGAGGTCATGGCGGTCACCTCGCGCGTCCCGGAAGGCGACACCGACTCCTGGTGCCGCGAGTGGTCCGCCCTGGCCGAGCGGGTCGCCCGGCTGGGCTACAACGCGCTGGACGAGGACCGGACCGCCGACGCGCGCGCCTCGCTGCTGCGCGCCCACAACTACTACCGCACGGCGGAGTTCTTCCTGCGCGACGACCCCGGCCGGGACGCCGCGGCGGTGCGTCTGTTCAAGGCGTCGAAGGACGTCTTCTCACAGGCCGCCGTGCTGCTGGAGCGGCCGCCCGAGCCGGTGCGCATCCCGTACGAGAACACCTCGCTTCCGGGTCACTTCTACCGGGCGGACGACTCCGGCGTCCCCCGGCCGACCATCATCCACCACGGTGGAATCGACTCGACGCTGGAGGAGGGCTACTTCTTCATCGCCGCCGCCGCGATGGCGCGCGGCTACCACTGTCTGTGCTTCGAGGGGCCCGGCCAGGGGTCGGTCCTGCGCGACCAGGGGCTCACCTTCCGCCCGGACTGGGAGGAGGTGGTCGGGCCGGCAGTGGACTACGCGCTGACTCTCCCGGGGGTGGACGCCTCCCGGCTGGCGCTGGTCGGCACCAGCCTGGGCGGCCTGCTGTGCCTGCGGGCCGCGGCGTTCGAGCACCGGCTGGCCGGATGCGTCGCCCATGACGCGGTCTGGCAGCTCGGCGATGTGGTGGCCCTGCCGCCCTTCGTGCTGGAATGGGTCGAGCAGGGCTGCGACGACTTCGCCAACCCGGTGATGTACGGAATAGCCGCGCAGCAGACGTTCACCCGTTGGCTGCTGCGTCAGGCGATGTGGACCTTCGGCGCGGACACCCCCGCCGAACTGCTGCGCAGGCTGCCCGCGTTCGGCCTCTCCGAGGTCCTGGGCGCCGTGGACTGCCCCGTGCTGGTGCTCGACGCCGAGGAGGACATGTTCTTCGCCGGGCTGGAACACGCCAAGAAGGTGTACGCGGCGCTGAACTCCCCGAAGACCCTGCATGTCTTCACCCGTGAGGAAGGCGGTGGGGCGCACTGCCACTCCGGGGCCATGCATCTGTACCACGACCGGCTGTTCTCATGGCTGTCGCAGACGCTCGGCCCCCTCAGGACGGGCGCCGCCTGACGTATGTCGGGTCGCACAACTTGCGTTCAGGCCGGCGCCCTGCCGGCCTGAACCGCTTTTCAGCCACCTTTGCCCACCTCAATAATTGAATTGAAGCAGGCCATTTTCCCATCACTTAACCGGCCTGCAACAGCCCGTGAGCCGGACGTCGCCGACCGATGATAGCTTGGGAATAACGACCGATCCGCCACACATTCACTGTCTGCCGCTACGCTTAGGAGCCGACGGGGGAATGATGCTCTATGTGAATGCGCAGCACGCATTCAGGGGGTTCACGTGTCCCGGTCCTCCGCGCAGGCCGACCGTCCAATACGATACGAAGTGCTGGGTCCCCTCCGGGTGACCCGGGGCGGCGTCGACCTGACGCCCGCCCCGCCCAAGATCGCCAAGCTGCTCGCCCTGCTGATCGTGCACTCGGGCGAGACCATCCCCGGTGACCGGCTGGTGACGGAGTTGTGGGAGCAGGATCCGCCGCGCTGCGCGACCGCCAGCCTGCGGGTGTATGTGTCGCAGTTGCGCAAGCTGCTCAACCATCCGGGCGGCTGCTCGCCGATCCTGACGGCGCCGCCCGGTTATATCCTCGACGTCAGCACGGCGACGCTCGATGCCGCGGAGTTCGAGAAGCTCTATGAAATCGGGCGGGTGCACTATGCCGCCGGGGACTTCGCGCTCGCCTCGGACTTGCTCCAACGGGCACTCGAAATATGGCGCGGACCCGTGCTGGACGGAATTTCCGGCTCCTGCGGCACAGACTCCTTCGCCGCGATCGAGGAGGAGAAAAGGCTCAACTGCACCGAGCTGAGCATCGCGTCGGCCCTGGAGCTCGCCCGTCACCATGAGGTGATCGAGGATCTGATGGGCCTCGTCGTCCGGCATCCGCTGCGCGAACCGTTCTACCGGCAGCTGATGATCGCCTTGTACCGGGCGGGCCGTCAGGGCGACGCCCTGGACGTGTACCGCAGCGCCCGCCGCGTGATCCGCGAGGAGCTCGGCGTCGAACCGGGCCCCGGGCTGCGCCGCGCCCAGGAAGCCATCCTGCGCGCCGACGCGGCCTTCCTCGACACGGCGGGCGTGGCGCCGCTCGCCCACTGACCGTCCGTACCGCACGGCTCGGGCAGGCCCTTGGGAAGGCAGGTCCCAGTAGGGGGTCCGGACCACTCTTGAGTTTCCCCGGGGCGGCCGGGTGGGCGCGCGGTTGCCGACTGGACGTCAGGGCCTGACGTCCACCAGGACTTTGCCGACCGCACCGCCCTCCACCGCCCGGTGCGCGTCGGCGGTGCGGTCGAGGGGAAAGCGGACCA
>NZ_JADWYQ010000065.1 GCF_022414575.1 Streptomyces sp. MUM 178J | reverse complement strand
GGCGCGGGCAGCGGCGCCGCGGGCGCGGGCAGCAGTCCCGCCCTGCGCCGCACGGTCTGCAGCGCCGCCGCGTCCAGCAGCGCGACCGGCGCGTCCTTGCCAGGTGCGGCGGCCGCGCCCGGCACTGCGCGCCGGTCGGTGCCGAGGAGGGCCGAGGTGACGAGATCCTCCCAGAGCGAGGCGTCGGTCATGCTGCCTCCCTTTCTTCTGCTTTCGGCTTCTTCAGCGGGCTCAGATCAGCGGAACCGTCTCGGACGCGCCTTCGGGCCAGACGGCGAGCGGGGAGAAGCCCCGATGGCCCGCCTCGCCGAACACGGTCACCGGCCGGCCGCCGGACACCGCGGCGAGACGCAGCAGGCCGGGTCGGGACAGCGCGTCGGGGGCGAGCGGCAGCGCGAGTTCGCCGTCCGCGTCGGCGAGCTGCCACCCCTCGTCCGCAGGAACCGGTATGACGTCCCGCAACGTCACCGGCCAGGACTCCAGCCAGGGATCGTCGCGCAGCGCCCGCCCATACGCCTCCACCGCGGAGGTGACCGGCTCTCCCGGCGGCCGTCCGCCGTCCTGCACGGGGGCGCCGGCCGTCTCGGTGAGCTCTGCACGCAGTTGGCCTGCCCCGCCGTACGGAGTCAGCACGGCCTGCACCGTCAGCCCCACCGGCAGCGCCAGCTGCGGAGCCCGGCCCGGGGCGCCGAAGGACAGCAGCAGCGCCGTCCGGCCCGACTCCCGGCCGTGCAGCCAGATGCGGCGCGTGGTGATCTTGCCGTCCGCGGAGTCGTACTGCGCGAGGACCAGCCAGCGGTCCCGCACCGGCTCGCCCGCCGCGGGCGAGGACAGCCCCACCCGGGACCGGACCACCGCCGCCAGCGGATCGGGCAGCCGATCGAGGCCCAGCCAGGCCACATTCAGCAGATGCAGCAGCGCGCACTCCTCAAGCAGCCGCACCGGCCAGCCCGCCCCCGAGCCGGGCACCGCGCCCAACTCCCTGACGCGGGCCGCCAGTCCGGGGGCCTGGGCATCCACCATGCGGGCAGCGGTCTCCTCCCACAGCCCGTACCCCGACTGCTCGGCCGTGGCCAGCCCGGAGCGCAGCAGATCCGCGAGCCGCTGCTCCAGCTCACCCGCGCCCGCGGTGATCCGCTCCGCCCGGCGCTCCGCACGCCGCCGGGACGCCTCCGGATCGGCCGGCTTCCCGCCGCCCCGGCCCCCGCCTTTGCCGTCCCGGCCGGCGGCTCGCTGTCTGCGGCCCTCCAGCCACTGCTCGGCCCACTCCGGCGCGGCCGCGTCCTGGACCGCGGCGCCGTCCGACGCCCACAGCAGCAGCAGACCCAGCGCGTGCTTGCACGGAAACTTGCGGCTTGGACAACTGCACTTGTAGGCCGGGCCGCCCGCGGTGTCCACAACCGTCTGGTACGGCCTGCTTCCACTGCCCTTGCACAGACCCCACACCGCCCCCGAGCCGCTGCAGCCCGCACCCGACCACGGGCCGGGCCCGCTCAGTTTGTTTCCCGCTCTGCGTGAAGCGTCGTCAGGAGCCAGTGCCAGCACCTGTTCCGACGTCCAGCGCACCCCCTGCTGATTCATGTCGACGACGGTAGGACCGACCACTGACAATCGGCTCTGACCTGCGGCGACGGCTCGTCAGCGATCGATTGTCAGTGGTGTGGTGCACCGTGGAGAACGCATCGGCCGACGGAGCCGAGCGATCTCGAGGGGGACCCATGTCCGTGTCCGAAGCCATGCCTGAAACCATGCCCGACAGCGCTTGTGACGACGCGTCCGACGCATCGGACTCGGCCGGGCCCGAGGCGCTGCGGCCCCACGCCGAGCAGGCGTTCGCACATGAGCTGTCGGCCCTCGCCGCAGCCGACGACCGGCCGCGTCCGGTCGGCTGGCGGCTGTCGCCGTGGGCCGTCGCCACCTACCTCCTCGGCGGCGCCCTCCCGGACGGCACCGTGATCACACCCAAGTACGTGGGGCCGCGGCGGATCGTGGAGGTCGCCGTCACCACGCTCGCCACCGACCGCGCCCTGCTGCTGCTCGGCGTCCCCGGCACGGCGAAGACATGGGTGTCCGAGCATCTCGCGGCGGCCGTCAGCGGCGACTCGACACTGCTTGTGCAGGGCACCGCCGGCACCCCGGAAGAGGCCATCCGCTACGGCTGGAACTATGCGCAGCTGCTCGCCCACGGCCCCAGCCGCGACGCCCTCGTGCCCAGCCCGGTCATGCGCGCCATGGCCGAAGGCATGACCGCGCGGGTCGAGGAGCTGACCCGCATCCCCGCCGACGTCCAGGACACCCTGATCACGATCCTGTCGGAGAAGACACTGCCGGTGCCCGAGCTGGGGGAGGAAGTGCAGGCGGTGCGCGGCTTCAACCTCATCGCCACCGCCAACGACCGCGACCGCGGCGTCAACGACCTCTCCAGCGCGCTGCGCCGCCGCTTCAACACGGTCGTGCTGCCGCTGCCCGCCTCGGCCGACGACGAAGTCGACATCGTGGCGCGGCGAGTGGACCAGATAGGGCGTTCGCTCGACCTGCCGGCCGCGCCCGAGGGACTGGAGGAGATCCGGCGGGTCGTGACCGTCTTCCGCGAGCTGCGCGACGGCGTCTCCGCCGACGGCCGCACCAAGGTCAAGTCCCCGTCGGGCACGCTGTCCACGGCCGAGGCGATCTCCGTGGTCACCGGCGGTCTCGCACTCTCGGCGCACTTCGGCGACGGAGTGCTGCGCCCCGGCGACGTGGCCGCCGGCATCCTCGGCGCGGTGGTGCGCGACCCGGCGGCGGACCGGGTGATCTGGCAGGAGTATCTGGAGACGGTCGTGCGCGAGCGTGACGGCTGGAAGGACTTCTACCGCGCCTGCCGCGAGGTGAGCGCATGACGCATCCGCTGCTCCTCGGCGTCCGCCACCACGGGCCCGGCTCGGCGCGGGCGGTCCGGGCCGCACTGGACGCGGCCTCGCCCGCGGCCGTCCTGATCGAGGGCCCGCCCGAGGCGGACGCACTGCTGCCGCTGGCCGCCGACGACGGCATGCGGCCGCCGGTCGCACTGCTCGCCCACGCGGCCGACGACCCCGGGCGGGCGGCGTTCTGGCCGTTCGCCGAGTTCTCGCCGGAGTGGACCGCGATCCGGTGGGCGCTGCCGCACGGCGTCCCGGTGCGGTTCATCGACCTCCCGGCGGCGCACTCGCTGGCGATGCGGCAGAAGGAGACCGCGGGGGAGCCGGAGGAGATCCCGGCGGAATCGGCGCATACCGCGGGGGAGGGCGCCGCCCCCGAAGACGGCGGAGAGGAGACGGACATCCACGGCACCGCGGAGGCCATGCGGGTGGACCCCATCGGCGCGCTCGCCCAAGCCGCCGGCTACGACGACCCGGAGCGCTGGTGGGAAGACGTCGTCGAGCACCGCACGGCCCGCGAAGACGACGACTCCCACGCCCCGTTCGCCGCCGTCGCCGAGGCGATGGCCGCGCTGCGCGAGACATACGGCCACGGCGGGCACGGGAACGACCTCGTACGCGAAGCGCATATGCGGCTCAAGCTCCGTGCGGCGCGCAAGGAGTTCGGGGACGCCGTCGCCGTGGTGTGCGGGGCCTGGCATGTGCCCGCGCTCGCCCGGAAGACCACCATGGCGGCCGACAAGGCCCTCCTCAAGGGCCTCCCCAAGGTCAAGACCGAGATGACCTGGGTGCCCTGGACCCACCGCCGTCTCTCCCGGCACACCGGCTACGGCGCGGGCATCGACTCACCCGGCTGGTACGCGCATCTGTTCAGCGCACCCGACCGGCCCGTCGAGCGTTGGATGACCAAGGTCGCCGGGCTGCTGCGCGAGGAGGACCACATGGTCTCCTCCGCCCATGTCATCGAGGCGGTGCGGCTCGCCGGGACGCTCGCCGCCATGCGCGGACGCCCGCTCGCCGGGCTGACCGAGACGACCGACGCCGTCAGAGCCGTGCTGTGCGACGGCTCCGACGTGCCGCTCGACCTCGTCCGGGACCGGCTCGTCGTCGGGGACGTGCTCGGGGAGGTCCCGGAAGCGGCACCCGCCGTCCCGCTCCAGCGCGATCTGGCCCGGCAGCAGCGCAGCCTGCGCCTCAAGCCCGAGGCTCTCGAGCGCGAGGCGGACCTCGACCTGCGCAAGGAGACCGACGCCGCCAAGAGCCGGCTGCTGCACCGGCTGAACCTGCTCGGCATCCGCTGGGGCGAGCCCACCGCCGGACGGTCGGGCACGGGCACCTTCCGCGAGACCTGGCGGCTCCGCTGGGACCCGGAGCTGGCCGTGCGGGTCGCGGAGGCCGGAGTCTGGGGCACCACCGTGCTCTCCGCCGCCACCGCCAAGGTGGAGGCCCGGGCGCTGGAGGCCGCCGCGCTCGCCGATGTCACGGCCCTCGCCGAGCGGTGTCTGCTGGCCGCGCTGCCGGACGCGCTGCCCGTGGTGATGCGTGCCCTCGCCGACCGTGCCGCGCTCGACGCGGACGTCGGCCATCTCGCCGAGGCGCTGCCCGCACTGGTCCGCTCGCTTCGGTACGGCGATGTGCGGTCCACGGACACGGCGGCGCTCGCCGAGGTCGCCTCCGGGCTCGCCGACCGGATATGCGTCGGCCTGCCGCCCGCGTGCACAGGGCTCGACGCGGACGGCGCAGCCGCGATGCGCACCAGTCTCGACGCCGTGCACGGCGTGATCGGTCTGCTGCCCGACGCCGGCCGGCAGACCCTTCGCTGGGCCGCGGTCCTCCGCCGCCTCGCCGACCGCGACACGGTGCCCGGAGTCCTCCGCGGCCGCGCCGTGCGGCTGCTGCTCGACGACCGGCGGCTGGCGGACGACGAGGCCGCCCGGCTGATGGCGCTCGCCCTCTCGGCCGGCACACCGCCGGCCGACGCGGCAGCCTGGATCGAGGGCTTCGTCGGCGGAGCCTCCGGCGGCGGCATGCTCCTGATCCACGACGAGCGGCTGCTTGGGCTGGTCGACGCCTGGCTCACCGGGGTGCCCGCGGAGGCGTTCACGGATGTGCTGCCGCTGCTGCGCCGCACCTTCTCGGCCTACCAGCCCGGGGTGCGCCGCACTCTGGGCGAGCTGGTCCGGCGTGGAGCCCCGGGCGCGGGCGGCCCAGGGGCGGCGGCGCACTCCGGACCCCACACCCCCGGTTTTGGCCCCGGTCTCGACGAGACACGGGCGGACGCGGTCCTGCCGGTGCTGCGCCTGCTGCTTGGGACCGCGGAAGCCGACGGACCGAACGACAACGACCTGACGACCTTGCGGGGGGTGACTCGATGACCACGGTGAGCAGAACGGCCACGGCGGATGAGACGGCCACGGCGGACAAGACCGCTACAGCGGTCGAGACGGCCACGGCGGACAGCGCGACCACGGCGGACAGGGCGACCACGGCGGACAAGCTGACCACGGCGGACGACGAGGCCACGGCGTACGACGCGGCCATGGGAGAGGGGGGCGACGAGCGGCTGCGGCGCTGGCGGCTCGTCCTCGGAGGCGGCGACGCCGACGGCACGTGCTGGGCGCCCTTTGGCCGGGACGCGGCCATGGACGGAGCGCTCACCGCGCTGTACGGGGGAGGGGCGGGCGGCCGCGGCCGTGAGGGTGACCGCTCCGCGGGGCTCGGCGCGTCCGCCCCCTCGGTCGCCCGCTGGCTGGGGGACATCCGCAGCTACTTCCCCGCCTCCGTCGTCCAGGTGATGCAGCGGGACGCGATCGACCGGCTGGGACTGTCCACGCTGCTGCTGGAGCCGGAGATGCTGGAGGCCGTCGAGGCCGATGTGCATCTGGTCGGCACGCTCCTCTCCCTCAACAAGGCCATGCCGGAGACGACGAAGGAGACCGCCAGGGCGGTGGTGCGCAAGGTCGTCGACGAGCTCGAGAAGAAGCTCGCCACACGCACCCGGTCCACGCTCACGGGAGCGCTCGACCGCTCGGCCAGGGTCAGCCGTCCCCGGCACCGGGACATCGACTGGGACCGCACCATCAGGGCCAACCTCAAGAACTATCTGCCCGAGTTCCACACGGTCGTTCCGGAGCGGCTCATCGGATACGGGCGGGCGTCGCAGTCGGTGAAGAAGGAGGTGGTGCTCTGCATCGACCAGTCAGGGTCGATGGCCGCTTCCGTCGTCTACGCCTCGGTGTTCGGGGCGGTCCTCTCGTCCATGAGATCCATCAGCACCCGGCTGGTCGTCTTCGACACCTCCGTCGTCGACCTCACCGACCAGCTTGACGATCCGGTCGACGTCCTCTTCGGCACACAGCTCGGCGGCGGCACCGACATAAACAGGGCCCTGGCGTACTGCCAGTCGCAGATCACCCGCCCCGCCGACACCGTCGTCGTCCTGATCAGCGATCTGTACGAAGGGGGGATACGGGACGAGATGCTGAAGCGGGTTGCGGCGATGAAGGCCTCGGGGGTGCAGTTCGTCGCGTTGCTCGCGCTCTCCGACGAAGGCACGCCGGCCTATGACCGCGAGCACGCGGCGGCGCTCGCCGCGCTGGGCGCGCCCGCGTTCGCCTGTACGCCGGATCTGTTCCCCGACGTGATGGCGGCGGCCATCGAGAAACGCCCTCTGCCCATACCGGACACGGCGTCCTCTGGCCGCGGCCCCAGGGAGGGGATTCTGTGACCGGTATCACCGCGCAGGTGTGATCTGCGATTTAGGGAGCCAGGTCCCACGGGGATAACCTGCGAGACGGACATGCCGCGTCCACGGACACCGTGTACGCCCCCTTATGTGACAGCGGAGTCACGTTGCCCTTCGCGGCACGCCCACGCAGACAACGAACCGCGATCATTAGAAAAGGGACGGACGCGCGTGGACCTGTTCGAGTACCAGGCGAGGGACCTCTTCGCCAAGCACGGTGTACCGGTGCTGGCCGGTGAAGTCATCGACACGCCTGAGGCGGCGCGCGAGGTGACCCAGCGTCTCGGCGGCAAGTCGGTCGTCAAGGCGCAGGTCAAGGTCGGCGGCCGGGGCAAGGCCGGCGGCGTGAAGGTGGCCTCCGACGAGGACGACGCGGTCGCGAAGGCCCGCGACATCCTCGGTATGGACATCAAGGGCCACACGGTCCACAAGGTGATGCTCGCCGAGCTGGCGCCGGAGATCGCCGAGGAGTACTACGTCTCCTACCTCCTCGACCGCACCAACCGCACCTTCCTGGCGATGGCCTCCGTCGAGGGCGGCATGGACATCGAAGAGGTCGCGGCCACCAAGCCCGAGGCCCTGGCCAAGATCCCGGTCGACGCGAACGAGGGCGTGACCCCGGAGAAGGCCCGCGAGATCGTCGCGGCCGCCAAGTTCCCGGCCGACGTCGCCGACAAGGTCGCCGAGGTGCTGGTCTCCCTGTGGAAGACCTTCGTCGCCGAGGACGCCCTGCTCGTCGAGGTCAACCCGCTCGCCAAGGTCGTGGACGGTGACGTCCTGGCGCTGGACGGCAAGGTGTCGCTGGACGCCAACGCCGAGTTCCGCCAGCCGGGGCACGCCGAGCTCGAGGACAAGGCCGCAGCCAACCCGCTCGAGGCTGCTGCCAAGGCCAAGGGCCTGAACTACGTCAAGCTGGACGGCGAGGTCGGCATCATCGGCAACGGCGCGGGTCTGGTCATGTCGACCCTCGACGTCGTCGCGTACGCCGGTGAGAAGCACTCCGGCGTCAAGCCCGCCAACTTCCTCGACATCGGCGGCGGCGCCTCGGCCGAGGTCATGGCGAACGGCCTGGAGATCATTCTGGGCGACCCGGACGTCAAGTCGGTCTTCGTCAACGTCTTCGGCGGCATCACCGCGTGCGACGCGGTCGCCAACGGCATCGTGCAGGCCCTGGAGCTCCTGGAGTCCAAGGGCGAGGCCGTCACCAAGCCGCTCGTCGTGCGTCTGGACGGCAACAACGCGGAGCTGGGTCGCAAGATCCTCGACGACCGCAACCACCCGCTCGTGCAGCGTGTGGACACCATGGACGGCGCGGCCGACAAGGCCGCCGAGCTGGCTGCTGCGAAGTAAGGGACGAGGGACACCACAACCATGGCTATCTTCCTCACCAAGGAATCCAAGGTCATCGTCCAGGGCATGACCGGCTCCGAGGGCCAGAAGCACACCAAGCGCATGCTGGCTTCCGGCACCAACATCGTCGGCGGCGTCAACCCGCGCAAGGCGGGCACGACGGTCGCGTTCGACGGCGCCGAAATCCCGGTCTTCGGGTCCGTCAAGGACGCGATGGAGCAGACCGGCGCGGACGTCACGGTCATCTTCGTCCCGGAGAAGTTCACCAAGGACGCGGTCGTCGAGGCGATCGACGCCGAGATCGGCCTCGCGGTCGTCATCACGGAGGGCGTCGCCGTCCACGACACCGCGCAGTTCTGGGCGTACGCGGGCGCCAAGGGCAACAAGACCCGGATCATCGGCCCCAACTGCCCGGGACTGATCACCCCCGGTCAGTCGAACGCGGGCATCATCCCGGCGGACATCACCAAGCCCGGCCGCATCGGCCTGGTCTCCAAGTCCGGCACGCTGACCTACCAGATGATGTACGAGCTGCGTGACATCGGCTTCTCGTCCTGCGTCGGCATCGGCGGCGACCCGATCATCGGCACCACGCACATCGACGCGCTGAAGGCCTTCCAGGAGGACCCCGACACCGACCTGATCGTGATGATCGGCGAGATCGGCGGCGACGCCGAGGAGCGTGCGGCGGACTTCATCAAGGCCAACGTCACCAAGCCGGTCGTCGGCTACGTCGCGGGCTTCACCGCGCCCGAGGGCAAGACCATGGGCCACGCCGGCGCCATCGTCTCCGGCTCCTCCGGCACCGCCCAGGCGAAGAAGGAAGCCCTGGAGGCCGCGGGCGTCAAGGTCGGCAAGACCCCGACCGAGACGGCCAAGCTGGCGCGCGCCATTCTCGGCGGCTGAGGACAGCCTCGTCGGCTGACGTACGCACGCATGTGAAAAGGGCCCGCACCCCGATGGACGGGGGCGGGTCCTTTCACGTCGTCACGCGTCACTCCGCACCATCAACACCTTCACCCACCGTCACGCACCATCAGCGTCACCGCGCACCGCTTGCTAGCGGAGCTGCGGAAGAAGACGCCCGGGTCCGGCGGCGGGCCCGGAGCGGAGCCGGTCGCGCAGCGCCTCGTCCCCATCGCTCAGCTTTTCGGGTCCGGCGGCCGGGAGCACTCCGTCGACCGGCCGACCCGGAGCCACGGGGGCCCGGTACTCCCCCGGGGAGGTGACCGCGGCAGCGGCCGTGACCCCGATCAGCAGCGTCGTGACCACGATCGCCGCCCGCGTCCACAGCCTGGCCCGGCGTTCGCCGCCGGTGCGCACCGCGCGCGCGGGCGACGGCGCCATGGCGGGCCCGGAGCCGACGAGGGCCGCCAGCCGCTTCTGGAGCCCCCCGGCGTCGGCCAGCTCGGGCAGGCGCACGGCCACCGCCTCGCGGGCGTGCAGCAGTCGGCGCGCGGCGGCCGGAGTGGACGCCTCCGTCTCGGCCGCCGTCTCGGGCAGGTCGAGTCCCAGGCCGTCGTAGAGCAGCAGAGTCCGGCGGTACGACGGCGGCAGCGAGAGCAGCACATCGAGCAGGGCGCGGCGGTCGTGTTCGACCGGCGGGGCGTCGGGGTGCCGGTGGGTGGGGCGCAGCCGGTGCCAGGGGGAGAGGGCGTGGTCGTACGCGACGGCCCGTACCCAGCCGGCGGGGTCCCGGTCGCGTGCCACTTCGGCCCAGTGCTGCCAGGCGTGGTGGAAGGCGCGCTCTACCGCCTCCTGGGAGAGTCTGCGGCGGCCGGTGAGCAGGTAGGCCTGGTGCACCAGGGCGGGGGCGGCGTCCGTGTAGAGCGCGTCGAACGCCTCGGCGGGGGCGGGCGGCGGCGTACGCCTGTGAGCCGCTTCCGCCCCCGGGGCCGCCTCAGGAGCCGCTTCCGCCCCCGGGGCCGCTCCCGGTTCCGGGGCTGCTTCCCGTTCCGCTCCCTGGTCCGCTTTCGAACCGGTTTCCGGTTCGGGCCTCGGCGAACCCTCTGGCGCTGTTTCCGCAGTGGGCGCCCGAGGGGCCGTGCCGGGCTCCGAAGACGTGGCCAGGAGGGTGCTGCTCCGGGTCATGGCCGGGACACCGCCGCACTGCACTCTGCGTAAAAGTACATAACCATATATTGAGCGACACAACGGTCATTCGCCTGTTGCAGGGCGAAAGCGGGTGCCGTTGGCAGCATGGCGGCGTGACTCAGGCGACCGACGTGACGCAGACAGCCGAGACGGAGAGCGTGGCGTACGGCGGACGGGCCGTCCTGGTGGCTGCGGCGTCCGTACGCGGGGCGGTGGCGGCGGGGCTGGGACTCGGGGCCCTGACCATGCTGGCGACGGCGGCGTGGATCAGCTCCCCGTACCCCGACAGCGGGCCGGGCGGGGCGTTCCGCGTCGCCGCGTCGCTGTGGCTGCTCGCCCACGGCGTGGAGCTCGTACGGACCGACACGCTCTCCGGCCAGCCCGCCCCCATGGGCGTCGTGCCGCTGCTGCTTGTGGCGCTGCCCGTCTGGCTGGCGCACCGCGCCGCGCGGGACTCCGCGGAGCGCGGCGAGCAGGCCGGCCTGCGCAATGGCCTGGACGTGTGGTGCGCGGTGACGGGGGGATATCTGATCGTCGGCGCGGCGGCGACGGCGTACGCGGCGGGCGGGCCGCTGGCCGGGGACGTCGTCAGTGCCGTACTGCATCTGCCGCCGGTGGCGGCGGCGTCGGCGGCCGCGGGGATCTGGACGGCCCGGGGCCGGCCGCTGGGGCCGCTGCCGGGGTGGGTGCCGGAACGGGCGCGGGTCGGGGTCGCCCGCGCCCGCGTCATCGTGGCGTTGCGCGCGGCCTGCACGGCCGCCCTCACCCTGGCCGCCGGCGGTGCGGTGCTCGCCGTCGCCTCGCTGGGATGGCACTGGGGCACGGCGCACGAGTCGCTGTTCCGGTTGGCGGAGGCGTGGCCGGGGCAGGCCGCGGTGGTGCTGCTGATGCTGGCGCTGATGCCGAACGCGGCGGTCTGGGGGGCGGCGTACGGGCTCGGGCCCGGCTTCGGTGTGGGCGCAGGTGCGACGGCGGCGCCGTTGGGCGGGGGCGGGTCGGTGGCCGACGCCCTCGGCGGCGCCCCGTACTTCCCGTGGCTGGCGGCGGTGCCGGAGACGGGTGGCGGGGCGACGCCGCTGACCTGTGCCGCGTTTGCGGTGCCGGTGTCGGCGGGCGGAGCGGTGGCGTGGCTGACGGTACGGGACCGGGGGCCCGCCGGGTGGCGGGACACCGTGCTCACCGCCCTCCTCGGCGCGGCGGGCTGCGCCCTGCTGACCGCCTTCCTCGCCGCGGCGTCCGGCGGCTCGCTGGGCACCGGCCGTCTGGCGGCCTTCGGTCCCGTGTGGTGGCTGACGGGTGCGGCGGCGCTGGTGTGGTGCGGGGGGATCGGGGTGACGGGGGCGCTGGGAGTACGGGGGTGGCGGCGATTGCGTGCGATGCGGGAGGCGCGCCGGGTGAGTGGGGCGCGGGAGGTGTCGGTGGGTGCGGATCTGGGGGTCGAGAAGACGGCTGGTCAGTCTGCGGCGCTTTCGGGGCCCTCCGAGGTCGCGGAGCCTTCCAAGCCCGCGGGGTCCTCCAAGTCCGCGGGGCCTTCCAAGCCTGCGGAGCCTTCGGGAGCCTCGAAGGCCCCGAAGAGCCCGAAAACCTCGGAAGCCCCGAAAACCTCGAAGGGCTCCGGGACCTCGAAGGGCTCCGGGACCTCGGAGAGCCCGGAGGCCTCGGAGGCGTATGACTTCCTGCCGGCGGATCCCTGGGCGGACCGGGGCGCCCAGGGCGAACCGTGCACGGAGCCGTCGGGCTCTTCGGGGGGAGGCCTTCCCCCATCCCGCCCCTTCCCGTAACCGGGGGCTCTGCCCCCGACCCCCGGGGTGTGCGAGTGGGCTTTGCCCCGCACCCGGGGGTGTTGGTGGGCTTCGGCCTGCATCCGGGGGTGTTGGTGGGCTTCGGCCTGCACCCGGGGGCTTGGTGAGGTTTCTCCCAGACCTCCCTGGGGTGTTGGCGGGCTTTCCGCCAGGCCCCCTGAGGAGTGTCGGTGGGTCCAGGGCCCCGGGCCCTGGAGGGTCAGGGCTTCCTTGCGGCTGCCTGAACTCCCTTTCCCACGGAACTGGGCATCCGCAGGGCCGCTAGCCGGTCGTCTTCCTCCGCAGCGATGCGGAGGCCCTCGCTCAGGAATTCCTCATGTCTTCGTCCGAGCCGGTCAGAGCCTGCTCGGCCGCCGTCCTGACGCCGGAATCCCCTGCCTGCCAGGCGGCGACGACGCGGCCGCGGCCATTCCCGGGCCGGGGTTGTTCGGCCGCGGTCGCCGTCGATATTTCCAGCGCCCCCGTGTTGAGTGCGATGACTGTGGTCATGGCGACAGCGGCGCGCGCTCGCACCGCTTGTCTCAGTCTCTTTCCGCTGATGGTGATTCCCCTCGACTGCTGTCGGGCCGGGTCGGGTCCAACGGGGCAACTGTTGCCGGAACCGCGCATGGTGACACACGCTCCCGGGTTGTCCGGCGCACTGCGTGGTCATCGCAGCCATCCGGCCCTGCCGTGCCCGGAAGGCGTCAACTGGCGGTCCCGGCCCATTGGTCGGGCGTCGCACCTCTCCGGAGGGCGGCAGCCGGGAGGATGATATGAATAGCCTTGCTGACACGGGGGAAGCGGGGGATGGATCGCAGATTGCTGCTGCGACCGTCGAGGGATGCTCGATGCTCGATGATTCGAGATGGTGACGGGGCCTCACCCGATTTCTCCGGGCCGTACTGACCACACGCACAGGAAGCAATCGAGTGACCATGAAGCTTACTTCTGCTCTTCTTGCGACTGGCGCCGTCCTGGGGACCGTCGCCTTCGCCGCAACCGCCGTCGCCGACTCGCGGGACGGCCACGCACCGGTGGCCCCCGCCGCGGCAGCGGCCGAGATGCCGCCCTTCGCCGTCGAGGACTTCGCCTACCCCCAGGCCGACAAGATCTTCGAAGAGCGCGGGATCCGCCTGATCCGCGGCGACGGCCACATCGTGCTCGCCGACTGCGCGACCGCGACCAACCCGCTTGTGGTCTCGAGCCGGTCCAAGGGCGAGTACTGCTTCGAGGTCACCGGGAACGGCGGGTACCTCCAGCTGGAACTGGATCAGGTGTACGGGGTCAGGGGGAACGACTACTCGACCCGTGTGGACATGAGCGTCGACGAGCGCGAGGTCTCCTTCGACGTCGAGAAGAACACTTGGACGGCGGTTGGCGAGACGGCCGATCCCCAGGGACGCGACCACGTCCTCCTGGAGATCCACGCCAACAAGTAGGCGCTGCCTGCCGCGAGGGCAGGACCGGCTTTCTCGACTCCAGCAACTCCACACCGGAGGACACCCATGCCATCGCAGTTCCTTTCTCGAAGAACGAGCAGATGCACCCTGGCGGCCGCCGCCGCCATCGCCGCCGCAGCCTTGGGCAGCACGCCTGCCCTGGCCGTTTCGGGCGGGCAGGCCGCGGACGGATCCCGTACCTTCGCCGCGCAGATCGACGTCGGCGACACGCGCGGTTGCACGGGCGCGCTGGTGGACCCTCAGTGGATCCTCACCGCCGCCAGCTGCTTCGCAGAGACACCGGGCGGCACGGTGGCGGCCGGAAAGCCCGCGCAGCCGTCGACTGCCACGCTCGGCAGCACGGATCTGCTCCAGCCCGCCGCGCGGACCGTGGCGATCACCGAGGTCGTTCCCCGATCGGACCGTGACCTGGTCATGGCCAGGCTCGCCGAGCCGGTCACCGATGTCGCCCCCGTTCAGCTGGCCGTTTCGGCGCCGCAGAAGGGGGAGACGCTGGAGGCCATGGGCTATGGCCGCACGGCCACGGGGTGGGCGCCCGACCGTCTGCACAGCGGCGAGTTCGGCATCGACGCCGTCGACGGCGCCACCATCGGGCTGGCCGCCAAGGGCGACGCCGCCATCTGCAAGGGCGACACGGGCGGCCCGGCCGTCCGCATCACCGACGGACGGCCTGAGCTGGTGGCGCTCCACAGCAGGTCATGGCAGGGCGGATGTCTCGGCTCTGAGGAGACGCGCACGGGCGCTCTCGACACCCGTGTCGACGACATCAATCCGTGGATTCAGCAGGTGCGCTCCCTGCCCAGGCAGCACGCTCCGCTGGCCGGCGACTTCTCCGGCGACGGCAAGGCCGACTTCGGCGTCCTGAGCGACCTCGGCAAGACCCCCCAGGGCCGCAACCACTCCGCCCTGACGGGTTTCACCAGTGACGGCGACGGCTTCAAGGCCCCGCGCACTCTGTGGGACTCCGGCACGGGCAGCTGGTACTGGGGCGCCAGCAAGCCGGTTGCCGGCGACTTCAACGGCGACGGCAAGGACGATGTCGCCGTGCTGTACCGCTACGGCCGGCATGAGGACGGCCGCTATCACTCCGGCCTGTGGACGTTCCTCAGCAACGGTGCGGGTTTTGAGAAGCCGTTGAAGGTGTGGGATTCCGGTTCGGGTAGTTGGAGCTGGGAGCGTAGTAAGCCGGTTGCCGGTGATTTCAACGGTGATGGTAAGGCTGATCTCGGTGTCCTGTATGACTACGGGAAGCTTGGGGACGGTCGTAATCACTCTGGGTTGTGGACGTTCGCCAGTAATGGTGCGGGTTTTGAGAAGCCGTTGAAGGTGTGGGATTCCGGTTCGGGTAGTTGGAGCTGGGAGCGTAGTAAGCCGGTTGCCGGTGATTTCAACGGTGATGGTAAGGCTGATCTCGGTGTCCTGTATGACTACGGGAAGCTTGGGGACGGTCGTAATCACTCTGGGTTGTGGACGTTCGCCAGTAATGGTGCGGGTTTTGAGAAGCCGTTGAAGGTGTGGGATTCCGGTTCGGGTAGTTGGAGCTGGGAGCGTAGTAAGCCGGTTGCCGGTGATTTCAACGGTGATGGTAAGGCTGATCTCGGTGTCCTGTATGACTACGGGAAGCTTGGGGACGGTCGTAATCACTCTGGGTTGTGGACGTTCGCCAGTAATGGTGCGGGTTTTGAGAAGCCGTTGAAGGTGTGGGATTCCGGTTCGGGTAGTTGGAGCTGGGAGCGCAGTGAGCCGGTTGCCGGTGACTTCAACGATGACGGCAAGACCGACCTCGGCGCCCTCTACGACTACGGCACCACTTCCGACGGCCGCAGCCACACCGGTGTCTGGAGCTTCACCAGCACGGGCGGCGGTTTCGAAGCTCCGGTCAAGCACTGGAGCAGCAAGATCGTGAACTGAGACGCGATCCGGCCGACGCCGCAGGTGCGGCGCCGGCCGGATTCACAGGGCTCCTCGGGGGTGCCGTGCAGCGCTGCACGGCACCCCCGGCGCTTGTCCAGGCCCTACTCCTTGACGCCGATCCATCCGCGCAGGGGCTCCGGGAGGAGTTCGTTGCAGGCGAGCTGGCCGTCCTTGGTCAGGGCGTCCGAGACACAGGTGTAGTAGTCGCGGTAGACGAGCTGCGCGGTGAAGTTCGCGGCTACGAACATCAGGGCGATCGAAGCCATGACCAGGCCGCTGACGGCCGCGGTGATCAAGGGCCGGGCCGGGCTGCCGGACGACGGCTGCCGGGAGGCGGGCGGCTGTGCGGCGGCCGGGTCGGGGGTGCGGGACTGCGGCTTGGCACGCAGGGAGCTGATCGCCCAGTACAGGGCGAGCGCGCCCAGCAGCAGCGCGATCTCCGGGAAGTCGAAGAGCGCGAAGAAGAACGCCCACATGCCCGAAAGCAGCGCATAGCGCGCCCGGCGCTGGGCCGGGTCCGTCGGGTCCCAGCGCAGGCCCGCCGGGCCGCCGGAGCGGCCGCCTCCGGAGCCCTGCTGGCCGTTGGGGCGGCCGCCGAAGCCGCCGCCCGAGGAGCGGCCCGGCTGTCGGCTGCTCCACTGGCCGCCCCAGGAGGAGCCGGAGGAACCAGATCCGGAGGAACCAGATCCGGAGGAACCAGGGCCCTCGCCCGGTGAGTCCTCACGACCCTCGTGGCCCTCGCGGCTGCCGCCGTCACGGCCGCCCCCTTCGGCGCCTCCGCCGTTCTCGGGGCGGCGCGGCTGCCAGGGCTGGTCCGGCCTGCCCTCCGGCGGCGGCGCGAAGGGGTTGTTCTCGTCCGTGGACTGGCGTTCCCGCGGCAACAGGAGGTGGCCCATACGGCGGCGGCGGTCCGGCATCTGGTGAACGTCTTCCCCTCGTCGTGCCCGTCAGCGGACGGGTGCTGTCCCCAGACGCTACCTCCCGGCTCCGCCCCCGTCCCGCGGGGGCCGTTGTCGGTGCCGGTATCGTTGCTGACGGTCGGCTCCTTCGTAGGGTTCCCCGTATCGAAGGGCATGATTCGTTCGTACGACCATACAAAGCCGGCTCGGCCTGCCGGCGCCGCCCGTCAGAACAGCAGTCCGTCAGTGCAGCAGCCCGTGAGAAAGAGACCCGCCGTGGCCTCCCCGCCTCCCCTCGCCCGCCCCGGCCGGCCCGCACGCCTCGTCGTCCTGGTCTCCGGCTCCGGCACCAATCTGCAGGCCCTGCTGGATGCCGTCGACGCCGACCCGGAGGGGTTCGGCGCACGTGTCGTGGCGGTCGGCGCCGACCGCGACGGCATCGCCGGACTGGAGCGTGCCGAGCGGGCGGGGCTTCCCACGTTCGTGTGCAAGGTCAAGGACCACCGCACGCGCGAGGAGTGGGACCACGCGCTCACCGAGGCGACGGCGGCGTACGACCCCGATCTGGTGGTGTCGGCCGGCTTTATGAAGATCGTGGGGAAGGAGTTCCTCGCGAGGTTCGGCGGGCGCATCGTCAATACGCACCCCGCCCTGCTGCCCAGCTTCCCCGGTGCGCACGGAGTGCGCGACGCGCTCGCCTACGGCGCGAAGATCACCGGGTGCACCGTCCACTTCGTCGACGACGGCGTCGACACCGGCCCGATCATCGCGCAGGGCGCGGTCGAGGTGACGGAAGAGGACACGCCGGACGGTGCGGCCGCTCTCCATGAGCGGATCAAGGAAGTCGAGCGAAGGCTGCTCGTCGATGTCGTGCGGCGTCTGGCCTGGCACGGCTACCGCATTGAAGGACGAAAGGTTCATGTCGGTGAATAAGCCCATCCGTCGAGCGTTGATCAGCGTCTATGACAAGACCGGTCTCGAGGAGCTCGCACGCGGGCTGCACGAAGTCGGCGTCGAACTGGTCTCCACCGGCTCCACCGCGGCCAAGATCGCTGCCGCCGGCGTTCCGGTCTCCAAGGTCGAGGACCTGACCGGGTTCCCCGAGTGCCTGGACGGCCGGGTGAAGACGCTCCACCCGCGCGTACACGCCGGCATCCTCGCCGACCTGCGGCTCGAGGACCATCAGCGGCAGCTCGCAGAGCTGGGCGTGGAGCCGTTCGAGCTGGTGGTCGTGAACCTCTATCCGTTCCGGGAGACGGTCGCCTCGGGCGCGACGCCCGACGAGTGTGTGGAGCAGATCGACATCGGCGGCCCGTCGATGGTCCGCGCCGCGGCCAAGAACCATCCGTCCGTGGCCGTGGTGACCAGCCCGGCGCGGTACGCCGACGTCCTGGAGGCCGCGCGGTCGGGCGGCTTCGACCTGGCGGCGCGCAAGCGGCTCGCCGCCGAGGCGTTCCAGCACACCGCCGCGTACGACGTGGCGGTGGCGGGCTGGTTCGCCGACGACTACGCGGCGGCCGACGACAGCGGCTTCCCCGACTTCCTCGGCGCGACGTACGAGCGCTCCGCCGTGCTGCGATACGGCGAGAATCCGCACCAGGGCGCGGCGCTGTACGTCGGCGGCCGCGGCGGCGGCCTCGCCCAGGCCGAGCAGCTGCACGGCAAGGAGATGTCGTACAACAACTACACGGACACCGACGCCGCGCGCCGTGCCGCGTACGACCACGACGAGCCGTGCGTGGCGATCATCAAGCACGCCAACCCGTGCGGGATCGCGATCGGCGCGGACGTCGCCCAGGCGCACCGCAAGGCGCACGCCTGCGACCCGCTCTCCGCGTTCGGCGGAGTGATCGCCGTCAACCGCCCGGTCTCCAAGGAGATGGCCGAGCAGGTCGCCGAGATCTTCACCGAGGTCATCGTGGCCCCGGATTACGAGGACGGCGCGGTCGAGGCGCTGGCCCGCAAGAAGAACATCCGGGTGCTGCGCTGCCCGGATGCCCCCGCCGACCCGGTCGAGGTCAAGGCGATCGACGGCGGTGCACTGCTCCAGGCCGCCGACCGCCTCCAGGCTGACGGCGACGACCCGGCCGGCTGGACGCTCGCGACGGGCGAGGCGCTCGCCGCGGACGAGTTGAAGGAGCTTGCCTTCGCCTGGCGCGCCTGCCGCGCGGTCAAGTCCAACGCCATCCTGCTCGCCAAGGACGGCGCGTCGGTCGGCGTCGGGATGGGCCAGGTCAACCGCGTCGACTCCGCGAAGCTCGCGGTCGAGCGCGCGGGCACGGAGCGATCTCAGGGCTCGTACGCGGCCTCCGACGCCTTCTTCCCCTTCCCGGACGGCCTGGAGATCCTCACTGCGGCGGGCGTCAGGGCGGTCGTCCAGCCGGGCGGTTCGGTGCGGGACGAGCAGGTGGTGGAGGCGGCAAAGAAGGCGGGCGTGACGATGTACTTCACGGGGACGCGCCACTTCTTCCACTGAGGCGAACAGGGCGAACCGCAGGCCCGCGGACTGTCGATGCCGCGGGCCTGCGAGAGTGCGGACGGCTCCGGCCGTCCGAATGCCGGGGCCGGTACCGGCCGCCCGGCACGATGGAATCGGCACAGAGGTACAGAGGTGGGGACCGGAGTGGTCGACCGGCAGGGACCAGGCCGGAGTGGCTCGAATGCGCCGGTAGAACGGCCGAAGGCCGTAACGCGCCCGGGGGCGCGTTACGGCCTTCGCACGTGGGTGCGCTCGCTCAGGCGACGCGCTGGCGGTTGAACCAGGCGCCGCCGTCCGACTTGCCGACGAAGACGGCGATCAGGATGGCGAGCACGGTGTGCACCAGGCCCACGATGACGAACGGGTAGATGCCCAGGATCGCCGTGATGATGCCGAAGACCATCGCGGTGATGCGGATGCCGTTGCCGCCGCTGCCGAACTTCGCGCCCAGGAAGATCGCGAGCACGCCCCACAGCAGGACGATGAACGCGATGGCGTAGATGGCGCCGGCCGAGTAGTCGGCGAGCTGCTGGAACTGGACGTCGTCCCTGAGTGTCGGGTCGTCCTTGGCCGCGCTGATGGCCGCGCCGGTGAACGCGAAGAGCGCGGCGCCGAGCACCTGGAAGCCGCCGATGATGAAGAGCATCACGCGCGCGGCCTTGACGCCGCCCGGCATCTCGGTCGGGCCGGCGGGGTAGCCGTAGCCCGGCTGGACCGGCGGGGCCTGCGGGTAGCCGTAGCCCGGCTGGCCCTGGGGCTGGCCGTAGGGGTTGTTCGGGTCGCCGAAACTCATGGCGTGTTTCCTCCGTTGAAAGTGCGGGGACGACGCGGTCCGAGCGGAGGAACTTCCACAATCTTCGCGATCTGCCCCCCAGCACTGCCGCGGTACTGCGCGGCTCATCGTGGTCGTAACGTTGACTTTTTGTCCAGTCGGTATGCACAGGAGTTGTGCAAGTGCAACCCTGCGTGGCCAGGGCCGCTGGGATGTGCGCATCCCGTGAGCCGGTGCGATCGGACGCGATTGGAACAGAGGCCGGGTCATCCGGGAGGATGGGCCCATGACTGCCCAGACTCTCGATGGCAAGGCCACCGCAGCCGCGATCAAGTCCGACCTGACCGCCCGCGTGGCGGCCCTCAAGACCCAGGGCGTGACGCCCGGGCTGGGGACCCTGCTCGTCGGGGACGACGTCGGCAGCCAGAAGTACGTCGCGGGAAAGCACCGCGACTGCGCACAGGTGGGCATCGCGTCCATCCAGCGTGAACTGCCCGCCACCGCCACGCAGGAAGAGATCGAGGCGGTCGTGCGGGAGCTCAACGAGGACCCTGCCTGCACCGGCTACATCGTGCAACTCCCGCTCCCCAAGGGCATCAACGCCAACCGGGTGCTGGAGCTGATGGACCCGGCCAAGGACGCCGACGGGCTCCACCCGATGAACCTCGGCAGGCTCGTGCTGAACGAGACCGGCCCGCTGCCGTGCACCCCGGCGGGCATCGTGCATCTGCTGCGCCGCCACGGCGTGGAGATCGCCGGTGCGCATGTGGTCGTCGTGGGCCGCGGTGTCACCATCGGCCGCCCGATGCCGCTGCTGCTGACGCGCCGGACCGAGAACGCGACCGTCACGCAGTGCCACACGGGTACGCGCGACCTGGCCGCGCAGCTGCGGCAGGCGGACATCATCGTCGCCGCCGCGGGCGTGCCGCACCTGATCAAGCCGGAGGACGTCAAGCCCGGCGCGGCGATCCTCGACGTCGGCGTCAGCCGCGACGAGAGCGGCAAGATCGTCGGCGATGTCCACCCGGGCGTCGCGGAGGTGGCCGGCTGGGTCGCCCCCAACCCGGGCGGCGTCGGCCCGATGACCCGCGCCATGCTGCTGGTGAACGTCGTCGAGGCGGCGGAGCGCGCCGTCGCCGCAGCGGACTGAAGCGAAGGGGCCGACCCCATGGGCGTATCTGCGAACAGCGGCCGGGCAGACGACGAGCCGGAGCCCTCCGGCGACCCGTCGGCGACGTCGGCCGGGTCGCCGGCCTCTGCGGGCCCGGCTGATGACTCGCCCGGCGGCGACGGGCGGGCCGGCTCGGCGACGCCGCCCGGCGGCGGGTCCGCAGAAGAGCCGTCCCCTGCGGGACCTGCGGCGGCGGCCGGGACAGTGACGTCGGTCCCCCCGCACGACCGCGCCGGGGAGGCCGAATCGCAGGGCGGGCCCACGGGACGGCCTGCCGCGGAGACCTCGTCCGCACGCCCCGCCGCTGACTCTGCGGGCCCGGAGGCGGAGGTGTCGTCCTCCGCCGCTGCCATGGGCCATGCGTCCGAACGCCCCATGAAGAAGGGCTCCCGGAGGTTCCCCGCCGTCACCACCGACACCGCCCGCCCCGAGGGCGGCGGACGCGCCGCGCCGGGGGACGCGCCCGCGCCCGCGCGGCAGTGGCCGCTGCTCACCGTGCTTCTGCTCGTCGGCGTAGGCCTGGTGGTCGTCGGTGTCGACGCCTTCGCCGACTCGTTCCGCATCGGCACGATCCTGATCGGCGGCGCACTGATCGGCGGGGCCGTCATGCGCCGTGTCGTGCCCTCCGTGGGCATGCTGGCGGTGCGGTCCCGGTTCACCGACATGGTGACGTACGGCCTACTGGGCACCTTGATCGTGCTGCTCGCCCTGGTGACCCAGCCGAAGCCGTGGCTGGACGTCCCCTTCCTGGAGGACGCGGTCCACTTCACCGTCCGGTAGCCCGCGGGAATCCCGCCCCGGCGGCGCGGCGCGGCAGTGGCGGCGAGACATCACGACGGCGAGTATCTTGACGACGAGATAAATCGCCGAGTCGCGCGAGAGGGACGTACCGCCTGATGCCCAAGATCAAGGTAGCCAACCCCGTCGTCGAGCTCGACGGCGACGAAATGACCCGCATCATCTGGCAGTTCATCAAGGACCGGCTGATCCTGCCGTACCTCGACATCGAGCTGGAGTACTACGACCTCGGCATCGAGCACCGCGACGCCACCGGCGACCAGGTGACGATCGACGCCGCGCACGCCATCAGGAAGCACGGGGTCGGGGTCAAGTGCGCCACGATCACACCGGACGAGGCGCGGGTCGAGGAGTTCGGCCTCAAGGCGATGTACCGCTCGCCCAACGGCACCATCCGCAACATCCTCGGCGGGGTGATCTTCCGCGAGCCGATCATCATGGAGAACGTCCCGCGGCTCGTCCCCGGCTGGACCAAGCCGATCGTCGTCGGCCGCCACGCCTTCGGCGACCAGTACCGCGCCACCGATCTGAAGGTCCCCGGGGAGGGCACTCTCACCATGACCTTCACCCCGAAGGACGGCTCGGAGCCCGTGGAGCTGGAGGTGTACGAGTTCCCCGGCGCGGGCGTGGCGCTGTCCATGTACAACCTCGACGAGTCGATCCGCGACTTCGCCCGTGCGTCGTTCCGCTACGGGCTGGCGCGGGAGTACCCGGTGTACATGTCGACCAAGAACACGGTCCTGAAGAAGTACGACGGCCGCTTCAAGGACCTCTTCCAGGAGGTCTTCGACACCGAGTTCAAGGCCGGCTTCGACGCCAAGGGGCTGACGTACGAGCACCGGCTGATCGACGACATGGTGGCCTCCGCGCTGAAGTGGGAGGGCGGCTACGTCTGGGCGTGCAAGAACTACGACGGGGACGTGCAGTCCGACATCGTGGCCCAGGGCTTCGGCTCCCTCGGCCTGATGACGTCGGTCCTGATGTCGCCCGACGGCAGGACGGTCGAGGCGGAGGCCGCGCACGGCACCGTCACCCGCCACTACCGCAGGCGCCAGCAGGGCAGGTCGACGTCGACCAACCCCATCGCGTCGATCTTCGCCTGGACGCGCGGTCTCGCCCACCGGGGAGAGCTGGACGGCACACCTGATGTCACGCACTTCGCGCGGACACTGGAGCAGGTGTGCGTGGACACCGTCGAGAACGGCCAGATGACCAAGGACCTGGCGGTCCTGATCGGGCGCGACCAGCCGTGGCTCACGACCGAGCAGTTCCTGGACGCGCTCGACGGCCGTCTGCAGAAGCAGACGGCCTCGGTCGGCTGACACGACGGCGGCGGCCCGACCTCCCCCCGTAGAGGCCGGGCCGCGCATCCCCGACGGCAGTGGTCAGCCGTCAGTCAACGGCCATCGGCCATCACGGCCACCGGCCATCGGCCATCACGGCCACCAGTCGCTGGCCATCGGACTCATCGTGACCGCGAGGGCTCACGGGCAGCCGGTGTGCCGCAGATACGGCCACGACTTCGGGCCGGGCAGCCCGTCGACCACGAGCTTCGCGTTGCAGACGCTGTTCGCGCTCCGCTGCACGGGCTTGAACGCGGCCCGGGACTTGGGCCCGAAGTAGCCGTCCACCGCGATGCTCTGCTTCCAGACGTGCTTGAGGATGCACTGCGCCTCGATGCCCGCCGAGGTCACCCTGCCGGCCGCGGGGGTGACGGTGTTGCCGCTGTAGTGGCCCGCGTACCAACGGCCGTTCTTCTTCGTCATATGACACGAGTAGGCCGCTGCGCCGCTCTCCTGAGCCGTCTGGGCCGTGCTCGCCTGTGCCGCCGGGGCGAGGGCGAGACCGCCGCCGAGAGCGGCAGCGGCCGTCGCCAGTGCGAGATGCCTGTGTACGTTCACTGGTTTCATCCCCCTGTGAGTGCGCCGGGCCCCTGCCCGGCATCGGTTCGGGAACGACTCTGCTGCGCCAACTCCGCCGCGGTCCAGGAAAGTCGACGGAATGGGCCCCTATGGGACGTCCCAAGCTCTGAGCTGCTGGGATGCGAGCGCTCGAAAGACTGCCGTGGGACGCCGGCATCTGGCCGGAACACGCCATCAACGAGAAGAGGGTGGAACTGCCCTCCCGAAGGGCGATCTGATGGGGGAGAGACGCAGAGGGAGGGGGGATTCATATGGCCCGATGGAAAGAACTGCCGGCGGCACTCGACGACCATGAGCGGCAACTGGTCGTCCAGTTACGCAGACTGAAGGATCACAGCGGTCTGAGCCTCGCCGCTCTCGCGGGCAAGACCAGCTACAGCCGCTCGTCGTGGGAGCGCTATCTCAACGGGAAGAAGCCGGTGCCGCGCGGCGCCGTCGAGGAACTGGCGCGGATCTGCGGTACGGAGCCGACCCGGCTGCTCGTGCTGCACGAGGTGGCGGAGCAGGCGAAGGCGTCGAGGGCGGTGCGCCCGGCGGGGGGCGGGTTGCCGGCGACCGAGCCCCCGTCGGACTCCTTCCCCGGCGCCGCGCGGCCGTCGGGGGCCGCGTCGGGGGCCGCGTCGGGGACCTCGTCAGGATCCCCCTCCGCGACGGTCTCGGGCCCGGGATCTCCCCTGGACGCAACGGGGGACTTCGGTGTCTCGGAGGTCGGGGCCGAGAACGGCACGGCGGAGCTGCAGGAGTCCGGACTGCCGCCGTCGGGCGAGGGCCCAGAGCCCCGCGTCCGGCGGACCGTTCCCCTGGCGGCTGCTCTCGCCGCCGCCGCCGCCGTCCTGGCGGCCCTGGCCTTCGCGGGAGGCTTCCTCACCGCGTCGGCGGGCGAGGACGGTACGTCGGCCGGCAAGGGGGGCAACAGCCAACAGGAGTTGTTCGTGTACCGCCAGGGGGAGACGTACGAGTGCGAGCCGGGGGAGAAGGACGGCAAGCTGTACGCGGGCCACAGCCTGGTCCAGGACACGATTCTCGCCCTCAACGGCAGCGGCTGGGACGTCGTCGAGGCCCAGTGCCTGCTCAAGCGGCACGGGTTCGACCCGGGCGATGTCGACGGTCTGTACGGCCCGAGTACGGAGACCGCCGCGAAGCGCTTCCAGGCGGCCCGCGAGCTGGTCCAGGACGGCATCGTCGGCCCCGACACCCTGGGAGAGCTACGCCGTGCCCGATAGCCGCGGCAGCGGGGACCTCCCGCCGGCCGCGGAGTGCGAACGGCTCGCCGCCGAACTGCGTGCGCTGCGGGAGGCGGCGGGGCTGAGCCTTGCCGAACTGGCCGCGCGCACCCCGTACAGCAAGTCCTCCTGGGAGCGCTATGTCAACGGCAGAAAGCCGGTGCCGCGACAGGCGGTCGAGGCGCTGTGCGCGGTCGCCGGGGTCCCGGCCGGGCGGCTGCTCGCCCTGTGGGAGCTGGCCGACGCCGCCTGGAGCGGCCGCGCCCGCCCCGCCGCCCCCGAGCCGCCCGCCGCGTCGGCGGAGCACGACTCCGCCC
>NZ_JADWYQ010000064.1 GCF_022414575.1 Streptomyces sp. MUM 178J | reverse complement strand
GGTGTGGGGTGGGGCCGAGGCGGCGCGGGCGGGGCGGACGGAGGGGGCGGCGCGGCGGGAGCGGAGCGGTCGGCCCCTCGGGGCCTCTGGGGCGTACGGCCGCCGGGGACGCCGCCGGGGGCCTGCCCCGCGGCCGCGTGCGCGGACGACGAGCGTCCGCCGCGCCGGGCCTCGATCATCGCGGTGGCCCTCGGCGGCAGCCAGGCCGACGCGGAGCCGCTGTCGTCGCCCGAGGCGAAGAGGTGGGGCGCGAGCTGCGCCTGGAGGTCCTCGGGCGTGGGCCGCCGCCCGGCCTCCATCTGCATACAGGACTCGATGAGCGGCCGCAGCTCGTCGGGCAGCCCCTCCAGGTCGGGCCCCTCGCGCAGCAGCATGAACACGGTCTCGACGGGGTTGGCGCCGTGGAAGGGCGCATGCCCGGTCGCCGCGAAGACCAGGGTGGAGCCGAGGGAGAACACATCGCTCGCACCGGTCACGCTGCGTGAGTCGCGCGCCTGCTCGGGCGACATATACGCCGGGGTGCCCACGGCCACGTTGGTCATGGTGAGCCGGGTGTTGGAGACGCCGGACGCGATGCCGAAGTCGATGACGCGCGGACCGTCCTCGACCACCAGCACATTCGACGGCTTGAGGTCCCGGTGGACCAGGCCGGCGCCGTGGATGGACTGGAGCGCCTCGGCGATTCCGGCGGCCAGCCAGCGTACGGCCGGTGCGGGCAGCGGCCCGCACTCGTGCATTATCTCCTCGAGGGAGGGCGCGGGCACATAGGCGGTGGCCAGCCAGGGCACCGCGGCCCGCGGGTCGGCGTCCACCACGGCCGCGGTGTAGAAGCCGCTCACCGCGCGCGCCGCCTCCACCTCGCGGGTGAAGCGGACGCGGAACAGCTGGTCCTCGGCGAGCTCGGTGCGGACGGTCTTGATCGCCACCCGCCGGCCCGACGCCGACCGTGCGAGATAGACCAGTCCCATGCCTCCGGCGCCGAGCCTGCCGAGCACCTCGAACGGGCCGATCCGTCTCGGATCGTGCTGTGTCAGCTGCTCCATCAGTTGCCTGCCACCTCCCCGTACGGGCCCAGCGATAAGGAGCCCGTCTCTTCCAGCCCCGTGCAGCGTCTCACCACCGAGACCCTCCAGCGGTGCGCACCCTGATTCTTCCTGTCTTGGGCGACGGTTGCGAACCCGGGGCCGGATCGGGGTGTCTCACCTGGTATTGGGATATGGCAGGCCGTATCAGGCAGATTCGGGCTTCGCCGTCCCCTTCTCCGCGCTCTCGGACTCCCGGGCGCCGGACGCCCGGGCATCGCGCTCCCGGGTGCCGGACTCCCGGGCATCGCGCTCCGGGGTGTCGCGCTCCGGGGCATCGGGCTTCGGGGTGTCGGGCTCTCGTGATTCAGGCTCACGGGCATCGCTCTCCCGGGCGTCGGACTCGTCCTCCCCGGACGTGTCCCGTCCGCCCCCGGCGTCCTCGGGCTCCGCGGCCTCGGGCTCCGCCGCCTCGGGCTCGGCCGCCTCGGGCTCGGCCAGTACGGCGAAGGTCGCGCCCTGGTCGTCGACGAGCACGGCGATACGGCCGTACGCGGTGTCGAACGGCTCCGCCTGCACCCGGCCGCCGAGCCGCACGAGCGAGCGCGCCGTCTCGTCGCAGTCCGCGACGGTGAAGTAGACGAGGAAGTGTCCCGGCATGGCAGCCGGAAAGGCCTCCGTGATCACACTGCGGCCGCCGATCGCGGTCTCCTCGCCCGGTTCCTTCCCGGCCGGCGACCACAGCCGGTAGTCGACTCCGCCCCCGTCGTCGTCGGCCTCCAGATCGGCGCCCTGGAAGCCGAAGACCGACTCGTAGAAGGGATCGACATGCTCCTTGTCGCGGGTGTAGACCTCGGCCCAGCAGAAGGACCCGGGCATGCCCTGCTTCTCGAAGCCGGGGCGCTCCAGCTCCTGCCAGAGCCCGAAGACCGCGCCGCCGGGGTCCGCGCAGAGGGCGGTGACCGCGGCCGTGCCCAGCGGGACCGGAGAGATGATCACCTGGCCTCCGGCGGCCTGGATCCTGCGGGCGAGGGCGGCGGCGTCGGCGGCCGCGAAGGAGACGCCCCATTCGGTGGGCATCCGGCCGTCCCGTTTGGCGGTGAGGGCGGCCACCCGTCTGCCGTCGCTGAGGGCGACGGCAGAGCGTCGGCCGGGGGCGTCGCCCTCGGTGAAGGTCCAGCCGAACAGTTCGCCGTAGAAGCGCTTGCCCGCCTCCACATCGGGGAGCGATGCGTCCACCCAGCACGGCATGCCCTCTGCGAATGCGGCCATGGCCCGTTCCCTTCGAAAGCCAGCGGTACGGCCCTCCTCACCTCAAGTTAACGGCGCATCACACGCACCGCAGTTCACACGCAACCCGGCGACACCCGAGCCTTCGAACGCGCGATCGCACACGGAGTGCGACCCCCCGAGGACGTGCGGTGTACCCCACACCCCATTTGCAGTCGGCCGAATCGCGCGCAGATCACCCCTCGGTAAGCTGACGGCATGACAGGACAAGTACGCACCGTCGACGGCCGAGTGGCCGGGCGACGCGGCCAGGCGACGCGGCAGAAGCTGCTCGACTGCCTCAGCGAGATGCTCAGCTCCTCGCCGTACCGGGACGTCAAGGTCATCGACGTCGCCCGGAAGGCGGGTACCTCACCCGCGACGTTCTACCAGTACTTCCCCGACGTCGAGGGCGCGGTCCTCGAGATCGCGGAGGAAATGGCCAAAGAGGGGGCGGGATTGACCGATCTGGTCGCGGGCCGCTCCTGGATCGGCAAGGCCGGCTGGCAGACCTCGGAGGATCTGGTCGAGGGGTTCCTCGACTTCTGGCGTCGGCATGACGCGATCCTCCGCGTGGTCGACCTGGGCGCGGCCGAGGGCGACAAACGCTTCTACAAGATCCGCATGAAGATCCTGAACTCCGTCACCAACTCCCTTACGGACGCGGTGAAGGAGCTCCAGGCCAAGGGCAGGGTCGACAAGGACGTCAGCGCGGCCGCGATGGCCGGGGCGCTGGTGGCGATGCTCGCCGCGGTGGCATCGCACCAGAAGGGCTTCACGACCTGGGGCGTCAAGCAGGCGGAACTCCGCCCGAATCTGGCGCTCTTGGTCCACCTGGGCATCACCGGGAAGAAGCCGACGAAGTAACGCCCGGGGGCTGCCCCCCGCTGCCTTGTCACGGGTCCTGTCACGCCGACGGCGGGCCGGCGCCGGTTTCCGGCCCACCGCTGTCGGCGCTCCTGTCTTCAGGGCCCCGTGCAGCAGCCTTGTCCTCGCAGCCCACATGCTGCCCGCGTGCAGCCCACATGCAGCCCGCCCGCAGCCTGCGCGCAGCCCACATGCAGCCCGCGTGCAGCCTGCGCGCAGCAGCGCATGCGGCTTGGTGCGGCCTCAGCGGCGGGTGAGGCTGAAGAGCCGGATCTCGCGCTCCACCCTCGACTGGTACGTCGCATACGGCGGCCAGAACTCCAGCACCGCGCACCATGCCTCCGCCCGCTCCGCCCCGTCCAGCAGCCGGGCCCGGACCGGGATCGTCTCACCGCGCCAGCTGATCTCCGCCTCCGGATGCCTGAGAAGATTGGCGCTCCATGCCGGATGCCCCGGGCGGCCGAAGTTGGAGCCGACCAGAATCCACTCCCCCGTCGCACGGTGCAGACAGGCGAGCGGCACCGTCCGCGGCCGTCCGGTCCTGGCCCCGCGCGAGGTGAGGACGGTTCCGGGCAGCAGCCGCGCGCTCGGCAGCACCCGGCCGCGCGTGATCCGGTGGACCGCGCGGTCCACCGCGGGGAAGACATACGGCGCGATCTTCACAAAGATCCGGGTCGAGGAGGCCCTCTGCACCAGCCGCACCCCCGCCTTCATGCCGCCGCCTCCCCGTCCGCCGCGTCCGGCTTGAACAGCCCCGCCTGATCCGCCGCCCGCGCCCTGAGCAGATGCACGGGGCCAAACATCAGCTCGTCGGCGGCCGCCCGTTTGACGTACAGATGCGCTTCATGCTCCCAGGTGAAGCCGATGCCGCCGTGCAGTTGCACGGCCTCCGCCGCGGCCCTCCGCAGGGCCTCGAGCCCCTGGGCGAGGGCCAGCGGGCCGGCCTGAGCCGGATCCCATGCCGCGTAGTACGCCGCCGAGCGGGCCGCCTGCACCTGCACATGCACATCGGCGAGCCGGTGCTTGACCGCCTGGAAGGAGCCGACGGGACGCCCGAACTGCTCCCGGGTGCGTACGTACGCCACCGTGCGGTCCAGGGCGCAGCCGGCCGCTCCCGCCGCCTCGGCCGCGAGCAGCGCCGCGGCGCCGCGCCCGGTCTCGGCGAGGGCGGCGGCCACCGCGTCCGCCGCGCCCTCGTCCCGTGGCTCCCCCTGGTCCCCCTGGCCCCCCTGATCCCCCAGCAGCTCCGCGGGAGTGTCACGCAGCTGGACACGGGCCTGCGGGCGGGTCTCGTCCAGGGCCGTCCGGCGGGTCCGGGACAGTCCCGCGGCGTCCCCCCGCACAACGAAGAGGAGGGTTCGGCCGCGGGCGTAGCCGCCCGTGTGCGCCGCGACGAGCAGCAGTTGTGCGCTGTGGCCGTCCAGGACCTGGTCCGCCTCCCCGTACAGCCGCCAGGCCCTCGTGTCTCCGACGCCCTGCCGGGCCTGCACGCCCCCGGCCCGGCCGCCGCCGGCCCACTCCCCCGCCGCGTTGTCGCCGGTCAGCGCGAGCGCCCGGGTCAGAGTGCCGCCGGACACGGCAAGCGCGCAGGTCAGCGAGGAGTCGGCGATACGGGGCAGCAGGGTCCGCCGCTGCGCCTCGTCGCCGAGAGCCGCGATCAGCGGGGCGGCGAGACCTGCGGTCGCGAAGAGCGGGGAGGGCAGCAGCACCCGTCCGGTCTCCTCGCAGGCGAGCGCCAGCTCCATCAGGCCGCAGCCCACGCCTCCGTATGCGGCGGGCAGGGCGAGCCCGGGGAGCCCGAGCCGTGCGGAAAGCAGCGTCCACAGTTCGGCGTCGTAGCCGCAGTCGGCGGCGACGGCCGACCGGACGCCGTCGGGGCCGGAGCGTTTGCCGAGCAGATCGCGCAGGGTCCGGCGGATCTCCTGCTGCTCGGCGGTGAAGGCGGCGTCCATCGGCGGGCTCCTCCCCGGAGGCGGATTCCTCCCGGAGGCACTAAGACCCCCGTCTGACGGGCCGTCATATTAGGCCGGAGGGACCGGGAAGTCACCAGTCCCCACCGGGCCGGGCGGCGCCGCGCGGCCGCGGATCCCGATCGGGCCGGCGAGCCGACCGGGGCCCGCCACCCCAGCCAGCCGACCGAGGCCCGCCACCTTGGCGAGGCGGCCGTCGACGCCCCGTCGCCGCACGGCGAACAGGGCGACGGCTCCGCGCGGTTCGCGATATCTGATGTACCGTCAGATACATGTCCTCCACCGCGCTGCCGCGACAGGGTCGCAGAGGAGCCGCCGTCGTCGGCATATCCCTCTCCGACTGCGGCCGGATCGACGACCTCACCCCGTACGCCCTGCATGCCCAGGCCGCACGCCGCGCCCTCGCCGACTCCGGTCTCGACCGCTCACTCGTCGACGGCCTCTGCTCGGCCGGGCTGGGCACGCTCGCTCCGGCGGAGGTCGCCGAGTATCTGGGGCTGCGGCCCACCTGGGTGGACTCCACGTCCGTCGGCGGGGCCACGTGGGAGGTGATGGCGGCCCACGCCGCCGACGCCGTCGCCGCGGGGCACGCCCGCGCCGTGCTCCTGGTCTACGGCTCCACGGCCCGCGCCGACATCAAGGCGGGCCGCCGCACCGCGGGCCTCTCCTTCGGCGGCCGGGGCCCGCTCCAGTTCGAGGCCCCGTACGGGCATACGCTCGTCGCCAAGTACGCGATGGCCGCGCGCCGCCATATGCACCAGTACGGCACCACCCTGGAGCAGCTTGCCTCGGTCGCCGTCCAGACGCGGGCGAACGCGAGCCGGAACCCGGACGCGATGTTCCGCGAACCGATCACCGTCGACGACGTCCTGTCCGGTCCGCTCATCGCCGACCCCTTCACCAAGCTGCACTGCTGCATCCGCAGCGACGGCGGCTGCGCGGTGGTCATCGCGGCCGAGGAGTACGTCCCCGACACCGCGAAGCCCCCGGTCTGGATCCTCGGCGCGGGCGAGCACGTCTCCCACACGACGATGTCCGAATGGCAGGACTTCACCGTCTCCCCGGCGGCGGTCTCCGGTCCCCTCGCCTTCGCCCGCGCGGGCGTGGCCCCGGCCGACATCGACATCGCCGAGATCTACGACGCCTTCACCTATATGACCCTCGTGACCCTGGAGGACCTGGGCTTCTGCGCCAAGGGCGAGGGCGGGCCCTTCGTCGACTCCGCGCAGGGCCGCCTGCTGCACGACGGCGACCTCCCGGTGAACACCGACGGCGGGGGCCTCTCCGCCTGCCACCCCGGCATGCGGGGCCTCTTCCTCCTGGTCGAGGCCGCCCGCCAACTCCGCGGCGAGGCAGGCGCCCACCAGGTCTGCCGCCCGGACGGAACGCTGCCCCGACTGGCACTGGCGTCGGGGACGGGGGGCTGGTTCTGCTCCTCGGGGACGGTGATCCTGGGCCGGGACTGAGGCTGCGCGGGGCCACGCGGCGGAGCCGCATGCCGGATGCACCTCCCCGCCCCTTCCCGACGCTCGTCAGGGGGTGTTCTTGCGAATAAAGAAGGCAATGAGGCAGCCACAGCCGATCCGGACACCAGGTATCGATCAGCCCAGATGGTCGACCTTGAAATCGGCCTGGGAGAGCAGGCTGACGGCGGCGGCGCGTGAAGTGACGTTGAGCTTCGCGTAGATGCGCGACACATGGGTCTCCACGGTTCGCACGCTGAGCACCAGCTGCTCGGCGATCTCCTGGTTGGTGCGCCCCGCACACAGCAGCCCCGCCACCTCCGCCTCCCGGCGGGACAGGCCGTGGGTGGTGCCGTGCTCGCGGGTGTTCTTCGCCGCGACCCGCGCTCCCAGCTGCCGCTGGAGCCGGGCCGCTCGCGCGTACTGCCGCTCCGCGCCACAACGCGACAGCGTTTCCGCTGCCACCCTCAGCTCGGCCAGGGCCGCGGCGCGCTGGCCGAGCGCGGCATGGCAGGAGCCCGCGAGCATGTGTGCGCGTCCGGCCTCGTGGTGTATCCCGGCCTGTGCCAGTGCCAGCGCCGCGTCCACGGCGCATCTGGCGGCGTCGGCGGGGGTGTCGACGCTCAGCGCGTACGCGCGCGTCAGCAGCGTCAGGCCGGCCCCCAGGTCGGTGGAGGTGTCGGCGAGCCGCTCCGCCTGCGTACTCCAGTAGCGGGCCTGGGCTGCGTTCGAGCGTCCGGCTTCGGCTTCGGCCATGAGGCTGAAGCCGGTGAGCCGGTTCGCGGGGCTCAACAGCGGCAGGTCGGGGCCGCCGCAGGGGTCCAGTAGGCGGAGGTGGCCGGCGTCTACGTCGCCCGTGGCCATCTGGGCGAGGGCCAGCGTGGTCTGCGCCATGATCCTGCCTCCCCCGTCGTGGGCGTCGGCGGCCGCGAGCGCCTGCTCGGCGATCTCGACGGCTTCCCGGGACGCCCCCGTCCTGCACAGCACCCAGGACTGGTCGGAGAGCGCCATGGCCAGTGGTTCGGCCGCGCCGAGCATGCGGGCCGTCGCTACGGCCTCCTCCGCGGTGGCCGCCGCCTTGCGGAGATCGCCCAGCCACCCCTGGACGGAGGCCGTTCCGCCGAGGATGTACGGCAGCATGTGGTGGAGTCCGGCCTCGGTGGCGACCCGCGCGCACCGGGTGAAGTGCCGCAGCGCGCTGCCGTGGTGACCGAGGTACATCTCGGTGAAGCACAGCCAGGTGAAGCTCTCGATCTGCGCGGCGATCGTGGCGTCGGACACCTCGTCGATCAGGCCCGCCGCAACGTCCGGGAACGCCGGGGCGCCGGCCGTGTCCCGGGATGACGGCCCGGCGGCGAACGCCCGCAGGCCGGCGGCGAGCGCCGGCACGACAGCGTGCTCCTCGTGGGTGGTGGCGACCTGGTTCAACAGGTCGTGGGCCGTCGCGAAGTCGCCCTGCCCCAGTGTGTACAGCGCGAGCTGGATCCGCAGCCGGGAGGTCGGGAGCGATGCGGGGTCCGGCTGCCGGGACAGCTCGGCCCGCAGCAGCGCCCTTGCTTCGGCGTGCCGGCCCAGCAGGCGTTCGAGGGTGGCGCACCGGCCGACCGTCCGAGCCCGCTGGGCGTGGTCGCCGGGCGGGAGCAGCCGCATCACGGTCCGCAGCGTGCCGCGGCTTTCCCGCGGATTGCCGCTCAGCTCCTGGCAGTGCGCGAGTTCGCCGAGCAGGTCCAGCCGTGACCCGACGTCAAGCGCGTTCGGCAGCTGCGTGTCGCCGCTGTCGGGCAGGATCGACAGCGCGGTGTGCAGCCAGTCCACGGCCGTGGCCGGCGCCTGCGCCGCCACCGCGCGGGCCGCCCGGACCAGGGTGGCGGCGGCGTCCACGTCCCCCAGGTCAGCGGAACGGGCCACATGGTGTGCCTGCGTCTCGGCAGGTGCGCCGACCTCCTGAAGGTGGCTGCCTGCCCGGCCATGGGCCGCCAGCCGCCAGCCGGCCCGCGCGGCGGCGTATGCCACCTGCCGCACGAGCGGATGCCGGAACCGGAACCGCCCGCTGGCCGGGACCGGCCGTACCAGATCCCGTGCGACCAGGTCGTCCACCGCCGCCAGCACCTGCGCCCGCGGGGTCTGCGCCACCGCGGCGACCAGCGCCGGGTCGAACTCGCCACCCGCGACGGCCGCCGCCATCGCCACCAGCTGCGCGGTGCCGGGCGCGCTCTCCAACTCGGTGGCGAGGGCGGCGCGGACCGCCGCCGGGACGGCGGCGTCCAGGTCCAGCTCCTCCGGCGTCCACGCCGTGGAGCCGCCCCGCACACCCTCGGAGCCGGCCGCAGCCCCGGTCTCGGCGCCGGCGCCGGCGCCGGTGCCGGTGCCGGTGCCGGGCAGAAGGTCGCCGTTCCGCAGTGCGTGCAGGTACAGCGGGTTACCACCGCTGAGCCGGTAGATGCGCTCCTGCCGGGCCGCGTCCACCCCGCCGCCCAAGAGCTCGCCCGCTTCGGCCCGGGTGAGCGGCTTCACATCCAGCCGCCGAGCCTGCCCGGTGGGCAGCCCGGCCGTCACCGAGGTCAGCCGCGCCGCCACCTGCCTCGGCCGGTAGGCCAGACCCAGCAGCACCCCGCCGGACGGCGGACGACGCAGCAGATGGTCGAGCAGGTCGAGCGAGGCCGGGTCGGCCCAGTGGACGTCGTCGAGCAGGAGCACCAGCCCCGAAGGTCCGGCCAGCACCTCGAGCAGCGACCTGACGGCCCGGTGGAAGCGGTAGCGGCCCGGGCCGCCCGGCACGCCCGTCTCATTGCCCGGCCCGGAGCTGTCCCCACTGGGGGCACGTGCGGTCTTGCGCAGCCCGGGAAACACCTCGACGAGGTGATCGGCTTCCGGACCGAGCCGGTCGAGCACCGCCGGGTCGAGGGCGAGATGGTCGTCCAGGGCGTCGATGACCAGGGCGAGCGGCAGATCGTGCTCGAACTCGGTGGCCCGGCCGGTGAGTACCAGGTGGCCGCGCCGCCGTGCCCGGCCACCCGCCTCCTCCAGCAGGCGGGTCTTCCCGATGCCCGGCTCGCCGGTCACCTCCAGCACCTGGAACCGGCCGTCGGCCATCGTCTGCAGAGCGCGGCCGAGCGATACCAGCTCCGGACGGCGACCCAGCAGCGGGCCGGTTGCCGGGGCGTCGTACGGCGGGTCGGGAACGATCGCAGCAAGGGGCGGCGGCTCCCCGTCAGCACCGGCCATCGGCCCTTGTCCTCCTGTCACGCGCATGCCATATGCGTCTGTCATGCGCGGGTTGTGTCGTGCCCGGTTCGGATCCCCCGGGCCACCGTGGGACGGGGCGTGGGCAGAGACGCCGACCGGTGGACAGCGCCGAATCTATCGCCCACCCCAGCGGTCCCGGCGGTCAGGTCCGCACTCCGTCGTGTACGTGCTGGCACGGATACCGCCGAACTGCCGGGCACAGCAGGCTGTTCCGGGTCAACGCACAGCGCGGTTGTCACAGATCGCGTCTGACCAGAAGAGGGGAATGACATGAAGGGCCTGCGCAGGCATGCTTGGGTGGCCACGGGCGGGGCATTGACCCTCGCGGTCGTCACCGCCTCGCTGTTCGGCACGGGGGCGCCGACCGCGTCCGCGGCCCCGTCGCAGACCTGTGACGGGAAGACCGTCAACGTCCCGAGCACGAACGGCGACGACCACATCGAGATGAACTCCGACCGGCCGCTGGTGGTGTCGGCCGGCAAGGGCAACGACACCGTGATCCTGGGCGGCTCCGGCAACCACACCGTATGCCTCGGGGACGGGAACGACACCTTCACCGGCCGGGGCGGCGGCGACCTCTGGGTGAAGGGCGAGGCCGGGCGCGACTCCATCAGCGGCGGCAGCGGCGACGACCAGCTGTACGGCAACGACGGCGACGACCAGATCTTCGGCCGGGGCGGCAACGACCTGATCAAAGGCAAGGCCGGGGACGACTACCTCGACGGGGGGTCGGGCCACGACCGGCTGTACGGCAATGACGGGGCCGACGACATCTACGGCAGCACCGGGAACGACTACATCCGCGGCCATGGGGGCGCGGACGCTCTCGGGGGCGGCTCCGGCAATGACACGCTCGTCGGCAACGGGGGCCCGGACAACATCAACGGCGACCCGGGCGACGACATCCTCTACGGCGGCGACGGTCCCGACCGCCTCGACGGTGGCTCCGGCAGCGACAGGCTCTACGGGAACGGGGACAGGGACACCCTGATCGAGAGCTCCGAAGCGTCGCGCGACTTCGGTGACGGGGGCGGATCAAAGGACCGGTGCTCCTACTGGATCGAGGACCGGCGCAACTGCGAGATTGAGATCACCTCTATTTCTCCCGGGGTCTGATGCGCCACCCCGGCGCCCGGGCGCTTCGCGCGCCCGGGCGCCGGGGTGCGTCCGCCTCCCCCATCCCACTCGTCGCGCCTGCCACCGAGTTCACCTGCCCGCACACGCCCGGCGGCCGATCACGGCGTTTCGCGCGGAGCGCTCAGGCCGGGGACTGCGGGAGGAGGCGCTCGACCAGTTCGGTGACGAGGCGTGCGGCTTCGGCTTCGTCGAAGACGCCCGGCAGCGTGAGACGCTCCACGATCAGCCAGTTGGCCGCGAGGTAGAGCAGTTTCACCGCCGTGGCGTCGCCGGGGAGCCCGGCGGCGAGGTGCTGGTCGACGTTGAAGCGGACGTCGTCGCGGACGCGGGCGGTGAGCAGCGCGCGCAGTTCGGGGCGGCGGGTGGCCTCCAGGCGGAGTTCGAGGAGGGCGAGATAGCCGGTGCGGAAGGCGGAGACCCGGGCGACCACATCACCGACGAGCTGCGCGGTGTGCTCGCGGGTGAGGGGGCCGTTTCGCATCGCCTCCAGGGTCGCGTCGTCGGGGTGCAGCCGCTCGTAGATCCGGGCGCCGGCCTGGTTGAGGAGGTCGTCGCGGTTGGCGAAGTAGTTGGAGGCGGTGCCCTTGGGGACCTCGGCGGCGGCGTCGACGGCGCGGAACGTCAGTCCGCGTGCGCCCTCGCTCGCCAGCACCTCGATGGCCGCGTCCACCAGCGCCGCACGCCGGGCCAGGTTCTGCCGCATACGTTCCGCCCGCTCCTTGTTCGGTGTGACATGTGCCAGGTGCCGTGTTCCGGGTGCCGTGTTCCAGGTGTCGTGTTCCAGGTGTCGTGTTCCAGGTGTCGTGTGATGTGTCCGCACTTCCGGCCGCCCGCGATACCACTGCGATCGTAGTAGTACGGTGCGGGTGTTGGATGTGCGCCATGAACGACACCTTCCGTGCACTGCTGCGCACACAACGGGTCTGGGACACCGATCTGCCGGAGTTCGATCCGCAGACCGCGCCGGACGCGCCGCTGCCGTTGTTCCACCGGTGGTTCGCCGAGGCCGTGGCGGCGGGGCAGACCGAGCCGCACACCATGAGCCTGGCCACCGTGGACGAGCAGGGCCGTCCCGACGTGCGCATCGTGATGCTGCATGACGCGGACGAGCACGGGTGGCACTTCGCCTCCCACTCGACGAGCGTGAAGGGCCGGCAGCTGGCGGCCCGCCCGGAGGCCGCACTCGGGTTCTACTGGGCGGCTCAGGGGCGGCAGATCCGCATCCGGGGGCGGGTGAGCGCGGCCGCGTCGGACGAGAGCCAGGCCGATCTGCACGCACGGTCCACGGGTGCGCTGGCCGCGGCGCTGACGGGGCGCCAGAGCGAGGCCCTGGGGTCGCTCGGGGAGCTGGCGGCGGCCTCCGAGGCGGCCTGGCGGCGCGCGCAGGCGGAGCCGGACGCGCCGGCGCCGACCTGGACGCGTTACGCCCTCGACCCGTACGAGGCGGAGTTCTTCCAGGGGGACGCCATGCGCCGCCATGTACGGCTGCGCTACCGCCGCCGGCGCGGGGACGGCGCGCCGGGCGCGTGGGAGACGGAGCTGCTGTGGCCGTGAGTCCCGGCCGGGCGGCGGAGCCAGCTGCCGCGCCCCGTCAGGCCGGGCGGAAGACGGGGACGGCCCATACGGGATCGCCGGTCCGCCGGAAGTCCGCACTGAGCGCCATCCCGACGCGCAGCTCCGCCTCCGGGCAGTCCACCACCTCGGTCATCATCCGCGGGCCCTCGGCGAGGTCGACGACGGCCGCGGTGTACGGGACGCGCTCACCGAACGGGGGAAGGTCATTGCGGTGCACGACCGACCAGGTGTAGAGCGTGGCCCGGCCACTCGCCCGCTCCCACCCGACGTCCTCGCTCCAGCAGTGCGGGCAGAACTCGCGCGGGTAGTGGTGGGCCCGCGCGCACGCCCGGCAGCGGCGCACCAGCAGCCGCCCTTCCGCGGCGGCCTGCCAGTAGGGGCGGGTGAAGTCGTCGGCCTCCGGGATGTCGCTCCCGGGCATGCCGGGGGTCCGCGGGGGCATCAGAAGAGTCCGAGCGCGCTGTCGAGGGACCAGGTCTGCCAGGACACGGCGAAGAGGGCGACCAGCGAGATCAGCGCCATCATGGCGTTCTGCCCCTGTTCGGCCCAGTCGTGGATCATCAGGGTGAGATAGAGCAGATTGAGCACCAGGCCGCCGATCAGTGCGACGGGTGTGAGAAACCCGCCGACCAGACCGAGCCCCAGGGCGAGCTCCGCGTAGACGACGAGATACGCCATGGCTCTGGGGCGGGGTGCGACGACCTTGTCGAAGCCGGTTCTGACCGCCGCCCAGCGGTGCTTCGCCGCCACATCCGCGGCCCAGGCGATGCCGGCGCCGCGTTCGAACCAGCCCTTCCTGTCCTTGTGCCGCCAGCTCTCCAGCCACCACAGCCCGAGCCCTATACGGAGCACGGCGAGCCACTCTGCGCCGGTGAGCCATATGGTCTGCATCGATACGCCTCCTCTACGAACTGACGCCCCGTCAGTTCACCGGAAGGCGCATACGGCGCGCAAGAGAGCCGTCAATGTGATCGATTTGCAACCGATTCCCTCATCCGACCGAGACCCATCGCGTAATCGGACGATTACGCTCACCGTCCATGGCCGACCACCAGCTCCCCGCCCTTCCGGACCTCTCCCGCACCAACGACCGGCCCGTCTATGTCATCGGCGGCGGCCCGGGCGGTCTCTCGGCGGCGGCGGCGCTGCGGAAGCGGGGGGTGCGGGCGGTGGTGCTGGAGAAGTCCGACGCCGTCGGCGCATCCTGGCGCGGCCACTACGACCGGCTGCACCTGCACACCACCCGCAGGCTCTCCGCGCTCCCCGGCCTGGCCGTACCCCGGCAGTTCGGGCGCTGGGTGGCCCGCGACGACGTGGTGCGCTATCTGGAGAAGTACGCGGAGTTCCACGAACTGGAGATAGTCACCGGGGTCGAGGTCTCCCGCATCGAGCCCGCCGGCGCCGACTGGCTGCTGTACGCCACCGGCGGACGCCAGCTCACCGGCCGTGCCGTCGTGGTGGCCACAGGCTACAACCACACCCCCCGGCTGCCCGACTGGCCCGGCCGCGACACCTTCCGGGGCGATCTGCGGCACGCACGCGACTACCGCAACCCCGCTCCGTACGAGGGCAAGGACGTACTCGTCGTCGGCGTCGGCAACACCGGCGCGGAGATCGCCGTCGATCTGGCCGAGGGCGGCGCGGCGCGCGTGCGGCTGGCGGTACGCACCGCTCCGCACATTGTGCGCCGCTCCACGGCAGGCTGGCCCGCCCAGCGCACCGGCATCCTGGTCCGCAGGCTGCCGGTCCGGCTCGTGGACAAGGCCGGCGAGGTCATACGCAGGCTGTCCGTCCCGGACCTGACAGAACACGGCATGCCCCGCCCCGACACGGGCCTCTACAGCCGCGTCAAGGACGGCGCGATCCCGGTCCAGGACGTCGGCCTGATCGACGCGGTGCGCAGCGGCGGAGTCGAACCGGTCGCGGCGCTCGAGTCGTTCGACGACGGCAAGGCCGTCCTGGCGGACGGGACCCTGCTCTCCCCGGACGCGATCATCGCGGCCACCGGCTATCGGCGCGCTCTCGAACCGCTGGTCGGCCACCTCGGCGTCCTGGACGAGCGGGGCAGGCCGCTGGCACGCGGGGCCCGCGCCCACCCCAAGGCCCCCGGCCTGCACTTCACCGGCTTCACCAACCCGATCAGCGGCATGCTCCGCGAAATGGCGCTGGACGCCCGCCGGATCGCCAAGGCCCTCGGCGCCGGCCGCTGAGCGCCGCTTCGGGCTCCCGGACTCCGCAGAGCCCGCGCACAACGGTTCCCCTGCAAGTTGCCTCTTCAGTAATCTGACTACGCGTCAGCTTTGTCGGTTACGAGCAGGAGCGGGGCTCAGCGATGCTTGGATCAACTCACGGCACCCTCACCTCCGGTCTCCGCGCCCGGGTGGTGGCCTGTGGGGAGGAGCCCCGCAGCGCCGTCCACGACACGGCCGCGGCACGCGCCTCCCAAGGGGACCTCGACGTCAGCGGACGGCCCTTGTACGCCCCCGTGCCCGATCTCGACCGGTTCTTCTCTCCTTCCTCCGTCGCCGTCGTGGGCGCCTCGGACGCCGAAGGACGGCCGAACGCCCGCATCACCCGGCAGCTCATCGGATGGGCCGAGCGTGTCGGAGCCCGCCTGTACCCCGTGCACCCGGACCGCGCCTCCGTCTTCGGCATCGACTGCGTGTCCTCCGTCCGCGAGCTTCCCGAGCAGGTGGACCTCGCGGTCCTGCTGGTCGGCGACCCCCTCCCGGTGATCGAGGAACTCGGCGAGGCGAAGGCCGGATTCGCGGTGGCGTTCGCGTCCGGCTACGCCGAGACCGGGGCGGCGGGCGCCGCCGCCCAGGCGCGGCTGACCGCGGCCGTGGCGCGCTCAGGGCTGCGGCTGCTGGGCCCCAACACCAATCTCAACGCCTTCGAGACATTCCGCGACGACCTGAGCGGCCCGGCGATCGCGCTGGTCACACAGTCAGGCCACCAGGGCCGGCCCGTCTTCGCCCTGCAGGAACTGGGGATACGGATCTCCCACTGGGCGCCCACGGGCAACGAGGCCGATCTGGAGACCGCCGACTTCATCTCGTACTTCGCCGAGCGGCCGGAAGTCGGGGCCATCGCCTGCTATGTCGAGGGGCTCAAGGACGGACGCTCCTTTCTGCTCGCCGCCGACCGGGCCGCACGGCGCGGGGTGCCGATCGTCGCCGTGAAGGTGGGCCGCACCGACGCCGGGGCTCGGACCGCGGCCTCCCACACCGGGAAGCTGACCGGCGCGGACCAGGTGGTGGACGCTGCGATGCGGCAGTACGGGGTGATCCGCGTGGACGGCCTCGACGAACTCCAGGACACCGCCGCCCTGCTGGCGCGGGCCCGCAGGCCCGTCGCCGACGGTGTGGCCGTCTATTCGATCTCGGGCGGCACGGGCGCGCACTTCGCCGACCTGGCGACGGCGGCCGGGCTGACGCTGCCCCGGCTGTCCGAGGCCCGGCAGGCCGAGCTGCACCAGTGGATACCCGGCTATCTGAGCGTGGCCAACCCGGTCGACAACGGCGGCCACCCGGTCGGCGACTGGCGCGGCCGGAAGATCATCGACGCGATACTGGCGGACCCGTCCGTCGGGGTGCTGGTCTGCCCCATCACCGGCCCCTTCCCGCCGATGAGCGACAGACTGGCCCAGGACCTGGCGGCGGCGGCGGAGGCCACGGACAAGCTGGTCTGCGTGGTGTGGGGGTCTCCGGTGGGAACCGAGGAGGCGTACCGCACGACGCTGCTCGGCTCGTCGCGCGTGGCCACCTTCCGCACCTTCGCCAACTGCATCACCGCCGTCCGCGCCCATCTGGAACACCGGCGCTTCACCAGCCGCTACCTCTCCCCCTTCGACGAGGCCCCGCGCACGCCCTCGCCCTCCTACCGCAAGGCGCAGGCGCTGATGCAGCCGGGCACACAGCTCAGCGAGCACGCGGCGAAGCAGCTGCTGCGCGCCTACGGCATCAGGGTGCCGCGCGAGCAGTTGGTGACCAGCGCCGCAGCGGCGGTGCGCGCCGCCGGTCTGGTGGGCTACCCGGTCGTGATGAAGGCCTCCGCCCCCCAGCTCGCGCACAAGACCGAACTCGGCCTGGTGAAGATCGGGCTGACCTCGGCCAGCCAGGTGCGGGACGCCTATCGCGAGCTGACCGACATCGCCCGCTGCGAAGGCATCGACCTGGACGGCGTCCTCGTCTGCCAGATGGTCGGGCGGGGCGTCGAGATGGTCGTCGGAGTCTCCCCGGACGCCCTTTTCGGGCCGACGGTGACGGTGGGGCTCGGGGGCGTCCTGGTCGAGGTGCTGCACGACACGGCCGTGCGGGTGCCGCCCTTCGGCGAGGACCAGGCGCGCGGCATGCTCCGCGAACTGCGCGGCCACGCACTGCTGGAGGGCGTCCGCAAAGGGCCGCCGGCCGATGTGGACGCGCTGGTGGAGGTGGTGCTGCGCGTCCAGCGGATGGCGCTCGAACTGGGCGACGAGCTGGCCGAGCTGGACGTCAACCCGCTGATGGTGCTGGAGCGCGGGCAGGGCGCGGTGGCGCTGGACGCGCTCGCGGTCTGCCGGTGAGCGCGGCGCGGGCGGGCCGACGCCCTCGAACACGTACACGTACACGTACATCGCAGGGGACTTGAACGGCACACGCACGGCGCGCGGCATCCGTGACACCCGACGTACGAGACGGAGCAGCCTGACCATGACGTCCTCCCCCGAAGAGTCCGCTGAGCCCGTTGAGTCATTGATACTGCACAGCACTGACAACGGCGTCTCGCAGATCACCCTCAACCGGCCCTCCGCCCTGAACGCCCTCACCTGGGACCAGCGAGAACGCCTCATCGACCTGCTCGACGCCGCATCCGCGGCCCCGGACGTCCGCGCGGTGGTGATCGGCGCCGTCGGCAGGGGGTTCTGCGCGGGGGCGGATCTGCGCGGGCCCGCGCGGCCCGGAGAGCGGCGGGGCGGGCAGAGAATCGCCGGAGACGTGGCGCGCACCATCCGGCTGGGGGCGCAGCGACTCGTCGCCGCCGTGCTGGACTGCGAGAAGCCGGTCGTCGCGGCCGTCAACGGCACCGCCGCCGGGCTCGGCGCGCATCTCGCCCTCGCCTGCGATCTGGTGCTGGCCGCGGAATCGGCGGCGTTCATGGAGGTGTTCGTGCGTCGCGGGCTCGTCCCGGACGGGGGCGGGGCGTATCTACTGCCGCGGCTCGTGGGGCCGCAGCGCGCCAAGGAGCTGATGTTCTTCGGCGACGCGCTGCCGGCGGCCGAGGCGGAGCGGCTGGGCCTGGTCAACCGGGTGGTGCCGGACGCGGAGCTGGCGAAGACGGCCCGCGCCTGGGCGGAGCGGCTGGCCGCGGGGCCCACGCGTACGCTCGCACTGACCAAGCAGCTCGTCAACGCCTCCCTCGATGTGGACCGCGGCGTCGCCTTCGCCGCCGAGGCGGCCGCGCAGGAGATCAATATGACGACGCAGGACGCCTCCGAGGGGGTGCGCAGCTTCACGGAGCGCCGCATGCCGCTGTATCGGGGGCGGTGACGGGGTTCCTATCTGACGGGTAGTCAGTTTCAATGGGCCGTGTGATGGGACATGCGGGGATGGCGGCCGCCGCCGTCCGATACCTCAGATCAGCGGGTGGCACGACCGCCGGGGCCGCCGGGGCCGCCAATGTCACCGAAGCCGCGGGGGCCGCCGGAGCTGCCGGGACTTCCGGGGCTACTGGGACTTCCGGGCCTGCCGGGGCCACAGGCGCCGCCGGCCGGCGGCCGGCGTACGACGCCTTGCCGCGCCCCGACCTGCGCGCCGTACGCGACGACGAGCGCGCGCCGCTCGACCCCGCCGAATTCCGCCGCGTGCTCGGACACTTCGCGACGGGCGTGACGGTCGTGGCCGCGCTCGACGCGGACGGCCCGGCAGGCTTCGCCTGCCAGTCGTTCGCCTCCCTCTCCCTCGACCCGCCGCTGGTCGCCTTCATGGTCGGCCGCACGTCGGCCACCTGGCCTCGCATCGCCCGCGCCGGCTCCTTCTGCGTCAACGTCCTGGGGGCGCACCAGGCCGCCCTGTGCCGCGGCTTCGCGGTGAGCGGCGCGGACAAGTTCGCGGGCGTGGAGTGGGACGCGGCCCCCGCCACCGGGTCGCCGCGGCTGGCGGGCGTACCCGCCTGGATCGACTGCACGGTCCAGGCGGTGCACACGGGCGGCGACCATCTGATCGTCGTCGGACGGGTCCGCGCCCTCGACGCGGCGCGCGGCCGCGGGGGCGAGGGCGGGTGCGAGGGCGAGAGTGAGGGCGCCGGCGGTGAGGGCGCCGGCGGTGAGGGCGAGGGCTCGCCGCTGCTCTTCCACCGCGGACGGTTCGGCCGATTCAGCGGCTGAAGGTGAGCACGCCCCGCGCCACCCGGCCCGCCCGTGCGTCGTCCGCTGCCTTCGCGAAGTCCTCGACGGGGTAGGTCTCGGTGACCAGCTCGTCCAGCAGGAGCTGCCCCCGCCGGTACAGCTCCGCGTAGAGCGCGATGTCGCGCTGCGGCCGGGAGGAGCCGTAACGGCAGCCCAGGATCGCCTTGTCCAGGAACAGCGCGGCCGGTGCGAACGTCGCCTCCGCCGTCGCCGCGGGCATGCCCAGCAGCACCGCCTGGCCGCGCCGGTCGAGCAGGTCGACCGCCTGCCGGACCAGTCCGGTGTGGCCCACGCATTCGAAGACGTGGTCCGCGCCGGTCGGCAGGATGTCCCGTACGCCGTCGGCGGAGGGCAGGAAGTCCGTGGCCCCGAAGCGCAGGGCAGCCGGCTCCTTGCCCGGGTTGGAGTCGACGGCCACGATCGGCCACGCGCCCGCGAGCCGGGCGCCCTGGAGTACGTTGAGCCCGATGCCGCCGGCGCCGATGACGACGACGGCCTCCCCGCGGCCGACCCGCGCCCGGTTGAGTACGGCCCCGACCCCTGTCAGCACCCCGCAGCCGATCAGCGCCGCCGAGGTGAACGGCACATCGTCGGGGACCCTCACCGCCTGCACGGCCCTGACCACGGTCCGCTCGGCGAAGGCGGAGTTGGCAGCGAACTGGTACAGCGGCTCGCCCCCGCGGGAGAACGGCCGACCGGGCCGGCCGATCGCCTTGCGGCACATCGTCGGGCGGCCTCGGTCGCAGTCCGCGCAGACGCCGCAGTTCGCCAGGGTGGACAGGGACACATGATCGCCCGGCACGACATGCGAGACGCCCGCGCCGACCGCCTCGACCACGCCCGCGCCCTCGTGGCCCAGGACGACGGGCACGGGGAACGGAATCGTGCCGTCGACGACCGACAGATCGCTGTGGCAGAGCCCGGCGGCGACGACGGAGACCAGGACCTCGCCGGGGCCCGGCGCGCGCACCTCCAGATCGTCGACCACGACCGGCTTCCTGCCGTCGAAGACGACGCCTCTCATCCGGTTCATCCTGATCACCTGGGCTCTCTCGGCAGGCCGAGCACCCGCTCGGCGATGATCGTGCGCTGGATCTCGTCCGAGCCGCCGTAGATCGTGTCGGCCCGGCTGAACAGGAACAGGCGCTGCAGGGCGTCGAGTTCATACGGCCGCTCCCGGCTCCAGTCGACCGGCCCGGCGGCCGCGGCGGGCCCGCGGACCGCCATGGCTAGCTCGCCGAGCCGCTGACGCCAACCGCCCCACAGGAGCTTGGCGACGCTGGGCGCTCCGGGGTCCGACGGCCCGCCGAGTGTGCGAAGGGCGTTCCAGCGCATGGTGCGCAGCTCGGCCCACTGGCGCACGAGCCGGTCCCGGAGCACCGGGTCGCGCGCGGCCGTGCCGCTGCGGACGGCCTCGCCCACGACCCGGGCGAGTTCCTCGGCGAAGCCGATCTGCTGGGCGAGGGTGGAGACGCCGCGTTCCAGGGCGAGCAGGCCCATGGCGACGCGCCAGCCGTTGCCCTCGCCGCCGACGAGATGGTCTGCGGACGCGTGCGCGCCGTCGAAGAACACCTCGCTGAAGTCGGCGTCCCCCGTCATCTGCCGGATGGGCCGTACCTCGATGCGCCCCGGCTGGTCCATCGGCACCAGCAGGAACGACAGGCCGTGGTGACGCCGCGAGCCGGGCGTGGTGCGGGCGAGGACGAAGCACCAGTCGGCGTCCGGGGCGAGCGAGGTCCAGATCTTCTGGCCGGTGATGCGGTACGTGGTCGGGTGATGCGTGGTCGTACGGTGCGCGGACGGGCGGTCGGCAGCGGCATCCCCGGCCGCCGTGCCCCCGGCCGCCGTGCCCCCGGCCGCCGCATCCCCGGCCGCCGTGTCCCGGGCAGCCGTATCGCGTACGGCGGTCGCGACGGTGCGGAGGGAGGCGAGGTCCGAGCCCGCGCCGGGTTCGCTGTAACCCTGGCACCACAGCTCCTCACCGCGGGCGATGGGGGGAAGGAACCGGTCCCGCTGGGCGGGTGTGCCGAAGGCGAGGAGGGTGGGCGCGAGGAGGTTCTCGCCGATATGGCCGATACGGGCGGGGGCGCGGGAGCGGGCGTACTCCTCGGCCCATACGACCTGCTGGGTGAGGGTGGCTCGGCGGTTGCCGTACTCCGCCTCGCCCGCGGGCCAGCCGAGGCCGATCCAGCCCGCGCGGCCGAGCTCCCGCTCCCAGACGCGGGGGTCGGGGAGCGGCGCGCCGGGGGGCAGACGTGCGGTGAGCCAGGCACGGGCGTCCCGGCGGAAGGCGGTGTCCTCCGAGGGGAAGGCGAAGTCCATGGGCGGCAGGCCTCCTTGGTCAGGTGTTCGGGCGGTCGCCCCGGTTCGCCGCCGCGGCCATGTCGGCGATGTGCGCCAGCATCGGCATGGGGTCGACGCCGACGCTGTCGGGCAGCACGGCCGCGATGCGCTGCGGGGTCCAGGCGGCCCCCTCCGCATACGCCGCCCGCAGTTCCCTCGGCTGGGCCCAGACCGCGATCTTGGGGCCGGCGACGGTGTAGACCTGGCCCGTGACACCGGCGTCCCTGGCCTGTTCGGAGAGGAGGTAGACGACGAGTGCGGCAACGTCCTCCGGCTCGCCGATCTCCTTGAGCTCCATCGGCACGTTCGCGGACATCCGGGTCCGCGCGACGGGCGCCACCGCGTTGGCGGTCACCCCGTACTTGTGCAGCCCCAGCGCGGCGCTGCGCACCAGCGAGATGACGCCGCCCTTGGCGGCGGAGTAGTTGGCCTGCGCCACGCTGCCCTGGTGGTTGCCGCTGGTGAAGCCGATCAGCGTGCCCGAACCCTGTCGGCGCATCACCGCGGAGGCGGCGCGGAAGACGGTGAACGTCCCCTTCAGATGGGTGGCGACGACCGGGTCCCACTCCTCCTCGGTCATATTGAACAGCATCCGCTCGCGCAGGATGCCGGCCACGCAGACGACTCCGTCGAGCCGCCCGTACTCGGTGAGTGCGATGTCGACGATGCGCTGGCCGCCCGCCATGGCAGAGACGTCGTCGGCCGCCGCGCGCGCCGAGCCGCCCGCGGCCTCTATCTCCTCGACCACGGACCGGGCGACCTGGCTCGTCGGCTCCGCGCCCCCGACGGACACCCCGTAGTCGTTGACGACGACCCGCGCACCCTCGGCCGCGCAGGCGAGGGCGACGGCGCGGCCGATGCCTCGCCCCGCCCCCGTGACGGCGATGACCTTGCCTGCCAAGAAGTTCCCCACGCCACGACCCCTTTCCCGGACGCCTCCCCGGACGTTTTCCGGACGCCCGGACGCCTTCCCGGCTATCTGACGGACCGTTAGATTTTATGGCCCGTCAGTTATGGCAGCACAAGCCCCAGGAGGCCGTATGTCACTGCCGACCGCGTTCCACGACATCGCCAAGCGCATTAACAACTGGGGCCGCTGGGGTGAGAGCGACGAGATCGGAACGCTCAACCTGATCACCGAGGCAAAGGTCCGCGCCGCGGCCGGAGCGGTCCACCGGGGCCGCCGGGTGCCGCTGGCGCTGCCCCTGCACCAGGACGGGATCCAGTCCGGCCTCATACCCGGCCGGGTCAACCCCCTGCACACCATGGTGCAGATCAACCAGGAGCTGTTCGGCCCCGGCACGGTCGCCACCAGCGATGACGCCGTGACCATGGGACTGCAGGCGGCCACCCACTGGGATGCGCTGCCCCATGTCTCCCATTCGGGCCGCATCTACAACGGCCGGCCCGCCGACTCGATCACCCCGCACACCCGCGCCCGCTTCAGCGGAATCCACACGGTGCGTCATGTCGTCTCCCGCGGGGTGCTGCTCGATGTGGCCCGGGCCAAGGGAGCGGACCGGCTGCCCGGAGACCACGCCGTCACGCCGGAGGATCTCGACGAGGCCGCGGAGTTCGCCGGCGTACGGGTCGAGGCCGGCGACATCGTCCTCGTACGGACGGGGCAGATCCGGCTCGCACTGAGCGGGGACCGGCACGGTTACGGGCACCCGTCCCCCGGACTGTCGATCCGTACGCCGGAGTGGTTCCACGCTCGCGATGTCGCGGCCGTGGCCAACGACACCCTCACGTTTGAGATCTTCCCGCCGGAGGTCGCCGGCCTCTGGATGCCGGTGCACGCTCTCCATCTGGTCGAGATGGGCATGCCGCAGGGCCAGAACTGGAATCTGGAGGAGTTGTCCACAGCCTGTGCAGAGGAGCGGAGCCACGCCTTTCTGCTCTGCGCGACGCCCGAGCCGTTCCTCGGCGGGACCGGTGGGCCCGTGGCGCCGGTGGCGGTGCTGTGAGCCGGGGGGCGACCCAGGAAGCCGTGTGCCGGGGAGGGGCGACCCAGGAAGCCGTGTGCCGCCGTGCGGCCGCCGGAGGGACGCTGCGACGGATCGGGTGGCGGCGCTCCAGGAAGCCGTGAGCCGCCGTGCGGCCGCCGGAGGGACGCTGCGACGGATCGGGTGGCGGCGCTCCACATGCGCGCCCCGAGCACGGCACGTCGCCCGCCACCCGTCCGCCATGGCGTGCCGCATCGTCGAGGGCCGGCCCCCACCGCGCCCTCGGCGTCCCCTCACAGCGAATCGCCCATCCAAGGGTGATCAGAGTGCCACGTTCCGTCAACAGGGCTTTGGGGATCTACCCCTTATGACCGATGGGTAACGGCGCGGGACGGCGCATACGCCTCCATACCGCGCGCCCCCCTGGCCCCGACGGCACCGGAGGTCTCCGCGCCGGGGCCGGCCTCGGGCCTGACCGCGGACGCCGAAGACACCGGAGGCACCGGAGAGGCAGCGGAGAGCGGGGGGACCGAAGTCGCCGACGAGACGGCGGGGGCGTCGGGCGCGGAGGGGACGGCAGGGGCCGTTCTGTCGACCTCGCACCAGATGGACTTGCCCACGCTCTCCAGCCGCCAGCCCCACCGGTCGGCGAGGCCGTCGACCAGTTCGAGTCCGCGGCCGCTGGTGTCCTCGCCGTCGGCGTGCCGAGGCAGCGGCGGGCGGGCGCTGGCGTCGCTGACCTCCACCCGCACCGTGCCGGCGCCGCTGCCCGCGCGCCCGGTCCCGGCCCCTGCCGCGCAGCCGCCGAACAGCATCCGCAGCACCGCCGGACAGCCGGTGTGCACGACGGCGTTGGTGACGAGCTCCGAGATCAGCAGAATCAGCGTTTGGGCGAGCGGCTCGTCCTCCCCTATCCCGGACCCTGCGAGCCGCGAACGGGCCCATCTCCGGGCCCGGCCCACCTCCGCGGGATCGGGCCCGACCTCCAACTGCACCTGAAGCACCTGCACCGCTCACACCATCCGAACCGGCGGACGCATCGCCTCGCGCCTCGACAAGGGGCTCTCCGCGGAGTCACGGAACGTGACTCCCTTGGCTGACAGCATGGTTGACGTAAAGTCACTGGAACAAGCGCTTCGGGCATATTCCAGCGCGAAGGAGTACGCGTAGGGCATACTGTGCGACGCCCGCCGTCGGGTTGTCGAACACAGACGCGCACGTCGCGCGCGGGAGACCCGCGCAGGAAGCACTGCCACCCGAGGGAGGGTACCCGAGCGACCGGCCGACTCCGGCCTGTTACGGGGACCTTTCCAGGACACAGCCTGGACACGGCCCGGCATCGACATTCGGTGACCGTTCACAGCGCCGCAGCCTGGATCTCCTCCGCCTCGCGCGCGTCCAGCCACATCTGCGCCCGCAACCAGGCGCGCTTGAGGTGCAGATGCACATCCGCCTCCCAGGTGAACCCCATGCCGCCGTGGATCTGCAGACAGTCGCGGGCATTGGCCACAGCAGCCTCGTCGGCCAGCAGTTTGGCCCCGGCGGCCTCCCGGAAATCCCCGGTCACGGCGGCCGCATACACGGCGGCCCGTGCCGTCTCGGTCCGCACCAGCATTCCGGCGCACAGATGCTTGACCGCCTGGAAACCGCCGATGGGCCGACCGAACTGCTGCCGCTGCCCTGCGTACTCCACGGCCGCCTCGGTCGTACGGGCTGCCGAGCCGAGCTGTTCCGCCGCGGTCAGCAGCACCGCGTCGCCCGGCGGCCGACGACGGGCGGCGGCGGTCCCGACGGCGGTCCCGGCGGCGGCGCCCGCCCCGGAAGGCAGTCGGTGCAGGGGCGTGAGCGGGTCTGCCGACCGGACCGGCGCGGCCCCTTCCCACAAGTCCGGCGGAGCGTCTCGCCACCCGCCGTCCCCGTACTCCACCACCCTGTCCGCACCGGCGAGATACGCGGCCATCCCGGGGGGCTGCCCCGCGCACGGTGAACTCCCATCCACGCGCACCTGCCGCTCGCTATTCATATGACCTCGGGTCAGAAGGT
>NZ_JADWYQ010000063.1 GCF_022414575.1 Streptomyces sp. MUM 178J | reverse complement strand
TACTAATAGGCCGAGGGCTTGTCCTCAGTTGCTCGCGTCCACTGTGTTGGTTCTGAAACCACAACCATGCTGTCTGCCGGTTGTGAAGTAGAATCTTTGATTCTTAATTGAAGAGCGTGCTGTTCGCTAAGTGCCAATGCCTCGCTAGTCGAGGCGGCCCGATAGAGTTTCGGTGGTCATTGCGTTAGGGGAACGCCCGGTTACATTCCGAACCCGGAAGCTAAGCCTTTCAGCGCCGATGGTACTGCAGGGGGGACCCTGTGGGAGAGTAGGACGCCGCCGAACAATCTTTCCAGGACCCGTGGTCCAGCGTTCACGCTGGACCACGGGTCCTTTTTGTTTCTGAGTTCCTTGCCGAAGCGCGTCCCGCCGCTGGCTGCGCGAGAATGACTGTGGTACCCGAAGACAGGAGTCACGCCGATGTCCACCAACTCTTCCGACGATCGTTCGGAGCGCGAACCGCGCCGTAGGGACGGTGGCGACCGCGGAGGGTATCGGTACGGCCGTGACGACCGAGACCGTGGGCGCGGGCCTAGGAGGGACAGCGACCGCGGCGGCTGGCGGGCCGGCGGAGGCGGCGGTTTCCGTCGCGATGACCGGGACCGTCGTGACGACCGTGATCGCGACCGTCGCGATGACCGGGACCGTCGTGACGACCGTGATCGCGACCGTCGCGATGACCGGGACCGTCGTGACGACCGTGATCGCGACCGTCGCGATGACCGGGACCGTCGTGACGACCGTGATCGCGACCGTCGCGATGACCGGGACCGTCGTGACGACCGTGATCGCGACCGTCGTGACGACCGGGACCGTCGTGACGACCGTGATCGCGACCGCCGGGACGACCGGGACCGTCGCGACGATCGGGACCGGGGCCGGGATGCGTACCGCGGGCCGCGTGACGACCGCGACCGTGGCGGCTACGGCCGCCGTGACGACCGGCGAGGCGACCGGCCAGGCGGGTTCCGTCGCGATGACCGCGACCGAGGTGGCTACGGCCGCCGTGACGACCGGCCCGGGGGCGGCGGTTTCCGCCGCGATGACCGGGACCGTCGTGACGACCGTGATCGCGACCGCCGGGACGACCGGGACCGCCGGGACGACCGGGACCGCCGGGACGACCGGGACCGCCGGGACGACCGGGACCGTCGCGATGACCGGGACCGGGGCCGGGATGCGTACCGCGGGCCGCGTGACGACCGCGACCGTGAAAGGGACCGGGGCGGGTACCGCGGGCCGCGTGATGACCGTGGCCGTGGCGGCTACGGTCGGCGCGATGACCGCGACCGGGACCGCGACCGCGGCGGCAGGTTCGGCGGCGGTGGCTACGACCGCCGTGACGACCGTCGTGACGACCGTGATCGCGACCGCCGTGAGGATCGCGATCGCGGCCGTGGCGGGCGCCCCGGCGGCTACGGTCGGCGTGACGACCGCCGTGACGACCGCCGTGACGACCGTGGGCCCGGCGGCTACCGCGGACCCCGTCAGGACCGGGGCCGGGAGCGCCGCCATGACCGCGACCGCGACCGCGACCGGGACCGGGAGCCGATCAAGCGGCTGCCGATTCCCGAGGACGTCACCGGCGAGGAGATCGACAAGGACGTCCGCCAGGAGCTGCAGAGCTTGCCGAAGACGCTGGCAGAGGACGTGGCCAAGAACCTCGTCATGGTCGCCCGGCTGATCGACGAGGACCCTGAGCGGGCGTACGGCTACTCCAAGATCGCGCTGCGGCTGGCCTCGCGTGTCGCCGCAGTCCGTGAGGCGGCCGGCTTCGCCGCGTACGCCGTGCAGAAGTACGCCGAGGCGCTGGCCGAGTTCCGCGCGGCGCGGCGGATGACCGGCAACGTCGAGCTCTGGCCCGTCATGGCCGACTGCGAGCGGGGCCTGGGGCGGCCCGAGCGGACGCTGGCGATGGCCGGCGAGCCCGAGGTGCAGAAGCTCGACAAGGCCGGGCAGGTGGAGATGCGGCTGGTCGCCGCGGGCGCCCGCCGGGACATGGGGCAGCTGGACGCCGCCATCGTGACCCTGCAGAGCCCGGAGCTGGCCTCGAACTCCGTGCAGCCCTGGACGGCGCGGCTGCGGTACGCGTACGCCGACGCCCTGCTGGCTGCGGGACGCGAGGACGAGGCGCGGGAGTGGTTCGCCAAGGCGATCGAGTCCGACAAGGACGGCACGACCGATGCGTCGGACCGGCTCGCCGAGCTGGACGGCGTGGAGTTCGTGGACGCGTTCGACGACACTGCGGCCGCCGAGGGCCCTGAGGACTCCGACGGCGCGAAGTAGACGCGTAGGACTCGCAGCAGCGGACAGCAGGAGGCTGCCACGCCCACCCTGGCGTGGCAGCCTCCTCATGTGTTTGGGCCTTCGGCAGGTCGGTGTCGGCCCGTCGCCGGTCAGTCGTCCAGCTCTAGGCTGCGCAGCACCAGGCCCGTTGCCGGCTTCGGGCCGAACGAGGTGGACTTGCGCGGCATCGTGACGCCTTCGCGCGCGAGGTCGCGTACGACGTCCTCCCGTACCGGATGCATCAGCACCGCCGTTCCGCCGCGCCGTTCCGCCTGCTCCACGGCCGCTTCGGTGGCATGGATGTACGAGATGTGCTCGGGGGCGTCCGGGATGCGCCAGATGTGGTCCAGGAGCGTGGAGTGCAGCACGGTCGCGTCGAGGGTGCGCCAGGCGGTGGGACGGTCGTTGCGGATCGTACGGTTCAGCAGGTCCTGATCCGGGCGGTCGATGAGATGGAACCCGCCGTCCCCGGCCAGCAGGAAGGCGTTTCCGGCCTCCGCCGCCTCGGCGAGGGCGTCCAGGGCCTTCGGCAGCGGAACGTCGAGGTGCCGGATGCGGAAGGCGTCGCCCAGCGCGGCGAGGGCGTCGGCGACCGGCAGTTGGTTCAGCAACCGGTGGATCGCGCGGACCTGGAGCGGATAGCGGGCCGTGTCGATGAGAAGGACCAGGCCGTAGTTCCACGGACTGGGGGAGGAGTGCTCCTCGTTGAGCCGCAGATAGGTCGCCCAGCGGTGGTGGCCGTCGGCGATCAGGGCCTGGCGGTGGGCCAGATCGTTGGTGATCTGGGCCAGATCGGACGGGTCGGTGACGGACCACAGCCGGTGGCTGAACCCGTCCTCCGTGGTGGTGGCCAGCAGCGGCGGCTGCTGCACGGTCCGCTCGATGACGGCGGTCGCCCCTGTGCCGTTGGCGGCGCCGCTGCGGTAGGTGAGAAGCAGCGGTTCGAGATTGGCGGCCGTCGAACGCATCAGGGCGGCACGGTCCTCGACGATGTCCGGCATCACGTCCTCATGGGGGAGGACGACGCCTGCCGACGGGGCGGACAGGGCGAGGGCGCCGATGACGCCGCGCTGCAGAAGGTCGCCCTTGGACTGCTCGTACACATAGAGGGCCGGTTCGGGGTCCGGCGCCAGGACGCCCTCGTCGAGCCAGTGGGACAGCACATCGGCGGCCTGCCGGTGGCTCGCGTCGGGAGTGGAGGCCTGCGGCAGGATCAGCCGGACGATGTTGTGCGGGTCCGCGGACTCCAGATGGTGCAGTCCGTCGGGCCGTACGACCACGTCGTACGGCGGTGAGGTCACGGCGGCGAGACTGCCGACCCGGTCAGGGACATAGCGGAGTCCACGGAAAGGGACCAGCTGCAGGCCGTCGTCGGCCGCGGGACCGTCGGTTCTCATCTGAGCATCGTATGTGCGCAGGGCGATGAGCGATGATCGGGGGAGTAGATCGACCGGACACCGGACGGGAATGGGCAGGGAATGAGTCAGCGAATGGACCGGGCGAACCGCGTCAGGGTTCGGCCGGAGGGCAGCGCGACGGCGCTGAGCGAGGCGTACGACACCGCCCTGCTCGACCTGGACGGGGTGGTGTACGCGGGCGGCTCGGCCATCGCCCACGCTGTGGAGTCGCTGGGGGCGGCACGCGCCGGGGGGATGCATCTGGCGTATGTGACCAACAATGCGCTGCGCACTCCCCGGACCGTGGCGGACCACCTGACCGAGCTGGGCGTTCCCGCGGTGGCGGACGATGTGATCACCTCGGCGCAGGCGGTGGCCCGGCTGATCGCCGAACAGGTTCCGGCGGGTGCGGGCGTGCTGGTCGTCGGCGGGGACGGACTGCGGGTCGCGCTGCGTGAGCGGGGGCTGGTGCCTGTGGAGTCGGCGGACGACGACCCGGCGGCCGTGGTGCAGGGGTACGGGGGCCCTGAGCTGGCGTGGGGGCGGTTCGCGGAGGCGTGCTACGCCATTGCCCGGGGGGTGCCGTGGTTCGCTTCCAACACGGATCTGACGATTCCCGGCGCGCGGGGGATCGCGCCGGGCAATGGGGCGGCGGTGGAGGTGGTACGCATCGCCACGGGGGCGGAGCCGCAGGTGGCGGGCAAGCCGCTGCCGCCCATGCACAGGGAGACGATCCTGCGGACGGGTGCGCGGCGGCCGCTGGTGGTGGGCGACCGGCTGGACACGGACATCGAGGGCGCGTTCAACGGAGGTGTGGACTCGCTGCTGGTGCTGACGGGTGTGACGGACGCGGCGCAGTTGCTGGCGGCGCCGCCGGAGCACCGGCCGACCTATGTGGACGCCGATCTGCGCGGGCTGCTGACCGGACAGCCGGAGGTGACGGCCGTCGAGTCCGTCGAGTCCGTCGAGGAGGCGTTCGCCTGCGGCGGGTGGGCCGCCTCCGTCGGGGACGGGCTGGTGCGGCTCGAGGAGCGGAGCGGGGGAACGGAGTCCGAGGGGACCGTTCTCGACGGGCTGCGGGCGCTGTGCGCGGCGGCGTGGCATTACGCGGGGGACGGAGTGTGCGGGCTGGACGCGGGGAAGGCGCTGGCGCGGCTGGGGCTTTAGTCGTCAGCCGTCAGCCGCGGACGGAGCCGCAGGGGCACTGGCTCAGGTGTGGAAAAGGAGAGGCTAACCTAACCGGGTGTTGGTTGAGAGTCCCCCCGAGCGGAGCGCGGCACCCGCAGCAGCCGTTTCTGCGGTGTCCCGGAGGCGGCGGGCGGTGCGCGTGGCCGGCCTGTTCGCGGCCGTCGGCATGCTGCTGCTCATCTGCCTCGCAAGCATCGCCGTCGGCGCAAAATCGATTCCGCTCTCCGATGTGTGGCACGGGCTGTTCCACTACACGGGCACCGACAATGACGTCATCGTGCACGATGTGCGCGTACCGCGGACGCTGCTCGGGCTGCTCGCGGGAGTCGCTCTCGGGCTGGCCGGAGCGGTGATGCAGGCGCTGACCCGCAATCCGCTGGCAGAGCCCGGGCTGCTGGGCGTCAACGCGGGCGCATCCGCGGCCGTCGTCTCCGCCATCAGCTTCCTCGGCGTGACCTCGCTCAACGGCTATGTGTGGTTCGCGTTCCTCGGCGCCGCCGTCGTCTCCGCCCTCGTCTACCTCCTCGGCGGCCGTCGCGGGGGCACGCCCGTACGACTGGCGCTCGCCGGCACCGCCGCCACCGCCGCGCTCTACGGCTATGTCAACGCCGTACAGCTGCTGGACTCCGCGGCGCTCGACCGCATCCGCTTCTGGACCGTCGGCTCCCTCGCGTCGGCGGACATGGACACCGTCGCGAAGGTCGCGCCGTTCATCGGCATCGGCATCGTGCTGGCGCTGGCGCTTGCGCGGCCGCTCAACGCGATGGAGCTGGGTGAGGACACCGCCCGCTCCCTGGGCGCGCGTCTTGCCCGCACCCGTGTGCTGTCGATGCTCGCCGTCACGCTGCTGTGCGGCGGGGCCACCGCCGCCTGCGGACCGATCGTGTTCGTCGGGCTGATGATCCCGCACCTGGTGCGCAGCGTCACCGGCCCCGACATGCGCTGGATCCTGCCCTACGCCATCGTCCTCTCGCCGGTGTTGCTGCTCGGCGCGGACGTCGTCGGACGCGTCGTCACACGCCCCGGAGAGCTTCAGGTCGGCATCGTCACCGCGCTGCTCGGAGGCCCCGTCTTCATCGCTCTCGTACGCCGCAAGAGGATGGCCAAGCTGTGAGGGCGGACGCTGTGAGGGCGAAGGCCGTGAAGGTGAAGGCCGTGAAGGCCATACGCACGCCCGGCGGGTTCTCCCTCCGGATCGATTCCCGGGCCTCGGCGGTCGTCGCCCTGCTGACCGCGGCGGTCCTCGCCGCCGGCGTCCTCGTCATCGGCAGCGGGGAGTTCCCGATGGCCCCGGGCGACGTCGTCGCCACGCTGCTCGGGAACGGCACGGCCGCCCAGGAGTTCATCGTCCACGACCTGCGGCTGCCGCGGGCGCTCGTGGCCGTCCTCGTCGGCGGTTCCCTCGCGCTCAGCGGGGCCGTCTTCCAGACGCTGACGCGCAATCCGCTCGGCAGCCCGGACGTCATCGGTTTCGGGCAGGGTTCCACGGTCGGCGCGCTCACCGTGATCGTGCTCTTCCACGGCGGGCAGTTCGCGGTCGCCGGCGGCGCGGTCGTCGGCGGACTGGCGACCGGCGCCGCGGTGTATCTGCTGGCGTGGAAGCGCGGCGTGCAGGGCTACCGGCTGGTCCTCGTCGGCATCGGCGGCGCCGCGATGCTCACCGCCGCGATCCACTATCTGCTCACCAAGGCGAGCATCGTCGACGCCACCCGCGCCACGCTGTGGATCACCGGTTCCCTGGACGGTCGCGACTGGGCGCAGTTCTGGCCGCTGCTCGCGCTGTGCGCCGTCGTCGTACCGCTGGTGCTCGCCCATGCGCGGCATCTGAGGATGCTGGAGATGGGCGACGACGCCGCCCATGCGCTCGGCGTGCCGGTCGAGCGCACCCGTGTGGTGCTGATGGGGTCCGGGGTGCTGCTCATCGCGGTGGCGACGGCGGCCGCCGGCCCCATCGCCTTCGTGGCGCTGAGCGCCCCGCAGCTGGCACGGCGGCTGACCCGCTCGCCCGGCCCCAACCTCGCGGCCGGCTCCGCCATGGGCGCGGCGCTGCTGCTGGCAGCCGACTGGATCTCCATGAACGCCTTCGGGGAGCGTCAGCTGCCGGTGGGCGTGGTGACGGGGGTTCTCGGCGGCTGCTATCTGCTGTGGCTGCTGTTCACCGAACGCAAGGCGGGACGCATATGAGCCAGCGGGCGCCGCACGCCCCCCGTCAGGGACCGGAAACCAGGAGATCCAGGAGTACGACGACCATGCCGCGCCTCACCGCCGAATCGGTCACCCTCGGCTACGACCAGCGGGTCATCGCCGAGAACCTCTCGGTGCAGATCCCCGACCATTCCTTCACGGTCATCGTCGGCCCCAACGGCTGCGGCAAGTCCACGCTGCTCCGTGCCCTGTCCCGGATGCTGAAGCCGTCCGAGGGCCGGATCCTGCTGGACGGCCAGGTGATCCAGTCCATGTCCGCGAAGAAGGTCGCCAGGACGCTCGGGCTGCTGCCCCAGTCGTCCATCGCGCCGGACGGGATCACCGTCGCGGATCTCGTCGCACGCGGCCGCTATCCGCACCAGGGGCTGCTGCGCCAGTACTCGCCCGACGACGAGCGGATCGTCGAGGAGTCGATGGCCGCGACCGGAGTCGGCGAGCTGGCGGACCGCTATGTCGACGAGCTGTCCGGCGGACAGCGGCAGCGTGTGTGGATCGCGATGGCGCTGGCACAGCAGACGCCGCTGCTGCTCCTGGACGAGCCCACGACCTTCCTCGACATCCAGCACCAGATCGATGTCCTCGACCTCTGCGCCGAACTGCACGAGACACAGGGGCGCACGCTCGTGGCCGTGCTGCACGACCTCAACCACGCCGCCCGGTATGCCACCCACCTGGTGGCGATGCGCGGCGGGCGGATCGTGGCGGAGGGACCGCCCGCGGAGGTGGTGACGGCGGAGCGGGTGGAGCGGGTGTTCGGGCTGCGGTGCCAGGTGATCGAGGATCCGGAGACGGGGACCCCGTTGGTGGTGCCGGCGGGGCGGAGATCTCGGGGGCTCCGCCCCGGACCTCGCGCCCTCGGGGGCTCCGCCCCCGAAGCTGGAGCTGCCCGAACGCAGGAGCGGCTGGATTCGCGCCGGTCAGAGCAGGGAACGCAGGCGTAGCAGATCGCGGACCCCCGCCTCCAGCCGCACCCGCCCCGATGCCCACGCCCTCGCGAAGTCCAGGTCGCCGGCCACCAGGGCCAGCAGGTCGTCGCCGGCCATCGTGAGGCGGATCTGGGCCCTTTCGGCGGGCGGGGGGCCGGGGAGGGCGTCGGTGACGGTGATGCGGCCGGCGGAGAGGCGGCCGGTGAAGGTGATCCGCAGATCGGTGATATGGCAGCTGAGGGACCGGTCGAGTGCGGCGGCCGCGCGTACGCCGCCGTCCGCCCGGGCGAGGCTGTCCGAAAGTCTGTCGAGCGCGTCACGGCACTCTTCCGTCGTGGCCATCGCGACCGACCGTACCCCAGGGCGCGGTAGCGTCTGGGCATGAGCGACGACACGATGCCGGACGCGGAGAACCCGGCGCCGGCACCGGCACCGGTGCCGGCACCGGGCCCCGCCGGGCCCGCGCCTCTCGGGGTGGCGCGGACGCCCACCGGGGATGCCGTGATCGATGGCCTGCTGGAGCGGCTGGCCGATGCCGACCACCTCCCGGCGGAAGGCCATCTCGAGGTGTACGAGGATGTACACAGGGGGCTGCGCGATGCGCTGACCGCGCTCGACGCGCGCCCGCCGTCATCTTCGTACGACCACAGGAGCTGAAACCGCCGTGGCAGGAGTCGCCCGCCGCCGTCTCGACGCAGAACTGGTCCGCCGTAAGCTCGCCCGCTCGCGGGAGCACGCCGGCCAGCTGATCGCCGCGGGGCGGGTCACCGTCGGCGGAGCCACGGCGGCCAAGTCCGCCACACAGGTGGAGACGAGCGCCGCGATCGTGGTCGCGGCCGACGACAGCGATCCGGACTATGTGTCGCGGGGCGGGCACAAGCTCGCCGGCGCGCTCGCCGCGTTCACCCCGCTCGGCCTGAAGGTCGAGGGGCGGCGGGCGCTGGACGCGGGCGCGTCGACCGGCGGCTTCACCGATGTGCTGCTGCGCGCCGGGGCCGCGCATGTCGTCGCCGTCGACGTCGGCTACGGGCAGCTCGCGTGGTCGCTGCAGAGCGATGAACGCGTCACCGTCAAGGACCGTACCAACGTACGTGAATTGACGCTCGACGCCATCGAAGGCGATCCGGCCGAACTGATTGTGGGTGATCTGTCCTTCATTCCCCTGGGTCTGGTGCTGCCCGCGCTGGTGCGCTGCGCCGCCCCCGACGCCGACCTGGTGCTGATGGTGAAGCCGCAGTTCGAGGTGGGCAAGGAGCGGCTCGGCAGCGGCGGTGTCGTCCGCAGCCCCGAGCTGCGTGCGGAGGCGGTGCGGACCGTCGCCCGGCAGGCGGCGGAACTCGGCCTCGGGGTACGGGGGGTTACCGCAAGTCCGTTGCCCGGGCCGTCCGGAAACGTCGAGTATTTTCTCTGGCTCCGAGCCGGAGCCCCGGAGCTCGACCCGGCTGACGTCGACCGTGCAGTGGCGGAGGGACCTCGTTGACAAAGACGACAACGACAGCGACACCGGCAGCGGCATCAGGACACGCGCGCACCGTCTTCCTGCTCGCCCACACCGGAAGACCCGCGGCGGTCCGCAGCGCCGAGCTCGTCGTCCAGGGGCTGCTGCGCAGCGGGATCGGCGTCCGCGTGCTGGAGGCGGAGGCGGCCGATCTGCCGCTGCCGGAGGCCGTGGAGACGGTCTCCGAGGCCAAGCCCGATGTGCTCGACGGCTGTGAGCTGCTGGTGGTGCTGGGCGGCGACGGGACGCTGCTGCGCGGTGCGGAGTTCGCCCGCGCGTCCGGGGTGCCGATGCTCGGGGTCAACCTGGGGCGGGTGGGTTTTCTCGCCGAGGCGGAGCGCGACGACCTCGACAAGGTCGTCGACCGGGTCGTCACGCGCGCGTACGAGGTCGAGGAGCGGATGACCGTCGACGTCGTCGTGCACAGCAACGGCGATGTGGTGCACCGCGACTGGGCGCTCAACGAGGCGGCCGTGCAGAAGGTGTCGCCGGAGCGGATGCTGGAGGTCATCCTGGAGATCGACGGGCGGCCGGTGACCGGGTTCGGCTGTGACGGCATCGTCTGCGCCACGCCGACCGGCTCGACCGCCTACGCCTTCTCCGCCGGCGGGCCGGTCGTCTGGCCCGAAGTGGAGGCGCTGCTGATGGTGCCGATCGGCGCACACGCCCTGTTCGCCAAGCCGCTGGTGACGTCCCCGTCCTCGGTGCTGGCCGTGGAGGTGCAGCCGCACACGCCGCACGGGGTGCTGTGGTGCGACGGACGCAGAACCGCGGAACTGCCCTCGGGGGCGCGGGTGGAGGTGCGCAGAGGGGCCGTCCCGGTCCGGCTGGCGAGACTGCACCACGCGTCGTTCACCGACCGGCTGGTCGCGAAGTTCGCGCTGCCGGTGTCGGGGTGGCGGGGCGCGCCCCACTAGAGCCGGATATTCCGGTTGTCCTCCCGGGAGAGTGAATCCCCCGCCGGGGTCCGTCGCACAGCGGGCCCCGGACCTCGTATGGTCGTGTCCGTGTTGGAGGAGATGCGGATACGGTCACTCGGGGTCATCGATGACGCGGTCGTCGAGCTGTCACCCGGGTTCACCGCGGTGACCGGCGAGACGGGCGCGGGCAAGACCATGGTCGTCACCAGCCTGGGCCTGCTGCTCGGCGGCCGCGCGGACCCGGCCCTGGTGCGGATCGGTGCGAAGTCGGCGGTGGTGGAGGGGCGGATCGGCGTGTCCGCCTCCGGGTCCGCCGCCGTACGGGCCGCGGAGGCGGGCGCCGAGCTCGACGAGGGCGCCCTGCTCATCAGCCGCACCGTCTCCGCCGAGGGGCGCTCCCGCGCCCATGTGGGCGGGCGGTCCGTGCCGGTGGGGATGCTGGCCGAACTGGCCGACGAACTGGTCGCCGTGCACGGTCAGACCGACCAGCAGGGGTTGCTGCGGCCCGCACGGCAACGGGAGGCGCTCGACCGGTACGCGGGCGACGCGGTCGGCGTGCCGTACGCCAAGTACACGGCCGCCTACCGTCGGCTGAGAGCCGTCTGTGCGGAACTGGACGAGCTGACCACACGGGCGCGTGAGCGGGCCCAGGAAGCGGATCTGCTGCGATTTGGCCTGGACGAGATCGCGGCGGTCGAGCCGCTGGCGGGTGAGGACCTGGAACTCGCCGCGGAGGCCGAACGGCTCGGGCACGCCGAAGCCCTCGCCTCCGCCGCGTCCGTCGCCCACGCCGCGCTCGCCGGGAACCCGGAGGACCCCGAGGCGGTCGACGGCGCCACGCTCGTCGCGAGCGCCGGGCGCGCGCTGGAGGCCGTGCGCTCCCACGACCCCGCGCTGGCGGCGCTCGCCGACCGAATGGGGGAGATCTCGATCCTCCTCGGAGACGTGGCGGGCGAACTCGCCGGATACGCGGACAATCTGGATGCCGATCCGCTGCGGCTCGCCGCCGTCGAGGAGCGGCGTGCGGCCCTTGGCCAGCTGACCCGAAAATACGGCGAGGACATCGCCGCCGTGCTGGCTTGGGCGGAGCAGAGCGCCGCCCGGCTGACCGAACTCGACGGCGACGACGAGCGGATCGGGGAGCTTGCGAACGAGCGGGACGTGCTGCGCGGCGAGTTGTCCGTGCTGGCGCAGGCGCTGACCGACGCCCGCTCCGAGGCCGCGGCACGCTTCGCCGAGGCCGTGACCGGGGAGCTCTCCTCGCTCGCCATGCCGCACGCGCGCGTGTCGTTCGCGATCCGGCAGACCGAGGCGGCCGACGAGACGTCGGGCGTCGAGGTCGGCGGACGGTCGGTGGCGTACGGGCCGACCGGCGCGGACGAGGTCGAGCTGCTGCTCGCCCCGCACCCCGGCGCGCCGCCGCGGCCGATCGCCAAGGGCGCGTCAGGCGGCGAGCTGTCGAGGGTGATGCTGGCCGTGGAAGTCGTCTTCGCCGGGACCGACCCGGTGCCGACCTATCTCTTCGACGAGGTGGACGCGGGCGTCGGCGGCAAGGCGGCGGTGGAGATCGGCCGACGGCTGGCCAAGCTCGCAAAATCGGCGCAGGTGGTCGTGGTGACGCATCTGCCGCAGGTGGCGGCCTTCGCCGACCGGCAACTGCTGGTGGAGAAGACGAACGACGGATCGGTGACCCGCAGCGGGGTGACCGTGCTGGAGGGCGAGGACCGGGTACGGGAGCTGTCCCGCATGCTGGCGGGACAGGAGGACTCCGAGACCGCCCGTGCGCATGCGGAGGAGCTGCTGGCCACAGCACGTCTTGAGGTGTAGTGCCAAGAGTTTGGCCCGATCTCACTCAAGTGGGTGAAGCCTGGCGTCCAGTTCCCGCTTGAGGCATGGCAAGGGCCTCCGAGCGGTGCCGGAACGCGCGTGCGGACTGGCATCCTTGGCGCGTGACACAGCTGCGTACGGTCCAGGTGCTGGGCGGCGGCAGCGCGGGCAGCAGTGCGCACGTCAGATCACTGGCCGCGGGGCTGGTGGCGCGGGGCGTGCGGGTGACGGTGTGCGCGCCCGCCGAAATGGAGAACGTCTATGACTTCCCGGGCGCGGGAGCGTGCTTCGCTCCCGTGCCGGGGCGCAGCGATCCGGCGGCCGTGACCGCGTTGCGGGCGGTGTGCGCCGAGGCGGATGTGGTCCACGCGCATGGGCTGCACGCGGCCATGCGGTGCGCGCTGGCGCTGACCGGGCAGCGCGTGCCGCTCGTCGTCACCTGGCATGCGCGGGCGCAGCTCGACGGACCGCGCAAGCAGTTGCTGCGCCTGCTGGAGCGCAGAGCCGTGCGGGCATCCGCGGTGGTCCTCGGCACCTGCTCCGAACTGGTCGACCGGGCCCGCAGACGGGGTGCGCGGGACGCCCGGCTCGCGCCCATCGCGGTGCCCGCCACGCTCGTGGCGGGCACGCCGAAGGACGGCGGCGGACCGGGCGCCGACCTGACCGGGAAGCTCAGGGCCGAACTGGGCGCGGTGGACCGCCCCCTGCTGATCGCGGTCGGCTCGCTGGAGCCGCACCGGGGCTACCGGACGCTGCTGGACGCGGCGCGGTTGTGGCGCGAGCTGGAGCCGGTGCCGTTGCTGGTGATCGCCGGGGAGGGCCGGGAACGGGCGGCGCTGCAGCGGCGCGTGGACGAGGAAGGGCTGCCCGTACGGCTGACGGGCCGCCGGGAGGACGTCGGGGAACTGCTCGCCGCGGCGGACGTCGCGGTCCTCCCCAGCCGCTGGGAAGCCCGCTCCCTGCTGGCGCAGGAGGCGCTGCGGCTGGGCGTCCCGCTGGTCGCGACGGCCGTCGGCGGCGTGCCGGAACTTGTCGGCGACGCGGCGGAACTGGTCCCGTACGGGGATGCGGCGGCGCTGTCCGGGGCGGTGGCGAGGCTGCTGGGAGACGAGGGGCGTCGGATGGACCTGGGAGAGGCGGGGAGGCGGCAGGCGGGGACATGGCCGACGGAGGACGAGACGGTGGCGCAGGTGCTGAGCGTGTACGACGAGCTGACGCAGGGCTTCCCCCACCCCGCCCCTCCCCGGAACCGGGGCTAGGCACCGGGCCCCAGCCCATCAGGAAACCGGCGCTGCCGCCCGACCCCGCGGCGCGCCGGCTTCGCGGTGCGGGGGGCCTGGGGCAGCGGGGGCGAGTCCCCGGCCCTCGTCCGCGGCGCGGCGTGGCGGGGCCGCCGCCCCGGTGCCCTGCGGTGTGCCGGCTTCGCGGCGTGTTGAGGTGCCGACCGTGCGTGCCTCCGGTCGGCGTCGGAGTGGTCCGCCCCGGTTGTGCGCCGGCTTCGCGGTGCGGGGGGCCTGGGGCAGCGGGGGCGAGTCCCCGGCCCTTGTCCGCGGCGCGGCATGGCGGGGCCGCCGCCCCGGTGCCCTGCGGTGTGCCGGCTTCGCGGCGTGTCGGCTGTGCCGTGTACGGGGGCCGGGGGCAGAGCGTCCGGTCTCGGTGCGGGGCGGCCGTGTGGGCGGGCCAGGGGTGGCGGTTCGGCGCGGAGCCGCCGGGGTGCGGGGTGCGGGGCGGCAGCCCCGCAAGAGAAACCCCCCGCCCCTGGGAGGGGCGGACCGCCCGTCAGGGCGTGTGGCGTCGGGCGCGCAGGGACAGACTGAGCGCCAGCACCGTTTGGGGGTCGTCCAGGTCCGTGCCGAGGAGTTCGGAGATGCGGGCCAGCCGGTTGTAGAGCGTCTGCCGGTTCAGATGGAGCTCGCGCGCCGTCTCCGCCTTGCGGCCGGCGTGCGCCAGATACGTCTCCAGCGTGGGCAGCAGCGGCGGCCGCGAGGTCGCGTCGTGGGCAAGCAAGGGGCCGATCGCGCGGTCCACGAAGGCCGCCAGGTCCGGATGGCCCCGCAGTCGCCACAGCAGCAGGTCGATGTCCAGCCGCCGTGCGTCGTGCCACGCCCGCTCCGGCAGCCCCTGTGCCGCCGTCGCCGTCTCCGCCGCGTGCCGCAGCCCCGCCGATGCCGCCGCCCAGCCGCCCGCCATGCCCACCACGACCACCGGCGGTCGTATCCCGGCCCGTTCCAGACCCGCGCGGGCCACCCCGGCCCGCAGCGCGGTGGCAACACGGTCCGCGACCGCCGTCCGCTCCGACTCGGAGCGCAGCCCGAGCAGCAGCGGCACCCGGCCCTCGACCGGCCGCACCCCGAGCAGCACGGGCACCCCGACCGACGAGAGCTCCTCCAGCACGGCCCGGGCCAGCGCCGCCCAGTTGCCGGAAGGGGCAAGGGAGGGGGCGGGATCGGCGGCGAGCCGCATCACCACGGGCAGCAGCGGGCCCTCGCCGGGCTTGAAACCCAGCACCCGGGCCTGCGCGGGGGCGTCCTCGGCGGCGATGCGGCCCTCCGCGAGGTCCGTGAGGAAGTCTCCGCGGCCGCGGGCGGCCAGCTCCTCCTCCTGGCGGGCCTGCATCAGCACCACCGCCAGCAGCCCCGCGGCCCGCTCCGCCGCCATCCGGTGCACCGGCAGCAGCGGGGCTTCCACGGAGAGCAGGACGAGCCGGGCCCGTAGCGAACCGGCCCCCTGACCGCCGCCGGGCACGTCCACCAGCAGGGTCCCGGCCGGCGGGGACTGCCGGGCTTCCCGCCCGCCCCGCAGCCCCTCCCACACCTGGAGCGGGTCCGCGGCGGCCTCGCCGGCGCCCGCTGACGCCGCGTAGAGCAGCTGCCCGTCCGGTGTCTCGAGAAAGACCGGGTTGGCCGTGAAGTCCGCCAGGATGCGCAGCACCTGAGGCGCCCCGCCGCCCTCCAGCAGGACCCCCGTGCACCGCCGGTGCACATCCTCGGCCTGCCGCAGCAGGGCGTAGTGGCCGTTGACGATCTCCGTATGGATCTCCTCCGTCACCGTGACGAAGGGGACCTCCCGGTGCAGCTGCACCAGCGGCAGCCCGGCGGCCCGCGCCGCCTCCACGATCGTGGCCGGCAGCCGGGAGAACCGCGGTCCCAGCTCTACCACCAGCGCCGCGATCCCGCGCTCCGCCAGCTGCCGGACGAAGGCCCGCTGCTCGGCCGGGCGCGCACCGAGTCCGAGGCCCGTGGTCAGCAGCAGCTCACCGCCCTTGAGCAGCGAGGCGATGTTCGGCGCCTCGCCCGCGTGCACCCAGCGCACCGTGCGCTTCAGCCGCTCCGCGCCCGCCACCACCTCCGGCAGCCCGGCCCGCAGCCCTGGCAGCTCCAGCGCCCGCTGTACGGTGATGCCGCCCTGGCCTGCGGGTATCACCCTCCGTACGCCCCCGAGGCCGTCAGTCGCAGAGCCGTGTCGATCAGCGGCACATGGCTGAACGCCTGCGGGAAGTTCCCCACCTGCCGCTGCAGCCGCGGATCCCACTCCTCCGCCAGCAGTCCCAGGTCGTTCCGGAGCGCCAGCAGCTTCTCGAACAGCCGCCGTGCCTCGTCCACCCGACCGATCATCGCCAGGTCGTCCGCCAGCCAGAAGGAGCACGCCAGGAACGCCCCCTCGTCCCCTTCCAGGCCGTCCACACCCGCGTCCTCACCGGCCGTCGGATAGCGCAGCACGAAGCCGTCCTCCGTGGACAGCTCCCGCTGGATGGCCTCGATGGTGCCGATGACCCGCTTGTCGTCCGGCGGCAGAAAGCCCATCTGCGGAATGAGCAGCAGGGAGGCGTCCAGCTCCTTCGACCCGTAGGACTGGGTGAAGGTGTTGCGCTCCTTGTCGTAGCCCTTCTCGCACACATCGCGGTGGATGTCGTCGCGCAGCTCCCGCCACCGCTCCAGCGGCCCGTCCGCGTCCCCGGACTCGATCAGCTTGATCGTCCGGTCGACGGCGACCCAGGCCATGACCTTGGAGTGGACGAAGTGCCGCCTGGGGCCGCGGACCTCCCAGATGCCCTCGTCGGGCTGGTCCCAGTGCTCCTCCAGGTAGCGGATCAGCTTCAGCTGCAGCAGCGAGGCGTAGTCGCTGCGCGACAGGCCCGTCATATGCGCCAGATGCAGCGCCTCGGTGACCTCGCCGTACACGTCGAGCTGGAGCTGGTGCGCCGCTCCGTTGCCCACCCGGACCGGAACCGAGCCCTCGTAGCCGGGCAGCCAGTCCAACTCGGCCTCGCCCAGTTCCCTTTCGCCTGCGATCCCATACATGATCTGCAGGTTCTCCGGGTCTCCGGCGACGGCCCGCAGGAGCCATTCGCGCCAGGCGCGGGCTTCCTCGCGGTAGCCGGTGCGCAGCAGGGAGGAGAGGGTGATGGCGGCGTCGCGCAGCCAGGTGTAGCGGTAGTCCCAGTTCCGTACGCCGCCGATCTCCTCGGGCAGGGAGGTGGTGGGGGCGGCGACGATGCCGCCGGTGGGGGCGTAGGTGAGCGCCTTGAGAGTGATCAGCGAGCGGACCACGGCCTCCCGGTACGGCCCGTGGTAGGTGCAGTGGGCCACCCACTCTTGCCAGAACTCCGCCGTCGCCTCCAGGGCCCCCTCCGGGTCGGGCAGCGCCGGCGGCTGGTGGTGCGAGGGCTGCCAGCTGATGGTGAAGGCGATCCGGTCGCCCTGTGCGACCGTGAAGTCGGAGTATGTGGTCAGGTCCTCGCCGTACGTCTCCGTGGGGCTGTCCAGCCACACGGAGTCCGGTCCGGCCACCGCGACCGTACGGCCGTCGACCTTGTGCACCCACGGAACGATGCGCCCGTAGCTGAACCGCATCCGCAGCGTGGAACGCATCGGCACCCGGCCGCTGAGCCCCTCCACGATCCGGATCAGCTGTGGCGCGCCGTCGCGGGGCGGCATGAAGTCCGTCACCCGCACCGTGCCGCGGTCGGTGTCCCACTCCGATTCCAGGATCAGCGAGTCGCCCCGGTAGCGGCGGCGGCCTGCGGCGGGCGGCTCGGCACCCTCCTCGTGCGCGGGCCCCAGTCTCCAGAATCCGTGTTCCTCGGTGCCGAGCAGCCCGGCGAAGACGGCGTGCGAGTCGAAGCGGGGCAGGCACAGCCAGTCGGCCGTGCCGTCCCGGCAGACCAGGGCGGCGGTCTGCATGTCTCCGATGAGTGCGTAATCCTCGATGCGCCCGGCCACGTGCATCTCCAGTCGAACGGCCACGTCCGCCCCGCAGGGCGCGCCTTACATCTGCCTCTACAGCTGCCTTGATCCCCGCTCTGCAGGCGAGTGTCCGAGCAGGATACGACGCACCCCCCTCATCCGTGCTGCTGTCCGGGCAACGAGACTGCGCTGCATAGGTGAGGCAGAAGTGAGTCTTGAATGAATGTCGCACATTCCAGGCGGCCCGTGCCGCACCATCCACCACGCGCGTGGTGGAGAACACGGCCGGGAGCGGGCATCCGCCGTCGCTGATACCCTGGTACCCCGTGGACCGGTGGGCTAAGACCCCCGAACCTTCAGCACCCTCAGCGACGGCACCCCCAGAACGACCTGGGAATCAGGCCGGAACGCATCTCACCTCGCGACCACGGGAGCCCCCTCTTGGCGATGCCGACACGATCCTCGACATCCGTGACGACCAAGCACATCTTCGTCACCGGGGGTGTCGCCTCCTCCCTCGGCAAGGGCCTGACGGCCTCCAGCCTGGGCGCGCTGCTCAAGGCGCGCGGCCTGCGGGTCACCATGCAGAAGCTGGACCCGTATCTGAACGTCGACCCGGGCACGATGAACCCCTTCCAGCACGGTGAGGTCTTCGTCACGAACGACGGCGCCGAGACGGACCTGGACATCGGCCACTACGAGCGCTTCCTCGACGTCGATCTGGACGGCTCGGCGAACGTGACCACCGGCCAGGTGTACTCGCAGGTCATCGCCAAGGAGCGGCGGGGTGAGTACCTGGGCGACACCGTGCAGGTCATCCCGCACATCACCAACGAGATCAAGCACCGCATCCGCCGCATGGCGACCGAGGACGTGGATGTGGTGATCACCGAGGTCGGCGGCACGGTCGGCGACATCGAGTCGCTGCCGTTCCTGGAGACCGTCCGCCAGGTCCGCCACGAGGTCGGCCGGGACAACGTCTTCGTCGTGCACATCTCGCTGCTGCCCTACATCGGCCCGTCCGGGGAGCTGAAGACCAAGCCGACCCAGCACTCGGTCGCCGCCCTGCGCAACATCGGCATCCAGCCCGACGCGATCGTGCTGCGCGCCGACCGCGAGGTCCCCACCGCCATCAAGCGCAAGATCTCGCTGATGTGCGACGTCGACGAGGCCGCCGTCGTCGCGGCCATCGACGCCAAGTCGATCTACGACATCCCCAAGGTGCTGCACACCGAGGGCCTGGACGCCTATGTGGTGCGCAAGCTCGACCTGCCCTTCCGGGATGTCGACTGGACGGTCTGGGACGATCTGCTCGACCGGGTCCACAACCCGAACCACGAGGTAACCGTCGCCCTGGTCGGCAAGTACATCGACCTGCCCGACGCCTATCTGTCGGTCACCGAGGCGCTGCGCGCCGGCGGCTTCGCCAACAAGGCGCGGGTGAAGGTCAAGTGGGTCACCTCCGACGACTGCAAGACCCCGGCCGATGCCGCCAAGCAGCTGTCGGACGTCGACGCGATCTGCATCCCCGGCGGCTTCGGCGACCGTGGTGTCAGCGGCAAGGTCGGCGCCATCCGGTACGCCCGTGAGAACAAGGTGCCGCTGCTGGGACTCTGCCTGGGCCTGCAGTGCATCGTGATCGAGGCCGCCCGGAACCTGGCGGAGATCCCCGAGGCGAACTCCACCGAATTTGACGCGGCCACCTCCCACCCCGTCATCTCGACGATGGAGGAGCAGCTGGCCTACGTCGAGGGCGCTGGAGACCTGGGTGGAACGATGCGTCTGGGGCTGTACCCGGCCAAGCTCGCCGAGGGCTCCATCGTGCGCGAGGTCTACGGCGACCAGCCGTATGTGGAGGAGCGCCACCGGCACCGCTACGAGGTGAACAACGCCTACCGCGCGGAGCTGGAGAAGAAGGCGGGCATCGTCTTCTCCGGCACCTCCCCCGACAACAAGCTGGTGGAGTACGTCGAGTACCCGCGTGACGTGCACCCCTACCTGGTCGCCACCCAGGCGCACCCCGAGCTGTGCTCCCGCCCCACCCGCCCCCACCCGCTGTTCGCGGGCCTGGTCAAGGCGGCGGTGGAGCGCCTGCAGCACGCGGAGAAGTAACCGGTACGGTGGCCGGGGCGCCTGTCCAGGGAACGCATGGGCAGGCGTCCCGGTTTCTTTGTGCAGCGGGAGGACGTACGTCATGACGATCAGGGACACGCCGGAGGAGTGGCGGGTCACGGCGACCGCGACGCCGTTCACCGGCAACAAGACCAGCGTCCGCACGGACGACGTGGTCATGCCGGACGGCACGGTCGTCCGCCGCGACTACCAGGTCCACCCCGGATCGGTGGCCGTGCTCGCCCTCGACGGCGAAGGCCGCGTCCTGGTGCTGCGCCAGTACCGGCACCCCGTGCGGCACAAGCTGTGGGAGATCCCGGCCGGGCTGCTCGATGTGCCGGGCGAGAACCCCCTGCACGCGGCGCAGCGCGAGCTGTACGAGGAGGCGCACGTCAAGGCGGAGGACTGGCGGGTGCTGACCGACGTGTACACCACGCCGGGCGGCTGCGACGAGGCGGTGCGGATCTTCCTCGCCCGCGAGCTGTCCGAGGCGGAGGGCGAGCGGTACGAGGTCTCCGAGGAGGAGGCCGACATGGAGCTGGCCCGCGTTCCGCTGGAGTCACTGGTGCGGGGGGTGCTGGCGGGGGAACTGCACAACAACTGCCTGGTGGTGGGGGTGCTGTCGCTGACGGCGGCGCTTCGGGGGGACGGGCTGGACGCGCTGCGGGCCGCGGATGCGGAGTGGCCGGCGCGGCCATTCTCCGCCTGAACGCGCTGCGCGCGGGCCCGGGCCCGCGCGCACGGCTGGCCCGGGGCCCCGGGGCGCGGGCCGGTTTCTTTCTCTCCTCCCGCCCGTTCGGGGCGCCTTCGCGGCGTGGGTCGAGCGTTCTGCGGCGTTCGGCCCCGGGGCGGTCTTTCCCGGCCGCCCGTGTCGTGTGCCCTGGTGGGCTGCGGGTGCGGTGTGTGGCGGGGCTCCCGGGGCGCAGGGTGGTTTCACATTCCCTCCCGCCCGTTTCGGGCGGGAGGGGAGCGGGCCCCGCGGTGCGGGTTTCGCACCGGAAGGGGGTCTGGGGCGAAGCCCCGGTTTCGGGAAGCGGGGTCCTCCACGCGCCGGGGCACAAGGGGGGATAGATGTGAACATCGGCTGATCCGATCGGGGGACGCCGCCGCCGCGCTCCGCACAGTTCGTCGCTCAGCGTGAACTACGCTCAAACGTGCAGTCGTGAGCGCGGACGGAACGGGAGCGTGGCCCGTGGCGGAGCAGGCGGTGGAAAGAGGCGCGCGCGCCCACGGCGGCCAGGCCCGATTCTTCGGCCGGCAGCGGGAGTTGGCGGCGCTGCGCGCCGACATCGAGCGCGCCGGTCTGGACACGCTCTCCGGCCGCAAGGCCCCCCGGGCCAGGGTGCTTCTGATCGCCGGCCGGCCCGGCTCCGGGCGCACCGCCCTCGCCGAGGAACTCGTACGCCGACTCGCCCCCGAGTACCCCGACGGCGTTCTGCGGGCCCGGCTGACCGAGCCGGACGGCCGACGGGTCCCGCTGGAGCGGGCCGCCCGCGGCCTCCTCGACGCGCTGTCCCTCGCCTCACCGGCCGGCGCCGACGAGGACGTGCTCACCGAGATGGTGCGCGAGGCGCTCGCGGCGCGTCGGGCGCTGCTGTTCCTCGACGACGCCGCGGGCGCGGAACAGGTCGACCCGCTGCTGCCCGACAACCCCGACTGCCTGGTCGTGGCCGTCTCCCAGGGCCCGCTGACGGGCATCCCCGACGTACGGCCCTGCACGCTCGGCGGTCTGGACGTCAAGTCCGCCATCGAGTTGCTGAGCGGCTACACCGGCTCGGTGCGGACCACCGTCGACCCGCAGGCCGCCGAGAGCGTCGCCGAGGTCTGCGGCGGACAGCCCGCCGCCCTCGTCCTGGTCGGCGGCTGGCTCGCAGCGCGGCCCAAGGCGTCGGTCGCCGGCGCCGCCAGGCGGCTGAAGTCCATGTCCGCCGACGACAGCCAGCCCGCCTCCGTGTGTCCGCTGGCCCGCGCCTTCCGGCTGGTGTACGAGGAACTGCCGCGGTCCACCGCGCGGCTGCTGCGGATGCTCACCCTCGCCCCCGCCGGGATCGCCGACGCCCACACGGCGTCCGCGCTCGCCGGCTGCTCGGTCTCCGCAGCCCAGGCGACGCTCGACGACTTCGCCGCCCTCGGCCTGCTCCGGCCGGCAGGAGACCGGTTTGAGGTGCCGGGCGCGCTCATGCCGCTGCTGCGCCCGCTGCTGGAGGCCGAGGACCGGCCGGCGGAGGTGCAGGTCGCCCGGGCCCGCATGCTGGAGCGGACCGTGCGGCAGCTCCAGTCCTGCCGGGCCGTCACCGAACCGGACGGCTCCCCGGCCCGTCTCAGGCTGGCGGGGCTGCCGCGCGCCCTGCGCTTCCCCACCGCTCCCGCCGCGGCCCGCTGGCTGGACACCCGGCTGCCCGCACTGCTCGCCTCGGCACGCCTCGCCGTGGTGGACGGGGGGTTGGACACCCTGGCCCGACGGTTGATCTCCGCGCTGGTGAGGGCGCTGGCGGCGCACCGCGGCACGGAGGCTGCCGCCCCGGATCTGTACGGACTGCACCAGCTGGTCCTGGACGTCGCCGAGCGCCGCGGACTGCACCGGGAGCGGGCGGCCGCCCTGCTCAACCTCGCCGACCTGGACGCGCGGACCGGCCGCACCGAGGAGGCGCTGGCCCGCTACCGGGCCGCCCTGGACGCCGGGCGCGCCGCACGCGACCCGTACGCGACCGGCCGCGCCATGGAATCCGTAGGCGGCGCCCATGAGGAACTGGGGGACTGGCAGCGGGCCGCCGACTGGTACGGGCGCGCCCTCGCCCAGCGGCAGGCGCGCAGCGAGCGCGCGGACGAGGCCCGGCTCTACGGGCGGCTCGCCGGAGTGCACACCTACGCCGGCCGGTACGGGGAGGCGCTGCGCGCCTGGCGCGCAGCCGTGGCCGGATACCGGCGGCTGGGCGATCTGCCCTCCCAGGCACGGGCGTTGAGCGAGGCCGCGCGGGTGCAGGAGTACGCGGGCCGCCCTCGGGAGTCGCTGCAGACCTGCCGCGAGGCGGTGGAGCAGGCACAGCGGGCCGGGGATGTACGGCTGCAGGCGGCGCTGCAGCTCAGGCTGGCCGACACCCTCGACCGGCTGGGCGATCCGGCCGCCGCCCGGCTGCACCGCACGACGGCCGGCCGGCTGCTGGGCGAAGAGGGCCCCACTGAGGGGGCCGGTGCTGGAACCGAAGACTCCGCCTGCGATATCCGTAGCGGTTCCGGCAAAGATTAATGCTTTGCAAGGCTAGACAGCGAGAAATCCTTCATTAGACTGGCTCCGCCACGTGTTCTCGTGGTGTGTCCCGGTGCGCCCCAGAGTGTCCGGGTAAGCATGGAAACACCCCCCGAATCCCCTGAGCCAAGGACCGTGATCCACGTGAAGGTCGGCATCCCCCGCGAGGTCAAGAACAACGAGTTCCGGGTGGCCATCACCCCCGCCGGCGTCCATGAGCTGGTGCGCCACGGCCACCAGGTCTTCATCGAGCAGAACGCCGGCGTCGGCTCCTCGATCACGGACGACGAGTTCACCGCCGCCGGTGCGCAGATCCTGGCCACCGCGGACGAGGTGTGGGCCACCGCAGACCTGCTGCTGAAGGTCAAGGAGCCCATCGCCGAGGAGTACCACCGCCTCCGCAAGGACCAGACCCTGTTCACCTACCTCCACCTCGCCGCGTCCCGCGAGTGCACGGACGCCCTGCTGGAGTCCGGCACCACCGCGATCGCCTACGAGACGGTGGAGACCGCGGGCCGCGCCCTGCCGCTGCTCGCCCCGATGTCCGAGGTCGCGGGCCGGCTGGCCCCGCAGGTCGGCGCGTACCACCTGATGCGCTCCGCCGGCGGCCGCGGTGTGCTGCCCGGCGGCGTTCCCGGCACCCATGCGGGCAGGGCGGTCGTCATCGGCGGCGGCGTCTCCGGCTGGAGCGCCGTCCAGATCGCCGTCGGCATGGGCTTCCACGTCACCCTGCTCGACCGCGACATCAACAAGCTGCGCGAGGCCGACAAGATCTTCGGCACCAAGGTGCAGACCGTCGTCTCCAACGCCTTCGAGCTGGAGAAGGCCGTCGTCGAGGCCGACCTCGTCATCGGCGCGGTCCTCATCCCCGGCGCCAAGGCGCCCAAGCTGGTCACCAACGACCTCGTCGCCAAGATGAAGCCCGGAAGTGTCCTTGTCGACATCGCGATCGACCAGGGCGGCTGCTTCGAGGACTCCCGTCCCACCACGCACGCCGAGCCGACCTTCCCGGTGCACAACTCGGTCTTCTACTGCGTCGCCAACATGCCGGGCGCCGTGCCCCACACCTCCACCTACGCGCTGACCAACGCCACGCTGCCGTACATCGTCTCGCTGGCCGACAACGGCTGGGCGGAGGCGCTGCGCCGCGACCCCGCGCTGGCCCGGGGCCTCAACGTCCACGACGGCAAGGTCATTTACCGCGAGGTGGCCGAGGCCCACGGCCTGGAGTCGGCAGAGCTGAGCACCCTTCTCGGCTGACACCGCGCAGCCTCAGGGCGTCCGCTGCCGGGCGTCCGTTGTCAAGACGTCTGTCAAGAGACGGTCGTCAACATCACGTATCCGGCCGGACCTTGGGAAGCGAGGTCCGGCCGGAGGCGTTGCGGGCGCTATGACGTGGGCACGAGTGCGTTGTGCTCAACTCGCCGCGAAGGTATGCCTTTAACCGTTTCGCCTAGCCGTGAAACATGTGGGCGGAGTCACGCCAGGGCCCCCGTGCGCTCTTGACAGAGGTGCGTTCGATTGCCGACACATCGGGCCGGGTCCGGCGGATTGTGTTGCTGCGGACCGGTGACACGCCATAGAGTCGCCAACCGTCGGCATGGTGCCACGCTGACCTATCGATAAGTTTCCTGGTCACGTCCAAGGAGGTAAGACGACTTGTGAATGAGTCGACATTTACTCCCGGGGGTGGTCAACCAGGTATGCCTGCACCGGGCGGTCACAGCCCGCAGGCCGCCGGGGCAGAGGCTGTCGGCTCCGTCGCTGTTCGTACCTTCGCGACCCAAGCGCACACCACGCCCATGACGACAGCCCACACGATGAAGATGATGGACGGCCAACACGTGAACGCCATGGCCGGCAACGAGAGTGGCCGAGAGTCCACCCACTTCGCCGCCTACGACGAAGTCCCCGAGGGGCACTTCTACGATCCCGACGCCGAGTACGAGCCCGATCCCGAATACGCGGCCACACTCGCCCCTGACGCCGCCCGCCAGCGTCGTGAGCGCATCGGACCCACCGGGCGGCCCCTGCCCTACTTTCCGATCCCGGGCCCACTCACCGACCACGGCCCCGCGAAGATCATCGCGATGTGCAACCAGAAGGGCGGCGTCGGCAAGACGACGTCGACCATCAACCTGGGCGCCGCGCTCGCGGAGTACGGACGGCGTGTCCTGCTCGTCGACTTCGACCCGCAGGGCGCCCTGTCCGTGGGACTCGGGGTCAACCCCATGGAGCTCGACCTCACCGTCTACAACCTGCTCATGGAACGGGGCATGGCGGCGGACGAGGTGCTCCTGAAGACCGCCGTGCCCAACATGGACCTGCTGCCCAGCAACATCGACCTCTCGGCGGCCGAGGTGCAGCTCGTCAGCGAGGTGGCGCGCGAGTCCACGCTGCAGCGCGCGCTCAAGCCGCTGATGGCCGACTACGACTACATCGTGATCGACTGTCAGCCCTCGCTCGGTCTGCTCACCGTCAACGCGCTCACCGCGGCGCACAAGGTGATCGTGCCGCTGGAGTGCGAGTTCTTCGCGCTCCGCGGAGTCGCGCTGCTCACCGAGACGATCGAGAAGGTGCAGGAGCGGCTCAACCCCGAGCTGGAGCTCGACGGCATCCTCGCCACGATGTACGACTCCCGGACCGTGCACAGCCGCGAGGTGCTTGCGCGTGTGGTCGAGGCGTTCGACGATCACGTCTACCACACGGTGATCGGGCGGACCGTCCGTTTCCCGGAAACCACTGTCGCCGGTGAGCCCATCACCACGTACGCCTCCAACTCAGTGGGCGCCGCCGCCTACCGCCAGCTCGCCAGGGAGGTGCTCGCCCGGTGTCACGCCGAGTGAGTCTCCCCGGGGCCGACGAGCTGTTCCGCACGACAGGAGGCATGGCACTCCAGCCGTCGACGCCACGGCGGCCGGCGGCGAACGGGGAGGCGGCGCGGGTGCCCGCGCCCGCGGGGGAGAGCGACCCGGTGGACGCCGCCGCCCCCGCACAGCAGGAGCACGCGGCCGCCGAGGAGGACGCCGACGCGGAGGCCCAGGGCCGCAGCCGGGCCGCGGAGGACGACAAGAC
>NZ_JADWYQ010000062.1 GCF_022414575.1 Streptomyces sp. MUM 178J | reverse complement strand
CGCCCCGGCCGCGGGCGGCGGCCGCGCAGGCGAGCGGCGCCGTGCTGCTCGCCGAGGGCGACGCGCGGTCCGCCGTTCCGGTGCTGCGCGGCGCCTGCGGCGTCTGGTCCGAACTGGAGATCCCCTATGAGGCCGCCCGCGCCCGCACCACGCTGGCCCTGGCCTGTCGGGCGGCCGGCGACGCGGACGCGGCCGCGGCCGAACTCTCCGCCGCACGCGCGGAGTTCGCCCGCCTGGGCGCGGCCGGAGACCTGTTCCGGCTGGACGCCTCGACGAGCGGCTGAGACGAGTCCGGCGGCCCACGCGCGGCAGGGCCGCCCGCGCAGCGTAGTCGCCCGCACGGCCTGCCGCCGTGCCCGCGGCCGGGCGAAGCGACGCCGCCTCTTCGCCTGACAAGGTCACGCACCGTCGGCCACAATGGCCGTCTGCAGCACATCAGGCGACGTGCGGAGCGCGGAGCAAGGCGGGGGATCTCGGGGGACGGCATGGCATCACTGATGGAGTTCAGGACGGACGAGGGTGCGCAGGTCGTGGTCGAGGTCGACCGGCACGGCCCGGGCGCGAAGCTGGTGGCGCGTGACGGCAACTCCCTCGTCCAGGCCGGGCGGACCTTCGACGCGGCGCTCGACGGCATACGCGCCGCCGCCGAGTCGGCGCTCGGCGTGTTCCGGGACGGGACGCTCAGACCTGACGGTCTGGAGCTCGAATTCGGGGTGAAGCTCACGGCGGAGGCCGGTGCGGTGATCGCCAAGAGTGCGGCGGAGGGCCATCTGACCGTCCGGCTCTCCTGGTCGCCGCAGAGCGGCCGGGACCACGGCACGGCCGCCACGGCGTCGTGACCGGGCCCGCCGCCTGGCACGCCCGTGTCGACCTGGCCGGGTCGGCACTGGGCTCCGGGTTTCTGGTCTCCGAGCGCCACGTGCTGACCTGCGCACATGTGGTGCAGCAGATGCGGGAGACCGATGTGGTGTTCCCCGGGGCGCCTGCCCTGGGGCCGGTCCCGGCCACCGTTGCGGTGCGCGGGCCCTGGGCGGGACGCGCCCAGGATCCCGGGGACGTCGCCGTGCTCGAGCTGAGCCGGCCGGTCGGGCTGACGCCCGCCGCCTTCGCGGGCCTCGAGGACGCCTACGGCTCTCCCAGCCCCAGGCTCGTGGCACACGGCTTCCCCGACGGGTACGGCGAAGAGGGCGTGCAGAGCGAACTGCGCGCCACCTCCCGCCGGCTGATCGGCGACGAGTGGAGTCAGCTTGAGCTGTGGACCGGATACGGACAGCAGCCCACACACGGCTTCAGCGGGGCGGCGGCGGTCCTCGAGGAGGGCGGCACGGTCGTCGGCATGGTGTCGGCACACGACGAGACGGCGCGCAACGGCCGGATGATCCCGACGCGGATCCTGGCCCGGCACTGGTCCCCGCTGGCGGAGCTGATCCCGACGCCGGGCTACGGCCCGGAGGAGAAGCGCTCGTTGCGCGAACTCGTCGCACGGCTCCCCGAGCCCGGCGCGCCCGCGGTCGGCGAGCTGGTGCGAAGCTCGGCGGGGCCGCTGGGAGTTCAGCTGCTGCCGCCCATCGACAGCCTCTGGGCAGCCGCGTGGCTTCTGTTGTCGGAGACCCGGCCGAGCCCCGGGAACCTGCCCCTCGCCGACTTCGCCGTGCGGCTGGCCGACGCGAGCGGGCCCGCGCCGGCCGCGCTCGGACTGCGCGACTGGGCACGTGCGCACCGGGCCGCGCATGCCGCGCCCATGACGGCTGGCCGCGCCGACCACGGGCGGCGGGCTCACGGCGTCGAGGACGCCCTCGGCCCGCACGGTGCTGCCGCGCGTGCCCGCGGTCCCCATGCAACGGAAGGTGCTCACCCGTCCCATGAGACGGCACACCCCGATGCCGGCGCGCATGATCCGGGCCTGCGAGCCATGGGCAACGCTCAGGAGCCGACGGCGGCGCCCTCCGTGCCGTCCGGCGCAATCGGGCCGCCGCCCTTCCCGCCGTCCCCGGCGGACTGGAGCCGTTCGCTCGGGCAGGTGGTCGCTGCTCCGGGACCGGCCGCCGAACCCCGTCCGCGGTCGCCGATCCTCGTGACGGTCCGCCACAGCGGGGCCGACCGCAACGCGCTGCTGGTCGAGGTCGCGGCCTACCGCGACGGACGACCACAGCTGATCGGTGAGCAGCGGCTGGCCAGGAACCGGGTCCGCGACTGGGTGCTGGCCCGCATCGACGAGGCGTTCGGCGCGATCGACGCGGCGGGCAGGGAACTGATCGCCTTCTCGCTCCCCAGGGACTGGATCAATCAGCCCGTGGACGAATGGCGGCGTCGCCAGGGCATGCGCACACCGCTCGGCTGCCATGCGCCCGTGGTCGTACTCGACCATGAGCGACGGGCGAGTGAACTGCTGCAGTTCAAGCTGCGGAAGATGTGGGCCGTGCTGGACGGCCGACCCGGCTCCGATGTGCACCCGCTGCCCTGCGACGTCCCCCAGCGGCCCGAGCAGCTCTCGGTCCGGCTCCAGGACGTCTACGGGCCAGTGGGGTTGCCGCGTCCGCCCCGGTCGGCACGTGACCGGCTGCACCGGGCCGTGCTGGACGCCCCCGCCCCCATCGTGCTCTGGCCCCGCACCGGCTGCCCCGGTCCCGGCGGCGGCCGCGGGCCGTGCGGCGACGACTGCCGCGGCGGCGACTTCCTGCGGCGGCTGGGCGAGCGGCTCGCCGCCCTGCCGCCCGATGAACTCCCCGAGCAGATCATGGAGTTGCGCAAGAACGCCTTCACCCACGAAGGGCCGGAGCCCCACTGGGCGAAGGGCGTGTCCCTGGTCTGGGAGGATCCCCGCTGGTTTCCCGAGGCGGGGTGGCTGCGCCACTCCCCCGTCGGCTGAGACGACTGGAGCGACGGCCTATGTCCCTGTGGCCCGTGTACCGCGGATCGGGCGAACCCCATGACGAGGTGACGCGGCTGCCCGCACCGCCTCCCTGGCGGGCGTTCGACGGCGGCCCGCCGCTGAGCACGCCGGACGGGCCCGCGGAGTCCGCCGCTTCGCCGTTCCGGGCCCACCGCGCCGAGACCTACCGTCCCACCGACGAGGCGGTGCAACTGGTCAACGCGGCCCTGTATCTGCGCCGCCCCCTGCTGGTGACCGGCCCGCCCGGCAGCGGCAAGTCGAGCCTGCCCTACGCCGTGGCACGGGAGCTGCGCCTCGGTCCCGTACTGCGCTGGAACATCACCAGTCGCAGCACCCTCGCCGACGGGATCTACCAGTACGACCCGCTGTCCCGGCTGTATGCGGCGGGCCGCGGCCCCGAGGAGGCGGGCGACTCGCCGGCGGACCATCTGCGGCTGGGGCCGCTCGGCACGGCGCTGCTGCCCTTCGAACTCCCCAGGGTGCTGCTGATCGACGAGATCGACAAGAGCGATCTCGACCTGCCCAACGACCTGCTGCACGTCCTCGAAGAGGGGCAGTACGAGATCCCGGAACTGGTGCGGGCGGCACGCGAACAGGCGGAGGCGAACGTCCTGACGGCGGACGCAGGGGAGCGGGTCGCCGTCCGCCAGGGGGTGGTTCACTGCCGTGCCTTTCCGTTCGTCGTGTTGACCAGCAACGGGGAGCGGGAGTTCCCTCCGGCGTTTCTGCGACGCTGTGTGACCCTCGCCCTGCGCCGACCGGACGAACGGCAGCTCCTGGACATCGTCCGCGCCCACCTTGGCGATGCCCTGGACGACGAGACCGTGCAGCTCGTGCAGCGGTTCCTGGAGCGCGGGCGGGACGGCGAACTCGCCACGGACCAGCTCCTCAACGCCGTCTATCTGACGCGCGCCGCGGGGCTCGACTCCCCGTCACGGCAGGAGCTGGCGACCCGGTTGATGTCCCATCTGGGCCCGGCCCTCGATCCCGTCGACGCGTATGACTGACGCGTCGGGCGAGGGCGGCGCCCGGGCTGTCGGCGCTGTCGGCACACTGGGGCGGCTGCTGCACCGGGCGTCCGGAGCGTCGCCGACGGGGCGGGAGCTGGCCGAAGTGCTGTGGCTGGCCCGCCATATGGACTCCGGCGACGCCCCGCCGGATCACCGGGAGCCGCGGCCCGGCGCCGGTGTGCGGCCCGCCGCGCGTGCACGGCGCGACGCCCGCCCGCTCGGGGAGGACCCGGCGCCGCCGTCCACGACGCCGGAACGGGTCCCGCTGCACGCCCCGCCCGCCGCCGCGCCGGCCGCCGTGCCGGGGGCGCCGGCGACAGCACCGGTCCGGACCGCGGACGACGGCGACGGCGACGGCGACGGCGACGGTGCAGGCGATGGCGGAGGCGGAGGCGGCTGGGAGTCGCTGCTTGCGCCCGCGCCGCCGATGCTGCCGCGCCGCCTCGCACTCCAGCGTGCCCTGCGCCCGCTGCGCCGCCGGGTGCGCAGCGCACACGGCTGGGAGCTGGACGCCGAGGGGACCGCGCACCGCATCGCGGCACTCGACGCACCCCGGGCGCTCTGGCTGCCGGTGCTCCGCGCCAAGCGGGAACGCTGGCTGCATCTGCGCTTCGTCTTCGACACCGGGCCCACGATGACGATGTGGCGTCCACTGCTGCGGGAACTGCGCCGCGCCTTCGCACAGACCGGCGCGTTCCGCACCGTCGACACCGTGCGGGTGGGCCCCGACGGCGCCGCGCCGCGCGTCGGCTGGCAGGCGGGGCGGACCGCCGTCCTCGTGCTGAGCGACTGCATGGGCCCCCAGTGGCGGGAGGGGGAGGCGGGCGAGCGGTGGTACGGCAGCCTGCGCGACTGGGCCGACCGGTACCCGGTCGCCGTCGTACAGCCGCTGCCGGAGCGGCTGTGGCGGCAGACCGCCTTCGCTCCGGCGGCCGGGGAGTTCTCCTCGGCCGGGCCGGGCGCGCCGGGCGCTGCCCTGGCCTTTCTGCCCTACGCAAGCGGCCTTGACGCCGTCCGAGGGGCGGGCCCGCCCCTCGTTCCCGTGCTGGAGCCCTCGCCGCGGTGGCTGGGCCACTGGGCGAGGCTGGTGGGCGCGCCGAGCGGTGCGAAGGTCCCCGGCGCGGCCGCGGTCGCCGCGCCGCCGCCGGAGGAGATGCACCGCGCCTCCGCGGTCGCGGCGGACGCGCTGGACGCCGAGGGCCTCGTACGGCGGTTCCACGCGGTGGCCTCGCCTCAGGCGTTCCGGCTCGCCGCCCATCTCGCGGTCGGCGAGGCGCAGCTCCCGGTGATGCGGCTCGTCCAGGCGGCCATCGACCCGCAGCCGCAGCCGCAGCATCTCGCGGAAGTGGTGCTCAGCGGCCTGCTGACCGCGACGGGGCCGGCCGGCTCGGGCGCGTACGGCTTTCGCTCAGGGGTCCGTGAGCTGCTGCTGGGCATGCTGCCGAGATCGGCTCTCGCCGCGACGGCCCAGCTCCTGGGGGACGTCGGCCACCGGCTCGACGCTCTCGCGGGCACCGCCCCCGGAGAGTTCCGCGCTCTGGTCGCAGCGCGCCAAGGCTCCCTCACGACGGCCGGGGGCCGGTTCGCGCTGGTGAGCCGGGAGTCGTTGGGACTGCTGCGGGGTGGGGAGCCGGAGACTGACGGGGAGGCCGAGCCGGAGACGCTGTTCGAGGGGCGGTATGCACTGTCCCGGCTGAGCGCCGCCGCCGGAAACGCGGAGGTCTGGCGAGGGCATGACCGCGTGCTGGACCGGCCGGTCACCGTCAAGATCTACACGTTTGACGCCCGTGCCATGCCGGAGCGCTGGCGGGGCATCGTCGCCGACTTCGTCACCAGCGCGGGCGAGGCGGCCCGCATGACCGCCCAGGCCGTTCCACAACTGGCCGCCGTCTTCCACGGCTTCGAGGACCGCGGCCGTTGTGTGCTGGTGACGGAGCCGGTGGACGGCCCCACGCTGCGGCAGAGGCTGGGGAGTTCGTCCCGGGGCCTGGCCCCCGAGCTGATCCTCGAGTGGGGCCGGGAGTTGCTGATCGGACTGGAGGCGCTGCATGCAGAGGGGCTGACGCACGGCGACCTCAACCTGGACAACGTCATGGTTCCTCCGGGGGGCGGTCCCGTCCTGTCCGACTACGGTCTGACGTGGCCGCCCGTCCTGGGTGACGCGCCCCGCTATGTCGCCCCGGAGCACATGGCCGCGCCGACGGCCACGCCGGAAGGCGATCTGTACGCCCTCGGGCGGGTGCTGTACGAGGCGGCCACCGGATACGAAGAGCGGCTGCTGAGGCTCACGGCAGTGGAGGATCCACGGCTCCGGAAGGCGATCTCGTATCTGGCGCACCCGCAACCCTCCGTGCGCCCTGTCGGGGCCGACCTGCTCCGCGGCACGCCGGCCCCGCCCTCGCACGACGCCCCGTCCTTCACGTACCGCGTACTCGGCAGCCCACTGGTCTGGAGCGCGGAGACCGTGCTGCATGTGCCGTCGGCATACCGGCCGGTTCTGGCATACCTGCTGCTCGCCCGCGGCCAACCGGTTCGGCTCGGCCAACTGCGCGACCTGGCCGACCAGGAGGGGGTCGAGCTGGAAGACGTGCTGGAGGGGCTGCAGAGGCAGGGGCACCGGCTGGAGATCGGCGACTCGTCCTGCGCACTGCCCGTCGAGGGCGGCGACCTGGATCTGAACCTGCTGTACCGCCATGACGAGAACGCCCGGGCGGCGCTGGCCGCCGACGACCCGGTCGAGGCGCTGGCCGCGTACGAGGCCGGGATCGCGTGCTGGGGCGACACACCGCTGATGCATGTGCCGGGCGAGTGGGCCGCCGGGCAGCGGCGCAGTCTCCTCGAGCTGAAGCTGACCTGGACGCAGCGCCGCGATGAGCTGCGGCGCTCCCTTCAGGCCGACGACTCCTTCTGGCTCACCATCGAGTTGGCGACCCTTCCGAACACCGCGGCCGACGATCTGGAACGCTCCGCACGGCTGCTGTACGCGGCGGCCCGCACGCTTCTCCCTTCTCTGCCGCCGACCCGCACACACTGGTTCGGCCACGACCCCGCACATCTGCTGAGGCTGCGGCTGCCGGTGGACCACTCGCTGTCCGAGGTCGCCCGCTGGGCAGTGGAAGAGCTGCCTCAGCGGATGGCGGTCGGCATGCCCACAGGGGCCGTGCCGGCGCTGTTCAGGGTCATGGTCATGCGGTGGGACAGCCGGCGTTTCAACCTGGTGCCCTCCCACCTCGCCGTTCCCCGCAGGGGGCTGACGTTCGCCTTCGGCGTGCCCCAGGCCGTCTACGAGGAACTCACTCCGGGGCAGCGGCAGGGCTTCCGCCGGGTCCGGCCCCGCTTGTCCAGCCCCGTCGAGCACCTGTTCGGACGCTTCAAACTGGTCGAGATCGGCGTCCCGCCGACTGCCCCGCCCTCCCCCGGCGACCCCGGCTGGGCCGGGCCGCTGACCGGGGACGAGGGCTAGGACGGGACGCCCACGGCTCCACCGAGAAGTCGGCCGTCCGGTCAGCGTGAGTGGTCCCGCTTGGCCTCCCCCTCGTACGGGCGGTCGCCGTCCGAGCCGCAGAGTTCGGCGTTCAGTTCATGGACCAGCTGGACCAGGTCCGTGGGGCGGTCCGGGCCCCACCAGTCGCCGAGGAGTTCGGACAGGGACTCCTCGCGGGCGTGGGAGAGGCGGCCGGCCGCCTCGACCCCCTCGTCGGTGAGCATCAGCTCCAGGCCCTCGCGGCGTGCCAGGCCGCGTTGCTCGATCTGGCGGGCGGCATCGGTGATGGTTCGCAGCGGCACGGGCGTGGTGTCGGCGAGGAGGGCGGGCTCCACGACGCCGTGGCGGCGGAGGCGCAGCAGCAGCCAGCCGGAGGCGGGGAGCAGGTCGAGGCCCGCGCGTTCGGTGATCCGGACGTAGATCTCGTGGCGGCCTTCGCGGGAGCCGAGCACCGACAGGGCCCGGGCCACCTCGGCGTGGGAGGAGCGTTCGACGGGGTTGGAGGCGAGTGTCTCGGTGGGCTCCGGCGCGGTCACGGAGGCGCGCAGCGGGTCCTCCTTGAGGAACCAGCAGACCAGGAAGGCGACGGCCACGACCGGTACGGCGTAGAGGAAGACGTCGGTGATGGAGGTGGCGTAGGCGCGCAGGACGTCCGGCCGGAGTTCGGCGGGCAGTTGCGCGATGGCGCGCGGGTCGGCGGCCAGTTCGTCCGCGCCCGCGTCCGGCGGCACCGGCTGCCCGGCCAGGGCGGCGGCGAGCTTTCCCTCGAGCCGGTTGGTGAAGACCGTGCCGAAGATCGCCACGCCGAAGGAGGCGCCGATGGAGCGGAAGAACGTCGCGCCGGAGGTGGCGACGCCCAGGTCCTCGTACCGGACGGAGTTCTGCACCACCAGCACCAGCACCTGTATGACGAGCCCGAGGCCCGCGCCGAAGACGAGGAAGTATGTGCTCGTCTCCCAGGTCGGGCTGGACTCCTTCATCTGGTGCAGCAGCACCAGGCCGACGGCGGTGACGCCGGTGCCTGCGATCGGGAAGATCTTCCAGCGGCCGGTACGGCTGACGATCTGCCCGGACAGTGTGGAGGTGACCAGCATGCCCAGCACCATCGGCAGCAGGTACACCCCGGACGTCGTCGGTGACACCCCCTGCACCACTTGGAGGAAGGTCGGCAGATAGGTCATCGTCCCGAACATCGCGAAGCCGACGACGAAGCTGACCACTGCGACCAGGGTGAAGGTGCGGATGCGGAACAGCTTCAGCGGCAGCACCGGCTCCACGGCCCGCTGCTCCACGAGGAGGAAGGCCACGAGCAGTACGACGCCGAGGACCGCGAGGAAGACGATCTGCGCCGAGCCCCACGCCCAGGTCATGCCGCCGAGCGAGGCGATGAGGACCAGACAGGTGGCGACCGAGGCGATGAGCAAGGTGCCCAGGTAGTCGATGGTGTGGCGGGTGGGGCGCGCCGGGATGTGCAGGACTGCGGCGATGACGGCGAGCGCCACGACTCCGACGGGCAGATTGATGTAGAAGACCCAGCGCCAGCTGAGGTGTTCGGTGAAGAAGCCGCCGAGCAGCGGCCCCAGCACGCTGGCGGTCCCGAAGACCGCGCCGAACAGCCCCTGGTACCGGCCCCGTTCGCGCGGCGAGACGATGTCGCCGACGATCGCCATGGACAGCACCATCAGCCCGCCGCCGCCCAGGCCCTGGATGCCCCGGTAGGCGATGAGCTGCGGCATGTCCTGGGCGACGCCGCACAGTGCGGAGCCGATGAGGAAGATGACGATCGCCGTCTGGAAGAGCTTCTTGCGGCCGTACTGGTCGCCGAGCTTGCCCCAGAGAGGGGTGGCCGCGGTCGAGGCGAGCATATAGGCGGTGACGACCCAGGAGAGGTGGTTCATCCCTCCCAGTTCGCTGACGATGGTCGGCAGGGCGGTGGCGACGATGGTCTGGTCGAGGGCCGCGAGCAGCATGCCGAGCAGCAGCGCGCCGATGGCGACCAGGACGCTGCGCCGGTTCTGCCCTTCCCCGGGGGCCGGGCCCACGGCCGGCGTGCTCGCTTCCTGCGCCATGCACGTCTCCTCGGGTCCGCCGCTCTCCTCGGGTGCGCTGCATTCCTCTCCATCGTGGTGGGTCTGGCCTGGTATGGCCTGCCGAGTACGGCGGGGCGGCGTGGTGCCTCCGGGACGGCGGGTTGCATAATCGCTCGCAATTCGAGGGAGGGGACCCGTGATGACGTCGAGCAGTTGTCCGGAGTGCGGCGCCGCGGCGCCGGCCGGCGCGGCGGGAGCGACGCGGCCGGGCTGCGACTGCGCCGTACGGGCGGCAGAGGCCATGCGCGCGCGACGCCAGGCCGAGATCGACGCGGCGGAGGACTTCAATCCGCTGCGCGTCCGCCCGTATGTGACGCTCCAGGGTCCGCAGGCTCAGGAGGGGGAGCAGTTCGGGAGCGGCGACGGCAGCGACGCCGCGACGGTCCAGATGCCGGCGGTGACGGCTTCGACGGCACCGCCGGCGCCCGTGCCGGAGTCCCCGGCCCAGGGGTCGCCGGAACAGGCGCAGGGGAGGCACGACGGGCCGTACAGGAGGACTTCCCGGCGGGCGGGCGGCGGCCGCCGCCGGCCGCCCACCGGTCTGCTCATCGGCGCGGCGGCGCTCTGCGTGGCGGCCACGGCGGCTTTCGCCGGCGGCCTGTTCTCCGCGGACGCTCCCGAGGACCGCGCGCTGCCGGACCCCGAGAGCCCGGCGGCGAGCGTAAGCGACGCGCCCGCCCCCTCGGCGTCCGCGACGCCGTCCACCTCCCCCTCCGCGAGCCTGTCGGCCTCGGCGTCCGCCTCCCCCTCGGCATCGCCCACGCCGTCCGCTGCGTCCTCGCCGTCGTCCGCGTCCGGCGGCAGCACCCTGCCGTCGGCGCAGGCGGCCGAACCGTCCGCCGCCCCGTCGACCACCCAGGCGACGGGCACGGTCACAACGCCTCAGGCCGCGAATCCCGGCGGCGGCACGCTGCGGCGCGGCGACAGCGGCGCCGGGGTGCAGGAGCTCCAGCTGCGGCTGGCGCAGCTCGGGCTGTTCCAGGGCAGCCCGGACGGAGAGTACGACCGGGATGTGGAGAACGCCGTGCTGTTCTACCAGGGGGACCGGGACGTCGCGGGCGACCCCGACGGGGTGTACGGGCCGCAGACGCGAAGGGCCCTGGAGGCGGAGACGACGGAGGCCTGAAGCCGGGCTGAGGGCCGGACGCGGGTGCCGGGCGGGCGGGGTCCGGCCGGCCGGTTTTGCACCTCGCCCCGGATTTTGTACCATCGAAAAACAAAGTGGCTCCGCGCGCACTCCCTGACCGGCGCGTGGAGCCACTTGTGCGTTCGCGGGCCTCCGGTCAGCGCAGGACGTTCATGACCGCGCCGACGCCGTCCCGGAGCTCCGGCCCCGGCCGCTTCTCCGGCTTGGCGCCGCAGTACTCGGCTTCGACCACGGACTGGGTGTCACCGCCCCAGTCGCCGTTCAGATTGAACGACAGGGAGTGCCGGCCGTCCCTGGTCGTGGTCGCCGCGGACAGCGAGCCGTGGATGCCGCCGCTGTGACCCCAGACCTCCGTGCCGCAGGACAGCTTGCGCTTGAGCAGCCCGAGCCCGTAGCCCCCCTCCGGCCAGCCCTCCTCGTCGACCGGCACGGTGGTCAGCATCTCCTTGAGCTGCGCAGGCGGCAGCAGCCTGCCGCGCATCAGGGCGGAGTAGAAGCGGTTGAGGTCCGCGGAGTCGGAGATCATCTCTCCGGCCGCCCAGGCGCCGGAGGGGTTGAACTCCGTGACGTCGTAGGTCCGGCCGGAGGTGTCGTCGAACGAGAGCTTGGAGTATCCGCGTCCGCTCGGCCGGGGCATACGGGGGTCGACGCCCGGCACACTGGTCGCACGCAGGTGCAGCGGCCGGATGATCCGGTCGCGGATCTCCTCCCCGTACGGCCGCCCCGTGACCTTCTCGACGATCATCCCGGCCAGCACATAGTTGGTGTTGGAGTACGACCAGTCCGCACCCGGCTCAAAATTCGGCTTGTGCCGCATCGCGACCGCCACGAGCTCCTCCGGGGTCGTGGTGTCGAAGCGGTGCTCGAAGAACCCCGGAGCGACGAAGTACGACTGCACCTCGGGGTCGGCGGTGTAGTTGTAGATGCCGCTGGTGTGGTTGAGAAGCTGACGGATGCTGATCTTCGTGCCGTCATGGCCGTTGCCGCGCACCAGGCCCGGCAGCCAGGCGTCGACCGTGTCGTCGAGCCGGAGCCTGCCCTCAGCCTCCAGCTGGAGCAGCGTCGTGGCGACGAACGTCTTGGTGATGCTGCCCACCCGGTAGCGGTCGTGGACCCCGCGCGGGCGTTGCGTACGGATGTCGCCCACCCCGGCGGCGCCGCCCCAGACGCGGTACCCCTCCCTGGCCTGGGCGGTCACGCCGGGGATACCGTGCTCGACCAGCGCGTCGAGGGCCTGCTGGGTGGCGCGGTGCGAGCCCCGTCCGGCCGCCGCGGGCTCCTGCGCCGCGGCGGCCGGCTGGACGAAGGCGACGGCCGCAAGGGCGGCGGCCGTGAGCCCCACGGTCGCGGCGCGCGCGGCGGTCGCACGCCGACGCGCGGACAGGGATGCGGATTCGGGTGCGGCGGAGGATGCGGGCGTAGGTGCAGGTGCGGGCGAGGGCACTGCGGACTCCTTGTCACCGAAGGTCACCGTCGTCGATACACACGGCCGTGCGGCCGTGCATTCGATCACAAGGACTCCACGCGGACGGGGCTAAGTTGACAAGATTCAGGCCACTTGACGCCACTCGGAGGCGGAACCACCCACGTGGGTGAACGAGAAGCGGGCTGGCATCTCGACGCCCCTTGTTTGTATCGTGGTGAAACAAATCGCGAAACGAGCATCCGCAGACCGAACAGGACGGCCACCTTGCCCACCTCAGACACCAGCACAGAGACCATAGGCGTGTTCCAGGCAGCGCTTCTCGACATGGACGGCACCATCGTCAACTCGGACGCCGTCGTGGAGCGCTGCTGGCGCAGATGGGCCGTCGACCACGGGCTGGACCCGGAGGAGGCGCTCAAGGTCGTCCACGGCCGACAGGGTTACGCCACCATGGCCGTCCTCCTCCCCGCCCGCCCCATGGAGCAGAACCACGCCGACAACCGCGCGCTGCTCGCCCAGGAGACCGCCGACACCGAGGGCATCGTGCCCGTTCCCGGCGCCCCGGCCTTCGTGGCCGCCCTGGCCGGGCTCCCGCACGCGCTGGTCACCTCCGCGGACGAGGCCCTCGCCCAGGCGAGGATGGCAGCGGCGGGACTCCCGATGCCCCGGGTTCGGGTCACCGCGGAGCGCGTCGGGGCGAGCAAGCCCGACCCGGAGGGGTTCCTCAAGGGTGCGGCGGAGCTCGGTTTTGACCCGGCGGAGTGTGTGGCCTTCGAGGACTCCGAGGTCGGCATCGCGGCGGCCCGCGCTGCGGGCGCACGGGTGGTGGGCGTCGGCCCGCGCGCCGCTGCACACGCCCCGGACGCGCATGTCCCGGACCTCACCCGCATCCGGGTGACGGTCCGGACGGACGGGGCCTTCGAGCTGCGGCTGATCTGACACGCGGCCCAAACGGGCGGCCCGAGCCGCGAGGGCGCGGCCCCCGTACGCCGGGTCCGGTACGCCGCCCCGCTCAGCCCCGGTGGATGCGCCCCCGCGCCGCCAGCTCCAGCGCAACCGCCACGGCCACCGTCTGCACCGCCGCCAGCGCCACCAGCACGAACAACTGCACCGCCCCCGCGTGCAGGGGCGACGCACCGCCGAGCAGCATCCCGACGAACGCGCCGGGCAGGGTGACGAGACCCACGGTCCTCGTCTGGTCGAGCCCAGGCAGCAGCGCGTCGGACGCGGCCGTGCGCGCCACCTCCAGCCGGGCGTCGCGGTCCAGGAGCCCGAGGGCCAGTCCCGCCTCCACCTCGCCCCGCCGGGACTCCAGCTCGTCCAGCGCACGCCGCCCGCCGAGGGCCGTCGCCGTGAGCGCGCCGCCGATGAGGATGCCGGCCACCGGGATCAGCGCGATGCCCTTGAGCGGCACCAGTCCGGTCAGCAGCAGCGCGGCGACCACGGGCACGACGCCCGCGGCGATCGGCAGTGCGGCCCAGCGCCAGGTGCGGTTGGGGGTGATGCGGCGGCCTGCGGTGCGTACGGCGACGGCGTACATCAGCGCCAGGAAGGCCAGCAGCAGCGGGAGGGAACGGATCACCCACCCGATCACCAGGGACACGGCGGTGAGCTGGACGGCGGCGCGCACACCCGCGACGGCGATCTCCCTGGACCGCCCCAGACGGGCCGCGGCGGCGACCGTCGCGGCGGCGGCGAGAAGGACGGCCAGTACGGCCCCGAGGGTCGGATTGACCGGCAGCAGCACGCGCCAACCCTATGCCCGGAGCCGCCCGGGGTCCCGTCAACCACGGCTGCGGGGACGCCATATGGCGAGGGGTCGAATTTCGCCGGAAGTCTTGATCTGACGTGTCCATGTCGCCACTCTGTTACCTGGCGCACTCCCCCAGGAAACCTGGCGCCGACACGATGACCGGGCCCCGCGAGGGGCGAGTACCGGCCAAATTTCCCCCACTTCACTGGAGTTCGCATGTCAGGTGTCTACGCGCGTCATGCCGGCCGCGCCGGTGTGCTCGCCGCTTCCGTCGCCCTTGCCGCAGCCGCCGGCCTGGTCACCGCACCCACGGCCCAGGCCGCCCCGCCCGCCCCGGTCAGCGCCTCGACCGCGCGCTCGTACCTCAACTGGCTGACGGTCGAGGCGGAAGGTTCCTCCAGCGGCTACAGCCGCGACAAGTTCCCGCACTGGATCACCCAGTACGGCTACTGCAACACCCGCGAGGTCGTCCTCGACCGCGACGGCACAGGCGTCGAGCAGGCCTCCAACTGCTCGGCGGTCAGCGGCAGCTGGTACTCGCCGTACGACGGCGCGACCTGGTACGCCGCGTCCGATGTGGACATCGACCACGTCATACCGCTCGCCGAGGCCTGGCGCTCGGGCGCCAGTTCCTGGAGCACCTCCGCGCGGCGCGCCTTCGCCAACGACCTGTCCAACCCGCAGCTGATCGCGGTCACCGACAACGTCAACCAGTCCAAGGGCGACAAGGACCCGGCGGAGTGGATGCCGCCGCGCAGCTCGTACCACTGCTACTACGCCCGCATGTGGGTGGATGTGAAGTACGAGTGGGACCTGTCCGTCGACCCGGCGGAGAAGAACGCGCTGCAGTCGGTGCTGAACGGCTGCTGACGCCGAGCGCGGGCGCCGAGCCCTGCGGGCGCCCGACACCCTGAGCGGCCGTTGAGCCGGAACACACACACGCCTCCCCGTCGTTCCGTACCGTACAGACGTCACGGGACGGCGGAGGAGGACGCACATGGCCGGGCTGCGGCTGGGACCACTGCTGCGGTACGTGGACTGGGAGTCCGGCGACCGCGCGACCGTCTGGGTCGAGGCAGATCGCCCGTGCCGCGCCGAGGTGCGCTGCATCGGCGGGGCGGGCGGCGGCTTCGCGCGTACGTTCCAGATCGAGGGCCACCACTATGCGCTGGTCCCGGTCACCGGTCTGACCCCCGGCGCCGCGACCGCGTACGAAGTGCTGCTGGACGGCCGCCGCGTGTGGCCCCTCGACGGCTCCCCGTTCCCGCCGAGCGTCATCCGGACCCCGGCCGTCCCCTCCGACGAGGTGACGGTCGTCTTCGGCTCCTGCCGCTGGGCCGCCCCTCCCGCCGGTGAACACGACCCGATCGGCCCCGACGCCCTGGACGCGCTCGCCGCCGAACTGGCCTCCGGCGCGCTCCCGGAGCGGTGCCGCCCCGATGTGCTGGTGCTGCTCGGCGACCAGGTGTACGCCGACCGGACGAGCGGACAGGTCCGGAGCTGGCTGGCCGCACGCCGCGACCTGCGCGAGCCGCCGGGCGCCGAGGTCGCGGACTACGAGGAGTACACCAGGCTCTACTGGGAGTCGTGGACCGACCCCGAGGTGCGCTGGCTGCTGTCCACGGTCCCCAGCTGCATGATCTTCGACGACCACGATCTGATCGACGACTGGAACACCAGCGCCTCCTGGCTCACCGAGATGCGCGCGGAGCCGTGGTGGCAGGAGCGGGTGCTCAGCGGTCTGATGTCGTACTGGGTCCATCAGCACCTGGGGAACCTCTCCCCGGCCGAGCTGGAGGCCGACGAACTGTACGCGGCGGTGCGAGCCGCCCCGGACGGCACCGACGTGCTGCGCCGCTTCGCGTCCAAGGCGGACGCCGATCCGACGTCCGTCCGCTGGAGCTACCGGCGCGACTTCGGCCGCACCCGGCTGCTGATGGCCGATACGCGCGCCGCCCGCGTTCTCGAGGAGCCGTCGCGTTCGATGCTCGCGCCGAGCGAGGCGCGGTGGCTGCGCGAGCAGGCGCTGGACGGCCACGAGGAGGGCGCGTACGACCATCTCCTCATCGGGGCCTCGCTGCCCTGGCTGCTGCCGCCGCTGGTCCATGACGCGGAGAGCTGGAACGCGGCGCTGTGCGCGGGCGCCCGGGGCCGGCGCTGGGCGCGGTTCTCCGAAGCGCTGCGAAGACGGTCGGATCTGGAGCACTGGGCCGCGTTCCCCGCCTCCTTCACGGAGTTGACGGCGCTGATCGCCGAGGCGGGCGGCGAACCGGACAGCGGTGCGCAGGCCCCGGCGACGGTGTGCGTCCTGTCGGGCGATGTGCACCATGCATATGTGGCGGAGCCGGTGTACGCGGCGGAGCCGACGGCCCCGGCGCTCCCGGCGCAGTCGGCACACCGGGCCGGTTCGGCACACCCGGCGCACCTGGCCGACTCGGCACACCTGGCCGACTCGGCACACCTGGCCGACTCGGCACACCTGGCCGACTCGGCGCACCCGGCCGACTCGGCGCACCCGGCGGGCCGCCCCGGTCCGCAGGCGCAGGTGTTCCAGCTGACGTGCTCGCCGGTGCACAACGCCATCCACGCCATACTGCGGCTCGGCTTCCGCTTCGGCTGGAGCCGGGCGGGCCGGCGGCTGGGCCGGGCGCTGGCCCGACACGGCAGGGCCGGACGGCCGCCGGTCGACTGGCGGCGCACGGGCGGGCCGTGGTTCGGCAACCAGCTGATGACGCTGGCGCTGCGCGGGCGCGCCGCCTCGCTCCGGCTGGACCAGGCGCGGTTCGCCGTCGGCGCGCCCGGCGGCGGAACCGGCGGCGGGGCGGGCGGCGGCGCGAGAAGGAACGAATCCGGCCATGGCGCGGGCGCGCGGCTGGCGACGGCGGAGGAACGCGAGTTGACTGCGCACCGCGATCCGTCGCTCAGCGGAGGGTGAGACCCTGACACCAGGTTCACACGATCCACCAGAGCTCCACACGGGCTCCGTCAGGGGTTCTGCCCAGGGGTTCGACTTCGGGGGCCGCAACGGCATGATGAGGCGGACGATCCGGTTCCACTCGCCACAGCCCCGGGAGTCACGGTCTTGTTCGACGACGCGCACGACGTACGTCCCGCACAGCCCGCAGTACCGCACCAGCGCACAGCCGCTCCGCGCCGCACGTCCGGTCCGGCCGGCGACTCCCCACCGAGCGGCCCTGCGGCAGGGATGTACAAGCCCGCCGCATCGACCTCCACATGGACGCACGGAGAGCCCGGGCCCACGGCCGAGGCGGGCGGCGGCCTCGCGATCGCGATCGTCGGGGTGGGCCCCCGCGGCGCCTCCGTACTCGAACGGCTCTGCGCCTCCGTCCCGGAACTCGCCCCAAACGTCCCCCTGACGGTCCATCTGGTCGACCCCGCGCCGCCGGGACCCGGCCGGGTCTGGCGCACCGACCAGTCGGCCGAGCTGCTGATGAACACGGTCGCTTCCCAGGTGACCCTGTTCACGGACCGGAGCGTGGCCTGCGAGGGCCCGGTGCGCCCCGGTCCCAGCCTGTACGAGTGGGCCGGGGAGCAGCACCCGGACGAGCGGATCGGTCCGGACGACTATCCGACGCGCGCCTGCTACGGCCGCTATCTGGAGTGGGCGCTCCTGCGGACGGTCGGCCTGGCGCCGGACACGGTGACGGTGCGGGTCCACCGGGCCAGGGCCGTACGGCTGGAGGACGACCGCACGGTCGATCCGCACGGTCCCGAGGCCCCGCCCCAGACCCTCGCCCTCGACAACGGCGCCGTCCTGACCGGTCTGCGCGCGGTGGTCCTGGCGCAGGGCCATCTCCCGGTCGTCTCCCGTCAGTCGGAGGCGCATCTCGCCGACTACGCCGCGCGCCACCACCGGCTGCGCTATTTCGGCCCGGCGAACCCCGCCGATCTCGACCTGTCGGGCATCGCCCCGGGCGAACCGGTTCTGCTGCGCGGTCTCGGCCTCAGCTTCTTCGACCATATGGCGCTGCTGACGACGGGCCGCGGCGGCTCGTACGAGGAGCGGGACGGCGCGCTCGTCTACCGTCCCTCGGGGCGCGAGCCGAAGCTGTACGCGGGCTCCCGGCGCGGCGTCCCGTACCAGGCACGCGGGGACAACGCCAAGGGCCCTTCGGGACGGCATGAGCCGGTCGTGCTCACCCCCCGGGTGATCGCGGCCTTCCGCGCGCAGGCGGACGCGGGCGATCCGCCGGACTTCCTCGCGGAGATATGGCCTCTGGTGGCGAAGGAGGTGGAGACAGTCCACTACGAGGCGCTGCTCGCCCGTTCCGCCGACCCGGCGGGCCGCGCCTTCCGCGAGGGCCGCCGGGAGTGTTTCCGGGAGGGCCCCAAGGACAGCCCCAAGGACAGCCTCAGGAAGCGCTTTCGGGAGCGCTTTGTGGCCGCGCCGCACGGGAGCGCCGAAGAGGCGGCCGTACTGGAGGAGTTCGGGTTCGCCGAGGCGGACCGCTGGAGCTGGGAGCGGCTGGCGCGCCCGCACGCGGGGGTGACGTTCCACTCCCCCGCCGGGCACCGCGCCTGGCTGCTGGACCGGCTGCGCGCGGACGCCGCGCAGGCCTCGCTCGGCAATGTGGCGGGCCCGCTGAAGGCCGCGCTCGACGTGCTGCGCGACATCCGCAACGAACTCCGGCTGATCGTCGACCATGCGGGGCTCTCCGGCTCCTCGCACCGTGACCATCTGGACCGCTGGTACACGCCCTTGAACGCCTTTCTGTCCATCGGCCCGCCGCGCCGTCGCATCGAGGAGATGACGGCGCTGATCGAGGCGGGCGTGCTGGAGGTGGTGGGCCCGCGGATGACGGTCGGGATGTCGAGGGCGGCTCCCGAGGGGGCGTTCACCGCCGAGTCGCCCGATGTGCCCGGATCGTCGGTGACCGCGACGACGCTGGTCGAGGCCCGGCTGCCGGAGCCCGATCTGCGCAGGACGTGCGATGAGCTGCTCAGCCGGCTGCTGAAGACCGGTCAGTGCCGGCCACATGCGATCGACGGCTACGAGACCGGAGGGCTGGACGTCTCGGCGCGCCCGTACCGCCTGGTCGACCGTCAGGGGCGCGTGCACCCGCGGCGCTTCGCCATCGGGGTGCCGACAGAGGGCGTGCACTGGGTGACGGCCGCGGGGGCGCGGCCGGGCGTGGACTCGGTGACGCTGGCGGACGCGGACGCGGTGGCGCGGGCCGCCCTGCGAGCCCTCGGCCGCACGGGCGCCCCGGCCCGGCAGCAAGGACGGCTCGGCGTACCCGCGCAGGCCCCCGGACGCGCGGAAGCGGAATCCGAACGGTCTCTCATCGAATTCTCAGATGTTGAACTTGCAAGCATTGATTAGGCCTGCCTAACCTGAGGTTCTTCGCCGGCTCACGTCCCCAGACCCGAAGGACCCCCATGCCCAACCGCACCCTGCCCACGCGACTCGACCAAGCCCGGCCGTATGCGCTCGGCGCGTTCCGGATCGTCGTCGGACTGCTGTTCGCCTGCCACGGGGCCGCCTCCCTCTTCGGGATCCTCGGCGGCATGGGCGGCAGCGGCGCGACCGTCCCCGCCGGCGCCTGGCCCGGCTGGTACGCGGCGGTGATCCAGCTCGTCGGCGGCGGGCTGGTGCTGCTCGGACTGGGCACGCGCAGCGCGGCGTTCATCGCCTCGGGCTCGATGGCGTACGCGTACTTCAGCGTCCATCAGCCGGAGGGCCTGTTCCCCCTGCAGAACGGCGGCGAGGCGTCCGCGCTGTTCTGCTGGGCCCTCCTGCTGCTGGTCTTCACGGGCCCGGGCGCACTGGCGCTGGACCGCGTCCTCACTGCGCGGGGCGCCGCCGGACAGGAGGAGCCGGAGAAGCGGAAGCCGGCGTCGCCGGTCGCCGCGTGACCGGCGCACGCACTTCAGACGCCTGAACGTCAAACGCCTGAACCTCAGGCACCTGGACATCAGGCACCTGAACGTCAGACGCCCGCACTCCCGACGTCCGCGCACCTGAGTCCGCACGCCCGACGCCCGCATGGCATCGGCACGCCCGACGTCCACACGCCGGATGCCCGGACCCCCGTCGGGGTCCGGGCATCCGGCGTGTGGCCACCCCTTCTCCTCGGGAGCGGCATCTCGGCTTCGCCCTCCCCACCCCCGGCGGAAGTGACGCGCGCCACAACCGCCACCCCCTGCCGATCTCTTGTCAGACCCCCGGCGTACGCTGTGTAGCCGTCATGCCGCCCCTGCCGCTCCCCCGCGACGTCGCGGCGTTCTTTCTGCCTCGGGGAGTCAACAGGTGCTGGAAAGTGTGGGGTCGCTGACCGGCAGCCCGTGGATCTACGCGGTCGTGGCCCTGTCCGTGCTCCTGGATGTCTTTCTGCCCGTCCTGCCCAGCGGCGTGCTCGTGATCACGGCGGCGACGGCCGCGGCGGCGGGTTCGGCCTCCGCGCCGTACGAGATTCCCTCGCTGCTGGTACTCCTGGTGTGCGCGGCGGCCGCGTCCGTGCTCGGCGATCTGATGGCGTACCGGCTGGCCTGGCGCGGCGGTGACCGGCTGGACCGCGCGATCGCCCGTTCGCGCCGGCTGACCCGTGCGCAGGAACGTCTCGGCACCGCCCTCGGCCGTGGCGGCGGCGCGCTCGTGGTGATAGCGCGCTTCGCGCCCGCGGGGCGTTCTGTGGTCTCCCTGGGTGCGGGCGCGGCGCGCCGCCGGGTGCGGGACTTCCTGCCCTGGTCGGCGCTGGCCGGCGTGGTGTGGGCGGCGTACAGCGTGGGCCTCGGATACTTCGGCGGCCAGTGGCTGGGCGCGAGTTGGGTCGGCGCGGCGGTCTCCGTTCTCGCGCTGTTCGCGGCGGGCGCGCTGGCAGCGTATGTCGTACGCCGCCGCCCGGCGCCGTCCTCCGCGACCGCGGTGGCCGCCCGCTACGCGTCGGCCGCCGGCTACGCGTCGGACCCCTCGACGGACTCGGCCTCAGCCCCGGCGTCGGGGACCGCGGCGGCCGCCGTCCCCGCGCAGGCGGCTTCCCGTCAGCCCGCGTCTGCCAGGCGGGCCGCCGAGCCCGTGGCCTGAGCAGGACTCCGCGCGGCTCCGCTCCCACGCACCTCCAGGCCGTCGAGCAACCGAGCCGTCGCCTCGGCGACCTCGTCGACGGCCCGGTCGAAGACCTCGCGGTTGTGCGCGGCGGGCGCGCGGAAGCCGGAGACCTTGCGGACGAACTGCAGGGCTGCGGCTCGGACGTCCTCGTCGGTGGCCTCTCCGGGGAGGGCCGGCGGACGGAGAGTCTTGATACTGCGGCACATGCCTCCAGTGTGCCCCGCCGCTCTTCAGGCGGCCGAGCAGGCTGCCGTGCGGTCCATGCACAGCACCCAGACCACGAAGCTCCCGATGGAGATCCCGACGACCCCCTCCCCGGAGCATGGCGATCACACCTGAGACGAGCATCAGCACACCCGCGAACAGGGTCCCGCCGGACATCCGGCCGCCGGCCGCGTCGAGGTCGCGGACCGGGCCGTGGACCGGGCCGTGGGGCGGATGCCGAGGTACGCCCTAAGGCGAGGTGCCTGCCATGCCTCCACGCTCCGCCCGCCCCGGACGGCCGACCACCGGTGCTCGCCCGTCCGGGTGAGCATCCGCGACCGCGGAAATGCCGGTGCGGCAGGCCGGAGACGCGAGTACCGTCGCAGCCCATGACGGAGCTCCCACCCCGCAGCCGGCCTCCCTTCACGGCGGACGAACGGACCCAGCTGGTCGGCTGGCTGGACATGCAGCGCGCGATCATCCACTTCAAGTGCGAGAACCTCTCCGAGGAGGACGCGCACCGTGCCGTCCTGCCCGACTCCCCGCTGATGACGATGGCCGGACTGGTCTCCCATCTGCGCTGGGTCGAACACATGTGGTTCGAGGCCCTCTTCCTCGGCCACCCGCCGCGGAACCCCGGGCTGGAGGACGAGGACGCCGACATGAAGGTCGACGGCATCCCGCTGCCCCGGCTCCTCGACGAGTACCGGCAGCAGTGCGCGACCTCCAACGAGATCGTCGCCCGCCACTCCCTCGACGACGTGGGCCGGCACCCGGACTTCACGTCCTCCGCCGCCAGCCTGCGCTGGATGCTCCTCCACATGATCGAGGAGACGGCGCGGCACGCGGGTCACGCGGACGCGATCCGCGAACTCCTGGACGGCGCGAAGAGCTACTACTGAGCGGCTGCTGAGCGCGGTCCGCGACGCCCGCCCCGGCGACACGCGGCGTGGTGAGCACTTCCGGCAGCCCGCCCCGGCGCCACCCTGGTGTGCTCCACTCCCCCGACCGGCCTCCCCCGGATGCCACGCCCGGCCGGACCGGGCAGGGTGGCCTCGTCAGGACCTTCCCGCAGAGACGAGGACCGCCCATGTCCGCGACCTCCCACCGGTACCGGCATCGCGCCCTCGCCGCCGGGGCGGCCCTCCTCACCCTCGCCACCGCCGCGGGCTGCTCCGGCCTCGGCCGCAGCGCCGTGGGCACGTTCGCGTTCGAAACGGCCCGCCACCGCCACATCGCGGTCACCAACCCCTCGGTCAAGGGCTGCCACCGCTTTCCCCCGGCCGGCGCGGTCTCCGTGGAGAACACCACCTCCGTGGACGTGAAGCTCTACACCACCCGGGACTGCACCGGCGGTTCGATCTACGTCCCGGCCTCCCTCTCCGACGTCACCGCCCCGGGCGCGGGCCCCTGGCGCAGCTTCAGCTTCATCCACTGACAGTCGCGGCCACGACCCGGGGCCACTCGCGCCAAGCGCCGCACACCCCATGGGCAGTGATCCGTGGAACGGCCGTGTCCTCAGCTCGGCCAGGGCCTGTTTCTTTGACGGGGGTCCATGGCGGGACGCCACTGTCCGCGGTTGGTGGCGGTTATCGCGATCGCGTCGAAGGCGGGGCTTGCTCCCGGTCTTGGACGTGGACAACGGCAGGTATCCACAGCAACCCCCACCCGAGACCAGGCCATCGAACTCGCCCGCTCTGCAGTTGGCGAGCGCCTGGCTGCCGGCACCCAGATCATCGGCCCCGTCACGTCCGTGTTCTGGCACGATGGCGAGTTCGGTACTGGCGAGGAATGTCAACTGCTGCTGAAAGCCCGCCGGGACCCGGGCATGCTTCGCCCCCGCGGGCGCTGAGCCCCTGCCCGCTGCTGCGACTACGGCGAAGCGGCGGCGGGCAGGCACCACGGCCCCGGCCGGCCCGTAGCCCCCGCGCAGGCCGACCGGGGCTCGGATGTCAGTTCCCTGCCGGTTACCGGAATGTCTTCCTCCGTATATGGATCACGCCAAGTATGTCGCTGCAAGTTTCAACTATATGGACGCTCGCCTCATCCCGAGGTGAGCCCGCAGGGCGCGCCGGGGGCACCAGGAGTGGCCCCCTCGGGGTCCCGGCGCTGAGCCGCCCCTCCCTGATTGGGGAGGGGCGGCTCTTCTTATGTGTGCTGACCTGCACGAACGCCGTGATCGTTTAGGAGGTTTTTAGGAGACGAGGGCCCGTAGTCGAGGTGTAGCCAGAGCGTAGGGACAGTGTGGGTGGACCGTCCAGAGCGACGAAAGACCCAGGCAGCCAATGCGCTGGCCTGGGTCTTTGTCGATCGGATGCTTGGTCGGACTGGTGGGCGCGGACGGTTTCGAACCGCCGACATCTGCTTGTAAGTTCGCCCGGAGGCGGCTGAGCGCCCTGGCGGCCTCGGCCACGGATCACGCCCATAGTCCTCTGGGACTGCCTCTGTGCGCCGACGTTGATGTCAGCAGTAGATGTCAGATCACGGCTTCGGCATCTGCTCGTCAGCTGCCCGACGTGGCCGTCCAATGGCTTCCGCGGCACGCCTGTCGGATGCGTGCTTCCGCTCGATGGAGGTCCGCAGCTCCGCGGGGGTCGGCCATGGCGCACGCCGGTGGATCATGCGGTGACAGTTGGCACATATGAGGGCGAGATCGCTGAGCTTGGTACGCCCCTCGCCTGCTTCGTGCAACGGCACGACGTGATGGCACTCGATGTACCCGGCACCGCGGTCGCCGTAGACCTCCTCGAAGTCGAACCCACACGCCTCGCACGCCAGCCGCCCACCGCGCTGAGTCACAGAAGCGATCTTCTTCTTCCGCAGGCCCTTGTTCCGCTCGCGAGCGTGATGCCGTCGCATCAGCAACCGCCCCTCAGGGGCGCTGTAGTCGTCGAACTCCTCGTCCTCGGTCGGCGCAAGGCTCTGCAGCTCGCCGGCCGCGATGCCCTGCCGAATGAGCCGAGCGACCTCGGTCATCTCGTCGGGCCGGGCGAGGAACTCCCTCAGCACCGCAACGTCGAGGGCGCCGCCGTTGGTGGGCTTGCCCTGGTACTCGGGATGCCGCGTGGCGATGTCGAACGTCTTGCGCGCCACTCCGTTGGGATTGCGAAACTTCTCGTTGCGTTCGGCCTCGGCGTGGATGGGAAGCAGCTGGAGCAGGCCTGACAGCTCGACCACCCTGGCGTCCTGAGCGTCCAGCCCCTTCCAGTCGCTCTCCATCACGAGCTGACAGGCGAGGATGATTTCGTCCCGAGCCCAGTCGGGGTTCTTGACGGCCTTGACCTGGAAACCAGCCCGCTTCAGCCACGCCACGGCGTGCTCCTTGCCCCCGCTGAACTCGTCAGGCCTGAGGGCTCGCCCCTGATCCCACTGGTGCGCCACGCCGACTATGGCCTTGGAGTCATACTCCCGCCCCTCATGCACCACCACATACGACCGGGCCTCTCGGAAGCCGTACCTCGCCAGGAACTCATCCCGCCCCAACACGTCATACTCCGCGATGGCCTTGAGTACGGACCCCTGTGTGATCGCTCCTCTGCGCATGGCAGCAGCGTACGGCCCACCACTGACGGCCTCCTGTCGCCCGACGCAACCAATGCCGGGCACCCTGCGCCTGGCCATGCGCCGGATGCCCTCTTGCGCGGCTCACACCCAGCCTGCACGGTTTCGTTGAATGCTGCTCGGCGCTCAGGTGCCACAAGGGGGAAGGGCGGTAGGCAATGGCAACGGTGACAGGGTGGGCCGAGAAGACCTTCGGCGACGCCGCCGGCCCGTTGGCCGACCTGATCCCCGCCAGCTTGGCTCGAGCCCATACCCGAGCCCGTAACGGCCACGAGGGAGTACAGACCCAGACCCTGGAGGCATACGGACACGGCCTATACGCCGCGCAGTACGAGGAACTGGAAGTGGGCCTCGCCTCGCTCCCCGCGGCCACGCCTGTGCGCTTACAGGGACGAACGCTCATGATCCTTGGCGACCATGTGATCTATCCGCTCCGCTACGCGAAGAAGGACGTTCCCGTCACGGCAGCACGACTGCGCCGCGCCACAGGCTTCCGAGCCGACCTGATACGCCGGCACGGCCCCGAGCCCATGCAACAAGCCTTCGACCTGGGCCTCGACGAGTTGGACGAGCAAGAACCCCATCCCGACCTCGCCCTGTTGTCAGAGGACATCAAGCTCGTACTCGTTGCCTATGCATGCTCCATGACTCAGGGCGTCATGCGCATCGAGTGGGGCTCCGCCGAACTGCGCCGCGAGGACCGATACCTCATCTGGCACCACCACGAGCCACTTCAGCTACCGCCGCGGTGAGAAACACCCCATCTTGCCCGACGGCCACCCCCTGGCGGAAACCAGTATGGTCGGGGGGCTCTGACCTGGGGGTTCGCTGCTGACGGGTGCGGCGTCTGTCACTGTCGGTCGTCGTTGGGTGGCCTCGGGCGCCCTCGCACGGCCCAGAGACGGCCCAGGGCCGATCACCGCACCGGCCGGTTGGCCGACATCGGACACCTTCTATATGGGCCGCCTGAACCTCAACCGACGACAGCCAGCCACGACGGCGGGCGCGCCGACCGACCAGGCACGCGTGTGCCTCCCTGCACCCCCACCGGCCTCAGCCACGCTGCCTCTGTGTTCTGTGGAGTGGAGCAGCACCAGTGCATGCCAAAGTGCCTGCTGGCCAATTGCCCGTGCGATGGCCGCTCACTCAGCACAGCCACAACTGACCACCGGTGGCGGTGACCTGCGGCCGCCTCATCGATCAACGCCCTGACCTGCTGCTGAGCTGTCGGCGGTTGTCGACGTTGGTCACCATTGAGCGCCCTTCCACGGCCCGAGGACGGCCCGGGAGGGCGCTGATGCGTGCGCCGAAGCGTGCTGGCCCGTCAATGCCCGGTAGTGTCCTGAGTCGGTAGTTCGCTTGCGGTTATAGGGTAGAGCGATGCCTGGTCCGAAGCCGTTGCCGCTGGAGTTGTCCGA